>JAQYET010000070.1 GCA_028723525.1 Prevotellaceae bacterium
GGTACAGATGTTTATAATAATAACGCAAAGATAGCAATATTATTGTGTACGGCCAAAAACAAGAAAAGCGTGTAACTCATTGAGCTACACGCTTTCCATTTGATATTGTATTCTTATTTCTCTATGTGCTTATTTCACTTCCTCAAAGTCTGCATCCTGAACGGTGTCGTCACTGCTGCTTTGCTGTCCGCCGGCTTGCTGACCTCCTTGGAAGCCTTGACCTGCGCCGGGTTGTGCGCCGCCGGTCTGCTGATACATCTTGGCACTTGCTGCCTGCATCACCTGATTGAGTTCGTTCATTGCCGAGTCGATGGCTGCGATGTCACCACTCTTGTGAGCATCCTTGAGTTTTGCCACTGCAGTTTCCACGTTTGCGCGGTCATCACCCAATTTATCGCCGTTCTCCTTGAGGAAATTCTCGGTTGAGAATATCATGGAATCTGCCTGATTCATCTTGTCAATCTTCTCGCGTTCGCGCTTGTCGGCTTCAGCGTTTGCCTCGGCCTCAGCCTTCATACGGTCGATTTCCTCCTGACTCAGTCCGCTGCTGGCTTCGATGCGTATCTTCTGCTCTTTGCCGGTGCCCTTGTCTTTCGCGCTGACATTGAGGATACCGTTGGCGTCGATGTCGAAACTTACCTCAATCTGTGGCACTCCGCGCTGTGCCGGAGCTATGCCGTCGAGGTTGAACTGTCCGATACTCTTGTTCTGTGAAGCCATAGGACGTTCGCCTTGCAGCACGTGGATAGTCACTGCGGTCTGGTTGTCAACGGCTGTAGAGAATGTCTCGGTCTTCTTGCACGGTATGGTGGTGTTTGCCTCGATGAGTTTTGTCATCACTCCGCCGAGGGTCTCGATGCCGAGCGTAAGCGGTGTAACGTCGAGCAGCACAATGTCTTGTCCGGTTTCTTGGTTCAATATTGCTCCCTGTATTGCTGCACCCACTGCAACCACCTCGTCGGGATTCACGCCCTTCGAAGGCTCTTTGCCGAAATAGTTCTTCACCAGTGTCTGTACAGCAGGAATACGGCTTGAACCTCCAACGAGAATTACCTCGTTGATGTCTGTCGGAGAGAGTCCTGCATCTTTCATCGCCTTTTGGCACGGTTCCAGACAAGCCTGTATCAGGTTGTGCGCCAACTGTTCAAACTTTGCTCGTGTGAGAGTCTTCACCAAGTGCTTTGGCACACCGTCAACCGGCATGATATAAGGCAGGTTGATCTCCGTACTTGTGGATGACGACAGTTCAATCTTTGCCTTCTCTGCAGCCTCTTTCAGTCGCTGCATTGCCATCGGGTCGGTTTTCAAGTCGGCTCCTTCGTCGTTCTTGAACTCCTGCACGAGCCAGTCTATTATCACTTGGTCGAAGTCGTCGCCGCCGAGGTGGGTGTCTCCGTTTGTGCTGAGCACCTCAAACACGCCTCCTCCGAAGTCGAGGATACTTATATCGAACGTACCGCCACCGAGGTCGAACACTGCAATCTTCATGTCCTTATTAGCCTTGTCGATACCGTATGCCAACGCAGCCGCCGTCGGCTCGTTCACAATACGTTTCACATTGAGTCCGGCTATCTGTCCGGCTTCTTTCGTTGCCTGTCGTTGCGAGTCGGAGAAGTATGCCGGCACGGTAATCACTGCGTCTGTAACTTCCTGCCCGAGATAGTCTTCGGCAGTCTTTTTCATCTTCTGAAGCACCATAGCACTGATTTCCTGCGGAGTATATTTTCGTCCTTCGATTTCCACGCGGGGATACCCGTTCTCGTTAACCACGGTGTAAGGCATGCGTGATATTTCCTTTTCGGTCTGCTGCCAGTTCTCACCCATAAACCGCTTGATGCTGTAAACGGTGTTCTTCGGGTTTGTGATAGCCTGACGCTTTGCCGGGTCGCCGATTTTTCGCTCGCCACCCTGCACGAAACCAATCACAGACGGAGTGGTGCGCTTGCCCTCGCTGTTGGTTATTACCACCGGTTCGTTACCCTCGAAAACGGCAACGCAACTGTTTGTAGTTCCTAAGTCAATTCCAATAATCTTTCCCATAATCTTATATTTTTATTTGTTATTTCACTTTTACGATACGGATACGTTTCAACGTCTGTCCGCTTAATGATAAAACAAACACCATGCCAAGCCCTCTGCGCGGGACATATAGTGACAAGCTTACTGACATTTTGTCAAGCACGCATTGCCGGTACCGATTTCCGTAACTTGTGAAAATGTTGTCATATAGTCATTGCCGTATCGAATATTTTTAATATATTTGCAAACAAATACTACCGGTTTATGAAATACGCAGACTACATAGAACAGATAGAGATTGACTCCCTGTGGAGCGGGAAACGCCACGTGGTTTGGAATCTCGACAGGAGTGTCAACGTGCTCAGCGGTATAAACGGAGTCGGGAAGAGCACTATAATAAATAAGGTGGTGAAGAGCATCAACGCCAACGGCAACATAGTGGACAACAGGTTCAAGGGAGTGCATCTGAAAACCAGCCCTGCCGACGCCACCCATATACGCTTCGACGTGGTGCGCTCGTTCGACCGACCTGTCGTAAGCGGTGACGTGATGAACAGGATGGACACCGGACTGATTACCGAACTCGACCTGCAGCTATACAAACTGCAGCGAAAATACCTCGACTATCAGGTGAACATAGGCAACCGCATCATCGAAGCACTACAGGCTTGCGGTGCTTCGGAGGCCAGTGCACTAAGCGAACCCAAGAAGAAATTCCAAGACCTCGTTGACGACTTGTTCCGGGATACCGGCAAGAAGATAGTGCGCACGGAGAACGAAATACGCTTCTCGCACATCGGCGAGACACTCGTGCCCTATCAACTGTCGTCGGGCGAAAAACAGATGCTCGTAATCCTGCTCACGGTTCTCGTTGAAGACCGGCAGCCTTACATCCTCTTCATGGACGAGCCGGAGGTGAGTCTGCACGTGGATTGGCAGGAACGCCTGATAAACATCATACTCGATATGAACCCCAACGTGCAGGTGATACTCACCACACACTCTCCGGCAGTGATAATGAACGGCTGGATGGGGCATGTCACCGAAGTGAGCGACATCCTGATTGACGGTTGACCGCCGCCTGCCACTACGCCACGCCCACCGCAGTCTGCCGTAAATTTCAATAACCCCAAACCTCTCCTCATGTCAAAAAGGCTAAGAGACAACATATCGTCGAAATATCTTGAAGCTGCCAACCGCCTGCACTCCAAGACGGCGCGGCGGCGCATCGTGGCTTACGTGGAAAGTTACGACGATGTGTTTTTTTGGCGCACGGTGCTCTCGATGTATGAAGACGAGACGCGATATTTCGAGGTGCTGCTCCCCTCCACGCGCACTTTGGAGCGCGGAAAGAAGTCGGCAATCATGCGGATACTCGGAGATGGGGTAGGGCGAGACATGATTGCCTGCGTGGATGCCGACTACGACTACCTCATACAGGGTGCCACGGAGACGAGCCGGAAGGTAATCGGCAATCCATTCGTGTTCCACACCTTCGCCTATTCCATAGAAAACCTGCAGTGTTACGCGCCCTCGCTACACAACGTATGCGTGGCAGTGACGCTCAACGACCACCAGTTGCTCGACCTCCACGAGTTCATGCGCCAATACAGCATTACCATTTTCCCACTCTTCGTGTGGAGTATATGGCATTACAGACGACCGATATACACCGATTTCACCATAACCGACTTCAACCGTGTAATCGACTTCGGCGGTTTCAAGATAGATAATCCATACGCCACGATTACCCACGTGCGCCACAAAGTTGGCAAGTACGTCGCCATGTTGCAGCGAAAGCACCCCGACGCCAAGGAGAGTTATCTGAAACTGAAACGCGAATTGACAGAAGAACTGGGGGTGAAGCCCGACGAGACCTATCTCTACATTCAGGGGCATCACTTGTTTGAAAGAGCCGTGGTGCCGATGCTCGACAAGGTATGTTCGCAACTCATACGCGAGCGCGAGGCAGAAATACGCCAACAGGCCATGCACCAGACGCAGATGCGCAATGAACTATCGTGCTACAGTCACAGCACACAAGACATCGAGCAGATGCTGAAGAAAAACACCGCTTACATCGCATCGCCCGTCTTCAGGCGCATACAGCAGTCGTTGGAAGACTATCTTTCACAATGACGGGGCATATTTGGTGTTATTTCGCCTTCTCTTTCCCACTCCTTTTTTCGCGCTTGTAACTGCGATATTCGTCGAGCGGAATTTCCACTTCGCTCTCTGTCAGTTCGCCCTCATGCGGAAGCAGGAACTTCATATAGCGTATGTTCAGACCGCGGTCAATCCACATCTGCTCGTAGTAGGTGTGTATAGAGAGTATTGCCCGTGTCTGTTCGTCTGTCGGTATGCCGCAGCCGTACAGGTCCTCGGTGCACACAACGACGGGCAGGTTGTTGTGTTCAACCATCAGGCGGGTGTATGTGAAAAGGAAGTTTGAGTCTGTCTTCACGTGCACCGTTCCCCTGTCAACAAGGAAACGGCGGTAACGCTCCATGAAAAACGTTGACGACAGCCTCTTCCTCGGGTTCTTCATCTGCGGATCGCTGAACGTCAGCCAAATCTCGTTCACCTCATCCTCCGCGAAGAAACGGTCGATAATCTCGATGTTGGTGCGCAGGAAAGCCACGTTCTTCAGCCCTTCGGAGAGTGCCTGCGTGGCTCCGGTCCACATCCTCGCGCCCTTTATGTCAACGCCGATGAAATTGATGTCGGGGAACATCCTCGCCAGTCCCACTGCATATTCACCCTTGCCGCAGCCCAGTTCTACCACAATCGGGTTGTCGTTGTGGAAATAGTCCTCGCGCCATCTGCCCTTCATTCCGAACGGAACATCGTCTATTACCGAATAAGGATATTGGAACACGTGTTCATACCGTTCTATATCGGCGAATTTTGCCAGTTTTCCTTTGCCCATATTTCTTTTTTCGTGCAAAGTTAGTTGAAGACTATCGAACTGCAAAGCAATTCAATCCTTTTTGTCGGTTTTATCCTCATAATTTGCTATCTCTTGATTTCAAAAGGGCATAAATCCCAATCTCTCATTTCTTTCCACTTTCTTTTGTCATCTCGTAAACTTTACCTAACTTTGTCGATTGATAACGGCGACACTCATTTTGCAATACCCAACCGTGGCAAGAGCGAAGCATTCTCATCCCCGGAGAGCCGCCAAATGAATAGGAAACATAGACATAAGGAAGATGAAACAAATACCCGTATTGCTGCTCACAGGCTATCTGGGCAGCGGAAAGACAACATTGCTTAACCGCATACTGAACAATCGGCGCAACATAAAGTTCGCCGTGATAGTGAACGACATAGGCGAAGTGAACATCGATGCCGAACTGATACAGAAGGGCGGAGTGGTATCGCAGGGCGACGACAGCCTCATCGCGCTGCAGAACGGGTGTATATGCTGCACCCTGAAGACCGACCTGATAGCGCAGATAAACGACATCATGACCCTCGGAACGTTCGACTACATAGCGATAGAGGCAAGTGGAATATGCGAGCCGGAGCCGATAGCGCAGACCGTTTGTTCAATGCCCTACATGGGGCAGGGCGTCACCAACGGCACAATGCCGCGTCTCGACTGCATCGTCACAGTGGTGGATGCGCTGCGGATGCAGAGCGAATTTGCCTGCGGAGAGCGTCTCACAAGGGGCAATCTCGACGAAGAAGACATCGAAAACCTGATAATACAGCAGGTGGAATTCTGCAACATCGTCTTGCTCAACAAGGCTTCGGAGGTGAAACCCGAAGAACTCCGGCGCGTGAAGGTCATAATCAGAACGCTGCAACCAAAGGCAGAAATCATAGAGTGCGACTATGCCGACATCGAATTGGAGAAAATCCTCAACACCGGAATGTTCGACTTCGAGCACACCGTGACGTCGGCACGATGGATTCAGGAGATAGAACGCCCCGTGACCGAAGAGGAGGAGCACGAGGCGAAGCATGCACACGGGCATCATCACGAGCATCATCATGAGCACGACGGGCATGACGGTCATCACCGGCATCACCACCATTACCACCACCACGATGACGGTGAGGCTGAAGAATACGGCATAACGACCTTCGTTTACTACCGCCGGCAGCCGTTCAACATAAACAACTTCGACCAGTTCGTGGCAAGGAAATGGCCCAAGGAAGTGATACGCACGAAGGGGGTGTGCTACTTTGCACACAACCGCGACATGTCTTACCTCTTCGAGCAGGCGGGAGTGCAGAAAACTCTGCAGGAAAGCGGACTGTGGTATGCCACCGCAAGGGGCGAGGAACTGGAGCAACTGATGGAGCAGCACCCCGATATGAAGCGCGACTGGGACGATACTTACGGCGATAGAATGATTAAACTCGTGTTCATCGGACAGCGACTCGACAGGGAAGAGATTACCCGCGAGCTCGACGAATGTCTCGAAGCGTAGCGCAACATACCATATAACGGAAAGCAATTTCGGCGATTTTGCCCGGTAAATTCGCCGAAATTGCAAAGTAAAACCGGCGAAATTGCTTTGCAAAATCGCCGGTTTTGGTTTATGCCGTGTATGCTGTCAGGCTGCGAAAGGTTATCTCTTACGTCCTATGTTGCCTGTATTTACGAGATACTCGGCAATCTGAACCGCATTGAGTGCCGCTCCCTTGCGTATCTGGTCGCCTGAAAGCCAGAACGTAAGACCACAATCGTCGGCGATGTCCCGGCGCACACGTCCCACGAAGATGTCATCCCTGCCGGCAGTGTCGAGCGGCATCGGATAGACAAGGTTTGCCGGGTCGTCCTGCAGGGTGACGCCGGGGGCTGCGGCAAATGCCGCGCGTGCCTGCTCCACCGTTATCGGGCTTTCGGTCTCTATCCACACACTCTCGGAGTGGGAGCGCAGCGAGCTCACCCTCACGCACGTCGAAGAGCAGCAGGCATCGGTGTGCATTATCTTGCGCGTCTCGTGATACATCTTCATCTCTTCCTTGGTGTAGCCGTTGGGTTGGAACACATCAATCTGCGGAATGACGTTATATGCAAGTTGGTGGGCAAACTTCTCCACCGTCTTAACCTCGCCTTCTTCCACTATTTCGCGGTATTGCTGTTGCAGTTCTGCCATTGCCGCAGCCCCTGCTCCCGACGCACTCTGATAGGATGCCACACGTATGCGCTTGATGTGAGAGATGTTCTCTATCGGCTGCAGGCACACCACCAGCATTATCGTTGTGCAGTTGGGGTTGGCAATGATGCCCCGCTGACGCTTCAGAGCATCCTCGGCGTTGCACTCCGGAACCACCAACGGCACGTCGTCGTCCATTCGGAAAGCACTCGAATTGTCTATCATCACCGCGCCATACCGCGTTATGTCGTCGGCAAACTCCCTGCTCGTTCCGGCTCCTGCCGACGTGAAGGCGATGTCGATGTCGCGGAAGTCGTCGCCATGACGCAGCAGGTGCACCTCCGTTTCCTTCCCGCGGAAATTATATTTCGTGCCGGCAGAACGCTCCGAACCGAACAACACCAACTCGTCTATGGGGAAATCGCGCTCGTCAAGGATGCGCAAAAACTCCTGCCCCACGGCGCCGCTTGCGCCCACTATTGCCACTCTCATACCTTATAAACATTTAAAATATGATGCAAATTTACAACTTTCCGATGTATTCCATGCACGATAATTTTATTTTTTGTAATTTTGTATGCAAAATGAGAAGCACGATGCTTGACTTTGCACGATATTTCCCTATCACAGACCCCACGCAGATTTTCTTCGTGGTGTTGCTCATCATACTGTTTGCACCTATCGTAATGGGCAAACTGCGAATACCGCATATCATCGGAATGGTGCTTGCCGGCGTGTTGCTCGGGCAGTACGGGCTGAACATTCTGGTGCGCGACGACTCTTTCGAACTGTTCGGAAACGTGGGACTATATTATATAATGTTCCTCGCGGCACTCGAAATGGACTTCGAGGGAATAAAGAAGATGCGGAACAAACTGGCTGTATTCGCCCTGCTGTCGTTTGCAGTCCCATTTGCCGTGACCTACTTTGCCGCCACGTTGCTGCTCGGATATCAACCGATTTCGGCTCTTATGCTGAGTTGCATAATGTCGTC
Organism: Prevotellaceae bacterium; assembly: GCA_028723525.1. Taxonomy (GTDB): domain Bacteria; phylum Bacteroidota; class Bacteroidia; order Bacteroidales; family Bacteroidaceae; genus Prevotella. The sequence continues at coordinate 8,128 of JAQYET010000070.1, forward strand.
TAACACCCTCATCGCCTATCCCATAGTGAGCCGTTACGGTCTGCAGGGCAAGCCGAGCGTGATGCTCAGCGTGGGGGCAACGATGATAACGCTCTTCCTTTCGCTCGTGGTGATGGCAGGAGTGGCGTCGTCGGGCGACGGCAGCGGGGGAGTGCTGTTCTGGCTTTGGTTCTTCGTGAAGATAGTGGCAGTGTGCACATTCCTCACGTTTGCAATCCCGCGACTCACGCGCTGGTTCCTGCGCCGATACAGCGACGCCGTGATGCAGTTTATATTCATCATGGCTATACTCTTCATGAGTGCCGTACTAACAGATGCGGCAGGGCTGGAAGGCATCTTCGGAGCGTTCTTTGCCGGGCTCATTCTCAACCGATACATCCCCCACCTCTCGGCACTGATGAACAGGATTGAGTTCATCGGCAACGCCTTTTTCATACCTTATTTCCTCATCGGCGTGGGCATGCTCATCAATGTCGGCGTGCTTTTCGAGGGCGGCAGCATAATTGCCGTGGTGGTGGCAATCGTGTTCTTCGGCACATTCGGCAAGGCTGTGGCGGCATATCTGTCTTGCTGTCTGTTCAAGTTGCCGTGGTCGTCGGGGCACATGATGTTCGGTCTCACCTCGGCACATGCCGCCGGAGCAATAGCAATTCTGCTTGTGGGCATGAAAATGGAGGCTGTGCCGGGGATGAGAGCGGTTGACGACAATATGCTCAACGGCGTGGTGATAACGATTCTCGTGACGTGCATCATCTCAACTTTGGTCACAGAACGCTCGGCGCAGGGCATAACGCTGCGCGACAAGGACGTGGCAAACGAAGACCGGCACAACGACGACGAGCGGATTTTAATACCCGTGAAATACCCGGACTATGCCGAACCGCTCGTAAACATGGCGATACTTATGCGCAACCCGAAACTCGGTCGTGAACTGGTGGGGCTGAACGTGGTGTATGACGACCAAAACATGGCAAAAAATCAGGAGTCGGGGAGACTGCTGCTGGAGCGTATTACGAAGGTGGCTGCGGCAGCCGACGTGAAGATGCAGACGCAGGTGAGGGTGGCAGCGAACATCGCAAACGGCATCAAACACGCCTTCAAGGAGTTTCAGGCGAGCGAGATAATCATCGGGATGCACACGCATAAGGAGGTGTCGAATAAGTTCTGGGGGCAGTTCCACCAAAGTCTTTACAACGGATTGAACCGCCAAATAATGATGGTGAGGCTCGTGCAGCCGCTCAACACCATACGCCGCATACAGGTGGCTGTGCCTTCGAGGGCGCAGTTTGAGGCAGGCTTTTACCGCTGGTTGGAACGGCTGTCGCGCATGGCGCAGAACCTTGAATGCAGAATACAGTTTCACGGACGCGGCGACACGCTGCAGCTGATAAGGCAATACATAAACAACCGCCACCCCGAAACGAGAGCCGACTATGCCGAAATGCACCATTGGGTGGGGCTGCCGAAACTTGCCGGGACCATTGCCGACGACCATCTGTTCATAGTTGTGGCAGCAAGAAAGGGCACGGTGTCGTATAAGAACGCTCTGGAACATCTGCCGGAGGAAATCACTAAGTTCTTCACCGGGAAGAACATCATCATCCTCTTCCCAGACCAATATGGCGACCCGATGGACGAAATGACTTTCGCACAACCGCAACACTTTGAGGATAAGAGTGCTTACGAGCATCTCGCAGACTGGATTGAGAAAGTAAAGAAACAGGCGTAAAGAACAAACGAAATGATAGAAATAAAGAATATAAAGAAGAGTTTCGGCTCGCTGCAGGTGCTGAAAGGCATCGACCTGAACATAGGGAAGGGCGAGATAGTGAGCATCGTGGGACCAAGTGGGGCTGGGAAAACCACCCTGCTGCAAATCATCGGTACGCTCGACAAACCGGATAGCGGGACAATAAAAATAGACGATATAGACATCTCGTCGCTCTCGGCAGGTAAACTGGCCGACTTCCGCAACCGACACATAGGCTTCGTGTTTCAGTTCCACCGTCTGCTTCCGGAGTTCACGGCAATGGAGAACGTGATGATCCCGGCGTATATCGGGGGAATGAACAGAGGCGAAGCGAAACGGCGGGCAAAGGAATTGCTTGAGTTCATGGGACTGGCAGACCGTGCCGAACATAAACCGGCAGAGCTTTCGGGAGGCGAGAAACAGCGAGTGGCAGTGGCAAGGGCTCTGATAAACAACCCCGCTGTGGTCTTGGCAGATGAACCGTCGGGGTCGCTCGACTCGAAAAACAAGGAAGAACTGCACCAACTTTTCTTCGACCTGCGCGATAAGTTCGGACAGACATTTGTCATCGTGACCCACGATGAGAGTCTCGCTGCGCTGACAGATAGGACTATAAAGATGAAGGACGGACTGCTGGTTTGACAGAAAAGCATAAGTGTTTTATGTGTGTGATGGTCACGGGATTGCCTTGCGGTATGCCGTGTTCAGACCGGTACGCTCCTGTTTACGCCCAAACGGGAATGTAAATGGCGATGAGATATATACCGTTTCGTTATGTCACAAGATGTTGCCGGCTACAGTTTCATGTTCTAAAATTGTGCTATATTGAATAAAATCACTACCTTTGCAGCAGAAGATGTGTTTTATCGCAAAAATAACAATTAACGAAATATAAACTTAAACCTTTTTAGTGAGATGAGAAAAGTTTTACGGATGACCATGCTTTTGCTGTTGACTGCATGGGTGAACGCGGCTTTTGCCGATACATACACCTACGAGTTCAGTGCAAAGGTTTTCTCCGGGAATGGCGAAAAAGACCTCGGCGGGGTAACGTGGAAGTTGCAAACCGATGCCGTTTTTTTTGGTTACAGCGGCGATAAAGGCTTGCAGATAGGCAAGGCCGGGGAGCATGCCACGTTTGTTACGCTCTCAACCAACGGCATACAGGGCACCGTTAGCTCTGTAAAGATAGAAACGAGCGGGGCGAAAGGTATTGATGCAGAGTTGGAAGTTACTGTCGGCGGTGTGCCGTTCGGCGATAAATACACTCTCACTAACGTAAACACGGGGCACGAGTTCAAGGGAACGGCTTCGGGAGAGATTGCCTTGAACTATGTGAACCGTGGCAAGGCTCTTTATATAAAGAGGATTACCGTGGAATATGACACTGCCGGAGGTGAAGAGCCGGGCGGTGAAAGCGGCGGCGATGAGGAAGGAGAAGACCCGATGGAGAATGCCGAAACCTTCGTGTTTAATTCTGAACCGGGACTCGCATTGCTGGGAATTTCGGTGCCGCAGGTGGGGAAATACACTGCAGTGAAAAACGACTTGAACAGCAACGGGATTACTCTCGCCAACACTAACGGCACAGCCCGGACGCGCGTTCACAACTCTAACGGCAACTACACATTCCGTGTGTATAACGGCGGAAGCATCACTCTGACGTCTGACAACGAAACTCCGATAACACAGATTGTGGTAGATTTTGATGAATTAGGCACAGTGAAAGCCGGCGAGGGCACATGGAATGTTGACGGAAAAATCGGCACATGGACAGGAGAAGCCGCATCGGTGACGCTGCAAGTGGAGGTGAAGAGTTTCATCAATACAATCAACGTCGTTACCGGCGGCACCGCTCCGAAACCATTGCAGGAGGTGAGCGGACTGGCTGAACTGAAAGATGTGGACGACGGAACAGACGTTCTACTATATATTACGGATGCAGACGATGTGAGAGTGCTGTTCGCCGACGCCGAGAACAACGCTTTCCTGCGAGACAAGAGTGGCACAAGGGTGTATTTCAAGGGTGTAAAAACCAAGCCGACAATGAAGTTCAACAGTCATTTGGCGGGATATGTCTATGGAAAGAAGACGAGCGTTGGAGGAATGACTGTGCTGGAAGCCACTGCCAAGACCAGCTCCGCGATGCTGCTGATTGCCGAACCTGTAATGGAGAAAGACGTCACCCCGGCAGATGTTTCGACCGGAAATCATACCGACCATATCGCCGACTGGGTGCTTATAAAGGGGACACCGGTGAGCAACGGAAAGGTTAGTCTCGGCGGCAGTGATGTTGAAATAAAAAACGAATACGGACTGACTGACGTGAATTTCTACCACGAACCATACGACAATGCACGGGTTGACATATCGGCTATAGCCTTTGTCGCCGAGCCGGGCATAATCGAACTGCGACCGATATATAATAAGGTGGAGCAGACGGTGGCTCATTTGGTTGAAGAAGTGGAGTTCTTGCCGATAGTGTATGTCATTGACGAGAAGGAGGAGTTGGTACTGCCGACAACCAACATGGATAACGTTGCGGTGAGACTGGAGCGCAAGTTCTATGGCGGAAAGTGGAATACGCTGACGCTGCCTTTCGGAGTTGAAAACGTGGAAGGCGTGCTGTGCCGGTATAAGTCGGTGGAAGGTAACGTGATGGTGTTTGAGAAAACCAACCGAATAGAGCCGGGAGTGCCTTATCTTTACAAACCGGAGGAGGGGCAGGAGAACGTATTGTATAAAGGTGTTACGCTGTCGAACACCGCAGCGCATGACGTCTATCACAACGGGTTTCACTTCGTCGGAACATACAAGCCATACTCAATGAAGACCGACAACACCGAGCGTTTGGTGGGAGATGACAACAAACTCTACAGCCCTACGTCTGAAACGAGTGGCAAGATTGGCTCCACCGGGGCATATTTCGTGGTTCCGTCTGCCGCAGGAGATGTCATGGTGAAGGTGGATGAGAATATATCGGGCATCGAGTCGGCGTATTCATCTACAGGAGAGAGTACGAAGGACTCCCGCGTTTACGACCTCTACGGTAGGTTTACGGGACATGGCACGGAGCAACTTCCCAAAGGAATATACATCGTTGAGGGTAAGAAAATCGTAGTGAAATGATTATTTGCCATTTGAAAAGTATTTAATGACGTTAAATTATTCGAATAAGACATCATGAGAAAATATATATTTGCATTATCGTTGCTCATCGTTAGCGTTGGAGCCCTTGCGCAGAGAAACAAGACTCCTGAATATATCAAGCTGAAAAACGGCGTGGTGATTACCTTCGATAAGAATGAAACAGACAGGTCGGTGGTCGTTTTCGGACAGGAGGGGGCGAAAGATTCGCTCGGCATTAAGATATATATGAAAGACGGATCGTGCCGTGACTATCTGTATTCGCAGATAGAATATGTGGCTTTTGCCTGTCAGGGAGGCGGACAGGCAGACTATACCAACGAGAATAAGAATGCTGCTGCCGACCTCGCAAAGAACAAGGAGGCGTGGCGGTTGGAGTTTCCGAGACTGCATCAGGGCAACGACGAGGTGACTTATGAAATCACTCACTACGACAATGACGGCGCAGTGAACTTCTCGTTGGAGTGGGACGGAGCGAAAAAAGGCAACCGCTGGACATGCTACCAACTGCATGACGGCAATATGAAAGGCAATGCGGTAAGGAAAAACAAGTTCAAGGAAGACCTGAAAATCACCAATCCGGATCACCGCACCACCCTCGCACAATACAGCGCGACATCATCTACCTATGCACGTGGGCACCTCTGCCCGTCGGATGACAGGAAATGCACGCAGGAACAGAACAATCAGACGTTCTATCTTAGCAACATGCAGCCGCAGGTGCACGGTCATAACGGCGGCGTATGGCTGTCGTTGGAGAAGAAAGTGAGGAGTTATGCTGCATCGCCCGAGTGCGACACGCTATACATTGTCAAGGCTGCGACAATAGACAAGGAGGCTGATATAGAAACAACTACCGAAGCCGGACTGCGCGTTCCAAAGTATTTCTACATGGCGTTGCTTTCCTATAACAAGGCTGCCGACTGTTATCATGCCCTTGGCGTATGGTCGCCGAACTATGCGAAGAGCACCACCGAGTTCATCACTATCAAAGAATTGCAGAAAAGAACAGACATCGACTTCTTCTGCAATCTGCCCGACGCTGTCGAGGATTACGTGGAAAGCGATGCCGGCGACGATAATGCGAGGTTCTGGGGCATAACGTTCTATACCGGAGACACCGGGGAATAAGCACCGGAACAGACAACAAAAAAGTCCCATTCACGAAGAAAATGCGCCAATGCAAGGGCTTCGCAAAATCGTGAATGGGGCTTTTATGTATTTGCCTCTTTCTGTATATTGATTGCCTTTTGCCGTACCGCAGCCTCCTTGATTGACGTCACACGCTCCACAGCATGGCGGCGGGCACTGCGCAACTGATAACGATAGACGGCGCAGGTGGCAAGGAAATATACCGCTGTCAGAACCCAAAGCCATACATACTCGTAGCGCACATCATCGAGGGTTGCACCCATGACGCTCACTCTTACAAATCCACGTATGCCGAAAGTAGAGGGCACAAGGTGGGCTATTCCTTGCAACGCTGCCGGAATACTGGTCTGAGGCCACGACAATCCGGCAAGGAATAGGAATGGAAGCGACAGGAACACAACAAGCAATATGACATTCTCGCGATAGCGTATGATGCACGAGAAGAACATTCCGAAGAATATGCAGGCAAGCAGATATGGCAACATCAGAGCGAAGAGAACACCGGGCTGCGGTATGCTTGTGAAACTGAAGATGCGCGGAACCACAAGCGTGATGTAGGCACACATTACTGCGAACACCATGAAATAGCACAATGCCTTGCCGAAGACGATGCGGAAGAAGCCTTTATAATGTCGGCTCACGGGCACAAGGTCTTGATAACGGTTGTTTTCACGCGCCGTTCCCGCGCCAAGTCCGATGCCGAGCAACAGCGTCTGTTGCAGTATCAGCACGAGCACGCCGGGCAGAATGAAGTTGCCATAGCCGGCAGGGGTGTTGAACATCTGCACCTCTTCGAAGTCGAGCGGCTTGGTAAGTATCTCACCCTCGCGTTCGGTTGCAGGGTTTGCCTGTGCCACCTGTATCTCGGCGTTCATGTCTTGTGCCACGTTCATCGTTGTAAGATATATCGCCTTATACGTCAACATCATGCTCATATCGCAGAAAAGGCTTATCTTGGACTGCTCTCCTCGCCCGAGATTTTTTTCGAAATCGCTTGGGAAATATACTATTCCTCGCGCCACCTGATGCCCAACGAGCCGGCGCGCCTCGTCAATCGAACTGCAGCGATATGCCACTTTCACCTCGGGTGAGGCATCACACCGGCGTATGAACTGCCGTGAGGTGTTGCTGTTAGACAAATCCACCACTGCCACCGGCACGTCTCTGACCACCTCGTTGTTGTATGCCCACGAATAAAGCAGCGGATATAGCAGCGGCACAACCACGAAAAATATCAGCACTCCCTCGTCACTTATTACGGAGCGCATCTCCTTTGCCCATATATAGCAGGTGTCTTTTATTATTTCGTACATTCTTTTCGGGGGTTATGGTATATAGACATACTCAAGCATAGCGCGTCTCAGGTTTTTCATTACGAACGCAGGGAGGATGATAAAGACCGACAAGGCGAGGATGTGATACCACGCATCGGAGAGCGGGTAGTTGTTGAATACGCACATCTGATATAACATATAGTAATGCCGCAGGGGGAATATCTGCCCCAGTCCTTGTAGTGCCGGATCCATTGCAGACAGCGGAAAAGCGGCTCCGCACATGGTGAAACTGAGCACAGCCCACAGCGAACACACACTCAATGACATTCGCAGCGAAGGCAGTAGCCCGAAAAAGAAGATGCCCAAAGCCTGTGATGCGATTACGGCGAAGAACCCGGAAAGGACTATCGTGACCCAACTTCCGTGATGAGGGAAGCCGAGATGTCCGTATATATACATGTAGTAGCCGTAGAACACACCGAGGAATATCAGCGTCTGAGGCAGTATCTTGCCGAGCATTGCCACGTGGATGTTGTTCCCCGACAGGCGCATGAGCACCTTGCTGCGGCGGAATTTCAACTCCGTACCAACGGAATATGCCGTCACGAGAGCCACAAACAGCAGCAGAAGTCCGGGTATTACGAATGTACCGAGATAGAAATTATAGTTCAGCCACGGATTTCCTATGGTGTGAATGTCGATTGCTATGGGCTGCAGGAACGCCATTATCTGGTCGTCGGTGTAGCCTCGTGCGCTCATTGTTGCCTTTGCCGCTGCCGCAGAACCGAGCGTACACACCACCCTCATGTCGCGATATATCAGCGACCCTGCCATAATCAGCGTACTGTTCACGTAGAACGACACCTTCGGTTGGCGTTGCGACATCAGTTCGGAGGTAGTGCCTTCGGGTATATAGAGGAACGCATAAATCTCGTTTCGCTGCATCGCGTTGCGCGCTTCGGCAGGAGTGGCGTAGTGCCCTGCCACCTTGCTGGTCTGCATGGCGTCGAGCAGGCGTATCACTGTGCGTGTAGTGGCGGTGTTGTCGTTGTCAACCACACCCACGGGCATCTCCTGCGGCACTCCGTCGTTCATCATTGAGGTGAAGAAAACCACCGACAGAATGGGGAACACCACCATGCAGAAGACGTAAATCGGCGTTGACGTGATTATCCCGCACTCTCGCCGAGCCACGCTAAGCACGCGCAAAAGAACATTCCTCTTGTTATACATCGCCTTATCGTTTCACTATCAACGACATACCGGGGTATAATCCATCAACCTTTTCGGCAGGACGAGCCTTCACCTCAAAGGTTTTCAGGTCGAATTGCCCGTTGCTCTTGGTCGCTTTCCAGACCGCGAAAGTCCCTTGGTCCTTAATGTAGAAAATCTTTAGTTTTATCTCCTTGTCCAATGCCGGGCAGTATGCCGTCACCATTTCGCCTATCTTCATTCCCCCGAGCAGGTCTTCGCGGACATTGAATGTGCCCCACATGCTCTTCATCACCGATATGTTCATTATCGGCGAGCCGGTGCCCACGAGTTCGCCAACCTTCGGGAATATCGTGCTCACCTGTCCTTCCATCTGTGCCACTTGCACAAGTTCGCGCTCGTATGATTTCACTTCCTGCACTGCGCCCTGTGCCTGTCCCACCTTTGCCACGGCAGCCTTCTTCTCTTCGGTGCGCGCTCCCTCGACAGCCATGTCATACTGACTCTTGGCCGCCTTTGCCTGTGCTTCGTAAGCCTTGAACTGTGCCAGAGCCTCGTCTCGCTTCTGGGCCGTCATCACTCCCTCGTCAAACAGACGCTGCACCCGCTCGTAACTCTTCTTCGCAATCTCGAGTCCGGCTGTTGCCTGCTGCCATAGTTCGTAAGCACCCTGTATCTGTTGTTGGCGTGCACCGTTCTGAGCCATCTCGCTCATTGCCGATGCTGCGCGCTCAACGCTCTGTGCCTGCGTCATCTTGGCCTCCACTTCGGGAGCGTCGAGAATGGCAAGAGTGTCGCCCACTTTCACATAGTCGCCTTCCTTTACACGTATTTCGAGTATTCTCCCGGGTACTTTACTCGACACCCTGTACTCGTCAACCTCCACTTCTCCCTGTATTTCTTCGGAGGTTTTGTCGAAAACAAAAAGTCCGATTACTGCTACTACTGCTACCACTGACACCAATCCGAGTATGGCAAGCAGAATGTTGTTATGTTGTGTCTTTGCTGACATGATGTTTGCTTGTTTGTTGTTATTCTTATGTTACAGTTCTCCCAATGCCTTTCTCAGTGCCACATCGCTGAGCCTTGCCTCTATCTCGGCTTCCACTTTCTGTGTCTGCGACTGCAGCCACGCGGTCTGTGCCGCCATAACGTCGGTGGTTTGCATCACGCCCTCGCTGAAACCGAGGTTTGCGCAGCGCAGGTTCTCCTCTGCCTTTTCCACGTTCTTCACGGCGAGGGCATACCTGCGGTGAGCCTCCTTCACCTTGAAACGGCACTGGCTCACCTGCAGACCAATCTTCTCTGTGGCCTCGGAGAGTTCCAGCCGGGCTATCTGTGTGGCAGCCTTTGTTGCCCTTACCTTATATGTTCCCTCGTTCCAGCTCCATATCGGGACACTCACTAGCACTCCCACATTCCATGTCCCGCCGAACTTTCTCTCAAAACCATTATACAGGTTTGGGTTCGTCACGAGGTAGCCTCCGGTGACAGCGACCTGCGGCAGATAGGCTGCTCGTGCGAGTTTGGTTGAGGCTTCCGTCATATCGACAGAGGTCTGGAGCATCTGAAGTTCCGGGCGCAGTTGATAAGACGACCTCTCTCCACCGTCATACAGTGCCGGCAGTTGCAGGTTCTCGGTGTCCTCGTCGGCAAGCGTGATGTCTTCTTCAGCTTCCATACCGCAGAGTTGGCAGAGCAGCATTTTCGAAAGAGCCGCCCCGTCTTCAGCCTGCATCAGTTGCATCTCTGCTTCATTCACCTTCACGCTGACCTGAAGTTCGTCTGAACGTGTGGCAACTCCCTCCTCATACATCTTCCTGACGTCTTGGTCGAACTTGCGTACCAACTCAAGATAGTTGCGTGCCAACCGCTCCTTATGCTTCACCGAAACCACCAGCCAGTAGGCTTGGTCTATCTCGTAGAGTGTGGTCTGTCGTGACAGTTCCGTGCGCTGGACAGTCAGTTGCTCGTTGAGTTCGGCAAGACGGTTGGCAGCCGAGATTGCTCCACCTGTATATACGGGTTGCATCACCGTTACAGACGCTGCGATGGAGTTGCGGGTGTTTGTGCGCAGTCCCTGTTTTATATTCGTTCCCACGCCGTTCAGTGTCTGCGCGATTGGCGTTGCAATGTTAGAGAACAGTCCGCCTATCGTCTGTGCCATCTGCGGAGTGATGAGTCCCTGTCCTGCGAAATCAGACAGCATTTGTGTCAGCGACCCGCCCATTTTCCCTGCAACGTTAGTTCCGATGTTGTCTAAGGCGTTCTTCTGGTCGTCGCTTAGTAATGATATTTCGCGACTTGTGAGTTCGTAGCCTCCGATTGCCGACACCCTTGGCAGGTATTTCGTTCGCGCCGCCTTACGGGTGTTCAGTGCCACCTCCTGATTAAGTCGCGCCATGTTTAACTGTTTGTTGTTCTCCAATGCCATGTTGCGACAGTCCTCGAGCGACAGCACCCGCTGTGCACAGAGGTTCACCGAGAATGTCACGGCTGCAACAAACGATAAGAGTCTATACATATAAAAACCTTCTTCTTCTATTCAAATTTCACGTTTCTCGAACCAATCATCTGCCCCTCGGCGAAAATAGCAACCTGATAGGTGCCCTCGCCGATGAACTGGTTTATGTCGTAATAGAGAGTCACCGGCGTTTCGTTTCCGCCGTATTCCACGCTCCGCTTCAGAGAGCATTGCAACTGCCGGTTCTCATATTGGAACGTTCCGGCATTGCCGAGTACCGTGCCCGTAGGCGTGATGATGCGCACATACAGTGTCCGCACGCCGTTTGTTGCTGTGACGTTCTTCGCGATCCTGAATGTCACGCGCAACTGCTTCGCCTTCTTTATCTTCTCGGTCTGTTTCCCTTTCTTGTCGAGCATCACCATCTGTATTGCCGTTGCATCCAGTTGTGCAGCCATTGCCACCTGTGCCGAGAGCGACTCCTTGTCGGCGTTCAGCCCCTCAATCTGTCGTGTGGCCTCCTCATACTGCCCCCTCACGCGGGTGTTCTCTACCGTAAGATTTTGGTTGAGTCTGTTCAGAGAGTCTATTTCGAGCACGTAACTGCGTATCACGGCGCGGCACGTGGCGAGTTCTTTCTTCAGTCGTGTTATCTCTCTGGCATCGTTTGCCTTCACCGAGCGCAGTTCCTTCAACAACTGCTGTGTGCGCAGCTGTTCCCGCGTGAGTTGTGCAACGATGGAGTCGTTGTTGATGCGCGACTTCATCTCGGTGTATTGTTCGGCAAAACGCTGGTACTCGTTTTCCATTTCTTTCTTGTCGAGTTCTGCCAGTTCCTGCATGTCTTCGTTAGCCTGTTTCTGCTTGTTGAGGTCGATGGCGAGCCATGCCACGCCGCCAATGAGCAGGAGAATGACTGCGATAAGTGGTATTAAAATCTTCTTATTCATGTTTGTTTTATACAGTTTTGTTCTGAAAAAATCTGATTGCAAAGGTAGATTATTTTCCTAAAACGAACAACAAAATCCACTTATCAAACCTTTAAGTAACTTAAAAATAATATTTTTAAGGCAAAAAAGAACAATATTATACTGCGAATTCATAACCGGGATGTCATCACAGCCTCCGCAGTCTATACCCGAAGCCTCGTTAACCTACCATATATGACATCCTCAAAATAAACATTTCATGAGGTAAATTCGGCGAAATTACTGACCAAAATCGCCGAAATTGGTTAGCAAAATCGGCGATTTTACTTTTCAATTTCGGCGATTTTACTTTTCGTGATATATCAAGATGCAGAACTGTTTGGCGCAAACAATTGGTTGTGAGGACATAAAAGAGGTATATGATGCCGCTTGACATTTATGTCCGACAAGCGGGATGATTGGCACGTCCGCCTGCCCGATCCGAAAGAACAACTTCGGGTGATAGACCTATATCATAAGTCAGGCTCAAAGTCAAAGTCCGATTTTGTCCGTGCAAGATTATTGGGTGAGCATTTCAAGGTGATGTTGCGGGAGCTTATCGGTTTGACAAAGGAACTCACTGCCTTGCAAGAAAAAGCAGTGAGTTTAACCATTGACTATCGAGAGAAATAAGGAATGTTGCAATTAGATTATATGCCTCCAAGCATTTTTTGCAGAGATTGCCCGATGAGCGTGTTATTTGGAAATTCACCGTTTGGTTTTCCACAGATTTTATCTCAGTTGTCTTGAAACGGCATAGGGCTTCCTGACGTTCCAATGTGTCACGGACGGAAGAAAGGTCTTGTATCTGCCCCGTGAAGGTGCGATTGGGAGATTGCAGATAAATCATCTGTCTGTTTACATTGCCGGGACGTTTATTCTCAAACTTCAATAAGATGGTTATGTCCGTGCTGTCCGCCGGTGCTACAGTCGTTGCTCCATGTATGGTAGCCGTTCCCGAATAAACCTGCTTGTAAGGGAGAAAATAGGCTACGGCTAACAGACAAAGCAGCACTGTCCCAATGGCAGTAATGCCGTATCGGACAAGTGAAGAGGGTATCTGCCCAACGATACTGCGTACTTTCTCGCTGCGGAGTTCAAAACTCCGTTCCTGCTTCTTTTCCTGTTCTTCCATATCAGTTGCCCAATTCTAATTGATTCTTCACTAAGGCAAAGTATTTGCCACGTTTTTCCGTTAGCTCTTCGTGTGTGCCTAATTCTGCAATTTTACCTTCGTCAAGCACCACAATCTGGTCGGCATCACGGACTGTGGAAAGGCGATGTGCCACTACTACTACGGTTTTTCCTTTGTAGAAATCCGAGAGGTTTTCGGTGATGGCTCGCTCATTGTTGGCGTCAAGGGCGTTGGTGGCTTCATCACTATCATATTGCCTCACAACAGGGAACCTTTTGAACATGCCTTAGTACTTTTTAGACTCGTTTTCGTAAATTTTCCGCTCTTTCTGCTCCTTGCCTTTGCTAAGATTAAATGTCAAGCACAGCATTACTTTCTGTGCATAAATCTTATCTTTCATGTCAACGTATTGTGTTCCTTGATGGATTCTTGTATAACTCTTCAAATTGCCAAAAGGCTGGATGAATACAACGTATAAATCAAGATAGTCATTGAGCGTGTAGTTAACCATTCCTATGTTAGAATCGTGCGATTTACTATACCCATTATATTGCAACTCTTTACTATTGTATGTGTATTGCACAATTGCAGTAAGACGAGAAGATAAGTGCCAGTTACTCTGCATCTGAGCCATATAAGAACACATATTTGTATTATAAAAACAATTTGTAGGAATACGGCGACTGAACACATCGGCATAGAAACTCACGCTCCACCATTTAGTAATGTTACACGATAGTGTAAAATCCATACCATAGTCTTGCACTTTTTTGATGTTAATGAATTCAAGGGTAGCGTTCTTGCTGTCTGTCAGTAGGTTACTAACTACTTGATTATTGACTTGTTTGTAATAAGCTGATGATGCTAAATAGAAATTCCCCTTGGAATAACTATATTCTAATGACAATGTTCCATTTCTCTGAGGCTTCAGGTACGGATTACCTTTAGTGCTGATATTCGGGCTTTCCTTTTTTATAAAAGGAATCATCTGCCAGATGCTGGGATCATTTAAGTACGATGAATATCCCAATGCCAAGTTGCTATTATCCCATGTATATGAGATATTAAATTTGGGGAAGAGATCTGTTTTCTTCACTCGCGTACCATCAGCAAAGGAACGATGATAATTCTGAAAACTCACACCAGCATCTACTTTCCAGTTTTCTCCAAGGCTTTTCATTAGTTCAGCATAAGCAAACATATTATTGCAATGGTATCTGTCTGCAATATCAGAATAATTGTTGTTGAAGAAACCTTTGGTCTTGTTATATGAATATTTAACGCCGCTATAAAGAATGGTTGATTCATCAATCTTTCTGTTGTAATCGAGTTTTAATCCATAGATCTCCTGTTTCTCATTCTGCTTAATCATGGTTTCATCAGCAAGATAGGCATCATTATCATCTATCGTTTTCTTATTAAAAGACACTTCAAATTTTAAATGATTCTTATCATCTTTATAGCTTGCATAACCTTTATAGTTCTGCGTATTAAAAGCTTCTTTTAATACAGAAAACGAAGTGTTCTGATTCTCATACGCATTCTGAAACCTTTCCCTATAAAGAGAAAGATAACCGTCAACACCTATTTGGAAATTACTGTTTGGCTGATATGTGTAGCCGTAGAAGAACTCGTTATCACACTCTTTCCGTGGAAATGTTGTATATAGGTCTTCTGACAAAAGAGTTCCCTCTTTGTCGAATATCCTATCTTCTGTTTTCATTTTTAAGTTACGATAATACTGCTTATAGAATAGGTAAAACGAATTCTTTTCTGTTCCATATCCTATATTCACCTTTGTATCATTCATTGAGGCATCCACTGCTGTTTTGTTATCTACCATCAAAGAATAACCCTGTTCGCGTTCTGTAATGATATTCATTATAGCAGTGTAGTTCTGATTAGCATATTGACTTGGTATGTTATACATAATCTCTACACTCTTCACGCTTGCAGGTTGAATCTGGTCAACAAGGCTATTGTCTGTCAGTTCAATGCCATTTTTAAGAATCAGGATGTTGCTACTTCCTTTTATACGTATTGTGCTATTACAATCTACAAACACTGTTGGGATGTTTTCCAATAATCGGGAAGTTAGTCTAACCTTATCTTTCATCTGGTCGGTAAAAGAATAGGTAAAGTTCAGTCTGTTTCTCACTTTTGTCTTGATTCCTGTTACCACCACCTCGTCAAGTGAAGTAGTATTTGGCACCAACTTTATCAACATCTCCGTCTGATCCCTATGATAAAAAGAAACCATCTTTCTGTCATAATATACATGCGTAACCTGAATGATGTAATTATTGTCTTTAACAAAATTCTTTGAACTAAGCTCAAAATAGCCCACTGAATCGGTTACTGCACCGCAAACGAACGCCGAATCGGCATTAAGTAATACGACATTGACAAATTCCACAGGTTCCTGTGTCAAAGAGTCTGTTACATGACCAGATACTTTATTCTGACTTTGCGCAAGGCAAAAACTCAGATTAACAAGAAGTCCTACCAATATGAGTATTGATTTTTTCATTTTAGAAGATAAAGGTATTATGGTTTATATTTGCTCCTTGGTGTTTTGCCTGAACATTCTTCACGATTCTTAGCAAATCAAACTTACAACATTCTTCAATTAAGGCAAAATTCTTGCACCTTTTCTTTCTGCAAAGAAACAAAATAAATTCCTATTCACCAAATATTTAGACATTTTTTCTATTACTTCTATATGAAAACTTGTTTTTATATTCTTGTGTTGCTTGCATATAGGCAATTTTACACCGCTTTTGTCATGATGGAGCCTGCTCCACCAAAAAGTTTGAAAGCATAGATGTCTCCCCGATAGAAGAATGTTTCATCAACATCTCCTTCGCGAAGTCTTCGAGCTTCCTCAATCAATATATAGGCGAAATACTCAACGTTTCTCGGACCACGTTGTTCATTGGCTTTGGAGAGGTTGCTTCTAATCACTGATTCTCCGTGATGCCGCTTGACATTTATTTTTCTGCCCCTTTTGCGGTTATTATTATCATCTTTGCCAAATAATGAGTAACTTTGCAGTCTCGTCTTATTTAAGTGAAAGGTGAAATGGAATTGATACAGGAAATAATGAGTAATTCGCAGTGGCCGTTGCTCACTGCTTTCGTGCTCGGAGTGCTTGTGGCTCTTCATCCATGCCCGTTGGCTACGAACATTGCCGCAATGGGGTATATCGGGAAAGATGTTGACAACCGTACCAAGGTGTTTGTCAATGGGTTGCGATACACTTTCGGGCGTGCCGTAGGTTACACTTTGCCCGGTTGGGTGATAATTCTGCTTGTGAAGAACGGTGTTGAAGTTATGGATATCGGCGAGCCTGTGTCTGAATGGGGTGAGCGGTTGTTGGCTCCGATACTTATAATAATAGGTGCGTATCTGCTATATAACGACCTTCTTCATCATCATGACCATGTGCCGCGGCTGCCTTTCGGCGGGCGGCGCGTCACTCCTGTGTTGCTCGGTGTGATATTTGCGCTTGCGTTCTGTCCCGAGAGTGGCATCGTATATTTCGGAATGATAATGCCGATGTCGTTTGAGTCGGGCGTGGGCTATCTGGTTCCGGCAAGTTTCGCCTTGGGCACCGGGTTGCCGGTTGTAGTCATGTCGTGGGTCTTTGCCTACAGTGTAGGCAGTTTCTCCCGATTGAACAAGGGCATGCTGTTTGCGAAGGCTTGGCTCACCCGGCTTGTTGCCGTGATGTTCGTGCTTGCCGGAGTGTTCGTGTTGCTGTTCTGAGTGAGTGCTTTTACGACGTCTGTTGGCAATCCGGGGTAAATGAAAAAGTATATTCCGGCAAATAAATGCTATTTACTTGAATATACTTTTTACTATAACTGCAGTCGTCTATTTTACCATGTATTTCTTTCCATTTATTATATACAATCTTTTCTTCAGACTTCCCCTGTCGGCATTGATGCGTATGCCCTCGGGAGTGTATATCATATCTATGGCGGTGTCGTCACCCTCAATATCGGTTATTGAGTTCACTTCCTGCCTGAACAGATAGATATTGTTGATGTATATGGTGTTGCCGTTACCGTTGGAAATTCTTATGCCGCCGATGTTTTCAAACGCTATCTCACCGTTGGAGATGTCGTCTGCGGCAAACTCTATCTTTGTCCAAACCTTTCCTTTCAGGTCGAACAGCATCGAGCCGGGCTCTTTTCTCATGCCGCGCGGCATAGTTCCGTTAGCCACATCCTTTTCCATGAAGCCTATTCCGAGCTGCATGTCCTCGTAGGAGAAAACGTCTATGTGCAGCGAGTCGCCGGCGTTCACGTGGAAATTATTGGCGAATGCTATCTCTGCGTCAAGGAATTCGGTTGCCTCAATCACCTTGTCGCCGTTTGAATATGATTTCAGCAGAGCCTTCATCAGCGTCACATTGTCCTCCGGCATGCCGTTTACGAAAATGTTCTCCACAACGCCGGTTTCCCGTGGCGTTATGGTGTCGTATGGCAAGATATAGTCGAAAGTGAGTTTATCTGCGGCAGCTTCCATGTTCTCCTTTATGTTGAGCAACGGCTTTTTGGTGTCGTTGCCGGTGTACCACGGTATGGAATACAGTTCGTTGAAGCCCGTAGAGGGGAACAGGTCGGTCCTCATGCTCGCGATATACTCATCCCTTGTCCTGCTCTTGTCGTAAGAACTGATGTATTCTCCGTCTGCCGGGATAATGGTATATCTCGGGTGTCCCACGGTGTTGTTAACCGAGTTTGATGTAAGCGAGAAAGCCGCCGCGTCGTAGTCCACGTGGGTCACGAGCATGCCATGTCCGTAAAGAGGCTTGTTCCACCCCGCTTTCTCGATGTATTGCAGCACAAGATACTCGTTATCAGTTTGGTCGGCGTCGTTCTTTATCCTGTAAGCCTTGCCCCCGCCGTTTATGTTGCCGAGGGCAACGCTTCCCATGTCGGCTGCTGTGAGTTCGTCTATTGCAAACCAGCCCATAGCCTCACGCTCCCACGCAGTATATTCGGTGGGCGAATATCCGTTCTTGAGATACTCTCCTCCGTCCATGATGTCCCAGTATTCCATGCCCGGATTGGCTACCGTCTGTGCCGCTGCACTCACGGGGTAGAAGTCGGGCAGTCCCATGCAGTGTGAAAACTCATGGCAGAAAAGCCCGATACCGTTGATTGCATAATCAAGCCCTTGGTTTTTGAATGCTCCCGGGAAAGCGTTCAACTCGGTGTGTACGCCATATCTGAAGCCCTTCTTCCCGTCGTATGTACCGAAGTTGAAACCGCCCGACTTAGGCCAGATGCAGTCGGAAGAGTTCTGCCCCCACGACTCCGAATATCCCGCACATATTATATATACAAGGTCAATATATCCGTCGCCGTTTGCGTCGTATTGCGAGAAATCAATCTCTTCGTCAGCCAGTTGGCACACTTCCGGGAACAGCCTGTCCATGTGGTCGCGCCTTCCTTCGCCGTAATATTTCAGTTCTTTTGACAGTTTCACCGGTCCGTAGATGTCAAACTGCGGCAGAAATTTCCCGAAACTCATGTCCTCGAAGTATCTTCTCACGCTGCCGTAGTTCTTTCCCACGGTCTTGTTGCCGACTGTGTTGTCGATGACCTCTGCGTTGAGATATTCCTCGAACACCCTTTTGGGGTTGTCGTCTTTGAAAACGCTGTCGGTAAATTCTGCGAGAATGACTATCGCTCTCGGACTGCCGTTGTGGGGAAAGAGAGTGCTGTTGTATTCAATAGGCTCTTTGTGCTGTGCATGCCTTGCCATCTCTTTTTCCATTGTGGCATAGAACAAGGTGCGGTTCTGCTTCCTTGCCAACTCCTTTTCCGCCTCACTGCGTAACGATATTTCGTGAGCCAGTTGGTTTGTAGGCAGCAGGTTTCCCTCTGCGTCGGTGTGTGCCACGTAGTAGTTGAACCCTTCGCGGTATAGCAGTACGCCGTCGGCGGTGGTGTACCAACCATAGTGTTCATTGCCATAGGCATAGATAGTAATCTTAGTGCCGTCGCTTTGGGTTATCACGGCGGGTTCCGGATGCACTTTTGCAGCCCATAATGACAGGCTGAACAGTAGCGATGCTAAAATAAATGCAATTCTGTTCATGGTTTTTTATACTTTTTGCGGTTTTCTATCTGTCGGTTTTGAAATAGTATTGTCCTTTGTTCTTTGTCCTCCTGCCATATTCTATGGCATGGGTAGGGCAGTGGTGGTAGCAGTTGAAGCATGTGAGACATGCGTTGTTATGTTTCCATTCGGGCATCATTCCGTAGCCGCCCTTTATATCGTCAACGGGACATACGCCGGCGCATTTGCCGCATCGGATACACTTCTCGCCGTCAACCCTGAAAGGCTTGTCGGTTATGAGACATTTCACGAATAGCGTTCCGAGCAGCCGGCTGTTGGTTCTCGGCCAGTGCCCCTTGTATGTGTCTGTGATTTTCCGTTCTCTATTCTCGATTCTTCTGATTTGTTCTGTGAGTTGTTTTGCTGCAGCCTTTTTCTTGGCAAGTTCTTTTTCGGGCTTGTCAACGTTCATGAACGGCAGTCCGACATAACTTTCGGGCATGATGAGTGAGAACACGCTGTGGAGGGAGATGCCTGCCTGCGAGAGGTCTTTAGACAGAAATTCCATAGTCAGTCCGATGTCGTCGCCGGCGGTGCATAGTGCCCAGCAGTAGTTGTCGGCATAGTTTTTTATTTTCAGCCGGCTTATAAAACGTCTCACCAAAACCGGGGGACGCCAGCCGTGAACGGGGAAACAGAAGCCTATTCTCTCATCGTCTCGGAGTTCATATTCCGCTGTGGCGGCATCGTGCTCAGCCATGTTGACAAGAGAGTCGCCCAAGACCTCTGCCAACTTCTTTGCTGCCCAAAGAGTGTTTCCTGTTGCTGAGAAGTAGAAAATCATGCTGCAAAAATAATAAAATATAACCTCTCGGAAGTCGCTTTTTACTGAAATAGCTCCCCCTTTGGCATCAATGGAGGAGCTATTGTTGTGGAGGTACCTAGCAGAGTCGAACTGCTCTACACGGTTTTGCAGACCGTTACCTAACCGATCGGCCAAGGTACCATTTTCGTAATCGGTTGCAAAGGTAGCGTTTTATTTTTATTCCCGCAAATATTTGATGTCTTTTCTCGCGTTGTCATGGCATTTTCTCCGTCTGTTGAGTGCCCCGGTGTCTTTTAAATTGCACCCGTTGCAGCCATGACAGGGGTTATCGACATTCTTTATTCGTCTCCATATCCAATAGAAAGCGCGGGCAAAAACGGCAGACAGGACAATTACTACCGTGATGAGTTGCCAATCCATATCCTGCTATGTTATCGACTGTTATGTGTAATATGTCAATCGAAGACGCTTCCTTTGGTCACTGCATAGTTGCCACCTCCGGTGAAGCAGAGAGCCGCAGCACCCAACAGGTAAATTAGCGGAAGTTCAATTGCCAGTCCGCCGGTGTCGGGATTGAGTGAGAATATCTGTGAGGCATGCGCCATGAGAATTGCAACTGCCATGTTGCCTGCCAATACCACTGATGCCAGACGTGTCCATGCACCGATGAGGATTAACAGTGCCGCCACGAGTTCTGCCGCGAGAGCACCGTAGGCTATGAATGAAGGAAGACCGATGTTTGCGAGCATGTCACCAATAGGACCTACTCCATAAATCACCTTGTGGGCTCCATGAAAAAGCATCAATCCACCCACTGACAAACGAAGCAATAGTAGTCCTAAATCTACATTGCGAAGAAAGTTGTTTCCTGATTTTATCATATTTTATCTCCTTGTGAATTATTAAACGAATTATAGTTATCCTAATCTCATATCGTGAATTGTATCACGGATGTAATACTCAGTCACAAAGTTAAACAATTAGTTTCAATAAATATCTGATTTTAAGAACAAACTTGGTTAATAATAATTAAAGGCTGTTTGCATACTGTATTTTCAAAAATATTTTTATCATGTTTTTTGCCGTGTCTGATGTTTTTCGTACCTTTACAGAATGAAAATGTTTTTTGTGCTATTCTTCGCCTTGCTCGCCCTTGCCAACGTCTATGTTATTTGGCACATTTGGCATATAATGCCCTTTGTTTTTTGGAAGAAATGGGTTGTGGCAGGCTTCTTTACAATGCTGTTTGTCTGTATGTCTTTTGCGATGTCTCGCGTAAATGACAATCTGCCTATGCCTGTCTCCGTCATGGTTTACGAGTTTGGAACGGGCTGGCTCATAGCATTGCTCTATCTTGTCATTGTGTTCGCACTGCTCGACATCGGCAGGCTGGTGCATCTCATACCATCCTCGTTTCTCCACGCCAGCCTCGCAGGAACGTGTTTGGTTGCCGGTGGCGTGGGAGGTTTGTTGATATACGGCAATATACATTATTATAATAAGCACCGTGAGGCTGTTGTGCTGAAAACCGCGAAGCCACTGTCGAAATCTTTGAAGATAGTGATGATGAGCGATTTGCATCTTGGTTATCACAACAGACGGGGAGAGTTGGCGCGTTGGGTGGAAATGGTGAACCGCGAGAAGCCGGACATCGTGATGATTGCCGGCGACATAATCGACCGCTCCATGCGCCCGCTTGAGGATGAGAACATGGCAGAGGAATTAAGGAAAATCAACGCCCCGGTGTTTGCCTGCTTAGGTAATCATGAATATTATGCCGGCATTTCGGGCGCACTAGATTTCTATGCCGATGCCGGTATAACGCTCCTCCGTGACAGTGTAGCCGTTGCAGGAGATGTTCAGATTGTGGGGCGAGAGGACAGGAGCAACCTTCGTAGGAAGAAAGTAGCGGAACTCGTGAAAGACTTAGACAAAGGGAAATATACCGTGTTGCTTGACCATCAGCCATACAACTTGGGAGATGCAGAGCAGGGCGGCATTGATTTCCAGTTGAGCGGGCACACGCATCATGGGCAGGTGTGGCCAATATCGCTGATAACCGACGCAGTGTATGAATGTGCGGCGGGGCGTTGGAAACGAGGTAATACCGACTACTATGTCAGTTCCGGCATGGGAATTTGGGGAGGTAAGTTCCGTATCGGCACGCGCTCCGAGTATATAGTGGTAACGATAACGAATTGATTTGTTGTTAAAAAAGTTAAATCGGAACAATTAAGGGGTGGATAATTGTTGAAAGTTACGGAAAATAACTAACTTTGCACCGCATTTAACAGAAATGCTTCTATCATACATAGGGGATTATGGATTTGCCGATATGGCTCAGTTGGTAGAGCAACGCATTCGTAATGCGTAGGTCCCGGGTTCGAGTCCCGGTATCGGCTCCAAAGTTCTCGTGAATAAGGTTTTCTTTCAATGCGGCAATAGCTCAGTTGGTAGAGCATCGGCTTCCCAAGCCGAGGGTCGCGGGTTCGAGTCCCGTTTGCCGCTCACGTATCAGGAGATCTGTAGATGTTGGAGTATTTCCTTTTTTATTTCCATTGTCTGTATTAAATTTCTGCCAATGTTGGTATTAGTGTCAACTAAACCTTTTATTGATTATAAATTATAACTTAATTTCTCGTTTAAAATTAGACCCTTTTAGTTACCATTGTTTTTGTCGCTCATCGGTTTCGGATGTGGGACCGTTGGTGAAACTCCACGAGCACGACGTGGGGAAACCGGTTGATGTGTCATGATATTTCACCGGCACGAGCGGTGCAACCATTTTCAGATGAAAAAACACAAGCGACGGGCAGTTTCCACCGTTTTCTGCCCGTCGCCTGCAAGCGAACCGTTATTTTTGAGTTTTCCGTGTTTCACTCGCGAGCGAAACGCAGTTTTCCCCTATTCTGCCGGTCCGGGGAACCGGACCGGCAGAAAGCAGGTCATGCTATTTGCGGGCAATGGTATGACCCTTTCATTTTAGGGAGCAATTAGTGTAAATCGAATTTCACGGGTTTGTTCTTGCCTGCCTTGAGTTCCTGATTATAGTATGTTTTAGGCCGGGTTACGGTGCCTCCATCGTGATTTATGAGTTTATATGTCACTGTGAGCGTAGGGTGAAAACCCGGTGCCAATACCATGATGGCGGCATTTTTCTCAGGAGAAGGTCTGTCGAGAATAGGGAAAAGGGAAGGCTCTTTCAATTTCAGTGTAATGGCTGTCGATGGAGAGGCAGGATTTTCGGTATCAATTCCATAATCACCAAAATTGTAGGTTCCGGCAAGAGGCTCATCGGAAGCTACTGTGATTTCTGCAAGTTGCATATTGTCGGAAGAAGTGGTGCTATAAGGCAGGAAAGTAAGATAACTGGCTTGATGTTGAAGATGGAATCTTCAAGTGGTGGTATCTGCTAAACGCCCTATCATACAAACTAATAAAGGGAAAATACAAGTGAATGTTCAACATACCCTATTGGCTCGCACGGGTGATGCTGTTCAAGTCTTGTCGATGCTTCCTTTTGTAAGCCGTACATCAGAGGGCGTCTCTGTATTCGGAAGAGGAGTGCCATTGATTTATATAGACAATTTGAAGATAAACGACATTAGCGAACTCCAAAAACTATCCAGCGATGAGGTAAAGCGAGTTGAAATAAATCTTCATCCGAGTGTAAATTATGAAAACAATGTAAGAGCCGTTATTAAAATCACAACTATTAGGAAAGATGAGGGTTTGAGTATAAGCCTGACTGCACAAGGAACACAGACAAAGCATTTTAACTATTGGGAATTCGGGAAATTGAATTATCGTGTAAAAAAGTGGGACTTCTTCTGCGGCATGGGTTTTAAGAATAATAACAAGGAAAGTTCGACAGATAATTTGATAGATTTTCTGCATAACAACACCACAATAAACGTAAATCAATCATTCGATAACACCACTTACAACAAATCATTCAATACCAACGTCGGTTTCAATTTTTCAAATAAAGAGAAAAACGACTTTGGTATGAAATACGATTTTTCCCGAACACCGTCAGGCAGAGATAATCTAAATGGGACCAGCACATATTCGGACAATAATGCAACAAACTATTCAGAAGAAGTAATGCTTTGGGAAAAGAATGAAAAAACAAATCATGCGCTGAATACTTATTATATAACGTCGTGGGGAAAAGAGAACAAATTAACATTGAATGTTGATTATATGCGTGGAAAGACACAGTCCAAATATGAAACCTATTGGAAACAGGCAAAAGAAGTATCGTCTGAAAATCAATCTGACTATCATTTATATATAGGAAAGGCTGAAATCCTAAATCCATTATGGGGTGGAGAATTACATTATGGTATGGAGTTTTCCTACACCAAAAACGCTCATTCTTATTCTGCCGACCAAGCTACAAATACGGCTTTAAATGGGAGCGAGGATGAAAACAGGCAAAGACTATGGGGATTTTTTATTTCACAATCTAAAATGTTTGGTGATTTCTCCGTGGAAGTTGGCGGACGAGTAGAAATTGCAGATTATCAATATTTTCATAATGGGAAATTGAATGAAGATGTAAGTAAAGACTACAAAAAGATATTGCCGTATTTACAGATTGACTATGATAAGAATGACATCTCACTATCGTTGAGTTATAGCAACTCAATCCATCGTCCCTCTTATGGTCAATTAAATGGCAGCACAGTTTATATGGACAGATACACTTATCAAAAAGGCAATCCTTTATTGCTGTCAGCTTATGACTATATTCTCGATTTCGTATTTTCGTGGAAAGATTTTATGGTAGATGTGACACACACTTGGTATAAGAACAGCCTGATGAGGACAATGCAGAAAATGGAGACTGCATCGGCGATGTTTTTCACAACAGAGAATATTCCACATTATCAAGAATGGTGTGCAACTGCCAGTTATTCGTCGGTGATTAAATTTTGGTGTCCCAAAGTAGAACTGAGCGTATTCAAACAGCATCTTACGTATAATGATTGTAACTATAATTGCCCCTATTTCACTTACGAATTTGATAATGTATTCCGACTGTCAAAGCATATAAGCCTTTCACTCAACCTATGGGGGACGGCTGCGGGTAATCTATATTTGTCATATTTCAATCCCACTTTCCGTACAGATATCGGTCTGAATGCTAATTTGCTTAAAAATAAATTGAGTGTATGGCTTAAAGTTTCAGACCTGTTCAATACAGATAAGGAACGCTGGGGCAGTAATATCAATGGTGTCTATTTTTCAAAAGACAGACGACTTGACACGCGGGGCATAATGTTGCAATTACGCTATTCGTTTAATCCGCAGCGAAGCAAATACAAAGGAACAACTACAAGTAGCGAGATTATGCGTCTTTAAATGCAATAGGTAATCATAGTTTCTCCTTCAGGAATTTTCCTGTTATGCTGTTGTCGCACTTCACGATTTCTTCCGGTGTGCCTTCGCAGACGATAAATCCTCCGGCTGCTCCACCTTCAGGACCTAAGTCGATGATGTGGTCGGCACACTTTATCACATCCATGTTGTGTTCTATTACGATGATGGTGTGCCCCCTTTCTATCAAGGCATCGAAGGCAGAAAGAAGTTTCTTTATGTCATGAAAGTGAAGACCGGTTGTCGGTTCGTCGAAAATGAACAAGGTGGGCGACTGCCGCTCCTGTCCGATGTAGTAAGCGAGCTTCACCCTCTGGTTTTCTCCGCCCGAAAGCGTAGAGGAGTTCTGTCCGAGTTTGATGTATCCGAGTCCCACCTGTTCGAGCGGTCTTAGCCTGTCTGATATTGTTTTCTCGCCGTGCTCATCAAAGAAAATGACAGCCTCCGAGACGGTCATGTTGAGAACGTCGTTAATGTCTTTCCCTTTGAAATGCACGTCGAGGATGTCCTTCTTGAAACGTTTGCCGTGACACGACTCACACTGCAAAGAAATGTCTGCCATGAACTGCATCTCCACGGTGATTACGCCGGCTCCCTTACATTCCTCGCATCTTCCTCCGTCTGTATTGAAAGAGAAATATTGTGCCGTAAATCCCATTTGCTTTGCCAGTGGTTGGTCGGCAAACAGTTGCCTTATCGCATCATACGCCTTCACGTAAGTGGCAGGATTAGAGCGCGTGCTCTTACCGATGGGATTTTGGTCGATCATCTCCACATGAGTTATCTTTTCCCAGTCGCCCTCAAGTGCAACGTATTCTCCCGGCTGGTCGGCAACCTCGTTGAGGTGGCGTTTCAATGAAGGATAAAGTATTCCCTTTACGAGCGATGACTTTCCGGAGCCGCTAACACCCGTCACCACGGTCATAACGTTGAGCGGGAAGCGCGCGTCAATCCCTTTCAGGTTGTTCATGCGTGCTCCACGCAGCATGATACTCATGTTCCACGGTCGTCTGCTCGTGGGGGAGGGGATAGTCTCTTGTCCTGTGAGATATTTCACGGTGTAACTCTTGGAAGCGCGCTGGGCTGTGTAGTTGTCAGCCTTTAGTTTCGCAATGGCGTTGGTGTCGCCCTCGAAGACAATTTCACCACCGAGTCTGCCGGCATCAGGACCGATGTCGATGAGATAGTCGGCGGCGCGCAGTATCTCCTCATCGTGCTCCACCACCACCACTGTATTGCCCACGCTTTTCAGTTCTTTCAGCACGTTTATAAGTCGGAACGTGTCGCGACTGTGCAGTCCGATGCTCGGTTCGTCGAGTATATAGAGCGACCCCACGAGGCTGCTGCCGAGTGATGTGGTGAGGTTTATCCTTTGACTTTCTCCTCCTGAAAGGGTGCTCGACTGTCGGTTAAGAGTAAGATAACCCAATCCCACGTTTACGATAAACCCCAGTCTGCCGGTTATTTCCGTGATCAGTCGTTTGGCAATCTTGCCCTCCTGTTCGTTGAGCTTTATGTTCTTGAACCACTCATACAGGTTGGAAACAGGCATCTCCACGAGGTCTGTAATACCCATTCCGTTGATTTTCACGTAGCCTGCCTCACGTTTCAGTCTTGTTCCTCGACATTCCGGACAGACGGTCTTTCCGCGATAGCGGCTCATCATCACGCGATATTGTATCTTATACTGGTTGTCTTTCACCATCTTGAAGAAGTCGTCAATCGACACCCGCTCATTTTCCGGCAGAGCCTTGTCGCTTGGCAGTCCGTGCCACAGCATGTCCTTGTGTTTCTGTGACAGGCTGTGATAAGGCTCGAATATCGGGAAGTTGTCTTTCGCGGCACGCCTGCAGAACTCGTCTTGCCAAATTTTCATCTTGTCGCCGTGCCAGCACTGCACGCAACCCTCATACACGCTGAGTGAAGAGTTTGGAATTACAAGTTTCTCGTCGATGCCAATCACTCTGCCGAAGCCCTCGCAAGAGGGGCATGCTCCGAGCGGAGAATTGAACGAGAACATATTGTCGTTGGGTTCTTCAAACTTCATTCCGTCGGCTTCGAAGCGCGTTGAGAAATCATAGAAAATGTTTGCCGGCAGGAACATCAGCCTACATTCACCCTCGCCTTCATAGAATGCCGTCTCGGTGGAGTCAACGAGGCGCGACAAGGTCTCTGCCGAGTTGTCAACCGAAAGGCGGTCTATGAGAAGCATCATGTCGCCGGTATCACGGTCGAGATTGCCCTTTTCTTCTATGAAATCCTCAATTCTGACGAAATCGTTATCAACCCACAGGCGCGAAAAGCCTTCCTGTATATACATCTTCAGTTGACGCTCAAGGGTGCGGTTGTCATGAAGCCGGATAGGGGAGAGCACCACGAAGCGCGTTCCCTCACCATACTGTCGGGTGCAGGTTATGATGTCTTCGGTGGTATGCTTTTTCACCTCCTGTCCGCTAATGGGAGAATATGTTCTGCCGATGCGAGCAAAGAGCAGTCGCATATATTCGTAAATCTCGGTCGATGTGCCCACCGTGGAGCGAGGGTTCTTTGCTATCACCTTCTGTTCTATGGCGATAGCGGGCGGCAGCCCTTTGATGTAGTCACATTCAGGCTTGCTCATACGCCCGAGAAACTGCCTTGCGTAGGATGAGAGACTCTCCACATACCTCCGCTGTCCCTCGGCATACAGCGTGTCGAAAGCGAGTGACGACTTGCCCGAGCCGCTCACTCCTGCCACAACGATGAATTTATCGCGGGGTATGTTGAGCGAGATGCCTTTGAGATTGTTCACTCGCGCGTTCTTTATTTCTATATAGTTCTGCATGTATTTCTTTGCTTTATTTCTGCGACTCTTTGAGCCAATGGTCTATCAGCTGTCGTGCGATAGATAGTTTCTCGGGAATTTTTGGGAGATTATCCCTGCCAAACCAACCGCCGGAGGACAGTTCGGAGCGTTGCAGCCGGATGTCGCCGCCGGCATAGTCGGCGTTGAAACCAATCATCAGTCCGGAAGGGTAGGGCCACGGCTGAGAGGCAAAATATCTGAGGTTGCTTATCCGTAACCCTGTCTCCTCCATCACTTCGCGCATCGCAGCCTCCTCGAGTGACTCGCCGGTTTCCACAAATCCTGCCACAAGTCCGTAGTAGTCGCCTCTGAAATTCTTGGCATGCACAAGCAACACCTCATCGCCCTTGCGTATCAGTACGATTACTGCCGGTGCCAGTTGCGGCCAAACTTCCTTTCCGCAGTTGCTGCACCGCTTTGATATGTCGGTGTGCTTGTGCATCGGAGCACCGCATACGCAGCAGAACCGGGTGTTCATGTCCCAGTAGTTTATCTCTGCACACTTGCCTGCTTCTATATAAAGTTCATGAGGAATTTTGTTGTAGGATGCCCGCAGACTGCACATTTCGAGGTTGGGGAGTTCTGTTACGGGCGAGTCGATGCGGTAGGTGCGCACCGGTTTGTCACCCAATGGGGCGACGTTATGCACCGCAGTCCATGACTTTAAGACTGTCGGAGGTTGCTCGCTGAATGGTATTTCGTATTTGCCGCTTGCCGTCTTGTGTAGCAAAATGTCTGATTGGCAAAACACAAACCATAGTTTCTTTTCCATAATGTATTTGCGGTTTATTTGCCGAATATCAGTTCCTTGTCGCGCGCTATTGCCGGTGCAGTCCATTCTTCGGGTACGAAATGCCAGTTGTTGTTGGCTTTCGGGTAGATTGTGCCCATTCTCTCAATCTCTTTCATGAGGTAATAACGCTGGTCTTTCTCGCTGGCGTAGATGCGTCTTTTCTCAAGTTCACTATGAGGAATACCTGCTCCGCGGGTGAGAAGTTCGCCACCGCCGTTGCCTCGATAACTGTTCATCACCACGTTATACCACTTGTCTTCCCGAAATTCGCTACCGTCAGCCATGCTCAATATTCTCACTTTCTCTCCGTCAGGCTTTGTTACATCCACCTCATAAATTATACCGGCGGCACTGTCGAAGTTGAACGCGAGGTTCTTGAAGCCGAAACGCTGCTTGTCGTTCTTTGTGTATTCGTCGAGAAGCATTATGTGGTCGTCGGGCGATTGCATGGTCGTAACCCATTGGTCGTAGCTCATTTCGAGATGTTTCCTCACCTCCTCGCCGGTCATGCGGAGCACGTATATCTGATTTTCGTATCTGTATAGGTTGAACATATCGCTGACACGCACCTCGCCCTTGGCTATTTTGCTGTCGAATGTTAGCGGGGCGTTGAATGATATGTCTGCACCGGTGATGCGTAATTGTATATTGTGGATGAAGTCGGTAAACTCTGCACTACCAAAGTAGCAGTCGCTGGTAAGCATTGTTGCGTCGCATGTGCCGATAACCCTGTCAACATAGTTCCGCACACTGTCTATCTGTGGCTTGAAATGGTTCACGAAGTCTTCGTCTATATCTTCCATAGAAACATCAACAACATCTCCTTCGATGCGTTTTTCTGTGATTTTGCCGTCTGTCATAGTGATGCTTATCTTAGCATCGCCCACTAAAAAGGCATTGCACGAAGGGTCGAGGCATAGCACGTCGTTGCCGTCGGCTCCTTTTACCACGTCTTTATGGCTGGTATGGTCGTGACCATATAAGATTATGTCGAAACCGGGAATTTCTCTTGCTACCCTCATCGACTGGTTCTCTTCGTATTCTGCGGTCTTTATTCCGCCGTCGCGCCCACTGTGGAACATTCCCACCACTATGTCGGCACGCTCTTCCTCTTTCAGGTGTTTTACCCAATATGATGCCATCTTAACGATGTCATCGAAGCGCAATCCTTGCCATAACTCCTCGTTAAGCCAACTCGGTATTGCCGGTGTCAACATTCCGAGAACGGCAATTCTAACTCCCTCGCGCTCTATTATGGTATATGGCTTGAGATACGGCTGCCCTGTCATCGTGTCTATGATATTCGCTCCAAGCATCGGGCATTTCACCTCGCTTATCCACTTGTCATATACGGCATGTCCTGTCTCCACGTCATGATTGCCGATTGTTTCCGCGTCGTATCTCAAGTAGTTTATCACGCTTGCTGCAACATTTTCCATTTCGGGGTTTACATAATTGCAGTAATAGCACGTGGGCTGACCTTGAAGGATGTCTCCGTTGTCAAGCAACAGCAGGTTGTTGCCGTACTCCTTTCGCAACCTGTTGACATACGTGCTGACACGAGCCAGTGTGCCACTCATCGGTTTGCGGTTGATGAAGTCGTATGGAAAGAAACATCCATGCACGTCACTTGTCTCTACAATCCTCAATTCTATATTCTTTGTCTGAGCCATGATGAAAATGTTAATGCCAAGTGCTGCCAAGAGCACACATATCCCTTTTTTCATTGTCATTATAATTTGAACCGCAAAGATACAAAAAAACAATGTAACTCCATAAACGATTAGGAAGTTTAACCCAAATACCCAATTATTATTATCGATTTTAACCACCTCTCGGTATCTCTCCTTTTTCTCTCGTTTATATATATAATAATGTGTTCTTTTGTTTTTTTCTTATTAAGTCTTCCTTTTTTGTTTTTTTTCTGTTTTTCTTGAATTTTTCTTTGAAAAAGTTTTGTTGTTATAGTTTTTCTTTTTACCTTTGCACTCGCTTTTGAAGACGCCCCTCTGCGGGGCATTATTCATGAGCCTCTTTT
>JAQYET010000071.1 GCA_028723525.1 Prevotellaceae bacterium
CGTTATAATGCTTCTTTCTCATTTCATCCTATTTTACTAAAAAATTATCAAAATGTGGGTTGTGGGATAAAAGAACAGTAGGATTGCCGTTTTCTGCAAGGGGACGAAATTTCATTTCTTTTTCGTAGTCAAAGATGATATGCATGATTTCCAAAAATAGAATTAGGTTTATGGTCAATTAAAGCAGATATATATCACATTCAAGAGCATCTGCAATCTTTCTTAGTTGTTCTATGCTTGGGGATCTATTTTCTAATTCGTAATTACGAATTGCTGCATCAGTTAGTCCAACCATGATAGCAAGTTCTTTCTGTGTTAGTTTTCTGAACAAGAGAATTTGTTTTAATTTCTTACCAGAAATCATTTCAGGACGCCTCTCTTTTTAAGATATTTTATTATATTTCATAATCAAACGCAACAGAAGTATTCTGTATTCATTTCAAATAACTGTTGTAATAAAGCCGAATATAAAAGTGGAAATTTTATAACTACTATTGACAAAACGAAACTGAAATATTTTTTAAAAAAACTAAAAAGTTCATTTATAAACTAAAAAAGAGTGTAAGTTTTTTTAATTGATGCTCGTCCAACTTCAGCTATGGATGTAGAACCTTACAATAAATCTGAAAGGAGAGCAGTTATGTAAAAAGTATTCATGACAGATACAGAAGTACAAGATTTTATGGAAGTTAGTAGAACAACAACGGCTTATCAACTTATCAATGAGATGAATAAGGACCTTATAACACAGGGCTATCGTGTACAAAGAGGAAAAGTAAATAGACAGTATTTTATGGAAAAATATTGTTATAGACCAAAAAATGTAGAGGGGGTGTAGTATGCCAACATATAGAGATGAAAGTGGAAATAAGACTTGGTATTGTAGGTTTTATTATACTAACTGGAAAGGTCAAAAGCTCACAAAGAAAAAAAGAGGATTTTCAACAAAGAAAGAAGCTCTTGCTTGGGAAAAAGAGTTCTTAAATGGACAAGCAGGAAGTGTAGAGCTAACATTTAGAGAGTTCTTTGAATTATATAAAAGGGATAAATGACCATGCATTGGAGAAAATACATGGCGAACAAAGGAAGCTATCGTTAATTCGAAAATCATGCCATATATTGGGAATTTGTTAATGAATGATATTACTAATGTAACAATTATTCAGTGGTAAAATGAACTGATGAAAATAAAAGACGATAAAGGCAAAAATTATTCTCCAACTTATCTTTGCACAATACATGCACAGTTAAGTAGCATTTTAAATCATGCGTGCAGATACTATAATCTTAAAACAAATGTTGCAAGGGATGTAGGAACAATGGGAGAAAAAGAAGCAGATGAAATGCTATTTTGGACTCAAGATGAGTATGAAAAATTTATAGAAGCTATTAAAGATAAAACTGAATCATTCTATGCTTTTGAAATTTTATATTGGTATGGACTTAGAATGGGAGAGCTATTGGCACTTACAAAAGAAAAATTTGACTTCAATACCAACACTCTAAAAGTAGATGAATCTCTGCAAAGAATTGACGGAGAAAATATTATTACACCACCTAAGAGTATTAGAAAAATAGTAATTCCTAATTTCTTGGCTGAGGAAATACAAGATTATTTTAGAGGGTTTTACAAGTTAAAACCAAAAGACTTAATACTAAGAGCTATCTATATCACGAAATGGACAGAGTAGCAAGGAAAGCTAATGTTAAGAGAAATAAAGTTCATGATCTGAGACATTCGCATGAATCGTTACTAATTGAACTTAGATTTTATGCAACTGCAATTGCAAATGAGTAGGGCATGAGTCAATAGATATTACCTATAGATAGGCTCATTTATTTCCAAGCAAGAAAAATGAAATGGAAGAGACACCATCTTAGAAAGAAAAAGAGGCGTGAGAATAATAGAAAGAGAAATCACATCTTAAATTTTAAAGTTTCTGAGGAAGAATATGAGCTTATAAACAAGAAAATTGAGCTTAGCCAAATGTCGAAACAGGATTATTTCATTAAGCTTCTTACAGAACATGAAATAAATGTTTATGCTGATTATAGAGTTGCAGATGCCATTGCAAAGGAAATATTTCAGTTAGCAAGAGTAATAAAGAAAGTTGGAAAGTTAAATGAGGTAGAAGATGAAATACTTCTCTATATTTTGGAAATTTATGAAGAAATTAAAAAAGAAAAAAGCCTTTAGCCATAAAGACCAAAGGCAAGATGAAAGTACAACTCAATATTTCATCCCTGACAAGATTATTTTATCAGGTTGTACCTTCATTTTGGAGGTAGAAATGATAGAAAAATATAGACGAAATATACCATTGGAACTTAAATCATATAATCAATAGTTATGATTTAAGAGAATAAAAAATATAGATAAAAAGGGAAAGGTTAAGACAATAAAAATTCCTGTTAAGCCGATCGCATTAAGCTCTAAAGGATGGAGCTTAAGAGAACAATGGGCAGACTTTGAAATCGCAATTAACGGACTATCAAACAGTGGATGCGATGGACTTTCTTTTATTTTGACATGATCCTTTTATTTGTATTGACATTGACAACGTTAGTGAGGATAAGAAGAGCTTGGTAGATGATTTTCAGATACCTATATAGAAATCTCTCAATCTGGTAAGGGACTTCATATCTTTGCTAAGAGAAGTATAAGGGAAAAATTCAACAATCAAATTGAAAAAGTAGAGATGTATCATGAAAACAGATGTATTGCCATGACTGGAGACTATTTACAGTTAATTATTTAGCTGAAAACAAGCAAGATATCATAGACCAGTATTATACAAAAGCTATATTCACCTAAAGAAAGTGTTTATAGGGCTTATAACGGTGCTTTAGAGAGTGTTATATGGTACTTAATACAATGTTAAAATATAATGAAAAGGCAAGAAACTTATTTTATGGTTTCAATTTAAGTGGTGATGCAAGTAAAGATGATTTTCAGCTACTTTTATTTTTGAATAGTTTTACACATGGAAATCACGAAATGATGAAATCAATATTCTTAAAATCTGCACTAAATAGAATGAGAGATAAAAAAAGAAAGACAGAGATAGGTTATCTAAAGTATTTGGATGATAGTATAGAAAATGCAATCAAATGCGGAAATCGTAAATGTTGGGATTATAACTATCACAGAAAAAAGAAAGGATTTTATATTGAATAGTTAGATTAAGATTACCGATGATTGTTTAAAAGAATACCGGTCAAGAGAATTAGAGCTAACAGATAAAGAAAATGAACTATTTGAAAGGAAAAAGGAAGAAAGCGGAGTAAAAAG
>JAQYET010000072.1 GCA_028723525.1 Prevotellaceae bacterium
TGTCTCTTAAACGCATACCCTAAAAAAAAGAACACGAAAAAGACATCCTAATTACCCAAGACTGCCATACCAAAAAAGGAAACTGACAGCCTCGCTTCTTGTACTACTTCTCTGTCTTATTGAAATCTGTCAAAGAACTCCCGTAAAAGAGACTCATGAATAATGCCCCGCAGAGGGGCGTCTTCAAAAGCGAGTGCAAAGGTAAAAAGAAAAACTATAACAACAAAACTTTTTCAAAGAAAAATTTAAGAAAAACAGAAAAAAAACAAAAAAGGAAGACTTAAAAAGAAAAAAACAAAAGAACACATTATTATATATATAAAGACAAGGAGAAAAGTTATTGGAAAAGTGTTTCCTCCTTATTATATTATAGCACCCGTTGCGCACTGCGGTCATCAGATAGGCTGCCGTTTTATCCTCCGACACAGCCATATCCTTCTCTGACAGTCGCGCAAACACGTCTTGCACCACGTCTTCGGCATCATCGAGAAGAGCCGTTGCAAGCCTCATCATGTCGCGGCAGTGTGCTCTGAAAATCGCTTCAAGTATTCTCGTTTCAATCATTTTGTCAATATCATCTTTCCCCTTATTTCCCGGGACTTCACTTATATAACAAACGGAGACGGCATTTTTTTACGACAAAGGAGATTAAACCGCGAAAAAATGTTGCTAAAGAAATAAATAAGGATAAATGTACGAGTAGAAGTGTTGCGGATTAAACGCCGCAGATGTTACGCAGGACAAACCATAAGAGCGTGAAAAGGAGGAAGGCGAAGAAGAGATATTTGTTTGTAACTGCTGCCGTGAAGCGGCTTTTGCGGTCAGAGAAGAGCATTGCCATTACAATCAATGCTACGTATGCCGAGGCAAATGGAAGCCAGATGTTCATAGTCAGTGCCGCGGCGATGTCGCCGTGAAGCATGGAGTGGAACGAGCGTTGCGAACCGCAGCCGGGGCATTTCCAGCCCGTGAGTTCACGAAAGAGGCACTTTGGGAAGAAACGGCTGCTGTAAGGGTTGAACAAGAAATAAACGGCAGCAAGCGCAATGAGCACTGCTGCCGCCAATATTGCCTTATGTTTTCTGTGCAATTTCACGCGTAAACGTTAGTCCAACTGTGATGTAATATGTACGAAAGATCCAAATATGAAGAGAATCCACAGTACCATAGCAATAGCACCAAGAACCATTAACACTACATCAGCCCATATAGCCCATTTGTGGAACTTGCGCATTTCGGCAGCCTTCATTGCCATCATTTCATAATTCCCCAAGGCGTGCATAGTCTTCATATCGTTACTTTTTATATAACTTATTATGGCGAGCACGGAGCCGGGAATACAGAACGAACAGCAGCAGAAGCCGAAGATTATGAGAATGATATTTGATGTCTTATAGTCATCCGGAATTGGTGGAATGTATTCATTCTGCCTGTTTCCATACGCATATTGCTGCACACCGCCGCTATAGTATGGTGGTGGCACGTGTTCAGACTGCAATACGTCACGTATCTCGGGAATATTGCACGCCGATGTCCACTCTTCCATACCTGCATGCCATACCTGCATTTCCGGCGTTACAAACTTGCTGCGCAATTCCTCGTGAGAATACGGACCGCACTGCCTCCCGTCTATTATGACATAATATTCCACGTCATCCCCTTTGTCCTAATAAGATGTGAACATTCCAAAGGCGAACAATACGACAAAATAGATTATGAACAGAACGCCGATTATGGCATCCACGATAATTGAAACCTTAAACCACTTCTTTGCCTCTGCAGCCTTCTTTGCTGCCATTTCCTGCTGTCCGAGCATGTGCATCTTTTTCACTTCGTTACCGCTGATATATCCGAGAATGGCGAATATCGCACCCAATACACCGCAGCACAAGAAACTTACTATTGCGAGTATGAGGTTCTTCTGCGTGTAGTCGTCGGGCATCACACCCAAATCCTGCCGCGCCTGCGGTTCGTATGCTGTCGGTTGCGGTTGCGCCGGTTGAGTGTATGTCTGCTGCACCTGTTGCGGCTGCTGTGCCGGTGCAGGCTGCGCCGGTTGTGGTGTCGGTTGCGGCTGCGGTGTCGGCGGAACAGGTTGTGCTGCAATCGTTACAGGATCCGGTGCTACCGGTGCAGCCAAAGCTGCCATAACTTCCGGCAGGGTGTTGGCTTTAACCCAGTCCTGAAGCCCGTTTTTCCACACCAGTGTTGCTTCCGTAACACCCTTTGTCTTCAACTCTTCCAATGCGAAAGGACCTTCTTTCACACCGTTCAATACTACGTAATATTCCATGCTGTATAGATTTTATGTTATAACTATATTAACGTTGCTCACGTTTCTATCCGCAAAGATATAAAAAAAATGCAAATAATGAAATATTCCCCAATAAAATATTTGGGGACATCACTCTTTACCCCTTTATTGCCGCATCCTGTTCAGCAATTCCGTGGCATTGTTTACCGCAGCCTCTGTGATGTCCGAACCGCTAAGCATCTGCGCAATCTCATTCACGCGCTCCTCTTCAGAGAGCAAGGTCATGTTAGAGACGGTGCCTTTCCGTGTCTCCTCCTTATACACTTTATAGTGGTTCTTGCCCCTCGCCGCTATCTGCGGCAGGTGGGTTATGCTGACCACCTGACGGTCGTTCCCTGCCATTTCCTGCATCATGTGCCCCATCTGTTCGGCTATCTTACCGCTCACGCCGGTGTCAATCTCATCGAAGATTACCGTGGGCAGCTTCACCGCACCGCTTATCATAGCCTTCACCGACAGCATGACTCGAGCAATCTCTCCCCCCGAAGCCACCTCGCTTACCGGTCGCATCTCCGTACTCGTGTTTGCACTGAACAAGAACGACACCCTGTCGGCGCCGCTCTGCGAAAGCGGTTTCTCGTCGATGGCGATACAGAAACGCACCTTGGGAATACCCAGCGGCACTAACCGCCGCTTCATTTCTTTCTCTATCTCTGCGGCAGCCTTCATCCTCTGTTTGGTCAGGAGTGCCGCAATCTCCACACATCGTGCCTCTGCCCGCTCCACTTCGGCAGTCATACGCTGCAGTTCTTCGTCGCCGTTATCTATCCGCGCGAGTCGGGTCTCAAGGTCTTTCTCTATCGAAATGAGTTCCTCAACCGTGCTCACATGGTGCTTCTTCTGCAGCGAATAGATGCTGTCGAGCCTGCTGTTGACATATTCCAGACGCTCCGGGTCGAACTCCACAACCTCTGCCCTGCGAGCGATGTCGCGACTGATGTCTTCCAGTTCTATCACGCAACTGCCAAGCCGTTCTGCCAATTCTGCCACGCCGTCATACACCCCGGCAATGCCGTCAAGTGCTCTTGCCGCCTCTTTCAGACTGTCTGCCACGCTCCTTTCGCCGTTCCCCTCCAGCATATTTCCTGCCGAGAACAAAGCCCCTTTGATGTCTTCCACGCTGCCGAGCATTTCGCTCTCCCGTTCCAATTCCTCCTGCAAGCCCTCCTGAAGTTCTGCCTTCTGCAGCTCGTCGAGTTGAAACCGCATGTAGTCTTCATTCTCCGCGTTTCGGCTCATGCTCTCTTTCAGTTGCTCCAGTTCTTTTCTTGCCGTCGTCAGGGCATTGTAAGCCTCCCGATATTCGGCAACCGAAGCGGCATTGCCTGCCATTATATCCACCACTCCGAGTTGGAAGTCCTCTTCGCGCAGCAGCAGGTTTCGGTGCTGGCTGTGTATGTCTATCAGTGCCGGTCCGAGCGTTTTCATCACCGACAGAGCCACCGGTGTGTCGTTCACAAACGCCCTGCTCTTTCCCGAAGCGGTTATTTCGCGGCGCAGTATGCAGTCGTCGGCATCATAATCGATGTCGTTCTCTTGGAATAAAGTCTGCAAATCGTATCTGCCTATGTCGAAATACGCCTCCACTACGCACCTTTCCGCCCCCTCCTTTATAAGTTTCGCGTCAGCCCTCTGCCCGAGCAGCAGTGCTATTGCTCCGAGAATGATGCTCTTTCCGGCTCCCGTCTCGCCCGTAATCACCGAGAAACCGCTTTCAAGCGTTATATCGAGTTCGTCGATAAGCGTGAAATTCCTTATGTATAGTTGTTTCAGCATATCCTATTGCTTTATCTTTTCCCACGAATTGTTCTGCGAGGCATTGATTGAGAACAGGATATCATACACCGTTTCCTTTTCTTTCTGCGTGCCCTTACCTTTATATATATTGGCGAGTTCGTCCTTCTTGTAGTCGGTCCATATCTGCGGCAACATGCTCATCGGTCGGTCCTCGTGCGCCTTTTTCAGTCCGTTCTCCAACGCCGCCGTCACGTTGGTGCGCCCGCGTTCTGCGTTGTTCGCCATTTCGTCGAGTCCCTGTCGGTAGTAGTCATACTGCAGTTGTCTGAACGGTCGCATCGCTCCCTCCATGTAGTCGTTGATTATGGCGAAGCGGTTCCTGTCGTTGTCAAACGCCTTCCAGCCCGTGAATGTCAGGTTCTGGGCGTTATTGGTGAGGTTAAGACAGCGTTGCAGCACATCCTCTCCGCCCATCGGCGCGAAAGAGTCGAGGTCGATGCCGATTATCAGCAGGGCGTAGTAGGCAGCCAGTGCCACGAGCTGATTGTCTATCTGCTCCTCGTTGAAGTTGAGTTGGTCGAACTGTGAGAATGTGAAATCGAAGTTATCGTCGCGGTTGTTATACAGGGTCGTGGTGTAAGAGGCATTGTAAACGGGGCGGTTTGCCTGTATCATGGCATTACACGTGAATAGGTTCGACGAGGCGTCATACTTCGTCACGGTGATGTTGAAACTGCACTGTATGCGCTCATTCTTCTTGAACTGCAGCGATGTCCACTGCTGTTCGTTGATGAACTGCTCCAATGTCTGTTGCAAACTCTCGAACACCGAGGCGTCGGTGCCCTGCACCTGCTGGTGGTTCACGTTGACACGCGCCTGCAGTTCCTGCGCTTCGGAGCACAGGGCAGTGGCAAGCAGCGTTATCAGCAGAAGTATTTTCCTCATCGTTTTATTGTCTTTTTGCCACCGTTTCGCGGCAGTGTGAGTGAGTGGCATGGGGCTTATTGCCTGCGCAGGAATGTCTCCAGTTCGTCAACAATGTCTCGCGCCACCTCCGTCTTGGGTTTCTTGTCAAATGTCTTCTTCTCCGTCTCCGAGATAATGGCAATCCGGTTGTCGTCGCTGCCGAAAGTGGTGCCCTCGTTGCGGGTGCTGTTGAGCACGATGAAGTCGAGCTTTTTCCTCTTCAGTTTGCTCATGGCGTTCTGTTCCTCGTCGTTGGTTTCGAGTGCAAATCCCACGAGCACTTGATCGCCTTGCTTGCGTCTGCCCAGTTCGGCAGCGATGTCGTGCGTAGGTGCAAGGTTCAGGGTGAGCATCTCCCCCTCGCGCTTTATCTTCTGCAGAGCCACCTCTTCCGGGCGGAAGTCTGCCACGGCAGCGCACAATATGGCTGCATGCGCATCGGCAAACGACGCCACGGCAGCGTCGTACATCTCCTCGCAACTCTCCACATCTATGCGTTCCACGCGCTCCGAGACCTTCATGCTCACCGGACCGGCAATCAGTTTCACCTTTGCTCCGCGGCGAGCGCACTCCTCGGCGAGCGCGAAGCCCATTTTCCCACTTGAGTAATTGCCGATGAAGCGCACCGGGTCTATCTTCTCATAGGTCGGTCCGGCGGTAATCATCACCGTCTTTCCACATAGCGGAGAGCCTGCATAATACTGCTCGTCGAAATACCTGTCGAGCACATTTACTATCTCCTCCGGCTCTTCCATGCGCCCCTTTCCCTCCAGTCCGCTTGCCAGCGAACCGCTTGCCGGCTCTATAATGGTGTTGCCGAAACTGCGCAGGCGGTCAAGATTAGCCTGCGTTGCCGGGTGGGCATACATGTCGAGATCCATAGCCGGAGCCACGAACACCGGTGCCTTCATAGACAGATAGGTGGTGATGAGCATGTTGTCGGCCATGCCGTTTGCCATTTTTCCTATCGTGCTTGCCGTTGCCGGGGCTATGAGCATTGCGTCTGCCCACAGTCCGAGGTCAACATGCGAGTGCCACGAGCCGTCGCGCTGCGCGAAGAACTCGCTGATTACGGGCTTCCGCGTCAGTGCAGAGAGCGTCACGGGCGTGATAAACTCCTTGCCCGCAGGCGTTATCACCACCTGCACCTCGGCACCTTTTCTCACCAGTTGGCGCACTATCAGGCACGCCTTATATGCTGCGATGCTGCCCGTTATGCCCAGAACTATCTTTTTGCCGTTCAACATATCTTCCTTAGTTGTTCTTCATTTCGCGCAGGCGTATTCTCGTAAGTGCCTGCTTTGTGTTATATGTGAAGTCGCCGCCGAGCATCCAACTGAAGTATCCGGGGTCTCGGCGCAGCACCTCTGCCACGTCCCAACCCTTGTATTTCCCGAAGTTGAACACCTCGTGACGGCGCGGTTTGCCCTCCTTGTCAAGCAGTGTGTTGCCGTCTTTGTCGAGCATGTCCTTCCATATCATGCGCCCGGCGAAGTCAACATTGTCGTTGTTCTTCGACATCGCAGCCAGTTCTTCCATGTCGTTGCGCAGCTGCCGCTCCGGTTCTTCCTGCCGCCCCGGTTCATACATGTCGAGTTCGCCCATCAGCACCCGATAGGTAGCCTCGGTGTCTTGGTCGGCACGGTGAGCCTCAAAGTCGTCCTCCATCTTCCTCCCGCAGTAGAACTTGTATGCCGCAGCGAGGTTGCGACGCTCCATCTTGTGGAATATCGTCTGCGCGTCGATGAGCCTGCAGGCATTGAAGTCGAAGTCGATACCGGCGCGGAGAAACTCCTCTGCGAGCATCGGTATGTCGAAGTGGTTTGAGTTGAAGCCGCAGAAGTCGCAGCCCTTGAAATCAGCCTCCAGCGTCTTTGCTATCTGGCGGAACGTCGGGGCGGTCTTAACGTCGTCGTTGGTTATGCCTGTCAACTGTTCCACCTCGGCAGGAATTTCCTTCTCGGGGTTCACGAACTTGTTCACGCGCTCTTCCTTTCCGTCGGGGAAAACTTTTATATAGGAAATCTGTATCACGCGGTCTCTGACGAGGTCGAGCCCCGTTGTTTCGAGGTCGAACACCACGAGAGGCTTCTTCAGGTTGAGTTTCATCGCCTTGTTATTAGTCGTTCAGCAACATTGGCATTAAGAGCATGAGCACCTCTTCGCCCTCCGGCTGCACTGCGGGGATGATGATGCAGGGGCGACTTGGGTCGGCAAACTGCATCAGCACGTCGTCGCTGTCGAGGTTGCCGAGTATCTCCACGAGCGATGTTCCCATGAAGCCGATGCTCATCGGAGCACCTTCGTAGGAGCATCCCACCTCTTCCTTGGCACTCGTGGCGAAGTCGATGTCTTCCGACGACACCTCTATCCTGCCGGCATCGATGCGCAAGCGCACCTGCTGGCTGCTCTCGCTGGCAAACGGAAGCACGCGGCGCAGTGCGCCGATGAGCGTCTTGCGGTCGATACTCAGTTCGTACGGGTTGTCTTCGGGTATCACCGAAGCGTAGTTGGGGTAGCGTCCGTCAACCAGACGGCACGACAGCAGGGTGTCGCCGAAAGTTATCTCGGCGTTGCGGTCGTCGAAACGTATCACAACGTCGGTCTCGTCTTTCGTAAGCACATTCTTCAGGAGGAGTGCCGGTTTCTTCTGAAGTATGAACGAGCGAGGCGTTTCGCTCTTCAGGGAGAATATCTTGTTGCGCACTAATTTACGACCGTCGGTGGCTACGATGTTCAGCGACTCCGTGGTGAGATCCATGTAGATGCCATTCATCACAAGGCGGAGCTGCTCGTTGGCAACGGCGAATATCGAGCGCGAGATATTGTCGAGCAATGTCTTTGCCGGTATCTGAAGTGTTGCCGCACTGTCGCCCATCGACTGTGAGCGCGGGTATTCCTCGGCGTTCTGAAATGTGAAGTTATACATACCGTTCTGATAAATCACCTTTATCGCCATCTGTTCCATATCGACATCAAGCGTCAGCGGCTGCTCCGGAAGTTCCTTCACGGCGTCGAGAATGGTGCGGTTGTTAACGGCGAAACTGCCTTCGCCCACCGTTTCATCGAGAGTCAGTTCGGTCTTCATCACGTTTTCGCTGTCGGATGCGGTTATATACAACCGTCCGTTGACCACCTCAAAGAGGAAACAGTCGAGGATTGCTATACTGTTCTTACTGTTAATCACCCTTGAGAGGATGTTCAGTCGGCTGCTGAGAGCCGTGCTTGATACGGTAAATCTCATATTCTGAAATTATGTTATGGTTTGTTTGTATTATCATGAATTAGCCACAAAATTACAAAAAACGGCGGTGGTAAACAAAAAAACAAGCAAAAAAGTTTCCTCTTTTAAATCTATTTTGTTAATTTCGCAAGCGATTTCGCGCCTTTGGCGCATTTTTCACAGACGGAAAGACAATAATAACAAACAATAAAATCATAACGACAATGGAAATAGAAGGAAGAATTATCAACGTCCTGCCGAAACAGGAAGGAACCTCGGCGCGCACAGGTAATCACTGGGCGTCACAGGAATACGTAATCGAAACACACGACCAGTATCCCAAGAAGTGCTGCTTCCGCGTATTCGGAGAAGACCGCATCGCAGCAATGAACATACAGGCGGGCGAGGAGTTGCGCGTGAGCTTCGACATCGATGCGCGCGAATATCAGGGGCGTTGGTTCAATTCCGTAAACGCATGGAAGATTGACCGCATAGACCCGGCGGCTGCACAGGCTGCACAACCGGGCATGCAACCGGCACCGCCGATATCGTTCGGCGCACCACAACCGGAGGCTCCGTTCGGTGAACAGCCGGCAGCACAGGCTTCGGAGAGTGCTCCTGCCGACGACCTACCATTCTGAATGCAGCGCAACAGATAACTTTCGGGAGCACGAAACGGTAACAACGGGAAAGTAATTTCGGCGATTTTGCAGAGTAAATTCGCCGATTTTACCGACCAATTTCGCCGATTTTGGTTTGCAAAATCGCCGAATTTGCTGTGCAGGAATTATCTTTCGCGGCATCGTTTTGCCGTAACGGAAACAGCAAGAGCATATCTATCACTTTTAAAATAACGAAAAGACAATGAATAAAATCCTGAAAATGCTGCTCGCTTTCCTGTGCTTCAGCGGCACGGCTTGCGGGCAGAAGAACTACACCGACCTTGATGTGGCAGACTTTGAGCAGTACATCGGGCAGAACAAGGACAGC
The DNA here is from genome assembly GCA_028723525.1 of Prevotellaceae bacterium. Classification (GTDB taxonomy): domain Bacteria; phylum Bacteroidota; class Bacteroidia; order Bacteroidales; family Bacteroidaceae; genus Prevotella. The sequence goes on from JAQYET010000072.1 coordinate 9,231, forward strand.
GGAGTGCAGGTTGTGGATGTGCGCACGGCAGGCGAATTTGCCGAGGGCACGGTGCCCGGTGCGGTGCTCATCGACCTGAAAGACGCCGGCTTCGCAGAGAAAGTCGAGGCTGCGCTCGACAAGGCAAAGCCCGTGGCAGTGTTCTGCAGGAGTGGGCGCAGGTCGGCAGCGGCGGCAGAAATCCTCATCGGACTGGGCTTCAAGACGGTGGTTAACCTCAACGGAGGATTCCTCGCGTGGCAGGAGGCAGGAAAGGCTGTCGCCATGCCAAAGAGCGAGGGCGGCAACTGAAACGGCAGGTAACGCCTGCGGAAATCGCAGTATGTGAAGAAACAGATAAAGGTCATGCCCGCACGGGCATGACCTTTATCTGTTTTTATATCGCGACTTGTTATTTTATCTTGGCATAACCGTAGCGACTTGTTGCGCCGAGTTCCTCCTCTATGCGGATGAGCTGGTTGTATTTTGCCATACGGTCGGTGCGACTCATCGAACCGGTCTTTATCTGTCCGGAGTTGGTGGCAACGGCAATGTCGGCGATAGTGGCGTCTTCGGTCTCGCCCGAGCGGTGCGATGTCACCGTGGTGTAGCCGTTGCGGTGTGCCATTTCGATTGCTTCGAGGGTCTCGGTGAGCGAACCAATCTGGTTAACCTTTATGAGAATGCTGTTGGCAGCACCCATCTTGATACCCTTCTGCAGGAATTTGGTGTTGGTGACGAAGAGGTCGTCGCCCACCAACTGGCAGCGGTCGCCGATGGCAGCGGTCAGTTTCACCCAGTTTTCCCAGTCGTTCTCGTCGAGACCATCTTCTATTGAGTCAATCGGGAAGTCGGTAATGAGTTTCTCAAGGAACTTTATCTGCTCCTCGGCAGAGAGTTTCTTGCCGTTAGGATCTTTCTTCTTGCCGTTCTTGAGCCGGCTGTAGTCATACCACCAGTTGCCGTTCTCGTCTTGAGTTGCAAACTCGCTGGCAGCGCAGTCCATTGCAATCTTCACGTCTTTGCCTGGCTCGTAGCCCGCAGCCTTTATGGCGTCGCAGATTATCTGCAGTGCATCCTCAATGCCGTTGAGTGCCGGAGCGAAACCGCCTTCGTCGCCCACTGCGGTGGAAAGCCCGCGAGCCTTGAGCAGTTTGGCAAGATTGTGGAACACCTCCGCACCAACGCGGATGCTCTCCATTATCGTCGGCGCGCTGACCGGGCGTATCATAAATTCCTGAAAGGCTATCGGGGCGTCGGAATGAGCACCACCGTTGATGATGTTCATCATCGGAACGGGCATGGTGTATGAGTTGCAACCGCCGATATAGCGGTAGAGCGGCAGCCCGAGAGCGTTTGCAGCAGCCTTTGCAGCAGCCAGAGAAACACCGAGAATGGCGTTCGCGCCGAGTTTGCTCTTGGTGGGAGTTCCGTCGAGAGCCAGCATCTTGTAGTCGAGTGCGCGCTGGTCAAGGACGCAGTCGCCCTGAAGTGCGGGAGCAATGATAGTGTTGACGTTCTCGACAGCCTTCAAAGTTCCCTTGCCAAGATAGCGACTCTTGTCGCCGTCACGAAGTTCGAGAGCCTCGTTCTCGCCTGTTGAAGCACCTGACGGCACTGCGGCGCGCCCCATGACACCGTTTTCCAATACTACATCTACCTCTACCGTGGGATTACCTCGTGAGTCGATAATCTCTCTTGCGTGAATTTTTTTAATCTTCATAATAACTTTATGTTTAGTTGTTTAAATCGTCGTCGTTTCCATTCACAAATCTTTTTACCCTGTTGTGATTAAGGATTGCAAAGATATATATAAAAATGCAATAAAACGTGTATTGCCTTTCCTTATTAGTTATTTTTAATACAATGAGTTACAACTTGCCAAATGTATGTTGCAAAAACAAGTGTCCGAGTGTTTGCCGAGGGCAACGTATGCGGCATAGCCTGCGCTTCCCTGTCGCATTGAAACATCATATCCGGAGGCGGCGGTAAACGGTGATGGTGTTGCCGTCGATGTTTTGCCGGGCTGCCACGGTGACATCGCCGGGGAGTTGCGGAGCAGGGGTTCCGCGTTCCACAATCTGCGCGGAGGTTTCCACTCTTATTTCGTCGTACAGTTGGTTGTCGATGAACGACTGCAGGGTCTTCCTTCCGCCTTCCACAAGGATTGACTGCACACCGTCGTCGTAGGCTTTCCTCATCAGAGCGTCGAGCACTTGCCTGTCTGTGGGCTCGCTTTCCCGGTACTGAATGTTTTCGGCGTGGTGGGTCAGTACAGTCTTCTTTGGCGATTGCCCTACCCAATGGCGCACCGTGAGTTGCGGATGCTCGCGCTCGTCGGTGGTTCGCCCCACCACGATGGCATCATTCTCTGAGCGCACCTTGTGCATGAGCATCATGGTAACGGGGGTTGAAATGGCGAGCGGATGACCTCCGTTGTCTATCAGTCCGTTTGCTGTCTGCGCCCACTTCAGGGTGATGTAGGGACGATGCAGGCTGTGATAGGTGAAGAAACGGCGGTTCAGGCGGCGGCACTCGTCCTCAAGCACGCCCACATCCACGTCAATCCCTGCCTCGCGGAGTATGCTTATGCCGCGTCCCTGCACCTTGGCAAAGGGGTCGATACAGCCCACCACGGCGCGCCTCACGCCCTTGCTTACGATGAGGTCGGCACAAGGCGGCGTTTTGCCCCAATGTGCACATGGCTCGAGACTTACGTATATGGTGGCATCTTTGAGCAGCGGTTCGTCTTCTTTGCTCACCGATGCAAAGGCATTCACCTCGGCATGAGGCTCTCCGCAGCGCACATGGAAGCCCTCACCGATTATTCTTCCCTCTGCCACTATCACTGCCCCCACCATTGGATTGGGTCTGGCAAAGAATTTGCCGCAGCGCGCCAGTTGCAGGCATCGCCGCATATACATCTCGTCTTCTGCTCTTCGTGTCATCTCTTTCCCCTTCAATGTTTTCCTGCAAAGTTAGCAAATATTATCGGGAAAATGGCGGGGAAGGGAATAAAATATGTATAGGAGGCGGAATTAAGGACTTTAAAAACACTAAAAAACATCACACTATCAAAAAAGATAGTACAGGATTTGGTTACTATCTAAATACGTAGTATCTTTGCAGTGTTAAAATAAAGATGTTTTATGAAACCGAAAAAGCAAACTATAAACATGGAGGTCACGGAGGAGGAGCAAGACTTGATTGCTGCGATAAGGAATATTGCAACAGTTATCCCAACGGTTATCCTGACCTACTCGATTATGCACAGGATATATTCGACAGAATGACAGACATGCCAAAAGAATAAACAGGAAAAGTTCTCATATCAAGGAGAACCATTAAAAATAAACATAAAAAAGCAAGATTATGGAAACAGCAGTTAGGAAAGCAGACAAAATCACTGATATGAAGAGCCGTATGCGTGATATTTACCTTAGTGTATCGTGGCGAGAAATTTCTCGGACGTATTTTGAAAAGTCTGTACCGTGGTTTCAACATAAGATGTATGGGATTGACGGAAACGGAGGCGTGGGGGGCTTTACGCCCGAAGAAGCGCAGCAACTGAAAGGCGCACTAATCGATTTGAGCGACCGAATAAAGCGGGCTGCGGACAATATACCGACGCAGGCAACAACAATTTCGCCATATTAAGCGGCGCAATAACAATTCAAAAGTTCGTACATAAAAAAAGAGAAGGGGCTGAATAACCACCCCTTCTCTTTGCTTTGGTCGGGATGAGGCGACTCGAACGCCCGACCCCTACGTCCCGAACGTAGTGCGCTACCAACTGCGCTACATCCCGATTTGCGCGTGCAAAGGTAGCAAGAAAAAATGAAACAACAACATTTTTCGTGAAAAATTTATCCAAAAACTTGCTCAATATATAAAAAGGTGCTACCTTTGCACCCGCTTTCGAGATGAGAGCGACAAGAAAAATGGTGCCTTAGCTCAGTTGGTAGAGCATCGGACTGAAAATCCGTGTGTCCCCGGTTCGATTCCTGGAGGCACCACAAAAGAAGAGACAAGCCTCGGTTTCCAAGTGGAGACCGGGGCTTTTTGTTTGGAGGAATGTGAGAGGAGCCGGGATGTTTCGGTATTTACCGGAATTCATCAGATTGTAGAAAGGGGAACAAAAAAAGCCGAGCCGCTCCGTACAAAGTGCTTTCTTCGTTAGAGAAAAAGGCTGTACGGAGCAACTCGGAGGTTTATTCTGTTGCTTATTAAAGCGCGACGAGAGCTTTATTTCTTGAGAAGCTTCTCCTCAAGATGCTTCAGCATGTCGATTGTCATGCGGCTGAGGTCGTAGTCAGGACACCAGTCCCATTCCTTGCGGGCGCATGAGTCGTCGAGGTTGTCGGGCCAACTGTCGGCAATGCTCTGCTTCAACGGGTCAACATCGTAGTCCATCTCGAAATCGGGTTTGTGCTTCTTTATCTCCGCGAATATGGTTTCGGGCGAGAAGCTCATTGCCGTAACGTTAAATCCGTTGTGGTGGATAAGGCGCGCAGGGTCTGCCTCCATGATGTTGATTGCAGCCCTGAGAGCGTCGGGCATATACATCATATCCATCTTTGTGCCCTGCTTTATCGGACAGATGAACTTCTCTCCGCGCACTGCAGAGTAGTAAATATCCACTGCATAGTCTGTTGTGCCGCCTCCGGGAGGTGTTACGTATGAGATGAGTCCGGGGAAACGCACCGAGCGGGTGTCTGTTCCGTACTTCTTCTGGTAGTAGTCGCTGAGCAGTTCGGTGGTCACTTTCGACACGCCGTATATCGTCTGCGGGCGTTGCACGGTGTCCTGCGGAGTGTCAACATGCGGCGTGCTCAGTCCGAATGAGCCTATAGAGCTCGGTGTGAACACCGCACAGTTGTTCTCGCGAGCCACCTCAAGGATGTTCCAAAGACCGTCAATACCAATCTTCCACGCCAGTTTCGGCTTCGACTCTGCCACCACCGACAGCAGAGCAGCAAGGTTATAGATGGTATCGATGCCGTGCTTCTTCACCACGTTTGCGATAGCCTCGCCGTCAGTAACGTCGGCAATTTCCGACGGACCGCCTTCTTTTAGTTCGCCCGTAGGCTCTGCTCCGGTGATGTAACCGGCAACAACGTTCTCGCTGCCATACAGTCTGCGCAGCTCACGAGTAAGCTCCGAACCAATCTGTCCTGTTGACCCAATAACAAGTATCTTCTTCATTACTTTTAAATGATAGGTTGTTTATAGTATAGATTTTCACGTGCAAAATAACCAAAAAAAAACGACATAACACTAATTTATACCTTAAAAAATGCACATTTTTTTCGTCAGAGGCGTTTTTTTCATGCCGATTGGGTGTTTTCTCGTTTTTTTTGAGTTACTTTGTAGGTCGAAAACGGAGCATCTCCGTCATGAAAAGAGAACATTAACCCTAATTATTAACCATAATTCAAAAATCTATGTACGGAAAAATGAAAGACCATCTCAGACAGACTTTGTCAGAGATCAGGGACGCGGGCCTCTACAAAGAGGAACGACTCATTGAGAGTCCGCAAAGGGCTGCCATACAGGTGAAGGGCAATGAAGTGCTGAACTTCTGCGCCAATAACTACCTTGGCTTGTCCGATCATCCACGTCTTATCGAAGCTTCGAAGAAGATGATGGACCGTCGTGGTTTCGGAATGTCTTCGGTACGCTTCATTTGCGGAACGCAGGATGTCCATAAGGAACTTGAAGCAGCAATCAGTGACTACTTCAAGACCGAGGACACAATCCTCTACGCCGCATGTTTCGATGCCAACGGAGGCGTTTTCGAACCGCTGTTCACAGACGAGGACGCTATCATCAGCGACTCTCTGAACCATGCCTCAATCATCGACGGTGTGCGTCTTTGCAAGGCAAAACGCTATCGCTATGCAAATGCAGACATGGAACAACTTGAGGAATGTCTGAAAGAAGCGCAGGCACAGCGTTTCCGCATCATCGTAACCGACGGCGTGTTCTCTATGGACGGCAACGTGGCTCCGGTTGACAAGATCTGCGACCTCGCAGAGAAGTACGACGCACTGGTAATGGTTGACGAGAGCCACTCTGCCGGAGTAGTCGGTGCTACCGGTCATGGCGTGAGCGAGTTCTTCAACACCTATGGTCGGGTGGACATCTACACCGGCACCTTGGGCAAGGCTTTCGGAGGCGCACTCGGCGGTTTCACAACCGGAAGGAAGGAGATTATCGACCTGCTTCGCCAACGTTCTCGCCCCTACCTGTTCTCAAACTCTCTCGCCCCGGGCATCATCGGTGCTTCACTCGAGGTGTTCAGAATGCTGAAAGAGAGCAACGAGCTGCACGACAAGCTTGTTGAAAATGTAAACTACTTCCGCGATAAGATGATGGCTGCAGGCTTCGACATCAAGCCTACGCAAAGTGCTATCTGCGCGGTGATGCTCTATGACGCGAAACTTTCGCAGATTTATGCTGCCAAGATGCAGGAAGAGGGCATCTATGTCACCGGTTTCTACTACCCCGTTGTTCCGAAAGACCAGGCTCGCATACGCGTTCAGATTTCCGCAGGTCACAACCGCGAACATCTCGACCGCTGTATCGAAGCCTTCATAAAGGTGGGTAAGGAGTTAGGTGTCCTTAAATAAAAGAGATAAGCAAGAATTTTTTTACGTTCCCATTGGCGGCAATCGACGTTGCGAAAAACGGTGATTGCCGCCAACCTTTATCCCTAAATCAAACCGGTTCGGGCGTCACCCGACAGTCATCATTCCGGCTTCGACAGCAGGGAACGCAGTGCAGAAGCCACGTCTTCATGGCTGTAGCCTTCCTTGATGACTATGAAAATGGTGTCGTCGCCGGCAATAGTACCCATTAACTGGGGCACGTCGCCGGCGTCAATGTTATAGGCAAGGCTCGACGCATAGCCCGGGCGGGTCTTTATGACACCCATATTGCCTGAGAAATTTATAGACACATAACCACTCGACTGCAGCATTTCCATTGCCGATATGGGAGTGGAGATGCGCTTATACATGGCATCGTTGGGCAGCACATATACGTATTTACCGTTCATCGATGCCGCTTTCGCCACCTTCAACTGCTTCAGGTCGCGGCTCAACGTTGCCTGAGTGAGTTTAAATCCCTCCCTTTCAAGCATCCTCAACACCTCCTCCTGAGACCCCAACTCCATGCTTGAGATAAGCATTTTCAAGGCTTCCAGCCTCCTTGCTTTTATTTTCATGTCGTAAAATAATTTTTTGTTTGACTGCAAAATTATACAATTATCTGCATACTTCCAAATCTTTATTTATGTTTTTGGTGTGGATAACGGTGTTTTTCCGCTATTTAAAGTATCAAGAGTGCCGTCCCGCACTGCCCTGCACCAAACGAAACAGGCTCCGACGAGGGAGCCTGCAGTTTGAATTTAGTCTATATAGAATGATGTTCTTGTGGTCAATCCCGACTGCCGCCGAATATGCGCAGCAGATACAGAAACATGTTGATGAAGTCGAGGTAGAGACAGAGTGCCCCCAGCAGGGCTATCTTCTGCGTCACTTCCTCCGGCTGCTCGGCGTCAATGAGCATCTGCTTGATGCGCTGTGTGTCATACATCGTCAGTCCGGCGAATATCACCACGCCTGCCCAGCTAAGCATGAGTTCCATCATTCCGCTCTTTATGAAGAACACATTGACGAGCGAGGCGATAATCAGTCCCAACAGTCCCATGAGCAGTATGTTGCCAAACTTAGACAGGGCGGTCTTGAGCACAATGCCCACCACGCCCATTGCGGCGAACATCCCGGCAGCAATGAAGAACACCGTGGCTATGCTCCCGATGTCGTAGATTATGAATATCGACGCCAGCGTTATGCCGTTGAGAAGCGAATATAGTGCGAACAGCAGCGTGGCAACAGCCGGAGACAAGCGGTTGATGCCTGCACTGATGCCGAACACCATACCCAACTCGGCAATGATGAGCCCCCATAGCAGCACGCGGTTGCTCGCAATGGTGAACCACAGCCCCGTGTCGGCAACCATCCACGCGGTGAACCCGGTGATGGCAAGTGCCAGCGTCATCCATACATACACCTTGCGCATCGTCGCAGGCATTGCCACCGATGCGCGTCTTTCTTTCTCCTGTATCAGTTCGTAAAGTCTTTCTTCTGTCATTTTCTTTCCACCTTATTATATTATATATACTATATTATTATAGCGTTGCCGGCACAGCCTGTCACCCCACGCCCGCCATTCGGTCTGCAAACATAATGATTTTTCTGCAATCCGCAAAGACAAATGCTCGCCGCTTTGCTTTATTTAACGTTTAGAAATGCGGTATTATCAGACTTTTGCACACGCCCATCGGGTGCTTTCTTCCACGTGGTGAGTCCCATGTGGGGCTGCCCGGCAGCGGCTCTGTTACAGATAATCCCGGCTGCGGCATTATGAGTTCCGTAACGGAAACCGATTGGGGTTAAACAAACAAGGCATGCCTTGATTTCCGCATCGGGCACCGGGTAAACACATGCAGACACCGCAGCACTTCTTAGCGGCGGGTTCGGAAACAGCGGCGGGAGTGCATCGGCGGCAAACTCTGCACCCTCCCCCTTTCTCACTGATTATCTTTCACTTACCGGAAGCACATCTTTCGCCTCGCAAATTCGGCGAAATTGCACGGTAAAATCGCCGAAATTGGTCGGTAAAATCGGCGATTTTGCAACGCATTATATACCCTCTTGCGCTGACGTTCGGTGCAAAGTGCAGCCCGACTTGACAGCAACACAACGCAGAGGGCAGCAGTTTCGCGCTGCACTTCCTGCCGTAATATAGTACCACACGCATACAATCCGACATTTTTCTCTCATAAAAAGCATTGTTATCAAAAATATTTTATATCTTTGGATAAAATCGCAAACCTTTTGTAAACAAAGGCAGTTCGGAGGATTGAGAAAAATCCGGATTACGAACTGGCAACGGTTCTCATTTCCTCATTCTGCCATGATTTGCTTATCAAAGTCATCGCCTCTGGCGCTTGCTACCAAAGGGACGCAAGAACTCCCGACGCTGAGCCACCAGCCTGTTTCAATGGCTCATTGTCGGGGACAAAGGTACACATATATCAATTATTAAAGAACATCTTAAAAAACCTCTGTATGTTGTTATAAACAAGGTTGACACCAAGGCAGAATCTGAAGTGCAACAAGTAGAAGAACTCATAAATAAAACTTTGTCTGACGAGGGGCTTACTGTTGAGACTTTCATAAGATTTTCTTCAAAAGCCCCTATTGATGACATTATGAATCCAATTAAGACAGTAAAGCACTTATCCGAAAAAGAATACTATATCTACGATTTAGGTCAATATATACAAGGTATAACATCTTTGTTTGAGAATGCTGTAAAGGAGGCTAACGATAACTATCAAGAAGCCATGTCCAATATTCATAAAATTGATAATGAGTTCATAAACAAGACGCACAGCTTAGAGGATAACTGTGAAACAGCTGTAGAAATTCCGAAATTTAAGGAACGTCTTTTCAGAAAAGACGATTATGAAATGAGCAAAGAAGAATATGGAAATTTGTGTAATATTCTCAATCTATCGTGCCAGAATGTCAATGACATGCTAGTAATTTATGATGCTAAGACCAATTTGGTAGCTGACGCTCAATATAAATGGTCTATCTTATGTGACGCCAAAAGTGCATTGCAATCTGTAATTGAAATAAAATCTAAGTTCGATAAACTCTCAAAAAAATTTTAGTCATGAAACAAAACTTATTTGAAGAATTGCAAGAAAAGAAAATTAAACTTATAGAACTTGCAAACAAGGCATCAGAATTTGGTTGGATCCCAAAAACAAATTCTAATGCAAAAGAAAATAAAGATGTAATCTCTCTCGAAGAAATAAAAAACAAACTGGAGAAAGATACTCTTACGATTGGGGTAATAGGGCAAATGAAATGCGGAAAATCCACGTTCCTTAATTCGTTTGTTTTTGAAGATGACGTATTGCCTGCAGCAACAACACCGATGACGGCTGCACTCTCCGTAATAACTTATGGAGAGAAAGAAAAAATTGTTGCAGAGTTCTACACTAAAGATGAATGGGAAGAACAGAAAATACAGGCATCCAGAAACGAGAATGATGCAGCAGACAGCCTTGATGAGTCAAAGATTAAAGCAGCAAAAGAGTTAGTGTCAAAAGCAGGAAAATTAGGTTCTTCTTTAGAAAGTTATTTGGGAACAACTAAGGAAGATGATTTTTCAAATCTTATTGAGTATGTTGGTGCTGACGGTAAATATATATCTATCACCAAATCTGTTACTATACATTATCCAAAAGAATATCTTAAAGGTGTTGAAATAGTAGATACCCCGGGATTTAATGATCCCATTGTATCACGAGAAGAAAGAACAAAGCAATTCCTCAAGAAAGCAGACGTGGTTATCCTTATGCTTTATGCAGGGCGACCATTTGACGCAACCGACCGGGATATTATATTTAAGAATGTACGCCAATGTGGTATCGGAAAAGTGCTCGTAGGCATAAACAAATATGACATCCCATATTGTAGCGAGTCAAATCCTGAAGACGAAGATAAAATAAAAGAATATGTGAAGTCCGAAATCAGGAAAGCATGTCGCGATTGCAATGATGACACATTGGTTGAAATACTTAAAGACGTAGAGCCTATTCCTCTGTCTGCTGAAATGGCTCTATTGTCGAAACTCCCGATGAGCAAAATAACTTCGAGTGAGGCATTTGAATTCTCATTCAAACGTCATTGCTCTAACTTTGGTATTAGCACTCAGAATGAACTGTATCAGTTGAGTCATCTGAACAACTTTATCTCTGCGGTAAAAAATCTTATTGAGAACGAAAAAAACAAGATTTTATTTGCAAAACCATTAAATGCAATAATGGCTGCCGGAGATAACATAATGTCTGCAAAGAGTAAAGACTTGAATTTGATAAACAACAAGATTGAATTACTCCAGATGCCGGATTCGGATATTGATGAAAAGGAAGAAAATCTGGCAAAAGCTGACAAGCGTTTTACAAAAAAGATAAACTCTTTAGGTGACGATTTAGATTATGAGATTAAGCATCTTGTTGACAAAGGCAAAAACGAACTCGAAGACATTGTGGATGCTTCATGTGAACGAATGAGACATATTATTCGCAATGAGTGGGGACGAATGAAAGATTTTGAAAGAATACGCCCTCGTCTTGATGCAGAAATTCAAACATTGGTCAATCGAAAACTCAAAAAGGCGACAGAGAGACTTGCTGGTGTTGGAAAGAAAAAAATTGAAAAAGGCATTGGTTATTTCTTTTGTGATGCAGAGGATTTGTTGACGCGCTATTTACCAGACTTTGATTCAAGAGATTTTGTAAAGCAAACAAAAAATAAAATCCAAATGGATATTAAGTCCACAGACATATTCTCATTTAACTTTAGGGATAATGACGATTATGGATGGGGAGACTTAATTTCTGACATCCTCAATGGAGCTTCTTGTGGTATACTTGGGGTAGTTGGAAATGTATTAAGTCATGGAGAAAAAGTGACTGAAGTCGAGGATAAAATAAATTCTATTAGCAATAATTTTGACCCAGAGCCTTATCTTGCTTCTGCTTTTGCAAGAAAAGACAGTGTAATTGATCTGGTTAAGAATGAATTTATCACAGAGTTAATAACGCCTCTTCGAGAACAAATAAATGAAATCAAGGTTAAGAAAGGTGATAAGGAGAAAGACCTTCAAGAGGCAAAGCAAAGAAGAGAAGAAGTGGAAGCGTCTAAAGCTCAAATAGCAGAACAGATTTCCGAATTGTCTGAATACAAAAAATCTATTGTTAAACAGTAGTAAGGTTTTATTACATGCAAACATCCACACTTGAGTTTCCTCACAATGTGCTGGCGACATACACTGCGGTGAAGAGGTTGTTTGAGATGAAGCGGAGGCGGTTTTCCTGCGTTAGGTATAACGATGATTTGTTCGTTGTTGAGGCGCGGCGCGGCATGTTTATTTCTCCTTTCTCTGAAAAGGTGAGGATGAAGGTGGTCACGACAAGCAGCAAATTCAGGTGAACTCATCAACCCCAATCGGTCAACAACTCCCCGGTTGGGGTTTAAACCCAAAGCAATAATCAGGCATTTTTCCGCCAGCCCTAACTTGGAAAACACTACCCTCCAACACGAATTATTACTTTTGGCTGCTTCATTTTATATACCACGCCAGCGAGTAGGATAAACACTATAAATCATCACTCAACTCCTTCAGTATATATCCTTTCCTTATCACTGCCTCGATTGTAAGAGTGCGGTCTGATTTCAGCGCACGTCTAAGATATGTTATTTGCACGTTGAGGGCAAGAGAGTTGGAATATGAGTCGTCTCCCCATATTTGTTTGAGGATTGTTTCGCGCGGCACCATAACGTTGACAGAAGCGGCAAGGAGCCGCAACAGTTCTGCCTGTCGTCCTGTTATAATGACTCGCTCATTGCCATTCCTTAGTTCGTTCATAGAATAATAGAAGTCTGTATTGCCAATCTTCATAGCCTCTTCCTGTCCCGAATCTTCCTCCGCAGGCGGTTGTTTCATCTCATATATCATATTTTTCATGAATTCACGCCGCAGATTGTCTATGCGTTTCTGAAATATTACGATGCGCATCTGGTATAAAAGACAGAAAGCAAGGACAACAAGCATAAGTGCGGAGGCAGCCAACTGCCATGCCATACCCGAAATAACCATGCTTACCGGTATTGGGATGTCAAACCTGATATGTTCATACATAATCGGATTGGTGGAATATTCCACTCTCACCGTCTTTTCGAAACTCCCCGAAACGGTGTATCCGGGTTTGACGTTACACGTTTCGGATTTAAAGAACGTGAAGTCGCGTATGCCGTCATACCCGACCGAGCGGAACATCGAATCGAGCATTTCGGAACTTAATTTCACTTTCGACGAGACAAGGAAACGGTTAGCCACCGCCACTCCGTCCTCGGCATTAACTCCTTCAAGCTTCACCGGTTTCATTTTCCCACTGTCCTGTGCGATATAAAACTTTGTTTCGGAACTCATGTTCTGCACGTCATTACTATCCGAAAGTATCGAAATTTTAATTTCACGATGCAGTATTTCATTGTTTTCCGTCTTCATGCGTTCTATTACTTTCTCCGCCAGTCGGTCTTCCCTACCGCCTTTCTCTTCGCCTGCCTCTTTCCTCTTGGCAATGCCGAATCTAATCGTTTCTTCCTTTTTCAGTATCTCGTCACAGTCGGCAATCGCCTTCTTTATCTGTTCGTCCGTGTTCAGAACATATCTGCTGTATAGCCAGTAGCACTGTCCCATGAAGATAAACAGCATCGTGACGATGCTCAAAACCCATACAATCCTTATTCTTTTGTCCATAGCACTGTTGTTTATAGCCATGCAAAGGTAGTCTAAATATCATAAAACAAGCAACGGCATATCTTTATTTTCCGGCAGAATAATATCTTAGTAATATCTTTTATGCGTCTGTCAATACACTTTTATGATTTTTGAACTAATTTCGCGGCATAAACTTTTAAATCAAGATAGTTATGAAAAGAGTTTTATCAATTATGGCATGGCTTGCCTTCGGAGTTGTCGCTGTCAATGCGCAGATATCGGTTATCACGGATGATGATTTCCTGCAGCGTGACACTTGCGACATCATAAAGTATGTGGTGAACTACGACATGGAGTTTGTTGACGACATCAGCAAAACTCCATACGAATATAAAAAGGACCGCATGCTGCTGCAAATCGGAGAGAGAGCAACGCTTTTCTACAGTTATGACAAATACCTCGCAGACTCAACCAACTTGGAAGTTCTGAAACGTAACGGCACGGAGTACGTAGGAAGCAACGGTGCATCATGGCTGTTGTATAAGAACTACCCTAAGGAAAAGCATTATTCATATTTAGACAAGATAATACGCGACAGATATGTATGCCATGAGCCTGTGGAAGAACCCGACTGGCAGTTGGTGGCAGACACCACTGCCATTATCAAGGAGCACCCTTGCGTGCTGGCTACAGCCGACTACCTTGGGCGTAAATGGTATGCGTGGTATGCAGAGGACATACCTTTGAGCGAGGGACCGTGGAAACTCTGCGGGCTGCCCGGACTGGTTCTGCGTGCCTACGACTCCGAAAACCAATATCGTTTCGAACTTAGCGGCATAAGGAACGGACGCCCCGGAGAGGTCATCACGTATATCGGCAACAAACACGAGACGATAGACAGGAAAACGCTCAATCAGATTTACAAACGCTACTTCAGCGACCCTGTAGGGTTTATAGTAAACAGTGACCCTAACGTAAAGGTCACGGTGACAGACGACAAAGGGAATAAATTGGACAAGATGCCCGGCATTCCTTACAACCCTATTGAAAGATAAGCCGCTTTCTTATAGCAAAATCACATCTCATTTCATCTGTCATGAAAAAACGTTTATCGGCTCTTTGCATATTCCTCGTGTGCTTTCTCACGGTTAATGCACAGGTCACGGTGAGGGGAACGGTGAGAGATTCCGTCACCAAAGAATGCCTGAATATGGCAAGTGTCACCCTTACGCGCCGCGGCAAACCATTAGTGTTCACCAAGACCGACGCACAAGGACACTTTTCCTTGCGGACAAGGAGAGTGGAAACAGGCGACCGCCTCTCTGTGACTTACATGGGTTACAGTAAATGCACCATGCCGATAACCGTGGGAGAAAGCCTGCTGGTGGAAATGTCACCGACAGAATTCGAACTCAAAGAAATTCTCGTGAAGAGCGGACCGATAACAAACAGGGCAGACACTATCACCTACGACCTCACGAAGTTTGCCGACCAACGTGACAACACACTGAAGGACGTACTGCAGAAACTGCCGGGCGTATCGATAGACAAAAGCGGGACTATAAGCGTGAACGGCAAGGCTATCAATCGTTTTACGGTGGAGGGGCTCGACCTTACAGGCGGGAAGTATGACAAGATAAACGAAACGCTGAAAGCGAAAGACGTGAAAAGCGCGGAGGTGATAGAGCACGACCAGCCCGTAAAAGCCTTGCAGAACAAGGTTTACTCTGACAATGTGGCAATGAACATAAACCTGAAGGATGAGGCAAAAGACAAGTTCATGTTCACACTCTCTCCTACCGCCCTCGCACGTTGCCCCATGAAAGAGTCTGCCGCAGGCGGAAAGGGTGATGTGTTACAGATTGGAAAGGAACGGCAACGGATGTACGATGCGGAATACGACCATGCGGGAAAAGACTTGTCGGCATCGCATCAACGACTTGCGACATTCTCGCTGTCGTCAAAGGAGTCCGAAACCGCCCCTCCGCGTTGGTTTGCCATTCCGTCGATAGACACTCCCATCGACGATG
The DNA here is from genome assembly GCA_028723525.1 of Prevotellaceae bacterium. Taxonomy (GTDB): domain Bacteria; phylum Bacteroidota; class Bacteroidia; order Bacteroidales; family Bacteroidaceae; genus Prevotella. The sequence continues at coordinate 24,611 of JAQYET010000072.1, forward strand.
AAAGGCTGAGGTTCAACAACTCGCACGACTGGAACTTCAGACAGGTGAACAAGAACGAGAGGGGCGGAGAGACGCGGATGTCTGCCGGTTATCTGCACACGACGGAATACCAGACCACATCAAACACTTCGCATCATTACATCAACGGCGAACAGCCCGTGACAACAGAAGAGAACAGGCAACTGCACCTAAGCAACGACAGGGTGCTGATAGACTACAACAGAAGCCTCAACGAGGAGAGAATTTATGGCAGCCATTACATCTCGGCAAGCGTTTCGCTGACCGATGCGAATGCAATGTTCGGCGGTTCGGCAGACGACAAGGTTTCGCAACGAGTGAAGTCATCGGAGATACACCTGCAGCACACCTTAGAAAGAATGCTCGTGCGCGAACGCCACTCGCTCGAATTCCATACTGACGCAGAACTCTACTATCTGCCTTCAAAACTAATAATAAACAGATCGGAGGACAAACTGAACACCACACTGTGGTACACCGACAATCATCTGACATGGATGCGCAACCGCTCGTTCACCACTACATCGCTGAACGTGGGAGTATCGGCAGAGCATCTCAGCGTGAACGGCGGGAAGTCGCGCCTTTCACTCTGTGCATCACCATATCACGAGATACGCAAAGGGAAGACGAAATTGAACTTCTCCCTTCCCATAAAGTGGGAGATGTATGTCAACCACAAACGTTCTTTCCTGAATATGTCTCCCATGATACTGCTCAATGTGAAGAGAAGCAACCGCTCGGAGTGGTTCTTCTATACGCTGATGTCGCAGATTACGGGCAAGATAGGCGATTTCGCTCTTGACGACTACCGCCGCGACTACCGCACAAGAATTCAGAACAACGGCACAATACCGCGCACCACATTTTTTTCCACATCGGTCAACTACACCTACAAGCGCACGGTGGCAGAACTGTTCGGAAGACTCCGGGCAGAGTACAACCGCTCATGGTTCAACGTAATGCCGGACTTACAGATAATGAATGGGGAGTATGTCTATCGTAACGTGGACTGCAAACACCACAGCAGTATTTTCAGCATTGGCGGCGATTTCTCGAAAGGGTGGTATGACATGCACCTGAAAATGCAGTTGTCTGTCGAATATAAACACATAAAAGGGCGGCAACTGTCTGGCGAATTGCTCACCGGATATGGGAATGACATGGTTACGATTAAGCCCGGAATGGTTTTCTCTCCGTCATGGTGCAACGTCACTTACTCAGGTTCTTTCTCCGCATCGCACACCGGCACCGATGCCGTTAGCCTGCAGACGTTATGGAACTGGCGACAAAGCCTCTCGCTCACCAAGACCATCGGCAGCATGGACATCTCGCTCTCGGCGGTGCATCATCACAACGAGCAGCAATCATCGCCCGCTCTCAACACCCTGATTGTCGATGCCTCGTTGGTGTGGAGGTCGAAAAGGCTGCGACTGTCGGCAGAGTTGCGCAATCTGTTCGACCGCCGCGACTATGTCGTGACATCCTATGGCGGCGCAGCATCTTACACGAGTCACTACCGTCTGCGCCCCCGCGAGATGCTCCTGAAAGCGCAAGTGTCGTTATGAGACACGCAGCATGCGCATCACGGCATAACGCTCCCGACACTTTCCGGCACTATCTTCCGAGCCACGACTCGGGGTTTAGCTTTGCGGTTTCCTTGCGCAGCTGGAACTGGAGGATGTTGTCTGTGCCGACAGTGCCGAGCGTCTGCCCGGTCTTTACCTGTTGCCCGCGATGCACGCTGACCGATTTCAGGTTGCAATACACCGAGATGTAGTTTCCGTGGCGCACCATTACAACGCTGGTTCCGCTGAAACTAAACACCGCACTCACCTCTCCGTTGAATACACTTCTCACCGCTGCGCCCGGCTGTCCCTGTATGTTTATTCCCTTGTTGTCGAGGGTTACGTTGTGCAGCCCCTCCACATTATACTGTCCGAAATGGCTCACGATGCGGCATCTTCCCGCCAATGGCATGGGCAGCCTGCCCCTGTTCTGCTCGAAGTTGCTGCTCAGCCGGCGGTCGGCAGTCGCCATATTAGTTGCAGCCTCATTCTCCCTCTTGGCGCGTTCCACCTCCCTTGCCGAGCGTTCCTCGTCAGCCTTTGCCTTACGTTCTATGGCAAGGCGGTTCTCCTCTGCTGCCCGTGCAGCTTTGTCTGCCCGTGCTCTCTCCTCGGCACTCTTCTTCTCTGCAGCCCGCCGTTCGGCTTTTGCTCTCTCCTCTGCCGCCTTTGCCTCTGCCAACCGCCGTTCATTCTCACGCGCGGCAGCCTCGGCAGCGGCCTTCTTTCGTGCCAACTCTTCCTCTCGTCTCTTCTTTTCCGCTGCAGCGGCAGCCGCCTTTTTGCGAGCCTCTTCTTCCGCTCTTGCCTTAGCCTTTGCCACCTCTATCGCCACGAGATTGTCTATCATGGCGTTCAGCTGTGCGTCTTTCTGCTTCTGTTCTGCCAGCACCGACTGTATCGTTTTCTGCTGTTGCTGCAACGATGCCACCATTTTCTGCTGCTCCTGCTGTTGCCCTTCGAGAGCAGACTTTTCCTGCCTACCTTTATACAACAGTGTGTTCTTGGCACTCTTCTGCTTGTCGAGTTCCTGATGTTTTTCTTTTATCTGCTCTTGTTTCTCCCTCAGCATCTCGCCTTGCGCTCTCTGATAGGCAGCATATTCGCGCATGAAGCGCAGTCGGCGGTACATCTCCGTCAGACTGCCTGCACTGAAGATGAACATCAGTTGGTTCTGCACTCCGCGGTGGCGCGCCACATACCTCATCGACTCCACATACTTATCCTTGCGTTCCTCCAGTTGTTGTTCGAGCGTTTTCAGTTGCGAGCGCATCAGCTCCATATTCCCATTGATAGACGTTATCTCGCCTGTTATCTCTTCGATGTTCCTCTTCCGAGTCTCTATATCGCTGTTTATCTGCATCAGACTCTTCAGGCGGTTTTGCACGTCGGTTTTGTTCGCCTTCAGTTTCTGTTCCTGCTCCCTGATGTTCTTCTGCACCTGCGAGCGTTGGTTCTGCAGTCCGCGTATCTCCGCCGTGGTATAGTTCTGTTTCTTTCCTTTCCCCTGCTGTTTCTTCTGCCGCGAGTTGTTGTTTTTCCCCTTCGTGTTTTTCTTTCCCTGTTGCTGTCGCCGGGTAGTTTTTCCACGCTGAGTCTGTGTGGTGCGTGCCTTCCCGTTCTGCCCCGTTTTTCGCTGTTGTGCATACGGAGCGAGCGCGAACGCCACCAACATTACGGTCAGTATCAGTCTTTTCATTTAATGCTCATTATTTTGTTCAACACCTCCTCGGCTGTCACTGCAGAGTATTTGCTTGACAGTTGTGTCCGCGTTTCCCAGTTCGAGTTGTTCGACAATTTGTCGAGAGTCAGTTCTATCGTGATGCGCTGCCCCCCCTTCACCGCCGAAGAATATCCGGATATGGTAATCTGCGACGGGAACTTGCGCCCTCCGAAGTTCTGAAAAGCGTCATATTTCCACTCCAATGCCGTGTTGCCATGCCTTGCATCGGCGTATGTCACGTCTGTCTGTCTTATCTCGAACGACCTGTTGTCTGCCTGCCACTTATAGTTCATCTTGTCTCTGTTCAGTTCTATCACGCTGCAAAGAGCCTGCGGCAACAGGCTGACATCGAAGTTCTTCAGTTCCGAGTCGCGCATTCTGTCGGTTCCGGGTATAAAGAGTTGATTCCAGAAAAGAGCCTGCAGCGAGTAGAAGTTCAGTCCGTTGCGCTTCAGGAACTCCACTTCGTTGTAGTCTGCCTTCAGGTATTGCTTGTTAATCCTATCTACAATCAGCACATAGTCTTTCGTTAGTTCTATGCGCCCTGCCTCGAAGAGTCCCATCGGTGTGAGCTGGATACGTATCACATCGTCGCGACGCATCTGCAGCGAACCGTTCACCGATATGTCTTTCGAACCTTTCTTCACTCGGAATTTCAGTTTCGCCGTGATATTCTCCTGCGCCACCGAGCGGTCTGAAACGTTGCGCACGAACTTCAGTTTCGCCGCTTCAACGTCTGTCACTGCCGTTGGCAAAGTGGTTTTCCCTGTCTCTGTGACTGTCTTTGTGGTGCCGCAGGCGGCGAGCATCATCACCGTTGCTGCCGCGATAACGTTTATTGTAAGTCGTATAACTTTCATTTCTCTAAATATTTTTTCTGTTTCAGTTTCTTTTTCAATATGCTGTTGCTGCCCCCCGCATCAACAGCCTGCTGCCAATAGTCCACCGCTGCGTCTTTCTCTCCGCACTTCCAGAATATGTCTCCGGCATGTTCCATCACGTCGGCACTCGGTGTGTCATAGTTCTTCAGAGCCTGTTCTATGTATATCTTCGCCTCGTCGTAGCGTCCCTGCATGAACAAAATCCACGCATAGGTGTCGAGATATATACCGTTTGCAGGCTCTGCCTTCACCGTCTTACGGCTCATCTGCTCTGCCTTTTCCAGTCCTTCTCCGGTGAGACTGAGATAGTAGGCGTAGTTGTTAAGGCATCCGATGTTCTCGCTGTTCCATATCAGACAACTGTCGTAGGCTGCGAAAGTCTCCTTTTCCATGCCCTTTTCGTGATAGATTTCTCCCATCAGTCCGTAGAGGTCGGACATGAAGTCCTTGTTTGTCTGTTCGCTACCTGCTGCCACTCCGCGGCGTGCTGCCTCCAGAGCCTCGTCGAGGTCATCCTTTTGGTTGTATGCCATTGCCATGAAATAGTAGAATGTCGGTTCGTCGGGATTATACTGCTGCGCCTGCCGGCTAAGGTCTATCACGCGGTCGAAGTTCTGTCTCATCCACGCCGACTGTATCAGTTGCATTCGCGCACCCGCCTCATCCGGGGCTATGTCGAGCACCCTCTCCAGCACCGCGTCTATCGAATCCTGCGGATATTCCTTCAGCTTCAGGTAGCCGGCATATAGTTGCAGCATCTCCGGCGTTGTCTGCGGCTCTGCGAGTATTTTGTTGAAGAGACGTATCACCTCCATGCTTCCTGCCCCGATGCGCTCGTTCTCGTCAACCACTTTCCTTATAAGTTGTATCTTGTCTGCCGGCTGTGTCTTGTCGCTCATCAGCATTCTCTCCACCGTTACCTGTGCCAGCGAGTCTTCGCCCAGCCTTTTATAGTAGTCGAGCATGGACATCTGTGCCGACACATTGTCGGGTTCCTGCTCCAACACGGCGTCATATTCGTCGAGAGCCTCATCCTCACGCCCGTTTTTCAGCAGCCAGTTGCCCATCATCACGCGGTAGTTGAGGTCGTTGGGATATTTGTCTGCGAGTTGTTTCAGGGCGTTGAATTCGGCTTTTTTATCCCCTTTCATCGAGTATGCGTGCATCTTCATCAGCGTTATCTGCTCGCTGCTGCCATCCACCTGCTCCAGTCTTTCGAGCGTGTTCAGCATCTTGTCGTAGTCCTTCTTCTGGTTATACAGTTGCACCAGCATCCCGAGCACGTCGGTGCGACCGCGGTCGTTGGTGTAAAGACGCTCGTAGGTGTCTGTCGCTTTGTCTATATTGCCGGTGTTGATGTATGATATTGCGAGTCTCTCTATGTATCTGTCGTTCTTGGGACTGAGCACCGCGGCTCTTTCCATCGACTGCATCGCCATGCTGTCGCGCCCCAGTTCGGAGTAGTATGAGGCTATGGTGAAATACACCTCGGCGGCATTCGGGTTTATCGTCAGGCAGTGGCTCAGCAGGTCGAAGGCTGCATCATAGTTGCCTTTGTTCTGCTGCGACACCGCCTCAAGGAAGAAGTATTTCAGGCGTTGCTCGTCGTTGTGGTTCAGTTGCGGCGTCACCACGTTCTTCTCTCTGCCTATCGCCTGCTTCACCGAGACAGTCTCCGCTCCCCCGCACGACACATTCAGAGCCGATGCCAGTGTCACCGCGAGGGCAGCAACCGCTGTCAGCAGTCGCCGCATGTTGTTGTTTTCCGTTTTTCTCATCTGCTATTTCACTCCCGTATGACCATATCCTCCCTCTCCCCGTTCTGTCTCGTCGAGCATTTCCACCTCGATGAAATCGCCTGTTTCGTGTTTTGCAATCACCATTTGGGCTATTCGTTCACCGTCGTTTATCACGAAGTCGCGGTCGCCGAGGTTTATCAGCAGCACCATCAGTTCTCCGCGGTAGTCGGCATCTATCGTTCCCGGGGTGTTGAGCACCGTCAGTCCATGCTTCAGAGCCAGTCCGCTGCGCGGGCGTATCTGTGCCTCATAGCCTGCGGGGAGCGCGATGCGCAGCCCTGTGGGCACAAGCCTCCTCTCCATTGGGCGCAGCACTATCGGCTCGTCGATGTTGGCACGCATGTCCATGCCTGCACTCTGCGGTGTGGCGTAGGCAGGGAGCGGGTGATGACTCTTGTTTACAACGTTTATCTTTATCATAGTTTCATTTTGTTTTTTCAGTCCTCAGGTCAGCCTGCTCGGAGTAATCAGACCAATCGGACTTGTCAGACCAATTCGACCAATGGGGCAGTTCGGCAATATCAGGCGTATTAGTCCGATTGGGCGCAAGCCCGATTATCCCGATTGCCATTCCCGATTATAACGTGCAAAAATACTAAATAAAGATTGTTTGATGAAATTTTAAAGGCTAAATCAGTAGAAATTACTGCATTTTATATTACTTTTGCACCGTAACGCGGCATTTCCGCCCATTTCCACGAAACGGTATCATTCTTGGGATTTTCCGTTGCGTGGGGCGGCAAGGACTGTAATACTTGACGAAATGATGAACTGGAAACAACTTCTCACCAACAAACGGCTCGGACAGGAACACCGTCACAACGAGCGACACGACGACAGAACGGAGTTCAAACGCGACTACGACCGTCTCATTTTCTCCGCTCCGTTCCGGCGTTTGCAGAACAAGACCCAGGTGTTCCCGCTCCCGGGCAGCATCTTCGTGCACAACCGACTCACCCACTCGCTCGAAGTGGCAAGCGTGGGAATGTCGCTCGGCAACGACGTAGCACGGCAGATTTTGGCAAAAAACAACGATTTCATCGACACCATGCTGCCCGAGATAGGCACCATTGTCAGTACGGCGTGCCTCGCTCACGACATGGGAAACCCTCCTTTCGGGCACTCCGGCGAGAAGGCAATACAGGCTTTCTTCACCGAAGGGAAAGGAGCACACCTGCAAGAGAGAGTGTCGCCCGAGACATGGGCAGACATCACCCACTTTGAGGGCAACGCCAACGCCTTCCGACTGCTGGCACATCGCTACAAAGGGCGGCGCGAAGGAGGGTTCGTGATGACCTATACAACACTGGCGTCGATAGTGAAATACCCCATTTCATCGACCTTTGCCGGCAAGAAAGGCAAGTTCGGATTTTTCAAGGAGGAACTGCCTATATACCGCAAGATTGCCTCCGAACTCGGGATACCGCAACTGCAGGTGAACAACGGCACGGCAACCGGCGGCAGCATGACAGTCGAAGGTGCGGCGTATGCACGCCACCCGCTTGTCTATCTCGTGGAAGCTGCCGACGACATCTGCTACGAAGTGATGGACATTGAGGATGCCCACAAACTGAAAATACTGAGTTTCGAGGAGACGAGCGAACTGCTCTTGGGATTTTTCGACAGCAACACACAGGCCCGCATCAGACAACGCATAATCGACGAGGGGATAACCGACGACAACGAGAAGGTGGTGTATATGCGCGCAAGGGTAATAGGACTGCTCGAGAAATGTTGCGTTGACGCTTTCATGGCAAACGAAAAGGAAATTATGGAGGGCAGTTTCAAAGGCTCTCTCATCGATGAAATCGCTAAAAAACAGCGATTGGCATACGGAAAATGCACCGAGACATCGCGCAGCAGGATATACAACAGCAAACCGGTTCTCGACGTGGAACTGAGCGGTTTCAAGATAATGGACACCCTCATGGGGGCTTTTATCGAGGCTGTCACCTACCCCGACCGCTTCTATTCGCGGCAGCTCACAGGGCGCGTGGGCAGTCAGTATGACATCAACTCGCTCGACCTCGAAACGCGCATCATGGCAGTAATCGACTACATCAGCGGAATGACCGACGTATATGCACTCGAAATATACCAGAAAATAAATGGTATCTCACTCCCGATAGTATGATAACGCAAAGCAAAATCGGCAGAATTGCCCGATAAAATCGGCGAAATTGAAAAGTAAAATCGGCTAAATTGTTTTTCAATTTCGCCGATTTTACTTTAGCATGGCATATCTACTGCAAAGTGACAGGGCATGTAATGCCGTCTGACAAGCCACCACCTGCGATGACGCAGGCAGGGTTTAAGTGGATTTATAGATAATGTTATTCGCTCCGCTCGTTATCTGCAGAGCCTCGGGATGCTCCTTTATGAACGAGTCGATATGACGGATGCGCTTCTGTTCGAAGATTTCGTCAACGGCAATCAGTATCCCGGTTTCCTCAACGTCGCCAAAACCGTTGTTTATAGCCGTGCCGAACAGTTTCATCGTCGGGCTCAGGTTCATGTAAGCGTTGACAAGCGGCGGGATGTTATACCCCATCTTGCGCACCTCACGATTGAGTATTCTGTAGTCTTCGCGGAAGTCTTCGGCACAGAAAAGTGCTGCCAATTCTTCGGCGTCGGTCTCAATAATGAGCGGTTTCATCGGTGTTATAAGGTTGTCTTTGTCGTGGAAATGCTTCTTCAGGAAATACAATATCATGTCTCTGCCGCGACGTATGTAAGAGGGGTACATCGTCACCTTGCCGAAGAAATATTTCACGTTTGGCATTATCACCGTAAGTGCCCCAAGCCCGTCCCACAGGTTATCGAGGGCGAAGATGCTCTTGCTGTTGTTTCTCACGTTCTGATATTCGAGCGAAACGAACGACCTCCCCAGTTCGATGGTGTATGGCATGTACTCCTTTAGGAAACGTTCTGAGAAATTGAACATGTGGCTCGTTGCGAGCATCGGCTGCCCCTCGTCGTTGAGTTTCCAGTCGGTGCCGCACATATAGCGGTAGCCTCCGATTATCTCTTCTGCCTCGGGATTCCACACCACCAGTTGTTTGTAGCAGTTGTCGGAGGTGTCGAACTCGTCGATGTCCATGCTTTTCCCTGTTCCGCCGCCTGCTTCCCGGAAAGCAATCTCGCGCAATCGCCCTATCTCCCTCATGGCATTGGGGGAGTCGTGAGCCGTAATGATGTATATCTCGTTATGGCTCTTGTTAGTCATTCTGAGTTGTTTGTCCTGCGTAAACTCCGCTTTCAGAAGTTCGCGGCTGACAGGTTGGATAATATCTTGTTCCATCTTCAACTATTGAGAATCATTTCATAATTCATACACCCTGTCATAAACGAAATTCGCCCATTCCATCGGTGATTTTGATTTATCGAAAGTCTGCCAAGGAATTGGTTTCCCAAACTTCACCTTGAATGTCTTATGCACGTTCTTATACATCTCATCCACAAGGAAAAGCATTGCCACGTTGACCTTCTTCACATATCTGTCGCTGAAATTTGCCAGCCGATAGAAGAAGTCGGAGTTTTGCCCTCCGAAGTGTATAGGCACCACATCGCGGTGGTATTCCACGCTCTTCGATATGAATGTTTTTTTCCAAGTGAGGTCTCTCACCAGTTTGTTTTTCCTCCTCGAACACAGTCCTGCGGGGAACATAAGCATGTGTTTGTCGCTTCTGAAACCCGCCTCCACCATTGCCGGGAAGTTGCGGCTCTGGTTTCCGGTCTTGTTTATCGGGATGCAGAGAGGCGCAAGTCCGGGCAGATTCATCAGCAGGTCGTTAACGAGATAGCGAAACCTGTCGTCATATTTTCTTCCGATTATCGACCCGAGAGCCACCCCGTCAATACCCCCCAAGGGATGATTGCTGACAAAGGTGTAAAGTTTGCCGTCGTCTTTCGGGGGCAGGTTTTCCTCACCTTCGATTTCGAGCGTCATATCGAGATAGTGCACACATGCCTCCAACCACGGTGTGCCGGTGAGTTCGCGATTGTCCCACAGGAACTTGTTCACCTCGTCCTGATGCGCAATCTTCTTCAGCCATGCTACGAGCGGGGCGGGAACAAACTTTGCTTTTGCTCCCATCTTGCTTCTTAACACCTCGCCTACGTCTATGGTTTTCTCTGTTATATCCCTCATTTCCAACAAAAGTACTTGCAAAAATACACTTATTTTTTGAAAACGGCAGTGTTTTTTATGAAAAAATACAAAAAACATGAAAACAACAGAGCAATGCTTATGAATGCGCCTTCAGGCGAAACGGTTTGAAAGATGAACAAGACAAGACAAACACCCGACAACCAACATTCTGCCGAGACCGCCGAAAGCGGTTTTGCGACACACGGAAAACTGAAATCAGGAAGCGGCAATCCGGTGTACCGGATGTTAAGAATACTTAAATAAGAAATATTTTTTCTGTTTTGTGGTGGAAAGTGGTGGAAAGTGGAGTAAAAATTTGTATCTTTGCCCCAAGCATTTATCAATAAGAACGCATGAGATTTTTAGGCAACATAGAGGCAAAGGTTGACACTAAGGGAAGAGCCTTTCTGCCGGCCGTTTTCCGCAAGGTGCTGCAGGCATCGGGCGAAGAAAATCTCGTTATGCGCATGGACCCTCACCAGAAGTGCATCGTGCTGTATCCCGAGAGCGTATGGGATGCGGAGATGGACACAATGGAAAGCAGGCTCGGACGGTGGAACAGGGCAGAACAGCAGATATATCGCCAGTTTGTGTCGATGGCAGAAGTGGTGACGCTCGACGGCAACGGTCGCTTCCTTGTGCCGAAACGCTACCTGCAAATGGCAGGCATAGAGCAGCAGGTGAGGTTTATCGGTGTTCGCAACACCATAGAGATGTGGAATTTGGAGGAACTGGAAAGCCAGTTCATCAAACCGGACGCTTTCTCCGAACTGTTCGGCAAGATGATGTCGGACGACGGGGCGGGTGCGACGGAATGACCGTTGGCAGCAGACTGTAGATGAAAAGAAAACATTTGGAATAGGCTTCTGAAAGAATTACAATCGCAAAAAGCGAACAACAATACAAACAGTGACGTCAATGCAGGAAGAACAAAACAACAAGAGCAACGCCCCGTTGGACTGCGAGAACCCGAAGGAACACAACGAGTCATATCACACTCCGGTGCTGCTTGCCGAGAGCATTGACGGACTGAACATTCACCGTGGCGGCATATATGTGGATGTAACGTTCGGCGGAGGAGGTCACAGTCGCGAGATACTTTCACGCTTCAGCGGCGGCGAACACCTGTACAGTTTCGACCAAGACGCCGACGCAGAGAAGAATATAGGGGACATTGACTCCGGGCAGTTCACATTCGTAAGGAGCAACTTCAGATACCTGAACAACTGGATGAGATACCACGGTGTGGATGAGATTGACGGACTGATAGCCGACCTCGGCGTGTCGAGCCACCACTTCGACGACGAGACACGCGGTTTCTCGTTCCGCTTCGACGCTCCGTTAGACATGAGGATGAACAAGAGAGCCGGCAAGACGGCTGCCGAGATAGTGAACAACGCCACCGAGGAGCAGCTCGCCGACATCTTCTACATCTACGGCGAACTGAAAAACTCACGGCGCATAGCGGCAGCGATAGTGAAGAGCAGGGAACAAAAGAGCATTGAGACCACTCACGAACTGATGTCGGCAGTGGGGTCGGTGTTTCGCAAAGAACGAGAGAAAAAAGAAATGGCACGACTGTTTCAGGCCCTGCGGATAGAGGTGAACCACGAAATGGACGCACTGAGAGAGATGCTGAAGGCGGCGACAGGACTTCTCGCGCCGGGCGGACGGCTGTCGGTGATAACATATCACTCACTGGAAGACCGCATAGTGAAAAACATAATGAAAACCGGGAACGCGGAGGGGAAGGTGGAACAAGACTTCTTCGGAAGAACGCAGACTCCCTTTGTGCTCGTCAACAACAAGGTGATAACACCGCAGGAAGACGAGATTGAGAAGAACCCGCGCAGCAGAAGTGCGAAACTGAGGGTGGCAGAAAAAATATGAAAGACGAAGATATAGAGAAGAACATCCTCGCAGAGGCAGAAGACACCGAGATTGACGCCGATGCTGTGGAGACGGAAACGACAGGGGAAGACTTGCATGAGAGCGAGCCGCCCGTTGTCGTTGACGGCAACGAAGACGACGCGGAGGAAACAAAGGAGGGGGAAAAGACAGAGAAGAAAGAGCAAGAGAAGAAAGGGGAAAATGAGCGGAAAGGGAAGGAGAACGACGAAGAGGAGATGAGCCCGCTGGCTTTGACGATGGAAAAACAGGCCCGCGAGGACGAGAAACCGCTATCAAAGACGTTGTCGCTAAGAAAAATCCTCGGCGGCGACTTCTTCACAGCGGAGTTCATGAGGAAGAATGTGGGACTGATAGTGCTTATAGTGGTGTTCACACTTGTGTATGTTGCCAACAGATACAGTTGCCAGAGCGGACTGCTCGAGATTGACAAACTGAACAAGGAACTGCAGGACTCAAAATACAAGGCACTGTCTTCGGCAAGCGAACTCACCGAGAAATGCCGCGAGACACACGTGCTCGAAATGCTGAAGCACAACAGGGACAGCATACTGAAACAAGCCGACCAGCCACCTTATATAATAAATGTAGAAGAGAAATGAGCAAGTTCAACAACAAGAAAATACTTCCACGGTATAAAATCATCGCATACACCATTGTGCTGATTAGTTTCGCCGTGCTTGGCAAGGCGGCATATATCGGAACGGTGAAGCGCGACTACTGGATGGCGGTGGCAGACCGACTGAAGAAGGACAGCGTGGAGGTGAAGCCCGTGAGAGGAAACATACTGAGCAGCGACGGGGAACTCATGGCGAGTTCGCTGCCGGAGTTTAAGGTGTATATGGACTTCCAAGCGGGTGGCGAACAAAAAGACTCGCTTCTCGTTGAGAAAATGGACAGTATCTGCAATGGACTGCACGAGATATTCCCCGGACGCACCGCGGCACAGTTCCGCAAGGACTTGGAGGAGGGGCGGGCAAAGAAGTCGCGCCACTGGCCTATCTGGAAACAGCGCATAGACTACAACACATACACCCGGGTGATGTCGCTGCCGGTGTTCTCGCTGCCCCCCAACAAGGGAGGCTTCCACAAAGAGGAGTTCAATGCCCGGCAACACCCCTTCACATCGTTGGCATCACGCACCGTCGGCGACCTTTACGGAGCGAAAGACTCGGCGCGGTTCGGACTGGAACTGGCGTTCGACTCGGTGCTTAGAGGCGAGTCGGGAAAGATGCAGAAGCAGAAAGTGAAGCGGCGTTTCATCGGACTGATGCAGAAGGAGGCTGTTGACGGTGCCGACATAGTTACCACGATAGACGTGCAGATGCAGGACATCGCCGAGCGTGCCGTGATAGAGGAACTGAAGGAAATCAACGGACAGGTGGGCGTGGCAATAGTGATGGATGTGCCCACGGGCGACATCAAAGCCATTGTGAACATGACACGATATGCCGACGGGAAATTCCGCGAGGCGAAGAACAACGCCGTGAGCGACCTGCTGGAACCGGGGTCGGTGTTCAAGACGGCATCGCTGATGGTGGCTCTCGACGACGGAGTGGTGGACACCACGAAGCTTATAAACACCGGTAACGGCAGACTCGACATGCACGGGGCTACGATGAAAGACCATAACTGGCACAAGGGCGGCTATGGCACCATATCGCTGGCAAAGGCTATCGAGGTGAGTTCGAACATCGGGATTAGCCGTGTGATTGACGAATACTATGGCAGAAACCCCGAGAAATACGTGGAAGGGCTGCATCGTATAGGAATAGCAAGCGACTTGTGCATTCCTCTCGCCGGTGCCACTCCGCCACGAATAAGAACGCCTAAGAAAAACTCCAAAGGGCAGTATGTGAACTGGAGCAAGACCGCACTGCCGTGGATGAGCATAGGATATGAGACGCAAATCCCGCCAATATCCACCCTTACGTTCTACAACGCAATAGCCAACGGCGGCAAGATGATGCGCCCGAGGTTTGTGAAACAGGTGATAAAAGACGGCGAGGTGATACATTCCTACGACCCGGTGGTGGTGATACCGCAGATATGCAAGACCTCGACATTGGATAAAGTGAGGACACTGCTCGAACACGTGGTCAGCCGAGGTACGGGAAAGGCAGCCCGCTCACAACTCTTCACTGTGGCAGGCAAGACAGGAACGGCACAAATATCGCACGGAACATCGGGATATAAGAGCGGCGGAATGAAATATCTGCTCAGTTTCGTGGGCTTCTTTCCTGCCGACCAACCGCGCTACAGCTGCATAGTCTGCATACAGAAAAGCGGATACCCGGCATCGGGAAGTATGAGCGCGAAGGTGTTCCACAACATCTCGGAAGGCATTATGGCAAAAGACCTGCGACTCGACGCCGGAGACTCCGGAGACTCACTGTCGATAGCAATGCCCGAAATAAAGAACGGCAACATGACTGCGGCATGGCTCGTGCTGAAGCATTTGGGCATAGAGACAAACACCTCGTGGGACGGCAGTTATGCCCACGGAAACCCGATATGGGGAAGGGCGACGCATAAGAAGAACCGCATCGAGATGGTGGAGACGCCGAAGTTTGACGATGCAGTGGTGCCCGACGTGACGGGAATGGGCGCGCGCGATGCCGTTTTCCTCATGGAGAAGCGCGGGCTGAAGGTAACTCTCGTGGGCAGGGGAAAGGTGAACTCGCAGAGTCTTCCGGCAGGACACAAGATAAAGAAAGGTGAGGCCTGCGTGCTGAGAATGGGCTGATGCCCCGACAGACCGCAGCAATATTTCTGAAAAACAATACCCAAAGGGGAGTAAAAAGGAAAAGACATGAAACTCAACGAATTGCTAAGAAACATCAAGAATGCTGCAATAAAAGGCAGCGACGACGTAGAGATAGAAGGAGTGAACATCGACTCGCGACGCATTGCCAACGGACACTTGTTCGTTGCGATGAGGGGAACGCAGGTTGACGGGCATCGCTTCATAGCAAAGGCGACAGAACAGGGAGCTGCGGCAGTGCTCTGCGAAGAGCTGCCCGAAGTGCTTGCCGAGGGTGTGACCTACGTCAAGGTGGCATCCACGGAGGACATCGTGGGGCACGTTGCAACCGCTTTCTATGGCAATCCGTCGGAGAAACTGAAACTGGTGGGCGTGACGGGGACAAACGGAAAGACCACCGTCGCCACCTTATTATATAATATGTTCCGCAAACTGGGCTACAAGTGCGGTCTGTTGTCAACCGTGTGCAACTACATCGAGGACAAGGCTGTGCCGGCAGACCATACCACGCCCGACCCGATAGAGCTCAACCGGTTGCTCGCGCAGATGGTGGATGCCGGCTGCCGGTATGTGTTCATGGAGTGCTCAAGCCACGCCATAGCGCAGAAACGCATAGGAGGGTTGAAGTTTGCTGTGGGAATATTCACCAACCTTACGCGCGACCACCTCGACTATCACAAGACTTTCGAGAACTACCGCGATGCGAAAAAAGCGTTCTTCGACATGTTGCCTAAAGGCAGCCACGCCATTATCAATGCCGACGACAAGAACGGCAGCGTGATGGTTCAGAACTGCAAAGCCACGGTGAAGACATACTCCACAAGGCAGATGGCGGACTATCGCGCCCGACTTATAGAGTGTCATTTCGAGGGTATGTATCTGGAAATAGACGGGCGTGAGGTAGGCGTGCAGTTCATCGGTAAGTTCAACGTAAGCAATCTGCTTGCTGTGTATGGCACGGCGCGGGTTCTCGGCGAGCAGCCGGAGGACATCCTCGTGGCAATGAGCACCTTGGGAAGCGTCAGCGGGCGGCTTGAACCTATACGTTCTGCCGCAGGTTTCACCGTGGTAGTGGATTATGCCCACACCCCCGACGCGCTTGAGAACGTGCTGAACGCCATTCACGAAGTGCTCGACGGGCGCGGAAAGGTAATTACGGTGTGCGGAGCAGGGGGCAACCGCGACAAAGGCAAGCGTCCGCTCATGGCAAAAGAGGCTGCAAGACAGAGCGACCGCGTGATAATAACGAGCGACAACCCGCGTTTTGAGGAGCCGCAGGAGATAATCGACGACATGCTCGCCGGACTCGACCGGCAGCAGA
Source organism: Prevotellaceae bacterium (assembly GCA_028723525.1). Taxonomy (GTDB): domain Bacteria; phylum Bacteroidota; class Bacteroidia; order Bacteroidales; family Bacteroidaceae; genus Prevotella. The sequence continues at coordinate 40,740 of JAQYET010000072.1, forward strand.
TGAAGAAGGTGGTGAGCATAATCGACCGTCGCGAGGCTATACGCACGGCGTGCATGATGGCGCAGAAAGGCGACGTGATACTCATTGCCGGCAAGGGGCATGAAGACTATCAGGAGATAAAAGGAGTGAAACATCACTTCGACGACAAAGAGGTGGTTAAAGAGTTCATAACAATCTAAAAAGGAACAAGAGATATGTTATACTATATTTTCAGATTTTTAGAGAAGTTCGACATACCCGGTGCCCACTTGTGGTCGTATATTTCGTTCCGCGCATTGCTGACGCTGATTCTCTCGCTGCTCATATCTGCGTGGTTCGGCGAGAAGTTCATCAAGTGGATGAAGCGCAAGAACATCTCGGAAACACAGCGCGATGCCAGTATCGACCCGTTCGGAACGGCAAAGAAAGGCGTACCCACAATGGGCGGCATCATCATCATCGTGGCTATCCTTGTGCCCGCACTGCTGCTTGGGCGCATGCGCAATATCTACCTCATACTGATGATAATAACCACTTTGTGGCTCGGTTTCCTCGGTTTCCTCGACGACTATATCAAGATATTCCGCAAGAACAAGGAGGGGCTTAAAGGCAAATACAAGATTGTGGGACAGGTGAGCATCGGACTGATTGTGGGTTTGGTGCTGTGGGCAAGTCCTGATGCTAAGATACGCGAGAACGTGGAGACGCAGAAACATGGGCAGGAACTGGTGGTCACTCACAAGTCGGAACTGACGAAATCGCTCAAGACCACCATCCCGTTTGTCAAGGGTCATAACCTCGACTACTCGAAAGTCATGGGCTTCATGGGCAAATATGCCAATGCTGCGGGGTGGATTTTGTTTGTCATAATGACTATAGTGGTGGTGACGGCAGTGAGCAACGGTGCCAATCTGAACGACGGAATGGACGGCATGTGCGCCGGCAACTCGGCAATAATCGGTGTGGCATTGGGCATATTTGCATACGTAAGTTCGCACATAGAGTTTGCCTCCTATCTTAACATAATGTATATTCCCGGGTCGCAGGAACTTGTGGTGTTCCTCTGCGCGTTCATCGGTGCGATGATAGGTTTCCTGTGGTACAACGCTTATCCGGCACAGATTTTCATGGGCGACACCGGCTCGCTCACCATCGGTGGTATCATAGGTGTCTGCGCAGTGATAATACATAAGGAACTGCTGGTGCCCATTCTCTGCGGAATATTCCTCGTGGAAAGCCTCAGCGTGATGATACAGACGTTCTGGTTCAAGGCAATGAAGCGCAAAGGACAGCGCGTAAGAGTGTTCAGAGCGACGCCTATACACGACAATTTCCGTAAACTTGACGAACAGCTCGACAAGACAAGCCGATACGTTTTCAGGAATTGGCCGAGACGGCAGTTCCACGAATCGAAGATTACATTCCGCTTCTGGATAATAACGATAATCCTTGCGGCGATAACAATAATAACACTGAAGATAAGATAACCTGATGATGACTGACGAGAAGAGACGCATAGTGGTGCTCGGTGCTGCCGAAAGCGGTGCCGGAGCAGCAGTACTGGCTAAGAAAGAGGGCTTTGAGGTGTTCGTGTCTGACATGGGCATGATAAAAGACCGCTACAAAAAAATGCTCGACGAGCACGCCATAGAATGGGAGGAAGGACAGCACACGGAGGAGAAAATACTCTCTGCCGACGAGGTGATAAAAAGCCCCGGCATACCCGACGAGGCTCCAATGGTAAAGAAAATCATTGCCAAGGGCATACATATAATAAGCGAGATAGAGTTTGCAGGGCGTTACACCGACTCGAAGATGATTTGCATAACCGGCTCGAACGGGAAAACCACGACCACATCGCTGATATATCATATCTTCAAGGCTGCCGGATACGATGCCGGACTGGCAGGCAACATTGGCAACTCACTGGCTCTACAGGTGGCAGAAGACCCGCACGAGTACTACATAATAGAACTGAGTTCGTTCCAGCTCGACAACATGTACGACTTCCGTGCCAACGTGGCGGTGTTGCTGAACATCACCCCCGATCACCTCGACCGTTACGACAACTGCATGCAGAACTACGTTGACTCTAAGATGAGGATAACTCAGAACCAGACGGCAGACGACGCTTTCATCTATTGGAACGACGACCCTGTAATAAAGCATGAACTCGAGAAGTATGACATAAAGGCGATACAGCTGCCTTTCTCGGAACTGAAAGAGAGGGGCTCAATAGGATATATAGAGGAGGGCGAGTATGTTCTCGAAGAGCCCACGCCGTTCAACATGGAGCAGGAGGCTCTCTCGCTCACCGGAAAGCATAACATCTACAACTCTCTCGCGGCAGGACTGGCGTCTTCGGTTGCCGGCATCAAGAATGACGTTATACGCAAGAGCCTCAGCGACTTCCCCGGAGTGGAGCATCGTCTGGAGAAGGTTACGCGCGTTGCCGGGGTGGAATATATCAACGACTCGAAGGCAACCAACGTGGATGCGTGCTGGTATGCGCTTGAGAGTATGAACACCCCCACCATTCTTATCATTGGAGGAAAGGACAAAGGGAATGACTACGAGCCGATAAAGGAACTCGTGAAGAAGAAGTGTGCAGGGCTGGTTTACCTCGGAGCAGACAACACCAAACTGCACGAGAACTTCGACTCGCTGGGTATTCCGGTGCGCGACACCCACTCGATGAAAGACTGCGTGGCAGCATGTTACGAAATGGCAGAGCCGGGAATGACCGTGCTGCTGTCGCCATGCTGTGCAAGTTTCGACCTGTTTAAGAACATGGAAGACCGCGGGGAGCAGTTTAAGCAACTCGTGCGCTCGCTCTGAACGACAACGACAGGCACGCAAGGGCTGAAGGAAAAACGTCTCCGTATGACAAAAAACAATACTGACATGGCTGAAGAAAACAAGAAAACAAAGGGCAGGATGAAGGGCGACACAATTATATGGGCGGTGTTCTTCTTCCTGTGCATCGTGAGTATAATAGAGGTTTTCAGCGCAGCGAGCGAACTTACCAGCAACACCAGTTATCTCGGTCCGATGCTCAAGCACACCATGCTGATAGGAGTGGGCGTGGTGTTTCTCGTCATCACCATGAATATAGACTGCCGGTATTTCAAGATAATAACACCTTTCGCACTGCTCATATCATTCGTGATGCTGCTCGTTACGAGTCTGACGGGGGGCGAAATAAACGGTGCATCGCGGTGGTTCGACATCGGCGGAATACAGTTTCAGCCTTCCGAACTGGCAAAGGGGGCAGTGGTGCTCGCAGAGGTGATGATACTCAGTGCGCTGCAAGACGGCGACACCGTGGATAAACGGGCGTTCAAGTATATCCTGTGGGTTTCTGTTCCGTTCATACTACTTATATTCCGAGAGAACTTTTCCACCGCGGCACTGCTCGGACTGGTGGTGATACTGCTGATGTTCATCGGCAGAGTGCCGCTGAAACAGATAGGAAAACTCCTCGGCGTGATAATGCTCGCGGGCATGATAGGCTTCGGGGCGATATGGGCGTTGGGCGAGAATACCGACGAAGAACAGCTCGCCAAAAACGACCCTCGCATGAAAACGGAGATTGTAAATCAGCCGGAGAATAAGAAAAGCGGGGGCATACTTCACCGCTTCGGCACTTGGAAAAACCGTATAAAGAAGTTTGTGAACGACGAGGAGGTGGCTCCGGAGAAGTTCGACCTTGACAAAGACGGACAGGTGGCGCATGCAAACATCGCCATAGCGTCGAGCAATCTCGTGGGGAAAGGTCCCGGCAACTCGGTTCAGCGCGACTGGCTGCCGCAGGCTTTCAGCGATTTCATCTACGCTATAATAATCGAAGAGATGGGACTGTGGGGCGCGGTCGGGGTGTGCTTGCTATACCTCATACTGCTGTTCCGCACCGCAAAGATTGCCAACAGATGTGCCTACTCTTTCCCTGCACTGCTCATAATGGGACTCGCACTGCTCATGGTGACACAGGCTATATTCAATATGATGGTGGCAGTGGGGCTCGCACCGGTTACAGGACAGCCGCTGCCGCTGATAAGCAAGGGCGGAACTTCCACGATAATCAACTGCGTTTACATCGGAGTGATTATGAGTGTGAGCACCAAGGCGAAGAAGAAGGAAGACTGCGCAGAGTGTAAGACGGTGAGCATTGAGGGGTGAATGATGAGTGATTTAAAATTAAAGACATGGACGAAGAACTTAGAATAATAATCAGCGGAGGCGGAACCGGAGGGCATATATTCCCTGCCGTGTCTATCGCCAATGCCATACGTAACAAGCGTCCCGATGCAAAAATCCTCTTTGTGGGCGCAGAAGGACGCATGGAAATGCAACGGGTGCCGGCTGCAGGCTACGAGATAAAGGGCTTGCCGATATGCGGCTTCGACCGTAAGAACATGCTGAAAAACATCAAGGTGCTGTACAAGATATGGAAAAGCCAGCGCATGGCGAAACGGATAATAGAGGATTTCCGCCCTATGGCAGCAGTAGGTGTGGGAGGATATGCCAGCGGTCCGACACTGAATAAGTGCGCAGCAATGGGCATTCCGTGCCTGATACAGGAGCAGAACTCCTACGCCGGGGTCACGAATAAGTTGCTCGCGAAGAAAGCAAGCAAGATTTGCGTGGCTTACGAGGGAATGGAACGCTTCTTCCCTGCCGACAAGATAATGATTACCGGCAACCCGGTGAGACAGCAACTGCTTGACTGCCGGCTCTCAAAGGAGGAGGCACGGAAGAAGATGGGGCTCGACCCGCACCGCCCGGTGGTGCTGATAATAGGCGGAAGTCTCGGCGCACGGACTATAAACGAGAGCGTGACAGACAACATCAGCATGATTGCGGAGCACGACATACAGTTCGTGTGGCAGACGGGAGGTTTCTACTTCAAAGGCATAACGGAAACTCTGAAGGAGAAAGGCTGCCCCGAAAACCTCAAACCTACCGACTTCATAGCGAACATTGACGAGGCTTATCGCGCCGCCGACCTTATAATCAGCCGGGCAGGAGCAAGCAGCATAAGCGAACTTTGCTTGCTGGGCAAACCCTCAATACTCGTTCCGTCGCCCAACGTTGCAGAAGACCACCAGACGCATAACGCAATGGCATTGGTCAACAAAAAGGCTGCGCTGATGGTGAAAGACGGTGAGGCGCGGCAGAAACTTATCCCGCTGGCGATAGAAACGCTCACGGACAAAGAGGCAGCATACTTGAAACTGGGTGACAACGCCAAGGCAATGGCACTCCCCGACTCCGCCGACATTATCGCCGACGAAGTGATAAAACTCGCATCAGGAAAATAAGAAATGACAATAAAAGACATAAAATCGGTATATTTCATCGGCATAGGAGGCATAGGAATGAGTGCCATAGCCCGATATTTCGTAAGCCGCGGTCTCGTGGTGGCAGGCTACGACAAGACTCCGTCTGCACTGACAAGGCAGTTGGAGCATGAGGGCATGCTGATACATTATGAGGAAGACGTAGAGCAGATACCCCATGCCTGCCGCAACAGCAGCAGCACTCTCGTGGTATATACACCGGCAATACCCGGCAATCACCGCGAACTGGAATACTTCAGGCATAACGATTTCACGGTGATGAAGCGTGCGCAGGTGCTCGGAACACTGACAGAGACACATAAAGGGCTGTGCTTCGCCGGAACGCATGGCAAGACAACGACGTCGGCAATGTGTGCCCATATCATGCACCAAAGCCATACCGACTGCAACGCTTTCCTCGGCGGCATCTCAAAAAACTACGCAACGAACTACATTCTGAGCAAACAGAGCGAATATGTGGTAATCGAAGCCGACGAGTTCGACCGCTCTTTCCATTGGCTTCGCCCGTGGATGACGGTGATAACGAGCACCGATGCCGACCACCTCGACATCTACGGAACGAAAGAGGCATACCTTGAAAGCTTCTCGCACTACACCTCCCTGATACAACCGGGAGGCGCACTGATAATCCGCCGAGGGCTGGAGATGAAACCGAGGGTGGCAGACGGAGTGCGCATCTTTGACTACGGACAAGACGAAGGCGACTTCCATGCCGAGAACATACGCATTGAGAACGGCGAGATAACTTTCGACTTCGTGTCGCCACTGGAGAATATTGCCGACGTACACCTCGGGCAACCAGTGACGATAAACATCGAGAACGGAGTGGCAGCAATGGCAATGGCACAGCTGAACGGGTGCACGGCGAAGGAACTGCGCTACGGAATGAGCACCTACAAGGGTGTTGACCGTCGCTTCGACTTCAGAATAAAGACCGACAGGATTGTGTTCCTGAGCGACTATGCGCATCATCCGAAAGAGATTTTCCACAGCGCAAAGAGCATACGCGAGCTTTATAGCGACCGCCATATCACAGCAATCTTCCAACCGCATCTATACACCCGGACACGCGATTTCTACCGGGAGTTCGCCGCTGCACTAAGTCAACTCGACGAGGTGGTGCTGACCGAAATTTACCCGGCACGCGAGTTGCCAATAGAGGGCGTAACGTCAAAACTGATTTACGACAACCTTGCCGACGGAGTGGAGAAACATCTGATATGCAAAGGCAACGTGCAGAAGTTCATTGAAGAGAACGATGTCGATGTGCTGCTGCTCCTCGGAGCCGGCGACCTCGACAATCAAGCACCCGAGATAGAGAAGATGTTAAGGCGGAAATACGGCATCGAAGAGAAAGAAAGATAAGCAGAAAGTTCACCTGTCCTCACCGGCAGGGGACAAGAAACACAGAAGGGGAAAAGAATGAAAGTTCATATCAACGTGAAAAAGACCATCATCGCGACACTCGACGTGCTGCTCGCGATATACCTTGGCTTTGCTTTCACCTCGTTCAACGAGCCGGCAAACCCCGACGTTGTATGCCAAAAATGCAACATAATGATAGCCGACGAGAATACAAACGGTTTCCTCAAGGCTGACGATGTGAAGCGAATTCTCGTATCTTCGAAGATGATGCCGGTGAATAAGAAGACCGGAGAAATCAGCACTCGCTCCATAGAAGAGAAACTCAAGAGCATGGCTTTCGTGAAAACCGCACAGTGCTTCAAGGCCGAAAACGGCGATGTGACAATCAATATCACACAACGGCTGCCGCTGCTGCGCGTCAAGAGCGAGAAAGGCGACGACTACTACATCGACGAGCGGGGCGGAGTGATGCCCAACTCCAACTATGTGTCCGACCTAATCATAGCCACCGGCAACATCGACAGGCGTTATGCAGCCGACTACCTCATGCCGATGACTGAGACATTGATGGACAACGAACTGTGGCAAAACCTCTTCGAGCAAATCAACGTGACCGAACAACGAGGCATAGAACTGGTTCCGAGAGTGGGCGACCACATCGTTTTCATCGGACAGTTGCCCGCGGAGAAGAATGCCGAGATACGCAAACAGGCGATAGTAAAGATGCTCGAGACGAAACTGTCACGACTTGAGAAGTTCTACAAGTATGGTATAAGTAAGGCGGGCTGGAACCGATACGACTATATAAACCTTGAGTTCGACAATCAGATAATATGCCACTATCGCCGCTCCTCGCGACAAATAAAACCCGAAACGGCAGAGGTGGAGAACACTGTGATTGCAAAACCTGACTCCGTGAACAAGGAAAAGAAGACAAACGAGGAGAAAACCGCTCCGCGAAAAGAGGAGAAGAAAGTGGAAAAAGAGAAGAAAGAGGTGAAGAAGGAGAAAGACAAGAAGCCCGAGAAGAAGAAATGAGGGGCTTATATATATAATGTAACAGAAAAAAAGAAACAATATAAATTGATTAGGGTATGCCAGCAAGGGAATTTATCGTAGCAATAGAATTGGGGTCGTCAAAGATGACCGGCATCGCGGGAAAGAAAAATCTCGACGGTAGCATCAGTGTTCTTGCCGTAGTGAAGGAAGACTCCTCGTCGTTCATTCACAAGGGCGTGGTTTATAAAATCGACAAGACGGCGCAGTGTATAGCGAATATCGTGAAGAAACTCACCGCCACACTGAAGCAGGAAATAACCCATGTGTATGTCGGAGTGGGCGGACAGTCGATAAGAAGTGTCAAGAACAACATCATCAAGACACTCCCGGCAGACACCATCGTCACACAGATGATGGTGAACGAACTGATGGATGCCAACCGCAACATGAGTTACCAAGACCAAGAAATACTTGATGCCGCAACGCAGGAGTATAAGGTTGACAACCAACTTCAGACCGACCCCGTTGGCATACAGTGCACCCGGCTGGAAGGAAACTTCCTCAACATCCTGTGGAGATATGAGTTCTACCGCCGCCTGAACAAATGTTTCGAAATGGCAGGGGTGGCCATTGCCGAAATGTATCTTGCGCCGCTGGCTCTCGCCGATGCCGTGCTCACCGACGCCGAGAAACGCTCCGGCTGCGTGCTCGTTGACCTCGGTGCCGACACCACCACCGTATCGGTGTATTACAAGAACATCCTGCGGCATCTCACCGTTATCCCGCTCGGCAGCAACAACATCACAAAAGACATCGCGTCGCTGCAGGTTGAGGAAGACGTTGCCGAAAAACTGAAACTCAATCATGCCGTGGCATTCACCGAGAACGGCGACATCGACAGTCAGACAACATACGCCCTCGACACCGACAGGAAGGTTGACCAGCGCAAGTTTGTGGAGATTGTGGAGGGACGACTTGAGGAAATCATCGAGAACGTGTGGTATCAGGTGCCTTCAGAATATGCCGACAGACTGCTCGGAGGACTCATTCTTACGGGCGGTGGGTCGAACATGTCCGACATCGAGACGGCTTTCGCCAATCACACTCATATAGAGAAAATACGCATAGCGAAGTCGGTGAACATCTCGATAAACGCCAAAGACCCGCTCATCACTGCCCACAACGGTATGATGAACACCGTTCTCGGCATACTCGCAAAGGGCGATATGAACTGCGCCGGCAAAGAAATAGACCCCACCAAAGACCTCTTCGAAGAGCCTAAGATTAACACTTCCACCACTACGGTAGAACTTCACCGCGACCCGCGACAACCCAACCAACTCGCCGAAGGCGTTGTCCTGACCGAGGCAGAGAAGCTGAAGGCTCAGGAACTGCGCGAACAGCAGGAGCAGGAGCAGCGACTGTTGCGCGAGCAAGAGCTGAAACAGCAGAAGGAAAAGGAAGAAGCAGAGCAGAAAGACAACGGCATAAAGAAGTTCGGAATACGCATAAAATCGCTCGTGAAGAAACTTCTCTCTGAAGACGAAGAGCAGTAAACAATAAATCAATCACTAACAAACACCTAAAAATAGAACATCATGCAAGAGAATATGATATTGGATTTCGGCGAGCCCGAAAAAGATAACAGCATAATAAAGGTGATAGGCGTCGGCGGCGGTGGCGGCAACGCAGTGAACCACATGTACCGCGAGGGCATACACGACGTGTCTTTCGTGCTCTGCAACACAGACAATCAGGCTCTCAACGACTCGCCTGTGCCGGTGCACCTGCAACTCGGAAAGGAGGGACTCGGTGCCGGAAACAAGCCCGACAAGGCACGAGAAGCGGCAGAAGACAGTCTCGACGACGTGAAAAACATGCTCAGCGACGGCACCAAAATGGCATTCATCACTGCCGGAATGGGAGGCGGAACAGGCACGGGAGCGGCTCCGGTGATAGCACGTGTCAGCAAAGAGATGGGCATACTCACCGTGGGCATTGTCACCATTCCGTTCCGTTTCGAAGGCGACCGCAAGATAGATCAAGCCCTCGACGGCGTTGAGGAAATGGCAAAACATGTCGATGCACTGCTCGTAATCAACAACGAGCGGCTGCGTGAGATATATCCCGAACTCACAGTGCTCGACGCTTTCGCAAAGGCAGACGACACCCTGAGCATCGCAGCCAAGTCAATCGCAGAGATTATCACCGTGCACGGACTGATAAATCTCGACTTCAACGATGTCAAGACGGTGCTCAAAGACGGCGGAGTGGCTATCATGTCAACCGGTTACGGCGAGGGAGAGGGGCGCGTGAAGAAAGCAATCGACGATGCTCTCAACTCTCCGCTGCTCAACGACAACGACGTGTTCAACTCCAAGAAAATACTTCTGTCCATCTCCTTCTGCTCCGACAATCAGAACAATGCCAGCCTCACGATGGAGGAAATGAACGATGTCAACGAGTTCATGGCACGCTTCGGCACCGGGTTCGAACTGAAATGGGGACTTGCCACCGACCCGGAACTGGGTGCGAAAGTGAAGGTCACTATCCTTGCAACAGGCTTCGGCATAGAGAATGTTGACGGAATGGACGGACACTTCAAGAAACGCACAATGGAGGAGCAGAACCGCATAGCAGAGGAAGAGGAGAAAGCGGCGGAAAGACAGGACAGACGCAACAGATACTACGGCAAGGACGGAAAGACATCGCAGTACAAACGCCGACCGCATATATTCATTTTCCGCCCCGAAGACCTCGACAACGACAACGTCATCTCTGCCGTGGAGCAGACCCCGACCTACAAGCGTACACGACAAATTCTCGACAACATACGCTCACAGGCTACCGGAGATGCCGACGGAGAGAAAGATACCGACGAACAGAAAATAGACCTCACGGGCAAGATTGTGTTCTGAACCGTACGCAATCGTTACCGGGCATATTATTACAAAAGCCGAGACCGGTTTGCAAACACCAATGATTTGCAAACCGGTCTCGCTGTTTTCGCTATCACTGTTTCAGCAACCAATCGGCAAAAAACTTGTCATAGACGCTGTACGTGCCGAGGTCTGACGTGAGGAAATCTTTTTCGATAAGTGCCTTTACCGCAGCCTGCACACTGCTCGCCGTGAGGTGGTGTCGCTGCAGGAACGGCTTCGAAGAGATGTTCCGAGCCTTACCCTCACGGCAGATTGCCATCAACACCTCCTTCTGTTTTGCCGGCAACTGATAGAGAAGCGAAGAATATGCAAAACTCTGTTGCATCACCGCCTGCTCTACAGCCCGCTCCACGTCTGCCACATCACACCGCCCACCCGTCGGAGTGGTGGAAAAAAGAGAGTTTAAAACCGACTGAACATACCACGTCACACCGTCGTAGCGATTGTATATCTCCGCCACAGCCTCTCGCTCAATCTTCTTTCCGTATTCCGCGAAAAGCTGTTGCGCAAAATCAGCGTAACGCTCAAAGTCTATCGGACCTATCGTTATCATCTTCGTACTTTGATAGAAAGGACGCGAAGCACTTAGGAACATCTCCGTCATCACGTGTCGCTCCGAGCCGGCAAAGATGAAGTTGCAGTTTCGGCAGTGCTGAATACGTGTGCGCAGCAGTGCCTCCACGTTTTTCTCGGGATATGCCGCGATAGCCTGAAACTCGTCTATTGCCACGATGCAGTGCCTGTCTGCACTTTCCAAGTAGCGGAATATCTCATCAAGAGTCACCGTCGGCGTCGCTATCTCACCGAGACTCATTGTCCACTCGGGCTTTCCGTTCATGTCGAACGACAGGCTCCCGCGCAGCGACGTCAGGCACGCCACAAACGTTTCCCAAGCTTTTCTGCCCCGCGACTTGAGAACGTCAACCACCGCCCTACCGAGTTCATATACAAACTCCTGAAGGTTTTTCGTGGCATATATATCCACAAGGAACGTGTAGTAATTCTCCTTTATGTTTTCCTGCTGCATGCAGTGGTATATCAGTCTGGTCTTTCCCAAGCGTCGCGGAGAAATCAATGCAACGTTGTTTCCATTTGTGAAAGCATTGGTGAGCAGTTTTGTCTCCTCCTCACGGTCGCAGAAATAATGCGGAGAGTGATAGCCGTGGATTATGAAAGGATTTGCAAGTTCCATAACTCATATTATTATACAGCCTGATGTTCACCGTCGGGCTCGCGCCTTGCCACTTCTGCCCTGCCTGCAATAAACGTCACGGCTGCCAACGGTCGGCATCTACTTGTGATTATAATTTTATGCAAAGATAATTATAATCTTATTATAATTTTATCTTCCGGCACATATTTAACTTTATTTTGGCTATCAACGCCATAGTTCTTTCAGCACTGCCAACGACCGCAACTCGGGAAAGCCGGCAACGTGAAGGCGGTAATATCTCACTATGCCCTCGGCAATGCGGTCACGGTCGGTATGCGACATCCGGAACAATCGCATCGTGTTGTAGTCCATGCGCACCAACTGCGACAGCCTCTGAGCATCGGAAGCCGACAGATAATCGCGGTGAAGAGGGGCTTCGCACACAAACATCGCGTCGCGCAGGTCGAAGAAATCGCCCTCTCTGTAATCCTCCACATTGGGATAGAAACCGATGAAACGCGCCATACGCATCATGAAAACAAGGTGGAAATTGGCAAACGGAGGCTCGCAACCATCGAGCCACGTAATGCTGTTCTCCACATAATCGAAGAGCGACTCATTGCACTGCTCCCCTCGCGTGGCATGATAGAGAAACTCCGACAGGAACAGGGCTATCGACATTTTCTCCGCCGAGAAGGGAATGGAAGAGAACGGCAGCGACATGCGCAGGTCGCGGATATGCTGCAGCTGCACGTTGTGACGGATGTCGAGTTCCGCCTCAAGCATCGTCAGCGGCTGGAAAGCCTGCTTCTGCACCCTGCCGCGCGGAGTTTTGGGCACGCCGACTATACACGCCGTGCGCCCCGTCTCGCGGCACAGCAGTTCCACAATCATCTTCCGCTCGCCATATTTCAGCGTGTGCAGTACTATCGCCCTTGTCTTTACTATCATATCATCCGGAGCGCAAAAATACGAATAAAAAAACAAAAATGCGGTGTAAATATAAAAAATATTGCAGAAAATTTGCACGATAAAAATAAAAGAACTACCTTTGCATCCGCTAATAATCACGGTCCCTTCGTCTATCGGTTAGGACGAGAGATTTTCATTCTCTAAAGAGGAGTTCGACTCTCCTAGGGACTACAAAGAATATTCTGTCATCTGCGCAGCGATGCGATAGCAAAGTATTCTTGCTTCGGCGAGGTGCGGAGCGAAACGGTGGCAGAGGGTTTTTCAAACGCGGGCAACCGCAAAAAATCCGCTTAGGGCAGTCGTAGTGGCGTAAGACCCAAGGGCTATCAGAAATCTTTAAAAACAAGAAAAAAGAAATGGCAAATCACAAATCGGCAGAGAAGAGAATACGCCAGACCAAGACTCGCACTCTGCACAACAGGTACTACGCTAAGACAATGCGTAATGCGGTGCGCAAACTGCGCGCAATGACAGACAAGGAAGAGGCTCTGAAACTGTTCCCAACAGTGCAGAAGATGCTCGACAAACTCGCTGTTAAGCACATCATACATAAGAATAAGGCTGCGAACCTCAAGTCGGGTCTTATCAAACACATCAATGGATTGAATTAAAAAGGCAAAATAATAAATAAAATTTTTCATAGGATTAGATTGAGACCGTTGCCCGCGAGGGTAGCGGTCTTTTATTTTATGATTTTTAGCAATTCACCTTTCGTTATATGACTATTATTTAGTAACTTTGCAAATTATAATATACGAAAAACAAAATGGCAGAAAATCAGAACAACCGGAACAACTATTCGGCAAGTAACATACAAGTGCTCGAAGGTCTTGAGGCAGTGCGCAAGCGTCCTGCTATGTATATCGGAGACATCTCCGACAAGGGTTTGCACCACTTGGTGAACGAGACTGTGGATAACTCCATCGACGAAGCGATGGCAGGATACTGCACACACATAGAAGTGACCATAAACGAAGACAACTCGATAACGGTGCTCGACAACGGGCGAGGAATTCCGGTGGATGAGCACGAGAAACTGCACAAGTCGGCTCTTGAGGTCGTGATGACCGTGCTCCACGCAGGAGGAAAGTTCGACAAAGGCTCCTATAAAGTCAGCGGAGGTCTCCACGGCGTCGGTGTGAGCTGCGTCAACGCACTGTCAACCCACATGACGTCGCAGGTGTTCCGCGACGGAAAGATTTACCAACAGGAATATAGTCTGGGCAAACCGCTATATCCGGTAAAAGTGGTTGGCGAGACCGACAAGACCGGAACACGCCAGCAGTTCTGGCCGGACCCAACGATTTTCACCACAACAGAATACAGGTATGAAGTGATAGCCAAACGAATGAGAGAACTGGCATACCTCAACGCCGGCATCACCATCACGCTTACAGACCTCCGACCCGACGAAGACGGAAAGACAAAGCAGGAGGTGTTCCTCGCAGAAGACGGACTGAAGGAGTTCGTGAGATACGTTGACCGCCACCGCACCCACCTCTTCGACGACGTCATCTACCTGAAAACCGAGAAACAGGGCATACCGATAGAGGTGGCTGTGATGTATAACACCGACTACAACGAGAACATCCACTCCTACGTCAACAACATAAACACCATCGAGGGCGGTACGCACCTCACCGGTTTCCGCATGGCTCTCACCCGAACCCTGAAGACTTACGCCGATGCCGACCCGCAAATATCGAAGCAGATAGAGAAGGCCAAGATAGAGATTGCGGGCGAAGACTTCCGCGAAGGACTCACTGCCGTAATATCGATAAAGGTGGCAGAGCCGCAGTTTGAGGGGCAGACGAAGACCAAACTCGGCAACTCCGAGGTCTCCGGAGCAGTGCAACAGGCTGTGGGCGAGGCACTGACAAACTACCTTGAGGAGCACCCGAAAGAGGCAAAGATGATATGCGACAAGGTGGTGCTGGCTGCCACGGCGCGCATCGCGGCACGCAAGGCACGCGAGAGTGTGCAGCGTAAGAACCCCATGACCGGGGGCGGACTGCCCGGAAAACTTGCCGACTGCTCTAACAAAGACCCCAAGACAAGCGAAATTTTCCTCGTCGAGGGCGACTCGGCAGGCGGCTCGGCAAAACAGGGACGCGACCGATACACACAGGCGATACTGCCGCTCCGCGGAAAAATTCTCAACGTAGAGAAAGTGCAGTGGCACAAGGTGTTCGAGGCAGAGTCGGTGATGAACATCATACAGAGCATCGGAGTGCGCTTCGGCGTTGACGGTGAGGGCGACAAAGAGGCGAACATCGACAAGCTGCGTTACGACAAAATAATCATCATGACCGACGCCGACGTCGATGGTTCGCACATCGACACGCTCATCATGACTCTCTTCTATCGCTTCATGCCGCGCGTTGTGCAGGAGGGGCACCTCTACATCGCCACCCCGCCGCTCTACAAATGCACCTTCAAAAAGGTGAGCGAATACTGCTACACCGAACAACAGAGACAGCAATTCATAGACAAATACGTGGCAGGCGACGAGAACAGCAACCTGCTCCACACGCAGCGATACAAGGGTTTGGGAGAAATGAACCCCGAACAACTGTGGGAAACCACTATGGATCCAAAGACACGACTGCTGAAACAGGTGACAATAGAGGATGCTGCCGCTGCCGACGAGGTGTTCTCAATGCTGATGGGAGACGACGTTGAACCGCGACGCCAGTTCATAGAGAAGAACGCCACCTACGCAAACATAGACGCATAAGGCAGGCATAAGCGACGATAAGCAAATGGATATAAAAAATATCAATAGCATAACTATCGAGAATGCGCGGAAGATTTATCACGGAAGCCATATCGATAACGAACTGCTGCTTATCGACGACATGGGAGACCTGCCCCTGCCAAACGAACCGCGGAGGATGAAGTGCTTGCTGCTGGGATTGTGCACTCACGGGAAAGCGCAGTATAGTGTTGACACAGAGGAGCATCTTGTCAAAGCAGGCGACGTGATAATAATAAACGAAGGCACCGTCACCGACAACTACATGCTCTCGCCCGACTGTAAAGGTGTGTGCATACTGCTGTCTTACGACTTCTTCCGCGAGACGATAAAGGGCATGCACGAACTCTCACAACTGTTCCTCTTCAGCCGCACCCACCCGGTGTTCTCGCTGAGTCAGGAGGAGGTGACAACGATGATGGCGCATCTGAAGGTTATCAAGTGCAAGATTGACGCCCCCGGGCATCACTTCCGCGCCGACGTGGTGAGGGCACTGATGCTGGCAATGGTCTATGACATCAGCAACGTCATCTATCGCATTCAGGCTGCAGGAGACAAACGGCAGACGAGGGCTGAGGCTATATTCGCGTCGTTCATAAAGCTCGTGGAGAACAATTTCAGGCACGAGAGGCGCGTGGGTTGGTATGGCGAACAGCTGTGCATCACTCCGAAATACTTGTCGGAAACGGTGAAACTGGTGAGCAAGCGCACCCCGATAGAGTGGATAGACAACTACGTGACGCTCGAAATGCGCGTGCTGCTGCGTAACACCAACATGAGCATAAAGGAGATAGCGCAGGAACTGCACTTCCCTAACCAGTCGTTCCTCGGCAAATTTTTCAAGGAACATGTAGGCATGTCGCCCTCCGATTACAGGAAATCGTAGGAGCGCGGTGCCGCAAAATTCGGTTGTAACTTTTTGTTTTTCATAAATTGTAGGAAGTCTGTCGGCACTCGTCGGCAGGCTTTCTTTATTCCAATCGGTCATCAGACCGCATACTGATTATGTTAGAAAGCAGTCGTGGAACGATACAATTAACAGAATGTAGGTAATTAAGTGTTCTAATGACCGATTGTGGTTTATATGTAAGAGGGCACTATAGATGTAGCCTCTTCAGGGGTTATTGTGCATTTTGCAGTTGCTCTGCCAGTGCTTCAAGTTCCCTATACCACTCTTCCCCGAAGCGTTTTATCAGTGGTTCGCGCAGGAAGCGATAGACCGGAATGTCGAGTTCGCGCCCCTTCTCACGCGCACAGTCGCACAAGTTCCAGCGGTTGTAGTTCAGCCCTACGAGCCCTCCCTTGAATGTCTTCTCGCGAATGGGATAGAGGGCACAGCTCATGGGCTTGCAGAATTTCGACCTGCCGTCGCGAAAGGCTTTCTCAAGCCGGCAGAGGCAACAGCCCTCTGCCCGGACACCGCCGCCGAGTTCGATGTCATCGTAGTATGTGAACACGCAGTCCTTGCTGCCGACGATGCTCGTCACGAGGTCGCCGTCGCGGTCGTTATATGCCACTCCCTGTTCGAGAATTACGCTCTGCGCCTGCTCCGAGAGTTCGTCAAACACTATGTCGAGCGCGTCTTCAATATCCAACACCTCGTCAACCGTAACCGGCGCACCGGCATCTCCCTCCACGCAACACTGCCCCTTGCACTTCTCAAGGTCGCAGCAGAAGCGTTCGAAGATGACGTCGCCCGACACCAAAACGCCCGAAACATCAAAAACTCCTTGTCTCACCATGCTATTTCTTCTATGCCCTGTGACCGCAGATAGTCGTTGCAACGCGAGAAGTGGTGGTTGCCGAACCACCCGCCGCGGTTTGCACTGAGTGGCGACGGGTGTACGCTCTGCAGCACAAGATTGTGTTGCGGGTCAATGAGTTGCGCCTTGCTGCGGGCGAAACCGCCCCACAGCATATACACCACGTTACGGCGGCGGCGCGACAATGCCCGTATGCAGGCATCGGTGAACTCCTCCCAGCCGCGGCGTTGGTGTGAGGCTGCCTGATGAGCACGCACCGTGAGGGTGGCATTGAGCAGCAGCACGCCTTGCCGTGCCCACCGCCGCAGGCTGCCGTTGGCAGGCATCTTCACCCCGAGGTCGCCCTCTATCTCTCTGAAGATGTTCACAAGCGAGGGCGGGGGCATCACCCCTTCCTTCACCGAGAAGCACAATCCCTCTGCCTGTCCCGGCTCATGATAGGGGTCCTGTCCTATTATGACCACCTTCACCTTGTCGAAAGGACAGAGGTTGAAGGCATTGAATATCTCCGGTCCGGGCGGATAGCATACCGCGGAGGAGTATTCGCTGCGCACGAAGTCGGCAAGTTTTGCGAAATAGGGCTTGTCGAACTCCTCCCCCACATTTTCCGCCCACGACGGGTCTATCTTGACATTCATTCCTGCACCCTGAAACGACTAAAACACTATAAGCCCCTCACCGGTCATCTCTTTCGGCTGCTCCAACCCCATGATTTGCAGTATCGAGGGAGCCACGTCTGCCAGTCGCCCGTTCTTCACCGTTGCCGAGTTGTTGTCGGTGACATAGATGAACGGCACCGGATTGAGCGAGTGTGCCGTGTTCGGACTGCCGTCGGCATTGATGGCGTTGTCGGCATTGCCGTGGTCGGCTATGATGATTGTCTCGTAGCCATTGGCTTTCGCTGTCTCCACAACCTCGCGAACGCAGTTGTCAACAGTCCACACTGCCTTTGCAATGGCGTTGTAAACGCCGGTGTGCCCAACCATGTCGCCGTTGGCGAAATTCACCACCACGAAGTCGTATTGCTGCGTCTTTATGGCTCCGACGAGCCTGTCTTTCACCTCCGGAGCCGACATTTCGGGCTTCAGGTCGTAGGTGGCCACCTTCGGCGAAGGCACCAGAATGCGGTCTTCTCCCTCATAAGGTTTTTCGCGACCGCCATTGAAGAAGAACGTCACATGGGCATACTTCTCGGTCTCGGCGGTGTGCAGCTGTCGCTTGCCCATTTTCGAGAGATACTCGCCGAGCGTGTTATCCACGTTCTCCTTGGGGAAAAGCACGTGAACGCCGGTGAACGAAGCGTCGTAGGGGGTCATGCAGTAATACTGCAGGTCTTTTATCGTGTGCATGCCTTCTGCCGGCATATCCTGCTGGGTGAGCACGATGGTGAGTTCCTTTGCGCGGTCGTTGCGGTAGTTGAAGAATATCACCACATCGCCCTCCCGAATGGTTCCATCCACGCGGGAGTTTCTCACCGGCTTGATAAACTCGTCGGTAATGCCCTCGGCATAACTATCTTCCACGGCTTTCACCATGTCGTCTGCCGACATGCCCTTGCCCTCAACAAGCATGTCGTAGGCCTCTTTCACCCGTTCCCAACGCTTGTCGCGGTCCATAGCATAGAAGCGACCCATCACGTCGGCAATGGCGGCACCGTTGGCATCGCAGTGCTCCTGAAGTTGTTTTATGAAGCCTGCGCCGCTCTTGGGGTCGGTGTCGCGACCGTCCATGAAGCAGTGCACGAAGACGTTCTCCAGCCCATACTCCTTGCCAATCTCTATCAGTCGGAACAGGTGTTCGAGCGAAGAGTGAACGCCGCCGTCGCTCGTGAGCCCCATCAGGTGGAGCCGCTTGCCGGTGTTGCGGGCGTAGGTATAAGCCGAAACGATTTCGGCGTTGTTCATTATCGAACCGTCATTGCATGCACGGTTTATCTTCACAAGGTCTTGATATACTATTCTGCCGGCACCGATGTTGAGATGCCCCACTTCCGAATTGCCCATCTGACCGTCGGGCAGACCCACATCCTCGCCCGACGCCATGAGCTGCGAGTGGGCGGAAACGGCGTTGAGATAGTCGAGATAGGGCGTGGGGGTGTTATAAATCACGTCGCCCTTGCCGTGTTGTCCGATTCCCCAACCGTCGAGAATCATGAGTAATGCTTTCTTTGCCATACGTATGGTTTTATAATATGTTGTTTGAATGAGTTTCGTTACATCACCTGCAAAATTACAAAGAAAACCGACAACGGCAAAGTTTTGACAGGCATAAATCGAAGCCGCACGCGAAAACTTGACACACAACATGAGCCAACGCTGTCGATTACATGCTCAACGGCTCGGGCGAAGATGCTCTGCCGGGAAACAATTTCGCCGAAATTACACATCAAAATCGCCGAATTTACCGAGCAATTTCGGCGAAATTGGTCGGCAAAACCGCCGATTTTGCACAACAAGAGATTATCTTTAGCATGCCCCTGAAGCATCTGCCGACCGATAAAAACACATCTTGACTGCCCTCGCTCAAAAACTTTAGAGAAAAGTATTTAATATTAAAGGAAATAAAATTATGACTAAATAAATGATATAATAGAGAAACATTTCGTATATTTGCAGCACAATATTGTTATAACAATCTTAAAAACAACTTTTATAATGAAAAAATTTTTATTGTTGGCATTAGCCATGTTGTCAATGGCATGGACTGCCGAGGCTATCCGACCGATAAGGAAAGCCGAACTGATTAAGCAAAGCGACGGCACCACCGTACAGGCATTCAAGCACGGAGACCAGTTCTGTGCTTACTTCACCACAATAGACGGGAAGGTGCTTTACTCTAACATCGCAGGCGACCTGTGCTATGCACGCTTGGACAACAACGGCGAACTCGTTGCTACCGACATGATAGCGCACGACCCGCAACTGAGAACTGCCGGGGAGAAGGCTTTCGTGGAGTCGCTGAAGATTGACAGCCGGACACCGGCAGTGACCAAACTGGCGATGAGGAAAGAACCGAACAAAATGATCGGGACTTCCACCTCTGACGGACTTGGTAAGAAAGGCGAGAGCGCATCGGGAGCAGTGAGCAGCATCGGAAACGTTACCGTGCCGGTGATACTCGTTTCTTATACCGACGTTGACTTCATGCCCACATCGACAGTGGAGAAGTATGACAGGTATTTCAACAAGGAAGGCTACAACGAAGAACAGAACACCGTGGGCTCGGTGAGAGACTATTATCTCGCACAGAGTCACGGAATGTTCTCGCCGACATTCGAAATCGTGGCTAAGGTGAAACTCTCGCAGAAGAGGGCTTACTACGGAACAAACAGAAACGGAAGCTCGGGAGCCGACATAAGATCAAGGGAAATGATCAGAGAAGCCATAAAACTGGCTAAGGCAGAGAAGGGCGACACCTACTTCGACAAGTTCCTCAAGAACGGCGTCATACAGAACGTGACCGTTCTCTATGCAGGAGAGGGCGAGGCCAACTACGGCGCACCGGCAGAGGCTATATGGCCGCACGAACTGGACATCAACGAGAACATTGAGGGATACTACTTCAAGTCTTATTTCGTTGGCAACGAAGTGGGACCGCAGGCAAACACTATCGCAGGCATAGGCGTGTTCTGCCACGAGTTCGGACATGCACTCGGACTGCCCGACTTCTACCCCACGGACTATAGCTACGACGACGACTACGCCTTCGGAGCATGGTCACTGATGGAGTCGGGATGCTACGTGCACGGCGGAAACGCTCCTATGGGAATGACGGCATACGAGAGAAGCTATTTGGGGTGGCTCGACATACCGGTGCTGCAGGCTGAAGAGAGCGTGACACTGACCGACAACAACAACAAAGACGGAGTGCCGGCAAGACTGATAAAGAACCCACAGAACCCGCTGGAATACTTCATCGTGGAGAACAGACAGGTGGGAACATGGTATCCGAAAGAGTTTGGAAGCGGACTGATGCTGTCACACTTCTTCTTCGACAAATATAAGTGGGCATACAACACCTTGAATAACGTGAAGGGCAGCAAGAGGGCTCATATCGTGACTGCAGACGGAAGTGTGATTGGCAAAAGTTCGGCGGAGTCGCAGAAGCACTTCTTCGGAAACGGAGTGCCTGACATAGAGTCGGGCAAATATAAGCTTTACTTCGGCTCGACACTCGCAAACAGCGAGATTTACAGAGTTGTGGAGCACGGCGACGGAACAATTACGTTCAACTTCCGAAACAAGAACCTGCCCGACAGTTACGTAATAGTGGGCACGGATGTATTCGAGAAAGTGAACGACGCAAGCACACTCGCAACAGGCGACAAGGTGGTGATCGTGAACGAAGAGACAAAGATGGCAATGACCATCAAGACGATTGACAACGGAAGAAGAACGGCAACAATGGTGAGATTTAACAACGACAACACCGTTACGCCCGACACCAATGCGGAGGTATTCACACTGACAGTGAACAACAACCTCGTTTCGTTCAAGACGTTCGACAACCACTATCTCTCTATGAAGAAAGCCGGACTGGGCACGATAAGCAACATCAACGAGAACAGTCAGGCTAAGGTGGAGATTACAAACGGCAACGCCTCGGTGAAATTCAACGGAAGATATAGCTACTTCGTGACATACAACGTTCCTTCATTGTGCTTCATGAGCGCAAAGGAGAACCCGGAGAAAATACAAATCTACCGCTTGGCTAACAGCACTAACGGCATTGAGGCAACAGAAGTTGACGCAGAAAACGGTGAGGAAGTTATCTATAACCTCAACGGACAGCGCGTGGCAAGAGAAAATATGCAGAGGGGCATATATATCATCAACGGCAAGAAGGTGCTCGTGAAGTAAACAACAGCCCTTAACCGATAAACTGATAATTCCTTTCCGGCATGACGGCATCGCTTTGCAGATGCCCGACGTTCAGGAAAGGAATTATCAGTTTTTTCATGACCGTACTCCAACACGATACAGGCTTTCCATAGGGGGCTTTATTTCTCGCACACAAGCCGTGAGTCCATACACCTTAACCCGAGAATCATCCACGGTTAACCACTTCGCACGAACAAACGCCGCATACGTCATAAACACATTTCCCCGGCAAATACCCCGATTCACTTTCATTGTAGGGACATACATCTCCTGCATCCGCAACCCGCAGAGCAATTACCATAACAACAACATGCCTGACAACAAGCGCATCCTTTCTCATTACAAAATATTACTAAACCAAGCAAGCAAAACCGTAATATGCCCTCACAAATGGTCAAAAAAAAGAGTCGCAGCAACGATTGCTGCGACTCTTATGGTCTTTAAACCAATTAAGAAGTGATATGATTACTTCTGAACCATCTTAACACCGTTCTTGATAACGATGCCCTTATAGTCCTTACCTACCTGCTGACCTGCGAGGTTGAAGATGCGGTTGTCATTCTTAACAGCGTCGGTAACAACGTTCTCTACACCTGCTACACCGTTGGTATAGTTAACCACAACATTTGCGAAGTAACCGATACCGTATGCTGCACCTTCAGCATCAACGTTTGTAGAAATGCTGTAAACGCCACTATAGTCGCCTTCTTTAGGCTCATTGAAAGTGATCACGTTGTTCTTGCAAGTACCCTTTACAGGCTCACCGGCAACGAAACGACCTTCGCTATTGGTTCCCTTGATGTAGTAGTAGTCACCATAACCCTCATCCTTAACCTGCTTGCTGGTTGCTATTACATTCTGCGGAGTTGTGATTGTGAATGTGCCTGCAGTCTCATCAACGTCCATCTTTATTCGGCAGTCGCCATAGTGACCGAAAATAGAAAGCTCTGCACCGTTGTCCTTAACATATACCGGCAATGCAAGGTCAAAATTCTTATCACCCTGATAACGTTTTCCTGTCAATACACCGTTGGTCTTATGGATTTCGAATTCTATTGCAGAACTCCAGAGCTGTCCTTGATATTGACCTTCTTCAATTATGATAACCCAACCAACGAAGCCTTCTCCGGGTTCTATAGAACCGTCTTCTGTGATTTGGAAGTAGAAATCATCCTGTGAAATACCAATATATCCGGGCTGGTCACCTTCTGTTGCACCTGCAAAATAGAGCTTGCTGCCGGCTAACTGGTTAACCGCTGCATCGTTAACATAGGCTCCTGCTTTTACAGTAATCTTGTTGTCGGCGAAAGTACCATACACGAAGTCTGTTCCGTATTTGGTGATGAAAGAGATTTTTACGTTAGCATCCTGTACGTTGTTAACAGCCTCAATGTCAACACGAGTACAGGTGTACAATGATGTTTCATCGCTATACTCATTTGACATCCATGTGCCATAAAGACCTGCAGCATCGATTTTGCGAGCATCGAAAGAATTTTCAGCAACGGTGGCAGAACCAAGTTTTTCTGCCATCTGAACGTTAGACTTAATTGCGAAGCTACGTTCGAACTTGGCAACCTTCACTTGCGCACTGGCAGCAAACGAAAGCATTGCGGCAAAAGCCAAAAGTAATGTTTTTTTCATAATTAAATAACTTTATTGATTAGTGAATAAAATGTTTGATTGTTTATACTCCCCTGCCCCCAAAGCAAGGAAGGCAGGAGAGTTTATTTGTTGTTAGTGATCGAACGGATAGTTCACCTGATCGGCTGTGAGCGTGATGATGTTAGTAGGCTCATTCAGGTCGGTGAGCTTGATGTAAGTAGGCTTACGGTCGTTGTCAGACTCCAACTTGAAGCGACGAGCCTTGCTACCGATACCGGCAAAGGACTCGATGATTGGCTTCAACTTGTGCTTCTTCATATAGTCCTTGGCGAACTTATTGGTAGGCTTCTCGTCAGTGTACTTGATAGTAATCTCGTTACCTTCCTCGTTGGGATTACTAAACTCGAACCCAACAATACCCTTATCTTCTGATGTGAAGAAGTGGAAACCAACCTTGTTCTCGTATCTACCGATGAGAACATTGTAGAGAGTAACCTCTTTCTTGTTCATTCCGGCAGTCTTCAGAGCTTCCTTGAAGGCATCCCAAAGCGGCATCTGATACTGACCTACCTTAGAATATGCAACGAACCACATACCGTCCTTCAGGGTTTCCCACAATGGAGGCATTGCCGTTTCGAGCCAAAGGTTCTTGTTGTCAACAAAGTAGAAACGCTCGTAAGTGTCGCCCTTGGCAACGTTTCCAATCTTGATGCCGTTAATTTCTGCCGGAGCATAGAGGATGAAACCCGCCGGAGTCACGATGAACGGTACCGACACGAGACGTGCTTCCTTGTTTTCATCCAAATACTGGAATACCAACGTGCGATACTGTTGGCGCACAAGGATTTCCGATGTTTCGGGAACTCCTTCGCCCATGAGGGTGTAAGAGCGTGACGACATGTACTTCTCGGTGGCCATTACATCCTTGATATAGTCAGCCCAGTCGAGATCTGCAGGCATAGGATACATGAGTATCTTGGTGCCATGCTTGCGTCCCTTGAGCTCAATCTTCTCAGGTGTGGCAGAGAGAACACGGAACTCGAAATCGCCTGCAAAGCCATCGCCTGCCTGACCATAGTCGGAGTTCTTTGGTTCTGAGAAGTAATGGAACACGTCATTGTATCCATCGAAAGAAAGAACGGTACCCATGCTCTGCATAACAGTGTAAGAAGACTTCTGATCTACACCGATAAGCTTGCCGTTTTCGTCAAGACCGGCTTTGTGAGTCTTACCAACCTTCTCTGAAGCAAAGGACACGTGGTCTTTATCAAACTTACAAAGGACATTGTATCCGCCGTAGCTCAAGGAGCCATAATATTCCATGCGCCAGCCGTTTGGTGCCGACATGAGAATATTCTTCACCCTTTCGATGTCCTTTGCCGAACGCTCTGAAGAACTTTCGGAGAAATAGTTATCCACCTCGTTGGTGCAAGCCGACAATGCCAAAACTGACACCAAGAGTGTTAAAAAATAATTCAACTTTTTCATTTCTTAAATACTTAATTAAAGCGTTCAATTAATTCTTAGACAAATCACGCAAATCCAGAGTGCCAACCTCAGAAGAACGCTGAAGCACTTTGTCTCGCAGAACATCGATGTCAAGTCCCCACTGCTCTGAGAAGTACTTGCGTATAAGGTCGAGTTTCTTGTTGAGCAGCGGCGCACCCTTCTCGCCTGCGGTCTCCAAAATCTTGTTCCAAGCTGCCGGAGACATTGTAACGTAGGTTGAGAACATCTCTGCGAAGTCTTCATTATACTCACTTGAACCGTAAGCAGAAACGAAACCTTCTTCCTGAACCTTCTTGTCCTTGAGGTTAATCCAGTCCTGAGAGTGGTAACTGCCGGCAGTGATTGTCTGATACTCCGTTGAGTAGTTCTTCATCTGAGTGAGGATGTGACAGAACTCATGATGCACAGTGTGGAACATCCAGTGGTTCAAGTCTGCCGGAGATGCTGCCGGGTCGGCATACGGATCATCAACGTTGATGCGCGGGTTGTCGATGTCGAACTCGTTAACTCCATAGAGCATAATCTTCAGACCACCCTCGGCAGTACCGAGAATTACTGAACCGTTAGGACCGTATTCACGCGAACCGATGAACTGTATCTGTCGCGGAGAATACCTTTTGAGAAACTCTGCACCGAGAACTTCCCTGTAAACGTCCAGCCAAATATGCTTGAACATGATGGCGAGTGCCACAGAGTTCTCATACTTAGCAGGAACAACATTATACACTTGGTCTGTAAGACGGTCGTTATAACGATACTGCAGGTCGATGTTATACTCGTCAAGGTAGTTCTTCTTTATCCAAGTATCAAGCTCGTTAGGTTCTGCTTGAGTCTCAGAACCGAATACACTCTGGCTGCTGAGTTCGTCATCGTTCCCGCAACTTGTGAGTCCGAGACTCACACATGCGAAAAGCAGTGAAGCAAATAAATATATCTTTTTCATCTTAATTCTGTTTTAAAGTTATCGAGGATTCTTTTGGAAACCGGCGTTGATAACGTCAGAAGGTATCTGTACTGCACCTCTCAAGTCACCGGCAGTGAATACAACGGGTTCTTCACCCGGCAGGAAGTGGGCATACTCGATGCCGTAACGCTTGACATCATAGAAGCGATAGCCCTGCTGACGCACCTCAAGGCGACGCATGTGGAGGATGAGCTGGAGGATATTCTCCTGTGTTCCCTCTGCAACTTTGAAGCCCTGCGGTTTGAAAGTCTTGCGGATTGAGCGGTCGCTGTTTCCATCCGGAACAACCGGAGCATACTCAAGGTCTGCGTAGAATTTGTTAACGAGAGTCTCGGTGAGCACCGGACGAACATTGTCACCGGCTTTCTCCTTACAGTGAGAGACAATCCACATGTTCATATCCTCAAGAGCTTTGGCGAAGTTATTCTTCAATGCGTAAGCCTCTGCACGTACAAGCAGGGTCTCGTCGCCTGTGAATGCCTGATCCATTACGTGAACGTAGCCAATGCCTGCAACCTTGTCGGTGTACTCAAAGAACTCATACATCTTCGGGAATGTCACACCCGACGAGTTTCCGTACATCTTGTTAGACCAATAGAGGGGGTTATCCTCCGAGCCGCTTCCCCACGGTGCCTGTGCCCAATATGTCTCATAAGAGCACATTGTGGAGTTGTGACCGTAACGCTGGCTGAACACATAGCGTGAAGCAATGGAGTAACTTGGTATCAAGAGAAAGTTTGCCGGCTCTGAAGCGCGGTTATACTTGCTCTTAATATCCGCCGCACCGAGTTCTTCATACTCTGCATAGTTGCGCAGAACAATCATCGGATTGCTGCCGAGAGCCTCTGTTGCATACTCTATAGCCTTGTCATAGTTCATGTAGTAGAGATTGAAACGTGCAGCGAAAGCGTATGCCGCGCGCTTGTTCCAGTGATACTTTGGCTTCTCGTAGAGACCTTCGTTGATGTTAGGAAGAGCTGCCTCGATGTCGGCATTGATTGCCTCAAAGAGTTTGCGGAGTGTTCCGCGCTCATCACTTCCCTCGCCCGGCTGCATGGGATAAGGCAGACCGAGATACTCGTCAGCCTTTTCCGGGTTCCAAGCCATGCAGAAAACGTTGGAAAGCATGAACATGCTGTATGCACGACAGAGCTTTGCCTCTGCTATCTGACCCTTCATATCAAATTTCCCATTGAGTTCTTCTGCAGCTTTCAGTGCCTGATTTGCAACTGCTACCGACTTGTAGTAACTATCCCAAAGATAGTAAGGAGAGTCCATTCCGGTAACGTCAACGTCTTTGAAACGATAAATCTGGTCAAGCAGAGCATCTATACCGTAAGCCCTACCGTTGTTGCCCATATTGTCTGAACTTGTCTCGGCAACGAGCGAGATGTTACAACCGGGATAAGCCGAGGTAAGCAGTTGGGTCACCTTCTCTGCCTCATCAAGTTCGGCACGGTCATCCGGAACCTTATCCAAATAGGTATCACATGAAGTGAATGCTAAAGATGCCGCAGCAAATAAAAATAGATATTTGAATTTCATATTGTTTAGTCTGTTTAAAATTAAATTCCAAGACGTACTGTAAATGTGAACTGACGTGCCATAGGAACAGCCACACCACCGGAGTTGGTGAACTCTGGATCCTGTCCGTAGAGTTTCTTGTCTGAGTAAATCAGGAAGAGGTTGGTTCCCTGGAACTTCAAACTTGCAGAAGAGAGACCGAGGTGTTTAACGAAGGTCTGCGGAATGTCGTAAGCAAGAGAGATTTCCTTCATGCGGATGAAGTCACCCTTGGCAATACGGTTCTGCGAGTAGTTGTATGCAGAGTAGGCGCGAGAGAGATACTGGTCTCTCTGCATCTGACGGAAGTCTGCGATTGCGGGGATGTCTGTTCTTGCCTCGTCTCCGGGAACAGTCCAACGGTTTTGGAATTCCTTCGGCATAGCAGTGAGGTCAGAGTAGCCAAGACCGAATGTCGGGTCAAGACGCACCTTGTTGCCTGCAGCGTATGTAATGAAGACGTTCAGAGTAAGTCCCTTATATGTGAACACGTTTCCGAGAGAACCTGTAATTGTCGGGTCAACCGGACCGTTATATATAAGGTGACTGAGATTGTAAGACTGGAAGTCGAGACCTTCGAAGCCTGTTTCGCTTGTTATCAAATCTCCCTCCGGACCGATGAATGTGGGCAGACCCTTATTATCAAGTCCGCGGAAGTCCATTGAGAAGAGTGCGCGATACGGATAGCCCTCTCCGGTAAATCCTGAACCGCCAATCATGTCGATGATACGTGTACGCGAGTCGAGAGAAGTAACCTCACTCGTGTTGTGAGAGAAGATGAAGTCGGTGCTCCAAGTGAAGTCTTTTTTCACGATGTTGCGTGAAGACAGCGTGAACTCGAAACCGCTTGATTTCATCTCTGCGATGTTTTCATATCTGATAACAGAGCCTTTGACACCTGTGGTACGCTTAGGACCGATAAGGTCGTAGTTGTTACGGTGATAGTAAGCCAACTCAAGGTTGAGTCTGTTGTTCAGGA
Organism: Prevotellaceae bacterium; assembly: GCA_028723525.1. GTDB lineage: Bacteria > Bacteroidota > Bacteroidia > Bacteroidales > Bacteroidaceae > Prevotella. The sequence continues at coordinate 69,528 of JAQYET010000072.1, forward strand.
AACCGAGGTCAAGACCGAGGTTGAACTCGTGCTTCTTCTCATAAGTCAGGTTGGGGTTTGCAAAGTCTGTCACCTCGAGAGCCGACTCTTTATCCTCGCTATACGGACGCCACTGGTTGTAGCTTGCGATGATAACCTCTGCGTTTGTGATAGCAGGCTTGTCACCGGTCAGCGAGTAACTGGTCTTCAGAGTTGCGTGAGTGAGGTACGGGTTCAACTTAGAGAACCAAGGTTCTTCGTGTGCGTTCCATGCACCGGAGATGTTCCATGTAGGCAACCAGCGTGCGCTGCGAGCCTTACCCAGACGGTTGCTACCCTCGTAACGTACAGTTCCGTTCACGGTATAGCGTCCCTTCCAAGAATATGTTGCTGTTCCGAAGAACGAAGCCTCACGGCTGTAGCCGTTGTTCAGCGAGTAATAGATAGAGTTTTCCTCTGCAGCCTGCTTGAAGTACTTGTAGTCGTAGCTTCCGAGCATACCCATTCCGTACTGCATGCCGACACCGTTGAAGTAAGTACGGCTACGCTTTACGTTGTTCACTTCCATACCTCCGTAAAGGTTCAGGATGTGACGGTCGTTGTAAACATCGTTGTAAGAAGCAGTGGCACGGAAGTCCCAACTGTTCATCTTATAGTTTGTTTCGCGATAGAAGCCACCCTTAGGGAGCACTGTCTCACGGAGAGAGTTCGGCACGTCCGGGTCAAGGTAGAGCCACGGGTTAGAGTCGCGCATGGTAGCATCGTCCATCATACGGAATGCGATTGCCTGATTACTCTTTTCGGTAATCTTATGTCCCTGTGTGGTGGTAGAGTATTTGTATGCGCCGAGCATGCTCAACTCAACCTTTGAGATAGGCTTATACTTCAATTCTGCTTGGAATTTCAAATCCACAACGTCATAACTCATGAAGTTGTTGTCCAGTTCGTTGAAGATATTGAACGGGGCATAGCTGCGCACGTAGAACTCATTCGGATCCATAGTACGCGAAGAGTTGAGAGAGTAAGAGTACGGGTTGATGTCGAAGTCGCGTGAAACGACACCGTTCACAGCGTCGGTAGCACGGTTTGTCGTACCCGGCGACTGCTGTTTACGATAGCTTGAGTTTCCAATCAAGTTCAAAGAAACCTTGCTGTTCAGGTTATAGTTGGCGTTGATATTAGCCGTGTATCTCTGAACGCGGCTCTTTTTTGTCCACCCCGGGTCATCGAGCATAGAGAAAGATGTATAGTACTGTGCTTTTTCAGTACCGCCGCTCATACTGATAGAGTGGTTCATCTGTATTGAGTTGGAGAACAGTTCATCAAACCAGTCGGTGTTCTGATACTCTGCCTTGCGCAGATAAGAAGCCATAGCCTCCGGAGTATTTGCGAGCATGAACTGACCTGTTGTCGGGTCGATTGTATTCATCAGGTGATACATCTTTCCGAACACACCGCTGTTGGAAGCGCGGAATGCACTTGTGAAAGAGAAGAAACCGTTCTTCATCATCTCACGATATACCGACATCTGCTCCTGAGAGTTCATGATGTTGAACTGAGAGTAGGTGGGCTTCATTCTCATGGTGAACTCACCGGTGTAGGAAATGCGTGACGAACCAACCTTACCGCGCTTTGTGGTGACAACAATCACACCTGCCATTGCACGTGCACCATAAATCGAGGTTGCCGAACCGTCTTTCAGAATATCGAAACTTGCGATGTCGTCTGCGTTAAGACCTGCGATGGCATTTGAAATCACCGTCGCAGCGTCACCTGAAGAAAGAGCATCGGCATCCACTTCAGTAACGTCTTCCATGATTACGCCGTCAACCACCCAAAGCGGCTTTGACGAACCGTAGATAGACGTAGCACCACGGACACGGATTTTCGGAGCCGTACCGAAAGTACCCGACACGTTCTGCACACTGACACCTGCCGCACGTCCTTCGAGCGAGCGTGAGATGTCGGAGACGCCGTCAAGCTTTGCTTTCTCGGCATCAACCTTGGTGGCAGCACCGGTAAACAGTCGCTTATCCATTTTCTGCATACCTGTCACAATGACCTCACCAATCTGCTGAGCCTTGTCCGGATTAAGCGCAACCTTCATGTTACGTGCGCCCTTGAGCGTCACAGTTTCCATTCCGATGAAGCTTATCACAACCTGAGGGTTACTAACTTGTGTGGTAATTGTGAAATTACCTTCAAGGTCGGTCGTCGTACCTACCTGTGTTCCTTTAATCATCACAGAGGCACCCATCAGCGGTTCGCCATCTTCCGAAGAAGTAACGTTACCTGAAACAACCGTTTGCGCATTGGCCATACCTAAGAATAGTGTCAGGCTGACCAAAATCATACAAAGTCTTAATTTCATAAAAAGTTGACTTTTCAGTGTTTTTTTAATTAATAAAATAAACTTTTTTACGTTCCGATTGCAAATTTAAGGTATTTTTCTGTTAGTGCAAAGGAAATGTAATAAAAATGCTCCGAAAAGCCATTTTTTTAACAAATCGACCTTACAAGTGCACTTAAACCCCAATGGGTCATTAGAACACTTAATTACCTATATCCTGTTATTTGTATCGTTCCACGACTGTTTTCGTCCGCGTGCCGGCATCTGTTCACGGTCACGAGCGTGAGAACGGTGAAAAACAAGCGCAGCGACAGGGGCATGTCTATGGGCATTATGCCGAGCAGGAAGGCGGATTGTGCCTTGATGAGGGCTATCGTTTCGGCACGACTCACTTTCCTTTCCAGCATCCTGCCATAGAAATCGGCTATCATGTCTGTCAACTTGCCGCAACCGTCTGCTGCCGTCTTAACTGCCGCCTTGATGCTCTTGAATGGGGGAAAACCTCCGCCCGAAATCATAATATTATTCATATTCCTTATTAGATATATTGTTTTTACTGCTGCAAAATTATCTCCGTTCCGTGCACAATAAGTTCAAAGCGTCGGCGTTTTTAGTTAAAAGTGCGAAACGATATGCTACAGGAATGTTATAAGGAGGGCGTGAGGGAGGCAGGATGCGACGAGGCAGGGCGCGGCTGTCTTGCAGGAAGTGTGTTTGCAGCAGCGGTAATATTCCCTCCCGGTTACACCAACGGCGAACTCAACGACTCGAAACAACTCACCGACCGCGAGCGGAAACGCCTGCGGGAGATAATCGAACGCGACGCGTTGGCGTGGGCAATTGGCATAGTTACACCGGAGGAGATTGACCGTATCAATATCCTAAACGCCTCGATACTTGCCATGCACCGCGCCCTCGACGGTCTTTCGGTGAGACCGGAATCGATAATCGTTGACGGCAACCGCTTCAAACCATATCGCGACATCAGCCATACGTGTGTGGTGAAGGGCGACGCAAGGTTTCTTTCTATAGCCGCGGCAAGCATTCTCGCGAAGACCTATCGCGACGACTATATGGACGTTCTCGCAGAGGAATATCCGCAATATGGCTGGGAGAGCAACAGGGGCTATCCCACGAAAAAGCACCGCGAGGCCCTGCGCCTGCATGGTATCACGCCATATCACCGCAGGAGTTACAACCTCCTTGGCGATGTTCAGCCGGAGTTGGAGTTCACCTGATAATCAGCAGTTAACGACCGATGCCGGTGCGTTTTCGGGCATCACATACGGCAAAAGATGCCCAACGGCAACGCAATACATGCCAAAATGCAGAGCAAAATCGGCGAAATTACTGACCAAAATCGGCGAAATTGGTCGGCAAAATCGGCGAAATTGCTTTCCGGCAGGATATTAAACGTTACACATTATTATATATATAGGCACGTGAGACACGACAAACTGGAACGCGAGCTCAATCTGTTGCTGCTGCTCGCAGGAAACAGGGGCTATACATTGGAACAGATATGCGACCGAATAGAGATTGGTCGCCGCAACTTCTACTACTATCTTGAGTTCTTCCGCGACTGCGGTTTCATCGTGGAGAAGCGCGGAAAGATTTACAGTATCGACCGACAGTCGCCGTTCTTCACCCGTCTGCAGGAGCGCATCGACTTCACCGAGGACGAACTTCTCACCATGCGGCGGCTGCTTGAGGCATCCGACAAGCACGACGCCGTGGCTACGAACCTGATGAAGAAGCTCGACAGGTTCTACGATTTCAACATCCTTGCCGACAACGTGCTGCGCGAGCATGTGGCTCACAACGTGTCGGCGCTCTACAAAGCGATAAAGTTCAAGCGCATGGTGGTGCTCCGCAACTATCACTCGCCGCACAGCCTGACGGAGAAAGACCGCCTCGTGGAACCGTTCTTGCTGATGAACAGCAACAACGAGGTGAGGTGCTACGAGCCTAAGTCGCAGATGAACAAGACGTTCAAGGTGGCAAGGATTGGCGATGTGGAGGTGCTCGACGAGGAATGGCTCAACGAAAAGCGTCACCGGACTGTGCATACCGACATCTTCATGTTCTCCGACGAGGAGCAGCGCACGGTGGAAATGACTCTCGGCACACTGGCTTACAACATGCTCAAGGAAGAATATCCCGACTCCTCTATATATATAAATAAGGTGTCGGAACGGCAATGGCAGCTCCGCCTTCCCGTGTGCAGTTACATCGGTATCGGTCGTTTCGTGCTCGGTTTGTATGACGACATCACGGTGACCGGCGACGATGGGTTCAAGGAATATCTGCGGGGGAAGATTGAGAAGATGAAGTTGGAGTGACCGGAGGGGAAAAACGACAAGGGCTTCGCCGGTAACGACGAAGCCCTTATCTCCTTCTTTTTTATGGTTCAGGTATCATTTCCCCTTAGGCATGATATTTATCTTGTAGGCGGCAGTCAGCATGAAGTATCGCGGGATGCAGTTTGTCCAGCTCTCGGTTCTGCCCTGCGCGTTCACCACATACTGTTTGTTGCTCAACCGACGGAGTATGTCGAAGGCTTGGAATTTCAGCGTCAGGCGGTCGGTCATGAACGAACGCGACAGCAGCATGTTCCACACGAGGTCGTTGGTGTTCATCTCCGGGGTGAAATATCCTCGGCGACTGAACATCTTTATGTCTGTTCCGATGCTCATGTTTATCAGCGGCACCCGGTATTGCAGTGTCGCACCGTAACTGAAGTCGGTGGTATTGAGCGTCCGGAAGGTTGCCTCGCGCCCTTTCGACCGTCTCCACCCCACCTGTCCCAAGATGCTCATGTTGAGGTCGCCAAACGAATATGAGAGTTCGGCTTTTTCCGTAAACAGCAGCGAGTTGACCCGGCTCAGGGCGGTGTTGTCGCTATCGTAGGAGATGCCGAAATCCACACTGCGGTTAAGTTGGGCTATCGACTCGAAACTGTATCTAAGCCTTTTCTGCTTGTCAAACGTCCCATCAACACCCACGCTCAGGTTTCCGGTGAAGTTGCCGTTCACGTTATCGTCGATGTATGTGTATGCTCCGGTGGCTGTGTCGTATATGGTGCGCGTTCCCCACGCATTTCTCGTCAGGTTGAAATGCCCCGCAACACGCCACTGAAGGTCTATGCTGTCGCACGCATACGACTGAGTCATGACGAGTCTGTACGTGTCTGTGGGTTTCAGAGCAGGGTTGTTCAGTCGCTTCCGAAGCGGATTTGTGGTGTTGGTATTGGGCATCAGCGATGCGAATTGCGGATGCGTGGTGTTCACGTCGAAGAAGAAGTACTGGTGAGACTTGCCCCATTTCAGCCACAGTACGGCAGGGTTGAAATCCGTGTAGCAGCGTCTTGCCAAGGTGTCTGTTGCCGCGCTGTTGTAGGACATCCTCTCACGGTTGAACGTTAAGGGCAGAGCCACCTGCAGATAGCCTCCGCCCAAGTTCCATTGGTACATCAGTTCCGCCTTCACACCTTTCTTCAGGGTGCGGTGGTTGTTGCTGTTCTCCCGGTCGAGCACACTGTTCAGAGCCTCGTTGGTGGATGGCAACCAGCCTATTTCGTGCGGAGTGGTGTCGTCGAGCCAATCCAAGCGGTAGTTGCTTTGCCGCTTGTCGCTCCACTCCTGCAAATATCCGACCGTTGCCATGAGTATAATTTTCGACGTCAGGTTATAACCGTAACTGAACGAAAGATCGTAGTTATAGCCCGAAGTCCTGAAGTCGCCGTACAGTTCACGCCTCTCATCGGCTGACGCGGCATAGCGTATGTTGCTGTTGGCAAAACTCTCGTAGGGTTTCATTCTTTCGTATCCCAACTCTGCTGTGAACTTAACATGGTCGCCCCACGGCAGTTTTTTGAATGCGAAAAGATTGGCGGAGGTGTTCAGTTGGTTGTATTTCTGCCTGCCCTCCTGCACACTTTGGTTTATCAGATACTGCCGGTAGGTGCTGTCTTTGCTGTATGATGTGAAGTTTCCGTTGGTGTAGTCCACCCCGAGTGTGAGCGATATATCGGCAAGTTTTGTGTCGAGCTCCAATTCGTTCTTGGCATTCAGCTTGAAGTTTTTCTGCCTCTTGTCAGACTGTGAGCCGCCGAGAATGTTCCCTTCTGCAGCGAACACCTCCTTTGATGAGCGCGTGATGTCCTTGCCGTCGCTCCATTCGAGTTGTCCTTCCAGTTTCTCCTTGAACTTCTCATCAGGGTCTTCGGTGTGCAGCAGCAGCCCCACCTGCTTCGTGTTCTGCGTTCCCTGCGGCATGTCGGATGGCGACCATTCGCCTTTCTCTCCCGGTTTTCTCGACTCGTTCACGTTGTTGGCGTTGCCATAAAGCGACAGTTTGTTGTGGTCGCCGAAGTATAGCGCGAACATTCTCGACATATATCTCTCGCGCGTTCCGCCCCCGGCTTCGGCGTTGGCTATGAGTCCGCGGTTGTATTCTCGCTTGAGACTCACGTCCATCACGTAGTCCTTACGCTCCACTTCCCTACCGAGTTTTTGGCTCATTTCCGTGCTTTTGTGATACACCTTCAGGTCTTTCACGGTGTAGTATGGCAGATTGTCGAGCATCACTCGGTTTTTCCCCTTGAAGAAGTCTTTACCGTTGAGTGTCAGGTAGTCCACCTTCGTTCCGTTCACATATATGTCTCCGTTGTCTTTCAGTTCAGCTCCGGGCAACTGCTTCACCAGCGCGTCGAGCATCGAACCCTCCGGAAGCTTGAATGCCGAGGCGTTATACACTATCGTGTCGCCGCGGTATGCTATCTTCACCCGGGTCCCGGTGACTGTCACTCCGTCGAGTTCTGCCGCACCCACAGCGTCGTCTCCGCTGCGCTTCATCAGTATCTTTGGCACTTCAAAATAAGTGTTTCTTGCCAGCGGCGGCATGTCATAGTCCATGAAAGTGTCCTCATATCCGTCGAGAGTGGCTTTGAAGATGTATTTCTCGCGCCTTGCCGGTGCTTCTATCGCAAACGAAGAGGTGTTGAATATCTGGCAAGTTATGGTATCCACCACCGTGGAGTCGGCTTTCATCAGTGTTATCTTTGCAGCCAGTTTTGCCTTCGTGAAAGAGTCGAAAGCACCTCCGCAGAGCCATATTTTCTTCTCTTTCTTCTTCTTTTGCTGCCCTGCAGTCTCCTGCGAATTTGCAGACAACACACCGATTGCGCACAAAATGATGACAAGAATACTTTTTTTCATAATATTATATAGGTATTAAACTTTATTCAAACGGGTGACAACATGCGCTGACAACAGCGTATGTGCAAAGATATATATTTTATTTTAATGACGCAACAAAAGCAAATAAAGATGCAATTATTTTCCAAAAAAAACTCTTTTTAACCCTATTTAATACCTCACAATTCACTATATCAATGCTTTACCGCACAGTCTAAAACGTTATAAAAACATAATTCCGAGCATGAAAGGGATTGTTTTTCGAGAGAATTTGTTATCTTTGTGACCTTGAAACCTACGCATTTAGAATGAAACCATAAAAATAAAAGAAATGAGAAGATTATTTTTTTCGCTGGCAATGGTGCTGATGGCACTCACAGCAATGGCCATTCCCGCCAAAAGGGGAGTAAAAACCACTTTGACACTTCAAGACGGAACGCAAGTCGTTGCAGAACTGCGTGGCGACGAGTTCGGTCACTTCTATGAGACAGAAGACGGCAGGGCTTTCTTGGAATCGGAAACTCCGGGCATCTACGTGGCTGTTGACAAGATGCAAATAGAGCGAAATGCAGAAAGCAGGAGAATGGCTCGCAACTCACGCCGCAGCACTCGTCACAAAGAGTTTGGCGTGCCGACATCATACACCGGCAGCAAAAAGGGCATCGTAATCCTCGTGAACTTCGCCAACAAGAGCTTCCTTGCGGAGAACGACCAAGCACGTTTCGAAAAGATAGCAAACACCGAGAACTATTCCGAAGGGAACTTCAAAGGCTCGGTGCACGACTATTTCACTGCACAGAGTAACGGCAATTTCGACCTGACATTCGATGTTGTAGGTCCTGTAACCGTGGAACATAACTACGAATATTACGGCGGCAACGATTACTATGGCAACGACAAGCACCCCGAAGACATGGTAATCGAAGCATGTAATCTCGTGAAAGACATGGTTAACTTTGCCGACTACGACTGGGACGGAGACGGAGAAGTTGACCAAGTGTATGTCATCTACGCCTACAAAGGCGAAGCCGACTCGGGCATTAAGAGCACCATCTGGCCCCACGAATGGCAGCTTTCTGCCGTGAACAAGACCCTGACAATCGACGGAGTGCGCATTAACACCTACGCATGCGGTCCCGAACTGAACGGCAGCGGCAGTATAAACGGCATCGGAACAATGTGCCACGAGTTCTCACATTGCTTAGGACTACCGGACTTTTATGACACCCGCGGCGGTGGTAATTTCGGTCTGAACGCATGGTCACTCATGGACTACGGATGCTATAACGACAACGGTTTCACACCCTGCAACTACACAGGCTATGAGCGAATGTTCTGCGGATGGATTACACCAACCGACCTGAAGGGCAACAGAACCGTAACAGGCATGAAGTCGTTGAGCGACTTCGGCGAGGTGTTCATTATGCGAAACCCGGGAAATGCAGATGAATACTACATCCTGCAGAACGTGCAGAAGAAGGGATGGGATGCCCATGCAGAAGGCAGCGGACTGCTTATCATGCACGTAGATTACGACAAGAAGGTATGGCAAGAGAACACTGTGAACAACGTATCGTCACATCAGCGTTGCACGATTTTCCCCGCAGACAACTTACTTTCATACTACAACCTCAGCGGAGACCCATTCCCATACAGCGCGAAAAACAGTTTCGGCAACACCACTACGCCCGCTGCCAGGTTGTTCAACAACAATACCGACGGCAAGAAGTTAATGAACATCGAGATAACAGACATCAAGAAGAACAGCGACGGCACCGTTTCGTTCAACTTCGTGAACAACAACGAGGGCAACAATGATCCTGAAGAGCCTATCGGCAACCTCATCTTCAGTGAGACATTCGACAAGTGTAACGGCACAGGAGGTAACGACGGCCGCTGGGGCGGGTCTATAGCAAGCAGCATTTTCAATCCTGACGCAGAGGGTTGGGAGGCACAGTCGGCTTTCGGAGCAGACAAATGTGCACGCTTCGGAACCAGTAAGATAGCAGGACAGGCAACGACTCCGGCATTCACCGTGAACGGAACAGCGACGCTTACATTCCTCGCAGCACCTTGGGAAGACGAAACCGGCGAACTGACGGTGAACTCTGTTAACGAGAATGTTACCGTATCGGGAACCACTTTCGCCCTCGAAAAAGGCAAGTGGAACGAATGCAGCATAACACTTACCGGCAACGGCGACACAAAACTTAGCTTCGCCGGCAACGGAACACGCTTCTTCCTCGACCAGATTGCTGTAGCTCAGGAAGGAACTAACGGCATCAGCATCATCAACAGCAGGAAAGACGGCGAGAGCACACGCATCTACAGCATCGACGGACGCTACCTCGGCACCGACATCAACATCCTCGGCAAGGGTCTGTATATCGTAGGCGGAAAGAAAATCGCGAAGTAATCACACCACATGAGCAGCACGCCGAACCGGGCATTGCTCATGAAACCCAATACAGCATCGGGCTTGACATCACGTCGAGTCCGATGTTTTTTATCCCAATAATTGCCTTAAACCCTCCCTTCTCAGCATTAAAAACACAAACCGACATCATCACAAAAACTCCGCTCCGGCAGCAATTTAACCCCATTTGTTTTCTTGCTTTAAAAAGAAATCATTATATTTGCGAAAAATTTCGCAACGAAAAACTTCGCAATATGAGAAATCCATTCAAGTTCGGAACAGTGGTTGACGGCGAGTTCTTTACAGACAGGGAGAACGAACTGAAACAGATAAGCCATTTATTGCAGAGTGACAACCACCTGATACTCATCAGTCCGCGTCGATATGGCAAGACAAGTTTGGTGACAAAAGCCGTGAAACAGTCCGGGAAGCCATACATCATGCTCAACATGCAGGACGTTGTGAGCACAGAAGACTTGTCGGCGAAACTCATTAAAGAGATATTCAAGATATATCAGTGGGAGCACTTGAAACACCTCATGACCCACTTTCGCATAACACCGACAATCTCCATGAACCCTGTCAACAACACAATAAACGTGTCGTTTCAGCCAAGGGTGAACTCCGACATGGTTCTCGAAGACGCCATGTCGCTGCTCGCAAAGGTGGCAGAAGGAAACAAACGGCTCGTAGTAGTGCTTGATGAGTTTCAGGAGATAACATCAATAGAGAAAGGACTCGACAAGAAACTGCGCGGCATAATGCAGTTTCAGCAAAACATAAACTACATTTTCCTCGGCAGTCAGGAGTCTATGATGGAAGAGATTTTCGAACATAAGAAATCGCCTTTCTATCACTTCGGAATGTTGATGCGCCTGAACAGCATTCCGGAAGACGATTTCCGCGAGTATCTCACCACAAGAATGAAGCCTGTCTTTGCAGAACAAACAGACTCCGTCACACATGAAATAGCGGAAATAACACACTGTCATCCCTACTACACCCAGCAACTTGCATCCGTAGTATGGGAACTGGCAGAATACCAAGGGATAAAGGAGAGTGTCACGAAAGAAGCAGCCAAGCGCATAATACAGGCACACGACTTAGACTTTGAACGACTTTGGATGGGCATGAACAAGACAGACAGGCTCACGATGATTAAGATATGCCAAGGAGAAAATCCGATACAGTCGCTCGACAAGGCAACAAGCACCACATACAGCAGTCTGAAACGATTGCTGAAAAACGGTTTTATCGTGCGCGAAAGCAGTTACGACATCGAGGATCCGTTCTTCAAACAGTGGATTATAGAAAGGCAAAAGTAATAAAGCAAGACATGTGTAAGAAGCCGGCATTTATTTCGTTGCGAAAAATTTCGCAACGATTTTTTTCGCAATAAACAACACCCTGAATATCAAAGTCATATATACGAACCCGTATTAAACCCCAATCGGTCATCGGAAACGTCTCCAACGGGAAGATTGTGGAGCGGCTAAGTGCCGGTGGGAGTTCGGGAATGGCTCTGCGGCTTCTCGTTTACCAACTGTTACCGAGCACGCAATCGCCTTATTTCATGATATAATTATTCCGTTTCGCGGAATTTCCTTACCCTTCAGGGCACTGTTTTTCAGAGTATTTTCGTACCTTTGCGCACAAATAATCAATTTGCAATGGAACAGAAGAAAAACTTTAAGCGCACCACCGTGACATCGGCATTGCCATACGCAAACGGCGGAGTACACATCGGACACTTAGCCGGAGTCTATGTGCCTGCCGACATCTACGTGCGCTATCTCAGGCTGAAAAAAGAGGAAGTGGTGTTCATCGGCGGCTCAGACGAGCACGGAGTGCCGGTTACTATGCGTGCAAGAAAGGAGGGGATAACACCGCAGGACGTGGTTGACCGCTATCACAAAATGATAAAAGACTCCTTCGAACAGTTCGGAATATCATTCGACGTGTATAGCCGAACCACAAGCAAGACACACCATGAGTTCGCCTCGGAGTTTTTCAGAAAACTGTATGACGAGGGGAAATTGGTGGAAGAGACCACAAAACAGTACTACGACGAGGAGACACATCAGTTCCTTGCCGACAGATATATCACCGGAGAGTGTCCCCATTGCCACAACGCCGGGGCTTACGGAGACCAGTGCGAGAAGTGCGGACGCGACCTTTCGCCGACAGAACTCATCAACCCCAAGAGCACGATAAGCGGCTCGGAGCCGGTGCTGAAAGACACCAAGAACTGGTATCTGCCGCTCGACAAGTATCAGGATTGGCTCAAAGAGTGGATTTTGGAGGGACATAAGGAGTGGCGGCCTAACGTATATGGACAGTGCAAATCGTGGCTCGACATGGATCTCCAGCCGCGAGCAATGACGCGCGACCTCGACTGGGGCATCCCTGTTCCGGTGGAAGGAGCCGAGGGGAAAGTGCTTTACGTGTGGTTCGACGCGCCAATCGGCTACGTTTCCAACACCAAGGAACTCTGCGACAGCGACCCCGAAAGGTGGGGAACATGGCAGAAGTGGTGGCAGGATGAGGAGACTCGCCTCGTGCATTTCATCGGAAAAGACAACATCGTGTTCCATTGCATCATCTTCCCGACCATGATGAAGGCGCACGGCGACTATATCATGCCCGACAACGTGCCGGCAAACGAGTTCCTCAACCTTGAGAACGACAAGATAAGCACGAGCCGGAACTGGGCTGTGTGGCTGCATGAATACCTCGTGGAGATGCCCGGAAAACAGGACGTGCTGCGCTATGTGCTCACTGCCAACGCGCCGGAGACGAAGGATAACAACTTCATGTGGAAAGACTTTCAGGAGCGCAACAACTCGGAGCTGGTGGCAATCTACGGCAACTTCGTGAACCGCGCACTGCAACTTACAAAGAAATACTTCGACGGCGTGGTGCCGGAACGGGGCGAAATGCTCGACATCGACAGGGCGACACTCGAAGAACTCGGCACCGTGAAGAGCAAGATAGAGTCACTGCTCGACCAGTTTAAGTTCCGCGAGGCGCAGTTTGAGGCAATGAACCTCGCACGTCTCGGCAACCGATACATCACCGAGTGCGAGCCGTGGAAGGTGTGGAAGACCGACCCGAAACGGGTGGAGACGGTGCTTAACATCTGCCTGCAGCTCACGGCAAACCTTGCCATTGCCTTCGAACCTTTCCTGCCGTTCTCGTCGAAGAAACTGCAAGGCATGCTGAATATCAACATGGCAGACTCCTCTTCAGCATCGCATACACCGGCAGAGGGGGCAGAGATTTCATGGGATTGTCTCGGAAATGCCGACATTCTGAAACCCGGGCACCGACTGGCAGAACCGGAACTGCTCTTCGAGAAAATCGAAGACGAGACGATAGACAATCAGATAAAGAAACTCGAAGACACGAAGAAGGCTAACGAGGCTGCCGAATATAAGGCGGAGCCGGTAAAGACCGACGTGGATTTCGATACTTTCGAAAAGATGGATATACGCGTAGGGAAGGTGTTGAGGTGCGAGAAAGTGAAGAAATCAAAGAAACTTCTGCAGTTCGCAATAGACGACGGAAGCGGCACAGAGCGCACTATCCTCAGCGGCATCGCGGCATACTACGAACCGGAACAGCTCGTGGGAAAGCAGGTGTTGTTCGTCGCCAACTTCGCACCGCGCAAGATGATGGGCATCGAGAGCCAAGGAATGATTCTTTCGGCCGTGGATTACGACGGCTCGCTCCACGTGACCACCGTTGCCGATGACGTGAAAGCAGGAAGCCGGGTTGGCTGAATGAGTGAACGGCAAGCGGTGAGCGGTGAGTGACGAGCGTCGAAAATCAGGATGCGCCCGGGGCTTAACGGCTCATTGCAGAGTATGTTTTGCAATGCGAGACACGATATATTGAAAAGTAAAATCGGCGGTTTTGGTAAGCAAAATCGCCGATTTTACTTTGTAATCTCGCCGAATTTGGTAGGCAAAACCGGCGAAATTACTTTCCGATGCGTTGCCAATCGCCCTGCGACAGATTAACTTTTGGAAAATAAAACAGTGCCAAATTTGGATATAAGGCATAAAAACAGTAACTTTGCAACCGCAAATGCAGCACCTTACATTCCTGATGCGGCTGCAGTTGCAAAGGCATAACGGTCCCATAGTTCAATGGATAGAACAAGTCTCTCCTAAAGATTAGATCCGAGTTCGATTCTCGGTGGGACTACTGTGCATACTCTTTTTCACAGCCTCTTCATGCCCCACAAACGGCATTTCCTTTGCAAAAGCATCAAAAAAAGCCCCCAAAACTGAACATCTTGGGAGTTTTTTCATTGAAAATTATGGAGTATTCACAAAAGCCTCACACGTTTCATTTATTGAAAGACTGTATGTCCTGAAGCGAGATAGTGCCGGTCATGTTGATTACTGTCAGTTCGTCGTCCTCTATACTAAGCAGAAACAGGTCGTTTTTGTTGCCTTTCAGCGTCTTCTGATATATCGTAACGTCATCGCCGTCGCTGTTGACCTTCATCGCGACACTATACTTGTTTCTTGCCATATAGGATAACACATGAGCCTTTATCTCCCCGAACATCTTCTTTTTTTCGCAGCTCAAAATCTGTATTTTGTCTATTCCGGCACCGTTTTTCAAGGAGCCTTGTCCGCCGGAGTCGTTGTTTTTCATCATCGACAGCATTGCTTTTCCGATGTAAACGACAGACACGTCTTTGTTGTTCTTGTATTTATCAAACACTGTTGCCTGCGCGAATGTCATGCTGCAAACCATTGCAAGCATGGCGATAAGCATTGTTCTTTTCATTGTTCAATGTTTTTATTGGTTGTCTTATCAATTATGTCAAATCCCTTGTTGATGCAATCAGAGAATTTCGCGAGTGCCTTCTCTGCCTCTATCTGTGCCTTTTCGGGGTCGTTATAGGTCTCTTGTTCCTCGGCATACTTCTCCGCATCTGGCTCGCGGAGTGCAGGAATGGCAATTCCCACGATGAGAACGACGCCGGCGGCGATGCCTGTCACCCAGCGTATTACCGTCATTCGGGCACGCTTTTCCGACCTTTTCTCTATGCTGCTCCACTGGTCTATCTGTCTTGACAGCCGGTGCTCGAGACCCTCGGGAACGGGAGATTGGGGGTAGAGATGAGGTATGAGCGATGCCTCATGAAGCAGGCGTTCCTCCTCGTCTGTGGTTTCTCCGTTGAAGAATTTCTCTATCAGTATGTCCGTTTCAGATTGTTTCATCGTGATTGTTTGCTTTGAATTGTTGTCTTAATGCCTGTCTGGCGCGGCTCAATGAGGTTCTGACCCCGGCTTCGGAGAGTCCGGTCTGCTGTGCTATTTGCTCATAAGTCATGCCTTCAAGGTCTTTCATCGTTATTATCCTGCGCTGCTGTTCGGGCAGTTTTTCTATCAACAGGAGTATGCTTTGCAGCGTTTCCGTCGCAATGAGACTGCTCTCTGCCGTGGCGTTCTCTGTGATTGTCACTTCCGCGAGGTCGCGGTCGCTCTCTCTGATGTGCCGTTTGCGCAGTCTGTCGAGGAAGATGTTGCGCATGGTTCGTATTCCGAAAGAGAGCGGGCTCACCACATCGTGAAGTTCGTTGCGCTTCAGCCACAGCCTCATGAATGCCTCCTGCACGAGGTCTTCAGCCTCCACGGTGTTGGCAGTGAGACGCATTGCCACCCAGTACATCTGCTTATGACAGGGCAAGAAAAGGCATTTGAAGTCTGAGGCGGTCATAAAAGATGCTGTTCTATTGGTTCATCAAACTTTCAACATCTATCTTTCCAATTACTCTGACCACAGCAAACTCGTTGTCGTCATGGTCGGTTGCGATAACCACCAGTTCGGTGGCGTCTTTCATTTCACCACGCACGAGAATTCTGATAAAGTCTCCATCGTCCGTGATATTCATAATATCTTTGTAGCCATCGGCTTCGATGTTGATATTCTTGGCGTCTTTGATAAACTTCTTAATCTTCTTCCCGCAATTTTCCTTGCTGATAATTTGCACGGAGTCGCACTTCATCTTGTCTCCCATTTCGTTGAGCGGACCGATGTTGATGTTGTTTTTGCTAAATCCTTCCTTCAGCATTTCCGGTCCCAAGATCATTTTTTCCACTCCCGGCATGGCAGCATATTTGTCTATAAACTTCTGCAGGCTTTGCGCCATAATTGGCATTGAGAGCAGCATAACAGTCAGAGTTGCAAGTAACTTCTTCATCTTTTTTCTTTTTTGAGGTTAATAAAATACGTTGTTTGAGCGCGCTTTCTGTATTGATGACGCATTTTTCCGGATTTTGTTTCAGTAAAAACAATAAAAAAATCCTTTCCTTACAGAAAATCGTATGGAAAGAATCTTTAAAGCTGTATCTATCAAAACATTTTCGACACTCTGGCTATCCCTGCCACGAGTGCGTCCACCTCGTCTTTCGTGTTATACAGAGCGAAGGAGGCGCGCACCGTTCCGAGAATGCCGAGGCGGTCCATAACGGGCTGGGCGCAGTGATGACCCGTGCGGACGGCAATGCCGAGACGGTCGAGCAAAGTGCCGACATCGAGGTGGTGGATGGGTGCCGGGGGTTGAGTGCCGGGCGTCGATGATGGCCGGAACAGGTTGAAAGAGATTACGGCGTCGCGCGTCTCTGCCGGGGCAGAAAGGGGCTGACCGTAGATTTTCAAGCCCTTTATCTCGCTGAGTCTTTCCATTGCATAGCGCGTCAGGGCGTGCTCATGGGCAGAGATATTGTCCATGCCGAGAGCCTCGATGTAGTCGATTGCCCGTGCCAGACCGTGCGTTGCAACATAGTCGGGGGTGCCTGCTTCGAACTTGAAAGGCAACCGCTCGAAGGTGGTATGCTCGAATGTCACGCGGTCTATCATCTCTCCCCCACCCTGATATGGCGGCATCTGCTCAAGCCATTGCTCCTTTCCGTAGAGCACTCCGATGCCTGTGGGTCCATACATCTTATGCCCGGAGAAGGCGAAGAAGTCGCAGTCGAGTTCCTGAACGTCAACTTTGAAGTGGGGAACGCTCTGCGCTCCGTCTATCATCACAGGCACTCCATGCCCGTGGGCGATGCGTATGATGTCGGCAACAGGGTTCACCGTGCCCAGTGCATTGCTCACGTGAGCCACGCTTACTATCTTCGTGCGGTCGGAGAACAGCCTTTCGTATTCGTCAAAGAGCAGTTGTCCGTCGTCGGTCATCGGTATGACGCGCAGTCGTATGCCTCGTTTCGACGCCTGAAGTTGCCACGGCACTATGTTGGAATGATGCTCCATCGACGACACTATCACCTCGTCGCCCTCCTTCATGAACTGTTCCGCGAACGACGATGCCACGAGATTGAGGCTCTCTGTGGTGCCTCCGGTGAAGACAATCTCCTCTGTCTTCGCCGCATTTATGAACCCGCGGGCACGCTCCCGGGCTGCCTCGTGCAGGTCGGTGGCTTGCTGCGATAGGAAATGCACGCCCCGATGAACGTTAGCATTCACATTATAATACTCTTCGGTCATCGCTTCCACCACGCTCCGCGGCTTCTGCGTCGTTGCCGCATTGTCGAGATATACCAGCGGTTTGCCATACACCTCGCGGCTCAATATCGGGAAATCATCCCGCACTTTATTTATATCGTACACTTTCTATTTTAATAATAAGGGGTTAAAAACTGATTGTCGAATATCCGCAGACGGGGAGTCGGGCACAGCCTTTGCCGTCTCCTTTCATCCTCATCATGGCTGCAAATGTAACACTTTTCGGCGAGAAAGACAACATTGCAGCGCGTTTTTACGCTCCGTCACTCGTCAACGACCACCGTGACAGCCTTCCCCGTGGCAGTATATTCCGGCGAATAGGCACACTGTGCGGTGACTGTTCCGGAGTGATAAGTTCCCAAGCGGTCAACATAGAAATCCTTCTCTATCACCCACTCACCGCGCGGCATTTGGGCAATGAAATAGTCTGTGCGTGTGTCGCGCGAACTGACGTAGCACCTTTGTGAGTAATCGTAGCCACCGGTCTGCACCACCGGTTCGAGACAAGCAGGGCGACGGTCGGACACTTGCACGAAATCGAAGTCGCGAACGGCACTCACCGTGATGCGCACCGTCACCCTGTCGCCGAGTCGCAGTTGGCTGGCTGGCTTTCCGTCTTTCATTATCTCGCGCTTCACTGTTATGTCGCTGCCCGAAGATTTCACATCATCCACATCGCACGTTGCCTGCACATACACCGCTCCCCATGATGTTTCGCCGGACGGTTTTGTGATAACAACCTGCCGTTTCCCCTCTGCCGGCATAGTGGCTTTCACGTATCCCTCGGCTCGTGTGACGCTCCCCCGAGCCAACGGGGCCTCATCCACGGTGATTTCTGCCGGCACTCCGCCGATTGCGAAGGCATTCTCGCGCCCTGCCATGAAGGCATTCACGGCATCCACCGCGGCAACCGACGACTTCCACTGCTGTGTCCGCTTCTCCTGCAACAGCCAACGCTGCATCTCGTCAATGGTCGTGCGGTCGTCGGGAGTAATCATTGCGAGAGCCTCTATCGCCTTTGTCTGTGTCGGGATTTTGTAGCTTCGCCATGAATATAACGCCTTTTCGGTGTCGAAATAACGCCCTCTTTCGGGGTCGTAGATGGAGAATTGCTTCACGCTTTCGGCATAGTCGCGCGCCAGAGAGTCCCGACCGCCGGCATGAAAGATTATCGCACATAGCGCACGGTCGTATATTGAGCCGTTCCGGAAGCAGTCGTCGAGCAACGAAATGAGATAGTCTCGGTCGTCGCTCTGTCGCGGAGTGAGTTCCGGTTTCGCCTTTGCACAGAGATAAAGGTATTCCAACATGGAGCGCGACAGCACCTTACGGTCTTTCTGTTTCAGAGCCTTCACGTGCTCCTCCATTGCCGAAGCGAGGTAGGCAAATGCTTTCTTCTGCATCCCTCTCATGTCATCGGCAAAGCCTGCTGTGCCCACCTCTTGCGCTTCCACTATGCTTTCGAGCGTCAGCAGCGTTATTATCTCGCTGCCGTTCATCCCCGGGAACCAGCCCCACGACCCGTCTTCGTGCTGCATCTCTTTCATCCGGCTTATTCCTTCGCGTATTTTCTTCTTCAGCGACTTCACGTTCAGGAAGTCGGCGAGCCGTTGCTTCTGTTCCGCATCGTTCTTTGCCACCATCGCCCACGGCGTCTCCTGCATCACGATGTTCAGCAGTTGCTCGTTGCGCTGCAGGTTTCCGCCGTGCGCGTTTGCCTCTCCACCGACCTTGTTCCACGCTGCCAGCGAGTCGGCAAGTGCCGGATTTTCGGTCACGAGACGGTGTCCGAAACTGTTAACGAACAGTGCTCCGCCCTGACAAAGTATGCAGTCGTCTAAAGGCTCGGCATAGGCATGAACCGATTGGAGCATCAGCATCGCAGGGTTAGAGGTGTGCTCTATCGTCAATTGAGCGTTGAGAGAAGAGCGAGGCAGTAGTGAACGGATGTCTATTGTCTTCTTTCCGCTGCCATACATGGTGAAAGGCAGGGTGCGCATCACGAGTTCGCGGCGGCTGAGCAGTGGCAGATAGTGCTGTTCTCCGTCAGAGGATATGCCGTCGGTGGCAATCATACGGCACACGAGCAGCGTCGGGTGGTCTGCTTTCGGAGCATAATGGAACGCTGCGATTGCGGTCTGTTTGGCAGCGACATCAAACGCTATGTCCTCCGTATATACCTCGCGCTCTGTCTCCGGGTCGATGAGTACGAGCCTCGCTGTGCCCTTCACGCTGCGGTCGGAGGTATTGAGCACGCGGGCAGAGAGCTGCGCCTCGTCGCCGACACGCAAAAATCTCGGCATGTTAGGCTGCACCATGAACTCCTTGTCAGTCACCACCCGCCCCTCTACATTGCCCACATAGAGGTCTTTTGTGTGTGCAAACATCCTAAGCTGCCATTCGGTCAGGCTCTCAGGAACGGTGAATACAATCTTCACATTGCCGCGGTCGTCTGTGCGAAGGTCGGGATGGCAGAATGCCAGTTCGGTGAGATTTTCGCGCACCGGGACACCGCTGAAGTCTGCCGCAGCCGACTTCCCTGCCTCTGATGCCGGTCGTTCGAGAGCCACAATGTAACGTATGTCCACACAGGCAACGGCACCGTAAAGTGCCGAGATAACGGAGTCGGCAACCATATTGCGCTTAGAGTCCTTGGCGTCGAATACCTGTTCGTACTGCACAGTAAGTGCTTTTTTTGCCAAAGGCTGCCCTTCACGGCTGTCAAAGCCCGACACCACCACTTCTTCCAACACCAAATCACTGTCTTCAAGCCTAATAAGCATTCGGTCGGAAGCCCCCTGTCCTGTCCAAGTGGTACATCCTATGTAACTCACATTGATAACAGTGCCCACCGGAACATCAATCTTGAAGAAGCCGTAACCGTCGGTCACAGCACCAGTCTTACCGTCAACCGACATCACCATCGCACCTGCTATCGGGTCGCCACTGCCGTCAACCACCGTGCCGCAGACGAAGGGGCGGACACTGCCTACAGCCATAATTTCGGCGTGAAGCATTTTTTCGGGCAGCAAGTTGATGCGCGAGGAGCGCGAATAAGAATAGGTGCCAAACAGCGTATTACTTGAAAACACCCACAAATTCGGCATATTGGGGGAATTGTATTCCAAATAACCCTGCCATCGGTTATACTCTATCATGTCGAGCGCAGCGTCATACATCGTTGCAAAGACATCGGCACGGGCGGCAGTGCCGTCGGGTTTGGTAATATTAAGCACCCACTGTTCCGACAGTCCCGGCTGCAAACGGTCGCGGAACGTGTCCCAACTCATTCTAAGACTGCGGTCGGCTCTGCCTTTCCGGAGCCAGAAATTATTCTCGTAGAGTTGTCCGTCGCGATACCACGCCACAGCCACCAGCAGTCCGTCTCCATACTGTTCCTTATAATATATATCGCGACTCACTATGCTGTCTGTCATCTCAAAGCGTCCTTCCTCAAGCACTTTATTGCCGGAAAACACAGCATACGCCACGCTCACACCGGCATCGCCCGTGCCCACCTGTATCGTCACGGGGGTCTTTCCGGTGGGGTCTAAGACGTTGTTAGTGGCATAAAACCACGACCGGGTGTCGTAACAGGGGCGTTTGTCTGCAATGTCGAACACCGTCACTTCACGCTCCAGAGTGTCGCCCATGCAGGTGGCATAGAGCCGATACCTGCCGTTGGGCACTCCGTCGGGTATCTCCACGCTCACCTTTCCGTCGCCCTGCTTGGTCACAGAGTATTTCTCGTAGCCCTCAAACCAGTAGGTAATGGGCAGCGACTGAATGATATTGTTGCCGTTGACAGTCCACAGTTTTATATCGCCGAGGTTCTTACGTTCATACATTTCCTTGTAAAAATAACTGCTTTGCACTGTCACCGGCTTTTCTGAAAGCGTCATTCGGTAATATTCGAGGCTGTGAGTCTCGCCCGCCCTGTCGGTCACTTTCGCCGTCACATCAATCTCTATCAGCGAGTTGCCGCACATCTCAAAGCCGTACAAGTCGGGCGACAGCACTGCATCATAGTGCCCTTCGGCATCGGTGACTACCGTTATCGTCGTGTCTTTCGCCCATGCGTCAAGGTCGTTAGAGCCACCACTGCAATCCACCTCGAGCACCACCGTTGCGTCTTGTACTGCCGAGTGCATCAGCGTTTCAGCCTTCCCCGACAGGCGTATGGTGTCGCCGAGGACATAGGGTTCTGTCGGAGAATTCAGTGAAATGCTGAAAGTGGGACGCTTGTATTCTTCCACCGAAAACGTTTTAGACTCATCCACATCTTCCGTTTCTGCATAAATCTCATATTCTCCCGTTGCTGCCGACTTGGGGATTGTGAACTTCATGTTGCAGCATCCGTAGGCGTCTGTCCTGCCCTTTGCCGTGAATATCTCATTGCCACCGCTGTCTTCCACGATGAAAATCACTTTCTCCCCCTTTATCGCCGTTGCATCATTATCACCGAAGTTGCGGTATAGCAACGCCTTGAAACTGACCTCCTGCCCGGGGCGATATATCTGCCGGTCGGTGAGAAGTAGTAGTCGCGGCTCTGTATCACGTTCGGTAACGAGGAAATCATGGAATGAAGCAGGGGTTGACCAGCGGTCGGCATCGGTCTGCGGCAACAGTTTCGCAAGTCCTTCAGACGCCACTTTCGCCTCGCCGTCGCTGCCTGTGACAGCCACCGTGGCAGGCTTGTCGCCCTTCAGGTTCATCAGACAGACACCGGGGAGGGGCTTGCCGCTAATGGCATCCACAGCCATCAGTCGCGCCATGCCACGCGGATAACTCATCGTTATGAGGCGCAGGTCGCTCACCCTCAGCGGCATTTCGCCCGCATCAAGCGTGTCTGCCCTCGCCTCCAAGACATATCCGCCGAGCGGCAATGGCGGCATGCGCAGTGTTGTATTGCCCTTGCGATAAGGCTCCAGCACAGGGAGTGTGAAGACTTTCTCGGCAAAGACATCTCCTTTGTCTGCCTTATCGAAGGCGTAACCGTCTGCCAGCGACCTGATGTTGAGGGAGTCGGCAACCCTGTACAGCGTCATTCTCACTTCCTTCACGTTGGAATATTCCACGTTGAGCACAACGGAGTCGCGCGAGGAGAACAGCGACTTGTCGAGCCTGCAGTCAACACTCGGAGCGGTGACAGCAAGCAATATGTTGCGCAGAACATCTGTGCGGGGATAGTCTGCACGGCGGTTTATCGCCTCAACAATGGCATCGTAGGTTTCCTTGGCAGAGCATGTCTCATCGTTCAGCATACTGAAACACCGGCGGATGTCAATCTCGGCTGCCGCGTCTAAATCTCCATACAGGTTTTGCAGAGAGTCGAGCGTGTGGAGCGAAGCCTTGTGGTGAGAGTTTCCCGGCTTGTTTTTCAGAGCAAGCTTCGGCAACGGCAATGGCGATGCAGAGTGCTGCTTGTCGAAGATGTCGAACGCGGTGAGCAGTGCAGCCCTGCGGTTTCCTTTCCGCGTATAGTACTCGTTGAGGAAACGACTCTCGCCTACAGAGGTTCCGATGAGATAGAGCAGGTCGTCGGAAGCACTCACCGCGTCACTCTCGCGCAGGATACTGACCAGCGGTTGGAAGTCTGCCGCCCTTTTGCTCGCGAGCAAGTCGGGGGCGGAAAGTGCCTGTCGCGAATACACCGTGTCGCCATCTATCGAATTATGCAGGAAAACACAGTAGAAAGCCGACGCCACAGCGTCTTTCGTTCTCCACTTCAGTTCCTCTTTCTTCATGTGCTCCAGAACATCGTCCAATGCCTCTGCCGTGAGCGACACGCGACAGGTGGCGAGTTCGAAGTCGGCTTTCAGCAGTTGCGGCATGTTGCCCTCGCCCTCTGCCTTAGCCTTTATCTTTTCCATCGTTTCGATGAACGACTGCGGTTTGAAGCTCCGTTCCTTTGCCGCCTCTGTCCATAACTCATCATAACTCTGCGCCGATGCCGACAGACTGGCAACCGCAAGCAATGAAAGCAAAATGTATTTCCTCATATCGAAAACAAAATAACGCGCCGTGTCATACACGCCGACAACCACTGATTGATGTCTGCAAATATAGGGTTTTTAAATCCTTAATTCCGCAACACTTTGATTTAACTTTATTTATAAGTTCCTGAGCAACAAAAAGTTGCTCAGGATTTTGCCATGTCAGATTTTTCACTTATCTTAGTGTTGCAAATCAAAACAAGCGTAAATCGTAACAAGACA
>JAQYET010000073.1 GCA_028723525.1 Prevotellaceae bacterium
TATGCTCAGGTGCTGCCCTGTCTTTCGTTTCCTGCTACAATGTATATGGCTCAAAGCAATTCTCCTTTGTTTGTGTTTCTTAAGTACATTGTACAGAATTGTGGAGAGCCTTTTTATTTCATTTTATTTTACAAGTCGCCGAAAAAAACGAGTAGGAATTTGTTTAGATTTCAGACTACGGAGCAAGCTCCTTTTGGGAGCTGGACAGATTTCAGTATACCCGTTGAAGCGTAAAGATTACAGGCACCTCCCACGGCATGATGGAAATGACTCCAGTTTCCACTAAGACCCCCTTGGAATGAGGTTTGCTTTCTATTTAACCCTCATCGTTCGTCTCATAACTTAAATAGGGGACGCCTCTGCTGCTGAGGCCTCCCCTGGGCGAAGAAGTTGTACGGTTACGTCAGAAAATGCCGTAGTTCATCGCATTTATTTCATACCAAGCTCAGTGGCGTAGAGCATATGGCTCTCAAAACTGCTGAGGTCAGAGGCATCAAGGTTGATGATACGAACTCCACGTAGGCTGTCGTTTACCTCTCCGCCCAAGCCGTAGGTTTGGAATCCCACATTCGCATCATAGCCAAGTGTGATGCCCATGTACTTTCCCATATAATCATTAACATGGTCATGTCCGGCAAAGATGCCGCGGACATCGCCGCGAGAGAGGACTGCAGAGAAAAGGCCACTGTTGAGTTTTGAGGGACATTCATCTTCAAATTTATGTCCCTGCACATCATAGCGCAGAGCATTGGCACTCATGAGCGCCCACTCAGGAAGAGGAATGTGGAAAAACATCAGAGCATTCAGCTTCCCGAACTTTGCTTCCAGTTCTTTTGATGTGTTGTAGTACCACAGGATCTGCTCAAATTTGATCCAGTCATATCCTCCCAGCTGCGTGTCACTCCAATCATAGCGATTGGAATCAAGCGCCCATACGTTAAAGAGGGGAGTTTGTCCTGCGGCATCATAAATCAGCTTATACATATCTCCGACTGCAATCGTGTTTTTGCTATGACCCGAATGACCTTCCACCCCACTCATGCTAGGCTGGTTCACATTATGTTCAAAGCTCATGTAATAATCGAGCTGGCGAATCTTATCCCAGCCTTCTTCTAGCGCTTTTTCCGCATCTTCATCGTGGTTTCCAAAGGTGATCAGCCAAGGCACTTGATGATCTTCAAGCGGCGTAACCATCTGCTTGATGTACTCCTGAAGCTGATGACCATCCATATCACCGCCGATCTGATCGCCATTCATGACAACCAGATCAGGTTTTTCTTGTGCTATCGCTCTATTCATCAATTGGATCGATTTTTCATTGGCACTCTTCTTTTCTTCATTGACATAGTCCTGGAAATCAGACATCACCATGATCTTAAACTGACCTGTTTCATGAAATCTGAGCTGAATCTCTTTTTTCCCCTCAGCCCGAGCCACAGGTGCACAGAGCAAAAATGTGAGGACCAGTACCGTCAGAAGAGCAACTGTTTTAACCGTAAGATGTTTCATATAAATCCCTCCAAATGTTCGATATTTCTTCTATAGCTCAAGCCCTGCAGTGCTATTCACAGTTTATAAAAGCTCCTTTTGAAGGGAATCAGTTTAGCGTAAATAATGCGCAAAAGCTGCGTAACGGAGCGTCATCCTTCTGCACAAAAATGATCTGCAATTAACGTTTGCCATACTCGAACTTGACCCTTTTGACCCTTTTCAAGCTTCAAGCCGAACCGGGGTCCTAGGCTTTAACCTCAACGAGGGAACACAGCATGACTGCGTTCCCTCGTCTGGTTCTGTATGGCACAGCAATATGAGCGTTTTAGGACTAAGATAAGCTCAATGAATCGGTTTTAATTTTCATCAAATGATCATGGACAAAGTTTATGCTTGTGCCTATCCGGGAAAGCTACCCGGTAACTTGCTCATGCGCTCAGGATCTCTTCTTGAGCATAAGTCCGACTAAGACCAGACCCAGACCCATGAAGATGCCGACCGCAGGGCTGGCACTTCCCGTAGCTGGCAAAATATAAATTTTCGTCGGTGTTGGGGCAGCTGGTACCGGAGCCAGAGCAACGCTGTTTTGGCTGGGCGCAGGTACAGGGCCCAAGGACAGACCTTCAATCCCACCGTGGTCATCAGGCTGCGGGGTGGGCGAATTGATGATTTCCCACTGTGCCACAAAGGTGACGTTTCCATTCACCGAATAAGAATGACCAGGCTGATATTTAGCCTGATTCGTCTGCCAAGCTATAAAACGGTATCCTTCTCTCCTAGGCGCATTCTTAATGATGATATTTTCATTGAGTTTATGCTCTTCCACTTGCTGCTCGCTACCATCATCAAACGTTCCACCATTAGCGATATACGTGATCAGACAAACGTCGTTTTTAAAATTGACATCATAGTTATTGAGAACGCTCTTTCGTGTCAGTATGCCGTGCGTGACATCCGAGTCAGGGCTATACCCGAGATTTGTAAACCTTGTATAGTTGCTGGGAGGATTGAAGAGGCCTTCGCCAGAAAAGTTGTTGAGGAAGAGGGTGCTATGATCCATATTCAGTTTGGTATAGGCGTCATCCTTAGTAATTTCATTGGTATATTCATAGGGAGCACAGTAAATGGCACCACCTTGGCCAACCTTGACATTATTAGCTTCAAAGTGGGTCCCCTTGCTAATATTGACCATGATGTCAGGCTTGACACCAGTCACATTGCCTTGATCATCCTTTTTCTCACCACTGATGCAAATGGCGCCCCCAGAAAAATAGGCTGTGTTTTCAGTGAAGTTGCTGCCCAGGATATCGGTCTGCTGATCCATCACGTAAAGGGCTCCGCCAGTTCCTGAAACATGGGGATTCTTTTGTTCGTCCTGGGGATGAACCTTGCTCTCGTTCCTGCTAAACGTGGTCTGATTGATTTGAGTCGGGAAAGCTGTAAAAACTCCCCCACCTGATAAAACGACGTTTTCAGCGAAGATTGAGGACTGAATGCTCAAATTTGTTTTTGCCGGATCACACGGACCGCCATAAGTAGCAATTCCACCGCCATGCGCCGCTTCGTTTTTGCTGAAAGTGGAAGCGCTGACCTCTAAATATTGATTGCGGCCAAGATATATTCCACCGCCAAAGTAAGAGGAGGCATTAGTGGTAAATTCGCAGGAAGATACCCGACTGTTCCCTTCGCCGTCATGATTAATAAAGAGAGCACCGCCGCCATATGTGGCGGTATTTCCGGTGAATGTTGACTCGCTGAGCGTCAGGTCACCTGCCTTCAAATAAATAGCGCCGCCCTGCTTTTCTGCTGAGTTGTGGCTAAAGTTTGAATTCTCAATGGTTCCTCCAGCATAAAGGTAAAGGACACCGCCTGCTTCATTGACCTGATTCTCTGCAGCGTTGATCGTACTCAAAGTCACGGGTTTTTCTGCGAAAACTCCAGCGCCCCATTTCGCTCGGTTTTGAGTCAGTGTGCAGTCAGACATCACCAGTGGACATGAAGCTGAGATCGCACCGCCCCTGGCCGCCTGATTGTTTAGAAAGCTGGCATTTTCAATCTGGCTCTGGCTATTATTACTCAGCCAAATGGCTCCCCCTTTTATTGTGGCGCTATTCCCCTCAAAACTTCCACCCGTGATGTTCAGCGTACCAAAAGTAGCAATGACGCCGCCGAAGCCACCATCACGGCCTTGCTGGGTCGATGAGTTGTTTATAAAGTGGCCACCCTTAATGTTAATGATCGTGTTTTCAGTATTGCCACAGATAACGCCTCCTGTCGTATTTGACTGATTGTTTTGAATCAGAACATCTGGCTCAATGGTCAGACTTGATTGACCTGTCATATAAATGGCTGGGCCGTCTTGATCCTGAACATCAACAAAATTCTGGAGGGTGACACCAGCACCTAAGGTGAGCGTTCCATTTTCAGAAATAAAAACAAATTGACTATTTTGGCTTCCATCCAAAGTAAGGTTTTCAATCCGCATATTGCAATCATGAGACAAGGAAAAAAAATCCCACTTGCTTTGTGTCCCTATAGAAAAAGGCCCGCCTTCTGCTGAGTGCAGCAGGATGTTAACGCTGCTCTTGGCCCAGCGTCCCTCATCTTCCGTGATGATATAATTCTGATTGACCGTAATAATATATAAATTACTCGTATCTTCCTGCTTACAGTTCTCCATCGCATTGGAAAATGTGTCATATTCCCCAACCAACGCTTCAGCGGC
This sequence comes from Prevotellaceae bacterium, assembly GCA_028723525.1. GTDB lineage: Bacteria > Bacteroidota > Bacteroidia > Bacteroidales > Bacteroidaceae > Prevotella. The sequence continues at coordinate 4,217 of JAQYET010000073.1, forward strand.
AGTAGGATCATCGACAGGACGCTTTGTCACGGTAAAAGCAGAATTGCCACCTCTAACGGCTTCGGGCACAACTTCCTCGCTAAAGTCGGTAAAAAGATCTTCTTCGTTTATAGGGGGGGTGGGAAGCACGAGGGGATTAACCATCTCAGATGGGGACACGTCTTTTCCAGCGGCTTCTTTGTACGCAGGATCAATTCCTTCTGCTGGTTTATCGCCGTTAGCCTTTTCCGGCGTTGAGGATGCCGAATCCACAGGCTCTGTATTATTTTCTGAAGGGGGTGTATCCGTCTTCTTGCCATCGACTATAGGGTCAGCATTCCCCTCCTGGATTCTTCCAGCTTCTCCTTCTTTGGGTTCTTCTGTGTCAACAACAGGGCCTTCTTGCTCTGCTTCCTGCAAAATGTCGTTGGCATGATCCTGCTCGAGAGTCTGTGCCATGACAACCTGGCCATCCATTCCGATAAAGCCATAAGTAGATACAGATCCAAGTAAAAAGGTGAGCAGTATAAGTGTGAACAGAGCAAATCTCTGCACATGTTTTCTCAATAATCTTTTCATGTTCATCTCCCGTTCTGATCTTTACTCAGTTTTTCACTCATTTCCGTCCGATGCATGGCGCTGATGATTAACGTATACAAACGATCGAAAATCTCAATATATAATATATTATTTGTATTTGTTTGGGAATCATCAAACAAAGCGATGTTGTTAATCAGTGATAATTTCACCCTAGTAAGTAATCAGTGAAAATTTCACCCCTAAGGTTCATTAGGCAGTGGGTACTCTTACTCTTTTATCCACACTTGAGATAATGGGAGGCATGGAATTAAAAATGAGCAAAAA
>JAQYET010000074.1 GCA_028723525.1 Prevotellaceae bacterium
ATACACAAGCACTCAAAAATGAGCGCTTTCGCGGGATTAACTCAGTGGTAGAGTGTCACCTTGCCAAGGTGAAAGTCGCGAGTTCGAATCTCGTATCCCGCTCCACGGATGACCGCTCTTCGTAGCGGTCATTCTCATATAGGGCACCATAGCCAAGTGGTAAGGCAGAGGTCTGCAAAACCTTTACGCCCCGGTTCAAATCCGGGTGGTGCCTCCATAAAGACGACTAGCACATACTCTGTGCAGTCGTCTTTTTTATGCCCTCCTTCAATGTTTTGTATGGAGCGTAGGGTTATACATCTAACTTAAATTATTACCTCATATTGCGGCTGAAAGAATAAAAACTTCTCATAATAGGAATGTTCGTGCAAGGATGGTAGAATAATAATAGTGAATAGAGAATTAAAGGCATATCTTATGGCAGTATCCCATGATAAGTTATTTCATCTTTTATTCGATTGGCGGATTAGCAATTCTGAACTTATTAATAAGGCCGGTTTCTCCGGGAATGTAATGATGCAAATAAAGCGTAGAAAATGCATCTCGCTTGACAGCATTGAACGCATCCGCCGAGCACTTGACTGTGGCGCAGATGATATTTGAGAATTTATAGATGAGGGCGATGAAGCATGAACAATAATTTTGACAGTTTGATTAATCTACTAAAAGCAGATGAAAGATATGTAGCGGAAGATGGTAATCTCCTGAAGGCTAAAGTCTATCAAGATGCCATGATGATGGAAGAGAACCTGCTTAATCTTCTTTTATCACAGGAGGAAACAAAGGAGGCTTTTTTCACAAAGGTTGGAAACACTCTCGTTTTCGACAAGTATGAATTTGCTTGGCTCATTAATTCTAAAGAATTTCTACCTGATTCGTACACTGCCTATACGAATAAAATAGGGCTGGCTACAAATAGAAAATTTATCTCCCAGGCAGATGATGTTGTGCTTGATTTTCCCTACAAAGACGCTGTGCTTGCTGGCGGTCAAGATAAAGACGATCAAAAGCGTGACGAGATAATGTTTCACAGCATTCTCGCTAGAGAACAAATTACGAATATGCTCACCCCGAAAGTCTTTACTAATGCGAAACGATATACGACTGTGGGTGACAAGGATTTAGAGGGCAAGTTAATCCAGGAAACGATCGAAGTAAAAGAAGAACTCGCTAAAGAATTCAAAGAAGATGACAATCTTATCATCAAAGGTAATAACCTGATTGCCCTCTCAAGCTTGCTTGAACGTTACGAGGGGAAGGTCAAGTTAATCTATATAGATCCACCGTACAATACAGGGAGTGACAGCTTCGGTTATAACGATCGCTTTAATCATTCTACATGGCTGACATTTATGAAAAACAGGCTGGAAATCGCTTGGAAATTACTTAACGACGATGGAACTATTTGGATTTCTATTGATGATTACGAAAGTCATTATTTGAAAGTATTAGCAGATGGAATCTTTGGTAGAGATAATTTTCTAAATGATATTGTCTGGCAGCGTGCATTTGCACCGGTGAATTTAAAAAAGACTTTTTCAAAAAGCCATGACTATATTTTAGTTTATTGTAAAAACAATTCATCAAAGAAAGAACTTAATTCTTTGCCACGTAAAGAAAGTATGTTGAATACCTATACTAATCCTGATAATGATCCGCGTGGAGATTGGACATCAGACAATTTTTCAGTTGGTCCTGCAGATGAGAGTAATATCTATGAAATTGTAACTCCATCGGGCCGAATAGTATTGCCACCTGAAGGACGATCATGGCTATACTCAAAAATGAGATATGAGGAATTACTGGCAGATCATCGTGTTTGGTTTGGTGTGGATGGAAATGCAGTGCCAAGGTATAAACGTTTTCTTTCTGAAGTAAAGGACGGAGTAGTTGCGGAAACCCTTTGGACATATGAGGAGGTTGGGCATAACCAAGAAGCAAAAAAAGAAATCAAAAACATATTTGACGGTAAGGCTGTCTTTAGAACCCCTAAACCCGAGAGGCTTTTACAACGCATTCTCACTATCGGTAGCAGTGAAAATGATCTTGTTCTCGACTTTTTCATGGGTTCCGCTACAGCTCAAGCTGTTGCCATGAAGATGAAGCGTCGTTTTATTGGCATTGAACAGATGGATTACATTCATACTGTTTCCGTTCCTCGCCTTCACAAAGTCATGGAAGGCGAACAAGGCGGCATTTCGAAAGAGGTCCACTGGCAAGGCGGCGGCTCGTTTGTCTACTGTGAGCTGAAAGAAGATGGACAAACCCTTATTGAAGCTATCCAAGCTTCAGATGAAAACACGATTGGCAAAATCAAAAACTATATTTACCAAGATGAGCGAATTGTTCCTTACCTCACAGCACAGGAGCTGGAGACAGTCGATAATGAATTTGAGCATCTGGATATCAAAGATAAAAAGAGAGTGCTAATTGAACTTGTTGATAAAAACAAGCTCTATGTTAGCTACTCTTCGATTGATGACGAAGACTACGATGTTAGTGACGAAGATAAATCCTTCTCTCACTCCTTTTATGAAGGGGTGAGATGATGGAAAATTCGCGCTTTCTATACGAGACTTTAGATGCACTTAACAGTGCCGGAATGCTTTCACCGATACCTGATATCATCGAGCGCAATCTTGCTTCAAAAATTCAACTCAGAGAATATCAAGTACAGGCTTTTCAAAACTTTGTAACTTATTTTGAAAACGAGAATTTACGTAAAAATAAGCAGGTTCATACACTCTTTCATATGGCCACCGGATCGGGTAAGACAATCATCATGGCTGGACTTATTCTATATCTCTATACAAAAGGTTACCGCAAATTTCTCTTTTTCGTTAATCAAACAAATATCCTAGAGAAGACAAAGTTAAATTTTACGGATGCAGAATCTAGCAAATACCTCTTTGATGAGACACTTTCATATTTTGGAAGAGACATACAAGTTCGACCGGTCATCAATTTTGCCGGAATTAATCGTGATAGTAAGGATATTCACATCTGCTTTACATCCACTCAAAAATTACATCTTGATCTTTTTGCACCGCAAGAAAACTCTCTTACGTATGAGGATTTTGAGGACGATAAGATTGTGTTCATTTCTGATGAAAGTCATCATGTGAACACACTTACAAAGAAAGCAACAAAAGATGAGGAGGACAATCGTAGATCTTGGGAATATTCAGTTATGAATGCCTTCTCCCGTAATCGTGACAATGTCCTTCTTGAATTTACGGCGACAGCTGATATTAAGGATAACAACGTTCAAGCAAAGTATCTAGATAAAATGATTATAGATTATCCTCTAGCGAAATTCCGCCAGAGTGGTTATACGAAGGATTTTCAAAATTTTGCTACTGATACGGATCTTTGGACGAGAGCCTTGATAGCCTTAGTTATGAGTGAGTACAGAAAGTATCTCTTTACCGATGTAAAGCAGAATATTAAGCCTGTCATCATGATGAAATCGCAAAGAATAAACGATTCAGAAAACTTTTATGATCTGTTTTTTCAAAAAATGGAAACGCTTGATGTGACAAAACTTGAGTCTCTAAACAGTTTTAAAATAAAGCCGCTACAAGAAGCTCTTAATTATTTCACGATGAAGCATGGGGATTTGAATGTGCTGTGCCGTTCCTTAAAGGATTCTTTTACCAAAGAAACTTCAATTATCATGAATGGAGCGAGAGAAGACAATACGGAAAATCAAATTCTGGTCAATTCGCTTGAGGACAAAAATAATCCTATTAGGTTGATCTTCGCTGTCGATATGCTAAACGAGGGTTGGGATGTCTTGAATCTATTTGACATTGTCAGGCTTTATGATACCAGACAGAGTCGATTTGGAGGAAAGATCGGTAGCTATACAATCAAAGAAGCACAACTTATAGGCAGGGCTGCCAGATATTGTCCTTTTGTTGCGGAAGCAAGCCAAGAACGTTTTCAGCGAAAATATGACAACGACCTTGAGAATAAATACCGCTATCTGGAGACAATGTATTTTCACAGCAAAAATGATTCACGTTATATTAACGAACTGAAGCAAGCCCTTATCGCTACAGGACTTCAGGAAGAGGAAGAACATATCCTCGAATACAAGATCAAAGACACATTTAAATCAAGCGATTTTTACCTCGATGGATTGGTCTTTAGCAACCATAGAGAAGAAAAAGAGCGCTATGATGTTTATGCTGTCGATGAGCGCCTGAGAAACAAAGTTATCAGCTGCCATACTGGTGGGCGCAGAGGTCAAGTAACCAATCTTTTTGAAGTTCAAGTTGAAGAGCAAGCTGACTATCTCCAAGTAGCAGGACCAGAAGTTCCATTCGAGGCATCATCTATTTGGCGCAGCCGATTGAAAGAAATTCCTTATAACATTGTTTCCGGTGCTGCTTCCAGTTTTTATGAGCTTTCTTACTCAGTACTCAAGATGAAATATCCAAATCTGAAAAGCCTTAGAGAATTTCTCTACTCGGAAGATTATATCGGCAATATCACAATAGAAATTTCCTACACCGGAAAGTTAGAGACAAAATCGATATATAAAGCTGTTCAAAATGCTCTAATGACGGCAGCTAAACATATAACAGAGATTAAGCAGGAATATCAGGGATCTACGGTATTTGAAGCGAAACGTCTCAAATCCGTCTTGAAAGATAAGAAGATTAAACTGGGGAAAATTGATAAAGATGGCGGCCGAGGCGCATCTCAGATTAATAATACAAACACTCGTTTCGCTCTCGATTTAGCACAAAGGGACTGGTACATCTTTAATGACAACTATGGCACTAGCGAAGAAAAGTTATTCCTCCGCTACTTTGACGCAAAAATAGTGCCGCAATTAAAAGCAAAGGACCTTGAGTTTTACGTTATCAGAAATGAGCGAGTACCTGATCTTGCGATTTACAGCTTTGATACTGGTGAGCGATTCGAGCCAGATTTTCTGCTCTTTATTCGCAAGAGAAAAGAACAGACCTCCTCTGCACAACAGGTGTATGTAGAACCTAAAGGTTCACACCTTTTGTTAGAGGATGCCTGGAAAGAGCAATTCCTTTTGGAACTTACTTCTGCTGCTTCTGTAGATAAAAGCTATACCTTTGGCAATGAATACAAAATTATTGGTTTGCCGTTCTTTAATGAAGAGCAAAAACTGACAGAGTTTGAAGATGCGATGGAAAATCTTGTGGCGACGCTATAGTTTTCGTGGCAGGGTTAAGTTAATTTACACGAAGGACAACAATTTATTTTGTTGGGAATAAGTATGAATTTAGATATAGAGAAACAAGCCATAGGAGCGGTACGAGATTTTTGTGTTAATAATCCTTACCTCGACCCTGAAATAAACGAAAATGATCGCTCTCTAGTTTGGGATGGGTTCATTAACATTTTCTGCAAAGCTAATAACAATAGAAAAGTTGAAGAGTTTTCAGGGAGAGTCCCCGTACAAGTAAAAGGGGAAAAAATATCTAATTTTCAACTTGAAAACACTTTTAAATTTCCTGTTAAAATTTCTGATATTAATGCATATTTAAAAGGTGATGGCTGTTTTTATTTTGTCGTGGTAATAAGTGGTACCAATAACACGCTTTGCAGACACATCTTCTACTATGAGTTTTATCAAAAGGATATGCTCTATTTGCTTCAAAAGTATGGAAAGCAGAAAACAAGAACTATTGAATTCAAGAAATTCCCTAATGGTCATATTGAACAGGCAAATTTATTATTGAATTATTGCAATACATATAAATATGGTTCTTTGTTTGCGTGCAACGATATAGGTGTACCTGAAAGTCAACGGAAGGATCTTAAAAGTTTAAAGATTAATTGTGTTTCTGTTGAGGTAGAATCTAACCAATTACTTCCTCCATTTCACTATCTTACGAAAGGGACCCACAACTTATTCGGAACCTTTGAAGACAAATCTACAAGCTTCTTTCCTGTAGATCAAATTAGTAATGTAACAATATTTGAGGAAAAGTCTTGCAGCATAGGCGCTGGAGCCATTTCATATTTTGATAATGTTAAAAAAATATGGCAAGATGGAAATCTCATGTATCAAGTAAATCCAGTATGTTGTATTACTATTCACCTTGACGATTCGTACTCGATTAACTTTAATATAAAACCTTTGAATAAACTTAGTGAGCATGTAATTGTGGCTGAGTTTATCAAAAATCTGATCTCCACAAAAAAACTTCTAATCAACAACAATTGCATAGACCTTACATCTCTATCATTTGACTCACAAGAATTAATAGGTTATAGCGAATGGATTATTTCGATTAGGAACAAGCTTAATTCATTGGGGGTGATTAAAGATTTAGTATTACAGCAAGGAGAAAACGCAAGTGAATCACTAAACCAGCTTTTACATATTGACGGTAAAGCTCTGAAAAACCATACCGCAGCAAATCAAATTTCGTTTATAAATGTGGGAAACATACGATTACTTGTAGAGATATATTCAAAATCAGGCGGTGTTTATATCAGCAACTTTTTTAACGAAGATGAAATTGGTCGATTTGCTTGTCAAATAAATGACAATGACGAAAAGATGTATCAAGTAAGTAAATTTATAATCTTAGATAAAGACTCTATTAAAGCAGACAACTTTAACGGAGAGATTGTTATTAACGATATTTATAAGTATGAAATTTATCCTCAACTTCTTGATAAATATAATCAATTAGGAGTGGATGCTCTACATGTTTATGATGAAACCTCAGATTCATCAGTGTTGCTTTTTGCTAAAAAATTATTTTTACTCTTGATGACTGAATTTCCTGAGAAAGAAAATGATTTTTTAAAAATAAATTATTTTCAATCAGTTTTTAGAGAGGAAGGATCTATTACTCAGCACACGGCCGAAATAAACAGAATTACGCTTGATCATTCGAAAGATTATGCAATGCTCATGTGCTGCAATATTCTGTTGTCAGAAATTACAGAAGCAAAAAAGCATTTAGGGAAACTAGATTCTGAAATTGGATTAAACGAATGGCCAATTATGAACCTCCTTCCATCCGATGCTTTGAAATAAGTATTTGTATTAACTATTTAGTTCTTAGCCAGCAAAGGACAGAGAAATGCAAAAAATTCTCTGACCTTTTTTCTATTGCACTGAAGCGTGTACTAATTAAGATAACTGCGGAATAATAGGGGAATTAAGAACTAGCTTAAGCATCGGCAAAAACCTCATCTAAAGCTTCTTGGAAGGAGTCGTAGCGTTTATACTCCTTTGGATTATTTTTCATTGCTTCGTATTCTGCCAAAGCCGCAAGGATTTCTGGGTTAGGTTTTCTGCGTTTGATCTCAAAGGGAATTCCGTCAGAACTTACAGCACTTTTGAGGAATAAAGTGATGGCTGAGGACATGTTCAGACCCAAATCATTAAACAGACTTTCAGCTTCTTTTTTTAGCGAAGTGTCAACTCTCACGTTAATATTAGTCGTTGCCATTAAATTTACTCCTTTCATCTATTGGATTAGATTATTGCTAAGCGTAACGACAATGTCAATACTATGCAAAACAATATAAGAGAAACGCTTGTCAAATTTAAACAGTAAGTTATCTGTGATAAAAATCAAGGAAGCAGAAATGTTGAATGCATTACTTATCGGATCATATCTCAGTAATAAGGTATATGAGACTTCAACTAATTTAAGATATAATCATTTTTAACAGAGAAGAACCTTTCTTATAGTTAGAATGGAGTTTATTGTGAAATTTGGACCGATTGAAGCGACAGATAGACTTGGCAGAACCTTAGTATTGCGAAATGCAGAGCCTGAAGATGCCACTATGCTACTGGAGTACCTGAAAAAAACATCAGCAGAAACACCATTTTTGTTGCGGGAACCAGACGAAGTAAAGATTACACGCGAGCAGGAAATTAAATTTATTCAAAGGCAAATTGAGGCAGATCGCGATCTCTTTCTGATTGCCACCTATAATGACAAATT
>JAQYET010000075.1 GCA_028723525.1 Prevotellaceae bacterium
GGCATTTTTCCTCCAAATAGTTTTTGTGGCGCATATAAATAGATCACCACAAAGATGAACACCTTGCGGTCATTTACTGTAATATGCTTTCCCTTATCTTCAAGAAAGGCATTATAAATTTTTTCAACAAAAGATAAATCCGTCAGCTGTGGTGAAGTTGCCAATTTGTCATTACGAATAGCCTTTTGCAGTTCTATACGAGCCGTTTTGATGTTTCTAATGGTGTCTATAACATTTTCCATTGATATTTGTGATTTGAAAGAATACACAAATATAAGGAAAAGTATAGGATGTTCGTGTAAGCTATTTATCTAAAAATGTGATTGTTACACGTTTTTATCAAATACATACTCCAGCAATTTCCTGTTTGCTTCATTGATAGCCTTAAAATCCTTTTTTATATAAAGCTCTGTAACTCTCAATGCTTGATCAGTATGGTTCAGCATATCATTAACAACGTACTTACTTATTCCCACGTCATTAACTGCAATGGTAGCCATAGAATGTCGTGCAGCATAGAATTGGAGATTGTCTATTCCAACTTCTTTTCCTACTTCTTTCAAGCCAATATTGATATTGCGATTAAGACTTGCCATGCTTGAAAATCTTTCATGAAAATTGAAAACTCTTTCCTTATCACGGTATTTTTCAACTAATGGTGCTATTATTGGATGCACATCAACCTGCATAATCGCATTATCGTTTCTTCTGTCCTTTGTCTTTGTGCGATTATAAGTAATTGTTTTTCCATCGAACTCTTTTGCGTTAAACAAATCAGCCGAGTTCATTCCCAAAAGACAGAACGATAATTTGAAGCAATCGAGCGCAAGGTCATGTCTACTCGAATACCCACGTACCTTTACATTATCATAAGGTAGTGAAAAGATAGATCGCACCTCGTCAAGGGTTAAGGCACGTTTCCTCGCTATATTTTGTGAAACAGTTTTATATCTTTCCAACGAATGCTTAACAAGAATAATGCCGTTATCCTCATCGTTGTAGTATTCCCTTGCAGCTGCAAACAACGTTTTCAAGCTATTGACATATAGTGATTGCGCACGTGGGCGGTCTTTTAAGGACGTTTCAAAGGACTTTAGCGTCTTTACGTTCAATTCCTTGCACGATATGTTTTCATGTCCTATAAACCGTTTAAACGAATTAACAGAAGTCTTGTAGTTTCTCAATCCTTTTTTATCTGCGTTCTTCTTAAGCCATAGATTCACAAAATCTGTAAACGACACATCTTCTCCATTTTCTTTTCTTTTGAGTTGTTTTACAATAGCGTCAATAGAAAAATCATTCAACTCTAAATCAAGATCATTTAGTCGTTTCCTATATTCAGCTATCAACATGTCGCATTTTTCAAGTATCTGTGCATTTTTTATCTTAAACGAAGATGTGATGTCTTTCTTAGAAACATACATAGACGTAGGAATAAAACGCTTAGTAGAATTATGCGTCAAGCGGATAACTATATTCCACGTACCATCTTTCCTCCTGTTTCCATTTTTTATTACTGCTTTTAATGTTGCCATAATTAGTTCCTTTTTAGTCCCTTTTTATTAACTACTTTCTGTATTCAGAACTTACTTTCAATTATTTTCAAGACTTTTCTCTATAAAAGCAATAAGCGGAAAGCCTTTACTTATCGGGCTTTCCGCTTGTTTGTGTGGTGGGTGGCAGGTGGGACTCGAACCCACGACATTCAGAACCACAATCTGACGCTCTAACCAACTGAACTACGGCCACCATGTATAAAAAACTTGCCTCCTCACTTGGAAGCGAGTGCAAAGATAAGGGATTTATTTGATCCTACCAAACAAATCCCCTATTTTTTATCTATTTTCTACTTTACCGGTTTTGCCGGAGCTTTTGGAGCTGCGGGTGCAGACTGCGTTCCCTGTGTTGCAGGTGCTGCTTGTCCACCAGCTGCGGGAGATTGTTGCTGACTGGCACCAAATCCAGGCGTTGTGTTCGGGTTGGTGGTCTGTGTCTCTGTAGCGGTCTTCTCCAACACACTCTGACTGCTGGCTGAGTGAGGAGCCACATAGGCGCATGCTACGCTCAAGACGACCATGGCGATGGCCAAACCCCATGTAGCTTTTTCGATGACGTCGGTCGTTTTTCTAACGCCCATGATAGCGTTTGAAGATGAGAAGTTGGAAGCCAAACCGCCTCCTTTTGACTCTTGGATCAATACGATTCCCACCATCAACAAGGATGCAAGAACGATGAGTCCAACGAATAATGTGTACATCATTTTCTTATTTGTTTATTTTATTGTTTAATATTAATTTCTCTAAAAAACGTAATTGGTCTGCAAAGTAACTATTTTTTTTTGGATAATTCAAATTTAATCGCTGAATTATTTCCAATGCCTGTTCATATCTCCCCTGCTTGATGTATATTTTGGCCAGTGTCTCGGTGAAGTATCCCTCATCCGGTTCA
>JAQYET010000076.1 GCA_028723525.1 Prevotellaceae bacterium
AATGATAATCCAAATAGAAAATAAAATGAAAAAGAGAACATATATAATCCCCTTAACCTGCGTTTTGAAAGGTACAGACCTGATGGATGGATTTGTGTTTTTCAGTCCTAACAATAATGGTTTTATTGATGGTAACGAAGGCGGAGCATTGGCAAAGCCGGTAGAGATAGAAGTAGAGGAAGAGGAGGAGGAAGGCTCTGAAACCGCTCCGACAATCTTCAGATACAAGCCTTGGCAGGACTAAACCGCCATAAAAAGGCTGTAAATAAAAATATGGTGTGCTTCATAAAAGCATACCATATTTTTATTTATACATGGGGTAAAACCACTTCCTATGTTCGTAAACTGCGGTAAATGGCATGTCTGTTTGCGGTCAGCACTTCTCTATCGCCCTCAGTATCTGCACCGCCTCGCTCACCGACTTGACCTTCTTGATAGACATAGAGCGTCTCGGTGTCTCGCGCAGCAAGCACCTTTCGGGGTTCGCAGCCATGTATTCTATCATCTTGCCGAACGCCCTGCTTTGGAAATACGGGCTCATGGTATTGCCGGGAAAGTAGAGCATCATGTGCTCTTGCTTCATTATTATCTTCTCGCACCCTAATCTCCGCCCTGTCCTGCGCAGTGCAACCACCTGCAACAGTTCCTCACCCTCGCGCGGCACCGGTCCGAAGCGGTCGATGAGGTTTGCGCGGTAACGTTTCAGGTCGTCGTTGCTCTTGATGAGGTCGAGTTCCCGATAGAGAAGCATACGCTCCGACGACGACGGCACGTAGGTGTCGGGGAAATACATTTCAAGGTCGCTCTCGATAGCGCAGTCAGCCACCCAGCAGTTTCCTTCGTCGCCTTCTGTGCCATAGCCTGCGCCCTGTCGTGTTGCCAAGCCGACCTCCGTTGTGCCTCTGCCGCCCTCCTTATTCATCATTTCGGCGGTCTCCTCCTCTTTCAGTTCCACCATAGCCTCGGTTAGGATTTTCTGATACGTCTCATATCCGAGGTCCTCCATAAATCCACTCTGTTCTGCCCCGAGCAGATTTCCCGCACCTCTGATGTCGAGATCCTGCATCGAGAGGTTGAAGCCACTGCCCAGTTCGGAGAACGTTTCAAGAGCTTCGAGTCGGCGGCGGGCTTCCTGTGAGAGCGAAGAAAGGGGCGGTGCGAGCATATAACAGAACGCTTTCTTGTTGCTTCTGCCCACTCTGCCGCGCATCTGGTGCAGGTCCGACAGTCCGAAACGGTGTGCGTCGTTGATTATTATGGTGTTGGCATTAGATATGTCGATGCCGTTCTCCACTATTGTTGTGGATAACAGCACGTCGTAGTCGTAGTTCATGAAGCCCATCACGGTCTTCTCCAGTTCCTCCGGTTTCATCTGTCCGTGCCCTATTGCGATGCGTGCGTCGGGGATATTTCTTTTGATTAGGCTTGCTATTTCAGGCAATCCGTTTATCCTGTCGTTCACAAAGAACACCTGCCCGTTGCGGCTCATCTCGAAGTTTATGGCATCCACTATCACGTCTTTGTCGAAAGTGTGCACCTCGGTCTGCACCGGGAAGCGGTTTGGCGGCGGTGTCTGTATTATGCTCATGTCTCGTGCTCCCATCAGGGAGAACTGCAACGTGCGCGGTATCGGCGTGGCACTCATCGTCAGCGTGTCAACGTTGGTCTTCATCTTGCGCAGTTTCTCCTTCACTGCCACTCCGAACTTCTGTTCCTCGTCGATGATAAGCAGTCCGAGGTCTTTGAACTCCACCGTCTTGCCTATCAGTTTATGAGTTCCTATTATGATGTCAATCCTGCCCTCTTTCAGGTCTTCGAGCACCTGCTTTGTCTGCTTTGCCGAGCGCGCCCTTGATAGATAGTCAACCCTCGCCGGCATGCCCTTGAGCCTGCCTTTGAATGTTTGATAGTGCTGGTATGCCAGCACCGTTGTCGGCACCATTACTGCCACCTGCTTCGAGTCGCATGCAGCCTTGAACGCAGCGCGCACAGCCACCTCTGTCTTTCCGAAGCCCACATCGCCGCATACCAACCTGTCCATAGGTCGTGGAGCCTCCATGTCTGCCTTCACGTCGTTAGTTGCCTTCAGTTGGTCGGGCGTGTCCTCATAGAGGAAACTCGCCTCCAGTTCGTGCTGCATGAACGAGTCGGCAGCGAAAGCGAAGCCCCGTTCCCTGCGCCGTGCGGCATACAGTTTTATAAGATCACGTGCGATGTCCTTTATCTTCGTCTTGGCGCGCTCCTTCAGCCTGTCCCATGCGCCGGTGCCGAGTGTTGAAAGTCTGGGCGGTTTGTCGGTGTCGTGACGTCGGTATTTGCTAATCTTGTAGAGCGAATGTATCGACACGTCAACTTTGTCGTTGTTCTGATATACAATTCTTATCGCTTCCTGATAACTGTTTCCCACCGGGGTGCGTACCAACCCCGCAAACTTGCCCACTCCGAAGTCCACATGCACCACGTAGTCACCTATCTCCATTTCCTGCAGTTCCTTCATCGTGAGAGCCATCTTTCCTGCCCTTGCCGCGTCTGATTTAAGGCTGTAGCGATGGAAACGGTCGAAAATCTGATGGTCGGTGAACAGGCACAGGCGCAGCGAATTATCGGCAAAGCCCTCGTGTATGGTAGGACTCACAGGCTCGAAAGGCTCGCTTACAATCTCCCTCAGTCTCTCCTGCTGTTTCCTGCTGTCTGCGAGGATATACAGCCGATAGCCTTTCAGGGCATAGTCTTCGAGCGTTTGTTTCAGCAGTTCGAAATTCTTGTGCAGCAAAGGTTGCGGAGAGATGTCGAACTTCAGTGTTGCCTGCGGTGTCCCTGTGGGTTTCGTGCCGAACTCTACGCGCTTCAGCCGCAGGGCGTCATCGGTGAAGCGGCTTCCGGGACACAGCGTCTGCTCTGCCGTCATCTGCCTTGTGAGCACGTGGCGTTCCATTTCCGTGAGTCCCTCCATGCGCTCTGCCATTGCCTGTTGTGAAAATCCGTAGCGGTAGATGCGGTCAATCGTTTCGCGGACGTATAGGAAGTCCTTCATTGCCAAGATTGAACCTTCGGGCAGGAACTGCAGGAAAGGCGTCTTCTCGTCGGAAAGAGTCGTCGTTTCCGGCACTATCCTGATGTGCTCCTTACGCTCTCTTGAGAGCTGGCTCTTCACGTCGAAGGTGCGTATCGTGTCAATCTCGTCACCGAAGAAGTCGATGCGGAACGGATATTCGCTGCTGTAACTGAACACATCCACTATGCTGCCTCGGGTGGCAAACTGCCCCGGTTCATACACGTAGTCCACTTCTGTGAAGCCAAGGTCGCGCATCTCGTGCCGCAGTTGCATCGTGTCGGCGGTCTGTCCCACGGTCAGCGAGATACTCCTTTCGTCGAGAACTTTCTTCGATACCACGAGTTCTGCCACTGCAGAGGGTTCTGTCACTATGTAGAGCAGTCCCGTGGCGTTCTGCAGTTTTGTGAGCACCTCGGTTCGGAGGATTTCGTTTGCCGGGTCTTTCTGCCCGTATTTCACCTGCCGGCGGTATGATGAGGGGAAGAAGAACACCCGTTCTGCCCCCAGCATCTGCTTCATGTCGTTGTAGAAATAGGCTGCCTCGTCAGCGTCCTGAAGTATGAAAAGTATTGTCTTCGGCGTTTTCATGCCGGCTGCTGCGAACATCACCGGTGCGGCAGAAGCCACCAATCCCTGCAGGAAAACGCTCTCCGTGGATTTGTCTTCCAGTATGTGCGCCAGTGCAGTCACCTGCTGCGACCCGGCATATTCACCCAATAAGTCTGTTATTTCCATTCCTTTAATGTCGCTGCAAAGTTAGATGTTTTTTTCGATATTGACCGGTAGTGAAGCCAAAAACATAGTATGTATGTATTGTAAAATGTTAATAATGGGGTGTGATTTATACGTAACACAAAAATAAAAATCGCAATTTTGATAATAATTCAATAAATAATGCTATATTTGCACATGGAAACCGATAGACATAATGAACATTGAGTTTGATAATGTGGCATTGGAAGAACTTTACACCGATGGGCACACGAAAGACAATAAATACAGACGCCTGTCGCAGGATATTATAAAACGCTATGTAAAAGTGGTTGATTATCTTAGGGCAGCACGTCGTATTGAAGATTTATACTTTATCAAATCGCTGCATTACGAAAAGAAAAAAGGCAACCTGAAAGGGGTGGACGCCGTTTGGATAAACGACCAATATCGGCTGCTTTTTCATTCTATGCCCGATGAGAAAGGTATTGTAGTTAACACATTGTTATTTGAAATATCCAAGCATTATGAGTAAAAATATCAGAACTCCATTCTCCGCAACACATCCCGGAGAGTTGATAAAAGACGAATTGAAAGAGCGTAAGATGACGCAGAAGGAACTGTCGGAAGCAACGGGAGTGAAGCCTTCCGTGCTTAGCGAGACCATTAACGGTAAGCGGGGTATCTCTCTTTCCGTGGCATTATCTTTGGAGAAAGTGCTCGGCATACCTGCAGAAATGTTGCTGAACATGCAGACAAACTATGATATAGACTCTGCAAATATAGCCGAAAGAGACAATGCACGCGAAACGGTTGCTGTTACAATCCCCGTGAGCGACCGAAATTTGCTGAAAGAGATAGTTCGTAAGTTCGGGTGGGCATGTATGCTGTAACCGGCAATTCGCACACAATAAGATTATAGAACATAAGCAATCGCACGGCAACAGATGCCGAAAGGCTTAATGTTACATATCCTGTTGGAGAGTAAAATCGGCGGAATTGTTTTGTAAAATCGCCGAAATTGAGAAGTAATTTCGCCGATTTTGGTCGGCAAATTCGGCGATTTTGCTTTATGTTTTGTTATGAACAGGTCGGCGGGAGAGTATCTTTCGGTAGAGAGATAGTATGGAATTGGCGTAAGTTTCGGGAGAATAGAGTTCCTTGACGGTTTTGAGCGCATTATTGGTTATGCTGCGATACTCCTCGTCAGACATTGTTTCAGCCTTGCGGAGCATGCCGGAAAGTTCGTCGGGGGTATCGAAGCGGAGCGCGATGTCTTCTCCTGTGAACCGTTTTCCGTTCTCAAGTTGTTCCAATGTGCCGCCGGTGTTTCGCGCTATTGCGAGACATCCGCACAGCATGGCCTCCGGCATGCAACGCCCGAAGGCTTCAAATCTTGACGTTATGATTATTGCCCTTGCCCCCCTCATGAGGTTTTCCATGTCGTTTCGGGCACCGAGAAACTTCACCTTCCCTTCCAATCCGTTCTGTGCCGCATCGTTTTCCACTGCCTGCTTTATGGCTTGGTTGGGGATGTCGCCTGCGAGATAAAGCGGCAGTGGTGAGCTTTTGCACTGTCGGGCATAGGATATGTAGCCCTGCATCAGCATGTCAATGCCCTTCGCCTCTTCTATCCTGCCGGCAAAAAGGAAGTAAGGGGTACTGCCGATTGCAGAGTCTGCGCCTGTTGAGGCTTGTCCGGTGCTGCATGTTGCGGAGTGGGAGATGCCGTTGTATATCACCGTTGATCTCAGGTTAGACTCCTGCTTGTTGTGCTTCCGGATATCGTTTGTGATGCAGACGGAGTAACAGCGGGGCGACTGCAGCCGGCTGATGAAATGCCGTTTTGTGGGATAGTGGAACATGTTGAAGTCTTTGTCGGCATATTCGCGGATATGATATATGTGCGGAACGTGAAGTTTCTTTGCAGCCATGAAGCCCACGTCAATCACGCTTACATTGGTATGGATGATGTCTGTGGCATTGTTTTTCAGGTGTTTCACAAGTTTTTTCGACGCTCTGCGGTTCAGGTATATGCGCCCCATCAGCCGGGGGAGGAAGAGGAGGGCATCAGACCATGAGTCGAGCCACGGATAAACGGCAGGACGGTAGTTCAACACCAGCACGTCGAGCCCCATAGACACGAGTTTGTCGTGAACCCCATTGCTGTCGGGAACCACAACAGTGGGCTCCACACCGGCTTTCACGGCATTTTCAAGAAGAGCCATGAAAGACTTTGTTGCGCCGTTTTGCAGGCGTGTGGAATTGAGCAGGTAGGTTATTCTCATGTCTCGCGGGCTTGATTTGTGGGTATCCAGTGCATGCCGATGGTTTTCTCTTTCCGGCGCGATTTCATTATTCTGCCGGCACGGGACAACAGCCATGCAAGTTCTGCCGAGAACGTGCCGACGACATATTCGCGGCGCGGCAGTTTCATGACGTAGCAAACCTTCAGTTGCCACGCTATCTCCTTGGCTACTGTGAGGAACGAAGCGTTTATGTCGCAGGCGGCAAGCAGCATGGTGCGTCGCAGGAGTCTGTGGTCATAGACGTCCTCGCTGCCGTAGGTTTTCCTGTCGTGCCACATCTCTGCTGCCGGTATTATGAAAGTCTTTTTCTTGTGGAAGAGCATGCGGTCGTAGTAGTTGTTGTCTTCGCTATACTGAAAGAAGAGCGGATTGAAGCCTCCAATCTCCTTCAGCATGCTTATGGGCATCAGCCAGCATGCGGCACACACCTCTCCGGTTTCAACCCTGCCCGGTGTTGCCCTGCACCCGTCAATGGTGCGCGGGAGGCGGTTTGCCGGCATCAAGGTGTTTCTTTCGAAGTTGATGTCGAAAGCAGTACCGTTGCCGTTCAGGTGGATTGGCGAGAGAAGCGACTCGCCGTCGCTTTGCTTGAGCAACAGCGACAGGGTGTCGGGCATTATCATCGCGTCTTGATTGAGCAGCAGTACATGGTCTGCCTCGTGCTCCAAGGCATAGCGGAACCCCACGTTGTTGGCACGCCCGAAGCCGAGGTTGGTGTCTTGTGGCAGCCATACCGCCTCGGGATATTCCGCCGGTACGTGCTGCCGTGTGCCGTCTGTGGAGCCGTTGTCGATGACAATGGGAGTCACGGCGACTGTGCTCGACCGCAGGCTGCGCAGGCAACGGTCAATCCACGAATGTCTCATGGCGTTCCACGTCACTATGACGGCGAAAATCCTATGCTGTTTCCTCTCCATCATCTTCATATCCGGTTGGCTGAAGTTTGTTGCTGAGTCCTGACGAAAAATAGACTATGAACACCATCAAGAACATCAGCGTATAGTGCCAAAATGCGTACTTGTAGTAGAATATGCCGAATATCGGGATTACGGCAGACACGAAGATAGCCAGTATCTCACCGATGTCGAACTCCTCTCGGCGTCGTCTCTTGATTATCAACATGTTAATCAAGAAATAGAAAAATATCCAAATCACCATTCCCACGGGTGACAAATCGAGCATGATGTCGCCCACGTATGATGCAAACACGCTGATGAAGAAGCCCTGACGCCCCGAACGCTCGTTGCGGCGCGTGTTGTTGGAGTCGATTTTCATCACGAAGTGGTTGATCATCGGGAACTCACGCTCGGAGCATATCTCATCGTATCTGGCGTTCTCCCAGAAATAACAGAAGTTGAGATAGTTCTGCCCGGCATACTGTATGATGCCGCCCTGTGTCCCCTCGTCTCGGTCTCCGAAGCGCGCGGCAGACACAGCGATGATGTATATGGCTATTATCAATGCTATCGGGGAGCCTATGATGAACATCTTGCGCTTGAACTTCCTGCTCATGTTTTTCCAAAAGAAGATGACACAGCACAGGAACATCAGCGAATAGAGAATGAACTCTGTCCTGTCGGCTGCCTGCAGGGCTGATATGGGAGTGGTGAGCGAGGCGAAAAACAGCAGTCCGGTGAATATCTTATTGCGCTGCGTGAAGCACGCATAGTAGAAAAACAGGGGGAGGGCAATGAGGGTTGACAGTTTCAGATAGTAGAGATAACCGAGTATGGAGGGCAGAGTCTGTGCCTTGGCTTCAGCCGGTGTCTCTATACCTTCATAGTGAGCACGCCTCACTGTCTCAAGGTCGCCGCCCAAAATCTCTGCCGTGGAGTCGGCAACAAGCCAGAAATTGAGCAGCGCGACACCGATGAGCAGACAACTTATTATCGTAACGAGGCGCGGGCTATTGTTTGAAATGGTTCTTATCTCACGGCTGTGGATGAGCGAAAAAGGCAGTATGCCAATGGCGATGGTGATGCAGAAAATCACCGTAGGCAGGGCATTAAGTTCAAGGTCATAACGGTCAAAGAGTATTCCGCCGGCGTCTGTGAGGTCGCTGAGCACGATGACGATGCCCAGAAAGGTGGTGAGGGCATACAGCCCCGACATGTAGGTGCACAGGTCTAACCCTTTGTGGGTTCTCCACCAGTGGACTGTGAGCAGGAGGAAGAATATGAACGGAATGAAAAACATGGCTACTGCTTATTTTGTTTGAGGAAATAGGTCAGGTCTTTCCAGCCTCCCATGAACACCTTTGTCTGCCTTACGAAGATGTGCCTGTATGCCGGTATGAACGCATCAGAGAGATAACCTGCCGCGAGATTGCTGAGAATGGCGATTACGGCAGCGGCAAGAATGCCGTAGTGAGGCAGAAGAATTAAGTTCAATGAGACGCAGATGATGCACCCGGTGATGTCTCGCAGTATCGCCCATTTCTGCAAACCTTCAATTATAAGCATCTTGCCGGCAGAACTCGACAGTGCCACCGTGACACTCTTGAAGGCGAGAACGGCAAGCACGGGAGTGGCTTCGATGTACTGCTGACCGAACAACAGCAGTAGAATCCACTTGGATGCGGCGGATGTGATAAGTGCTATGAGGAACGTTGACCAAAAGGATATGTTGATGAAACGCTGTGCCTGACTGCGGTATTCTTCCTCCGACTTCTCCCTCGTGGATACAAGAACAGGGGTGAGGGTGTCGCTGAGAACGAAAGGGATGTAGATTATTATATCGACAATGCGTGCTGCCACGGAGAAGAGTCCCACCGCACTGTTGTTGAGGATTTGACCTATCATCACTTGGTCTATGCGTTGATAGATGACCACTGCGGCACTGGTGAGCATCAGAGGGAACGACTCCTTGAGCAGGAAGACTGCGGTTTTTATGTCGAATGTCCATGCTCCGGGACTTCCGATCTTCTTGATATAAGACATCAGATAGCCGCCGGCAACGAGCAAAGTGTCGAAAGTGGTGGCAGCGATGAACCATGTAAGTCCGGCGTCGAAGATGATGAGAAGAACCTTTATCAATGCACCTATACCGACCCTCGCCATCTCCGACTTCACAATGTATTCGTTATCGACGATTGCCATGAAGTAGTTTCGTATCACGCTGAAACAGTTTGCCATCATGGACAGTGAGTAGAGGGCAACCATGCAGGTGGTGAAACGGTCGGCTTCGAGGAATAAGGATGTCCCGACACATAGTATAAAGACGGCTGCTGCCAATGCAAGTTTTGTGTAGAAAGCCGTCCCTACATAACGGTTGTATTCCTCCTTGTTGCGTGCTTCTTCGCGTATCTCAATGCTGTCGAGACCGAAACTTGCCAAAATCTGGAACAGCATGACGTAACTGATGACATAGTTCATGAGTCCGAACTGTTCGGGTCCTAAGTATCTCGTCACCAAGATACCCACGAATAACGACCCTAACAGATTGACCAACTTCCCCGACAACGACCAGAAAAGGTTTGAATATATCTTCTGTCTATAGGCTGAACTTACATATTTCTCTAAAATTTTTTTTAGCATAGACCGACAATACAAAGCCGTTTTTAGGTGTATCAACTCTTGAATTGAGCGACAATGTCATCTTTTATGCAGTGCAGAACGAGGATTATGAACGCGAAGAACATCATGCCGAGCACGAACACCATGCGCTTAGGACCTGAAGCCTTGTAGGGCACTGCCGCCCCCTGTATCATCGTGAATGCCGGCGTGTTTTCCTGTAGTTTCGCAAGCGACGCCTGATACTGGGTGTTCATGGCAGTATAGGTGTTGAACTTCAACTGCATGTCGTTCTCCAAGTCGGTCTGCTTTGCCCTGAAACTGGCGAGCACAACGTCGGTGTTGGCATCGGCATAACCGCCGTAAAGTTGGCGGGCTTTCTCGTAGTTGGCTTTTGCATCAGCCGTAAGCTTCTTGTAGTGCATCACATCTATGCGCGCCTTGCTCGTGCGATATTCCGTGATACATCCCTGCAGGTATGACCTTACGGAGTCTGCCAGTGTCTTGCATATCAGTGGGTCTTGCGCCGTTGTGGTGATAGTAATCACTCCGGTCTTCTTGTCAATCATTATGTTGACGCTCTTTCTCACGGCATCAACTATCTTTTCGTCGTTGCGTGAGAGGTAATATGGGTTTTTATCGTTGCCCTTTCCGCCCCCTTGTAAGGTGTCTTTTGGGGCGAAAAGGCGTGTTATGCCACCCAATATTCCGCCCCACCACGGCTGTTTCTGACGGTTTTTCAGATAGTCGTAGTAGGTGGTTTCTATCTCGCCATCGGTACTTTTGACGTTTATGCTGAAAAGGTCGAATACGAACTTGTTGTCTTGTATGAGTTCAGGATAGAGCAGGGGAGTGATGGCATCATTGTTCTGCATGTTGCCGAGGTTGATGCCGAAGGTGGAGGCAAGGGAACTTAGCGACCCTCCTGCCATTGGATTTGATATTTCGGGTGCCATTTTCGTCTGCGTGGTATAGGTTCGCGGAATACACAGTATGTATGCCACCGACAGTACGAAAACCACCGGAATGACTTTGAAGAACAGTTTCTTCTTATGCCATACCCTTGTTATGATGGTCTTGAAGTCTATTGCGTTCAATCTGTTTTTATCTTCCATGTCAAGTTGTTTTCAGGGTGTTAAGACCGCGTTCCTACTTAATGATGTTTGCCAATGTGGCTATTATGGTTGCGAATGATGCCACGCTCGATGCTATCGAAAGGGTTTGCGAGAGCGCACGCGGGTCGCGTGGAGCCTTGCTTGGCACGAAAATCTCGCATCCCGGTTCTGGTTTCGCGTTGTGAGCCACTCGCGCCACCTTGCCGTTCATATATATAATGAAGGTGTGTCTCTTCTTTGCGCGGTTGCCCCAGCCACCGGCTTGGTCGATGTAATAGCCCGCACGTTTTCCTTTCTGATAACCCACGGTGTTGGGATACATCACGTCGCCGCTCACCTTTACCGTGCTTGTGTATTGCGGAACGATAAGTCGGTCGCCTTCACGGAGCACGATGTCTTCGTCGCTACCGGGCTCTGCCAAAGCCTTATCAAGCTCAATACCAACATAATATACGTCTCCGATGTCTATCTTGTTGACGTTGATAGAGTCTTTGTCGTTGGAGTTTGACTTTGCCATATTAAGCAAAGTCTCGGTGCGCATGCGCTCTTCGGGAGTAAACCTTCGTTCGAGTCGCGCTCCCTTTGTGTATGCACGGTCGTTCACTCCGCCGGCTGCCTTGATTACGTCGCTAAGCCTTTGGTTCTTTCTTTCAAGCGTATAGGTGCCTCCGAACATCACTTCGCCTTCCACGATAACGTTCTGTTGCTTGTAAAATCCCGGGCTCTTGCGGACATATACTTCGTCGAACGGCATCAGCGTGAAGCCCGGTTCGCCGTCGATTACAAATCCGTCTTTCAGTGCGAAACTGTATGTGCGTGCAATGATAGAGTCGGTTTGGAACGCTTTCGGGTCGCTGACACGCCGTGCCACATCCACTTTCACCGTCGAGGCGGTCTGCTTCAGTCCTCCGGCTTGCAGCACGAAGTCTTCAAGAGTCTCGTTATCAGCATATTTATATACTCCGGGATATTGCACTTCACCGTGTATTGTTATCGTCTGTTCCTCCATCATCTCCTGTTTGGTTGGTACGAACAGCACATCGTTTGGCTTCAATGCGATGTCGGGCGCGGTGCCTTTCATTATTACGTCGATGTCAACGGGGATTACCTGCAGAGTGCGGTCTTCCTTCATTCGGTGCATCACGGCATGCGCGGTGAAGGCCTCCTCGGTCACACCCTCGCACGATGCGAGAAGTTCGCGCACCGTGGTGATGTTGCCGCCTACCTGATACATGCCCGGGCGGAACACCGCTCCTTTCACTTCTGCCATGTTGGAGAAGCGCGGAATTATGGAATCTACGGTCACGGAATCTTCGTCGGCGAGGTGGAATGAACTCATATCGAACTCGTCAACGTTATACACCGAGTATTCGCGTCCGGTCTTTCTGACGAGTCTTACCGACTTGGTGTAGGCATCGCCGGTGAACCCTCCGGAGTATTTCAGCAATGTTCCCACGCTCTCGTTGCGGCGCATCTCATAGTACATCGGGCGTTTCACCTTTCCTGTTATGTTCACAAGACAGTCGTAAGGACCCACCACAATGACGTCGTTGTCGGCAAGACGCACGTTGCCTGAGAGTTTTCCGTTAAGTATATAGTCGTATATATCGACCGTGGAAACGAGTTTGTTATTGCGATAGACCTTGATGTTTCGCATTGTTCCGAGGTCGTTTACACCGCCTGCCATATACAATGCGTGGAATACGGTTGCGAAAGCCGACAGCGTGTAGGTGCCCGGTGCTTTCACTTCTCCCATGACGTTGATCATGATTGTGCGTGTCTGTCCCACCGTGAGGCGTATCTGACTGCTGCTATAGCGCGCCCCGAGCGTGGAACGCAGTTTCGAATTGGCTTGCTCTACGGTCAGCCCCGACACTTGAACAGGACCGAAACCCTCTATCGTAACGTTTCCGTCCGGGCTCACCGTGCTATCTATCGTTCGTTGCGATGCACCGTAGATGTCGATGAACACTGCATCGCCGGGACCTAATCTGTAGTTCTGCGGTGTGGCAATGTTCATGTTCGGTTCGAAGGAAAGGTTCTTGTTGTTGAATATGTCGCGACCGAAAACCTTGCGTTTACCCTCTTCGGCGTACAGCATTTCAAGCGAGTCTGGCAGCATTGTGCCCAACCGGCTGTTGATTTCCATGAAGTCTTCGTCAGCCTCATCGTATGTATGGCGTGCTTCGCGCACATTTTGGACCCTCTGCGACGAATTGCGCTGTGCCTTCGTTCGCTGGTCTTCCATTTCCCGTTTGGTCTGTTCCTTCTTGTTACCGTTGTTGTTGCGCAGGCGGGATTGTGGCGCCTGGGGGTCATCCACAGTGCCTAATCCCTGCTTGTTTTTCATTCGGTCGTATGTGTTTTTCACGCGGCGTATCTGGTTGATGTCAACTCCACGCTGCATGAGTTTTGTCACAATCTGTTGCTGTGAGGTGCCTTTTTCATACTCCCTTGCGGCAAACTGCATCACCTGTTCGTCGGTCATGGTAGATTGGGCAAATGTTCCCAGCGAACACAAGCCCAGCAGGAATGTTATTATAAATAATCTTCTCATATTCTTTTTATCGTATTTAAACGGATGCCGGTATTCCCGGCTGTCTACAAATCCTAATTTCTCAGAACTTTTTCCCGCACACAATGCTCACCACTGTGTTTGTCATTATCTTCAAATCGCCCGTCAACGAGCGCGTCTCAAGATAATTTATGTCCATCTCAAGACGCTTTATCATCTTCTCGATGGTGTCTGTATATCCATTGTAGAGCGTCGCCTCCGACGTGAGTCCCGGTCGTATCTCGTAGATTATCGGGTAGCGTTTGTCATACTCCATTATCTTATCTATGAAGAATTTCCTTTCCGGACGTGGACCGACCACCGACATATCCCCGCGCAGCACGTTCCACAACTGCGGCAGTTCGTCAAGATGATGCGAGCGCAGGAAGCGTTCAAGTCCCGTCGATGCCACTCCTTCTGCGTGAGGCACAAGCTGCGGACCGTCTTTCTCATTGTCCTTACTCATCGTTCGGAACTTGTATATCGTGAATGGTTTCCCACCCTTGCCGATGCGTTCTTGGCAGAATATGGCAGGACCGTTGCGCTGCATCTTCAGCAGTATCGCGAATACCAGCATCAAGGGCGACAGCAACACCAATGCCAAAGCAGCCCCAACAACGTCGAAAAGCCTTTTTACGGCTCTTTGCAGGGTGTTCATGGCATCGTGGCTACTTTGCAAGTCGGTATCGTTTTGTTCCATCTGCTTAGGAATTCTACATCTTTATGTACTATATAACATATTTTTTCACGAAATGTTGCAAAGTTACATATATTTTTTTTCATATTCCGTGGCAGATGCAATAAAACTGCATTATGTTATATTTTTTGATATAAAATTTGCCGGTTCGAATAAAAATGGCTAACTTTGCAACCCATATATACTATAATGTATGTGCCAAACATGCCGGGGTTGACTGGATTTGACAGCAGGCCGGAATGGTACGTAAGCACGCGGAGCGTTGGCTGTTGGCTCCTAAATCCCAATGGTCGTCAAATTTATCTGGCAACAACAATTATGCTCTCGCTGCCTAAACGAAGTACAGTAGTTTACCGGCTTTATTCCGCTACAAGGTTAGTGGAACGAGACATCGCTCAAAAGCCGTAGTCCCGAGGCTCTTTGATATAGCGGTGCAGCAAAATCGGGAATAGCCCGGTAATGCCTCGATTGCTGGGTGAAGTTAAGAGGATAAGGCAGTGGTTGGTGGTTCGGGTCTTGCCATTGCTCGAAAATCAAGACCGAAATAAGCGTGTAGAAAGCGTATGGTTTCCCTGTTTGGACGCGGGTTCGACTCCCGCCAGCTCCACCCAAAGCGTGCTCCCGCAAGGTTTCAGAGCCGCTGTTGAGGCAATATAAAGCCGCCTGTACTTTACGTGCCGGCGGCTTTAATGTTATTATAAAGTTTTTTATATCTTACATTCTCCTTGCTTCAATCTTTCCACAGATGATGAGAAAAGCGGAAGTCCTTTGTCTGAAGGATTTCCGCTTGCTCTTTGTGGGGTGCCCGATGGGACTCGAACCCATGACATTCAGAACCACAATCTGACGCTCTAACCAACTGAACTACGGGCACCGTGTTCTCGGTTGCTTTATTAAAGCGCGTGCAAAGGTACGGTTATTATTTTATATCTCCAAATATATGGTGCGTTTTTTTCTTTCAATCGTCACTTTTTTCCTGTTTTTCTTGCGGATTTTCTTCCTGCCTTTCTTCCAAATGAGTGTTGTCGTCGGGGTAGGCATTGTCTGCCGGGAGTTGCTCGATGATGTCGGTGTCATCTGTGCCTGCAACAGGATTTTTTGGGTTTTGGCGCGCTCCGAGTTTCATTAGTTTCATCGATGTCGTTATGATGCTCTGCCCGCCGGGCGTGAGTTTCTTCTCCCCTTCCTCGTAAACTTTCTGTAGTCGGGTAATCTGTTTCCCCATTTCCTCGTAGCTTTTCATGAACTTACCCACGCGGTCGAGCATCTCCTCTGCCAGCCGATACACCTTCTCATGGTTCTCTGCCTGCACAATCTGTGTCCAAGTGAGGTTGATGATGCGCAGGGCGGCGAAGAGCGTCTGCTCGTCTGCGATGAACACATTGCTCTCCATTGCCTTGCGCCACAGGTCGGGCTGCGCCTTGAGAGCTGTCCACAGCGCGCCGGTGTTAGGCATGAACATTATCACGTAGTCCATTTTCACCTTCGGGGGCTGTATGTATGAGGAGTAGTCTTTGTCTGACAGTTCCTTCACGTGCCGGCGTATGCTCTCCACATGAGCTTTCAGGTGACGTTGTCTCTCTTCCGGATTTTCGGCGTTGACATAATCGATGAAGCTCGACAGCGACACCTTGGAGTCGATTATCAGTTCGCGGTTTTTGTCGAGGTGCATTATGATGTCCGGTCGCAGGTTAGCCCCGTAGTCCGGTCTTATCACGTTGCCCCGTGCATCCCTCATCGTGGCTTGTGTCTCGTAGTGTATGCCACGGTGGAGTCCTTGCGACTCAAGCAGTTCGTCGAGCACCGCCTCTCCCCAGTCGCCCTGTAACTTAGTCTCATGCCTGAATGCCCGTGTCAGTTCTTCGGTACTGCGCTGTGCCGCCTCGCTCTGCCTCATCATATTCTCTATGTTGGCACGCATCTCGCTTGTCATCGACGTCTGCCGCAGCGTGTTGTCGTTCAGAGCCTGCCGCATGTCGGAGATAGTCTTGCGCAGCGGGTCAACGATTTGTCCGATACTGTTGTTGCTCTGCTCTGCAAATTCCTGCTGACGTTGTTTCAGCATGTCGCTTGTGGCAGCCTGCATTTCAGCCTTCACCTTTTCTATCACCTCGTTAAACCGCACCTGTTGTTCGTTCATTGCTTCGCGGTGACGCTCGTCACTGTCATGTCGTGCCTGCTGCATCTGCTGCCTCAGCATCTCGGTCTCTGCCGTGAGAGCTCCGGTTTTCCCACGCCCGTAGAGCATTCCGATGACGATGCCCACCGCGAGTCCCACCAGAACAAATAGTATTTCCATAGCCTTTAATGTGTTTTTTAGTATCTGCAAAGATAGCGAATTATTTCCGAAAAAACAACTTTCCCTGTCAAACACACAGCCTTTAGGATTTATTTTCTTATATTTGCAATCGGCATGGGGCGTGGTTCCCTTGTCAGAAATGAAGTTAATGCTTTTCAATAATATCGTTTTAAAATGGAACCTATAGCATATTTTCACTCGCCGTTCGGCAGTAAGTTCGGCATACCCCGGCAGAGCGGACTGGTAGATGAACTGGTTGGCGAAATCGTTTTCGAGCCTAAGTTTCGCAATATCGATGCCGTGCGCGGTCTTGAAGAGTTCAGTCACCTGTGGATTATATGGCTCTTCTCTGCCAATCCGCAGCACGACGGCAGCCTCACCGTGCGCCCTCCTCGCCTTGGAGGGAACCGCCGTCTCGGAGTGTTTGCCACCCGGTCGCCTTTCCGACCAAATCCCATCGGGCTCTCGTGCGTATATATAAATAAGGTGGAAATTGACGGAAAGCGAGGTCCGGTGATATCTGTGCGCGGCGCAGACCTGATGGACGGCACTCCGATACTCGACATAAAGCCGTATGTGAGGTATTGCGACAGCAAAGCGGATGCCCGCTCGGGGTTTGTGGACAGCACGGAGTGGGGTAAGATGCCGGTGGTAATCGGTGAGCAACTGCGGTCGCGACTCTCCGAAGAACAGCAGAAGGCTCTTGCAGGGGTGCTGGAACTCGACCCGCGACCGCGCGTTCAGAGCGATGCGAAACGCGTGTATGGGATGACGTTTTATGGGATGGAAATACATTTTGAGGTGAAGGAGGGGACTATTTATGCCATCTGACAGATTTTTTCAGACATGAAGACATAATGTGTTTTGACATAAAGACAAAAGATGCCGGAAATTTGTGTTGCAGTAATTTCCATGCTATTTACGGAAACTTATTAAAAAAGTCTTACGTGCTTTGGCTGCGCATTGCCGTTATCAAAGAAACAGTTCTTTTAGCGTTAAGCCGCACCTACATTCCCATTGGCTGTCAATGGCTTGGAGAAAGCACACATCAGATAAAACAAAATCGGCGAAATTAACCGGCAATTTCGCCGATTTTACTTTGCAATTTCGCCGAATTTGGTCACTGATTTCGGCGGTTTTACTTTTCATTAAATACCAAATCATTTACTCGTCACACATTAACCGCAGTCTGAAAGTATATAATCCATTTCTGTCTTTCTTCCGAGGCTATTCCGTCTTTCTGCCAAAAGAATTCTGCCTTTCTGCCTAAAAACTCCGCGTTATATGAGTAACGTTTTGACTTTAGATATAATATTTTTTTAGCAAAATGCAAAAATAATTGTGAAAATATTTGGAAGTTATTGTCTTTTTTTATAAATTTGCCAACATCAAAAGTTTTGCTAACGGCTATGAACGGCACGCGCATAACTAACATGTAGGGAAAAAGTCGTATAAAAGCGCATCTCAAATACTCGGAAAAACTTAATACCTTAATTATTAGTTAATATATTTTGTTTCACTAAAAAAAAACAATTATGAGTAAGAAACTTACATCTTTAATGGTGATTGCGGCAGCGGGGCTGCTGACATTACCGGCTATGGCTCAAACTCGTGGGCCTGTGAAGGCTGCTCAGAATTTGGGAACCACAATGAAGACGACAACGTCGAGAGTTAACTATGGTAATCTCGCAAAGGACAATGTGCTCATCAAGGCTCTCGAGGCAGGTGTTACAGACAGGGCCGAACTTGAGAGAATTTGGAACGAGAACATCTCAACTCCTGCTACCACGGTGCGCAATAACATCAGGAAAGCATCAAAAGTTGATGCTCTTCCTTACAACAACAACTTCTCTACAGAAGCTTTGTTCAATGACTTAACCGTAATTGATGCCAATGCAGACAATACAACATGGGTTTATGTGCCTACAGGTTGGGCGAGATGCAAATACAGCACCACTGCCGCCGCAGACGACTGGCTGGTAACTCCGGGAATAAAGCTCGAAGCAAACAAGGCTTACGATTTCACTGTAGAAATCAAGGCAGAACTGCCGGCATTCCCCGAGAGGTTCGAAGTGAAGATGGTTAAGGCTGCAGACACGCCTGATGCTGCAACGATTAGTGGCGGAACGGTTGTTATCGGACCGAAAGATGTTACTCATAAAGACTTTCAGCCTTACACAAAGGAAGCTATCCTCGTTGCAGAAACCGGATATTACTATTTTGGTGTACATGGAATATCAGACAAGAATCAGTTCTATCTTTCTGCAAAGAACATAACAGTTAAGGAAAGTGCAATCTCTACCGAATCTCCCGTAGCTCCAACATTGGAGGTAACAGCAGCTCCGTTGGGCGAACTTAAAGGAATCGTTAAGGTTACTGCTCCTACGAAGAACATCGGCGGAGCCGACCTCGGAACAAACATCTCTAAGGTGGTTCTCTATCGTGACGATGCCGTTATTAAGACTTTCGAAGGCGTAACCAAGGGTCAGGTGCTGAATTTCGACGATACGGAAGGCATGACACACGGCATGCACAGTTACTATGCAGTTCCTTTTGGTGCAGACGGCAAAGAAGGTATTAAGAGCGATAAGGTGTCGGTGTATATCGGTTCCGACATTCCTGTTCTTCCTGAAGAACTGAATATTAAAGACCCGGGCGCATTGGTAATGAGTTGGGCTCTCGTTTCTGAAGGTGTGAACAATGGTTACGTAAATCCTGCAACAGTTGATTATAATTTGCACGAAATAGTTTATACGGACTTCTATGGAATGAAGATCCCGACACTAGGTAATAAGATAGCAACCGTAAGAAACCAAAATACATACGAGTACAACGGCATCAATCCGGATGAGGGAGAACAGGATTTCCTTCCTTTCGGACTTCAGCCAAGTAACGAGGCGGGACCTAACCCAAGCTTTACTTACGGCAGCGTCTTTATAGGTAAACCTTATGATTTACCTTTTGTAGAAGGGTTTGCAGATAAGAAATTACACTCGGCATGGTACGGCGACAGCGATATTTCAGCACTCGGTCTATCCACAGAAGCAACCGACGGTGACGGCGTAGCTCTTGATTTCCAGATGAGTGAGTATGCTAAACAACCAGGCGAAGGATACCTTTCTACAGGTAAGTTGAACCTCAACTCTGCGGCTAATCCTACGTTATTGTTCGATGCTAAGAAAGGTAGCGCAGGTGCTAACCTCGCAATTTACGGTTCGAAGAACGGTGAAGAGCCGGTTAAACTCCAAGACATTGCACTGACAGACCAATATAAGAAGTTTGAGATTAACCTGACAAGCCTCAAGGGTGGCAGATATGCACAGGTGCGCTTCGTAAGCAACTTCACATCTAAGGAAGACCATGTAATCATCGACAACATCATGGTTCGCGATTATTATACAGACGACCTTGCTGTGACTATGGCAGCTCCTGCAAGCGTAAACGCAGGCGAGAAGGCCAATGTGGAGGTAACTGTAGAGAACAATGGTTCTGCAGTATGCAACAGCTACACCGTTAATTTCTATGCAAACGGCAATAAGATAAAGACCGAAACTGTCAACGAACCACTCAGTTCGTTTGCAAAGAAGGTAATAAACTTCGAATATGAGACTACGATATTTGACGAAGGCGAAGTTGCTCTGAAAGCAGAGGTTTCTACAGAGGTTGACCTCAACATGGACAACAACATCGCTGAAATCACTCTTCCTATCAAGCAGCCTAACGTTCCGGCTCCTACCAACCTCAACGCAGTTGAAAACAACGGTAGAGTCACACTGACATGGGACGCTCCTAATAACACAGCAGCTGCAGAAGTTACCGAAACATTCGACGACGAAACAGTATTCGCTCCGTTCAGCATTGGCGGTCTCTCCAAGGATGTTCACTCAGGAAGCATTGGCGACTGGACACTCTATGACGGTAACGCAATGTATGTTTACGGTTTCCAAAACCTGCAGTTCGACAATGCCGGTATTCCTCAAGCATGGCAGGTATTCAATCCCGATGCAGTTAACCCGAACTGGGCAGGGATGGCACCACGTAGCGGTAAGCAGTACATGCTGTCGTTCTGTCCTGCAGAAGAAAATAACACTCCTAACGCAGACCACTGGCTCATCTCTCCTGCACTCTCCGGTAATGCACAGACAATTTCGTTCTATGGCAAGCAGATTTCAACAACCGACCAGAACGCACAGGGCTTCTACGGATTTGAGAAGTTTGAAGTTCTCTCCACTACATCTGGCAATGCAACAGACGTTGCAGGCTTCACGAAAGTAGGCGACGGCGAGATTTCACAGGCAGACTGGGCAGAGTTCACATTCAATTTGCCGGAAGGTGCAACCAACTTCGCAATACGCCACACCTCGAAGGATGTATTCGGACTCATGGTTGACGATGTTAAATATTCAGTTGGTGGCGGTGCTGAAGTAGCAAGCTACAATATCTACATCGACGGAGAACTCTACAAGAACGTTAGCGGTGATCAGTTGACTACTATAATCGGTGATCTGGCAGACGGCAGCCATACTTTCGCAGTGACGGCAGTATATACTAACGGTAAGGAGTCTAAGCCGGTAACATTCGTTTTGGCAACAACGGGCATCGAGGCAGTATCTGTTGACGGCAAGCCGGTTGACATCTACACAATCGATGGCAAGCTTGTTCGCAAGCAGGCAACAAGCCTTGAAGGTCTGAATGGTCTCTATATCATCAACAACCAGAAGGTTATCATCCGATAATCAATCCTTGGACAATCCGGGAGTTGTTCGCTCTCGGAAGATGATAAACTGAAAAAAACCGCAGTTTTGTTTCCAAAACTGCGGTTTATATTTCTCTGTATTACAAATATTTATTATCTTTGCAACTACATATTGAAATCAAATAATTATTTCTATCAAAGTTAAACGAGTTAATATGTTAAACATCAAGAAAGCAGGATTGTTCTTTATGCTTGTGCTGATGTGCGCGGTTACGGCATCGGCAAAGCCAAGAACAAAAGCAGAGATGAAGTCGCTCGCAAAGCAGGCGATAAACGCTCATCTCGTGAAGCAGCACCGTGCGCCACGAATGGGTGAAGTAATTGAACTCAAAAGCCAAAAGGCAACGGTGGTGTTGGGTTACAAGGAAGGCGGGTATGCCGTGGTTTCTAACGACGACCTGCTGCCGGAGGTGCTCGGTTACAGCGACACCAAGTTCGACATGGCAACGAGTAACGAGAACCTGAAGTGGTGGCTCGAGGCAATGGACGAGGCTGCACGGATTATCGTTGCTAAGGGACAGCCGCGCAAAATCGTCGCACCCGACCCCTCGAAGTATGAGGCGGCAGTGGCACCAATGTGCACCACGAAGTGGGGACAGGCTGTACCATACAACAACTGTTGCCCTCCGGGAAAAGACACCGGCGCCGGTGACGGTCACGATTATGGCAATGACACCGACCGTTGCGTCGTTGGCTGTGTGGCAACGGCAATGGCACAGGTGCTCGCTTACAACAAATACCCAACCACCGGCATCGGAACACACTCCGTAGAGGTGGAACAAGAGGGAGGAAAAAAGAAAACCTTCACCGTGAATTTTGAAGAAGCGTTTTACGATTACGACAATATGCTCAACAAATACATCGAGGGGCAATACACCGAAGAACAGGGAAGGGCAGTGGCACTGTTGAGCTATCACTGTGGCGTTGCTTCCGACATGAGTTACGGTATCAATGGCTCAGGAGCATATACCGACAAAGCCGCCGAAGGACTGAGACGCAATTTCGGTATCGAAACGGCAACATTCTATGACCGTAACAACAGCGGAAAGACCGAAAAAGAGTGGATGGATCTCATCTTCAACGAACTTAGCAATGGTCGTCCGCTGATGTATGGCGGCGGTTCTTACTACGGTTGGCAGATGGTTGGGCACGAATTCGTGTTCGACGGATATGATGAAACAGGAAAAGTAAGCGTCAACTGGGGTTGGAATGGCGAAGGAGACGGATTTTATGACGTATCTTTGCTCGACGTTGATGGGTACGAATGGAAGTACCAACAGGATATGGTGATTGGTATTTCAAGCGGAGAAACCGTGGAACTGCTCAACAAAGACATCACCTTAGAGCAGGCAGGAACAATGGGAAGCATAATTCCTGCAGACGATAGGTTGAAAACCGGTGAACTGAAAGTTAAGGGAGACATCAACAGCAGCGACTTGAAACTGCTGCGCGAAATGGCAGGCGTTGACAGCGAAGGCAACAAGACAAAGGGCAGATTGTTCTCACTCGACCTTTCCGAGGCACGCATCGTGGCAGGCGGAGTGCCTTATCTGATAGAAGATGGTAACTCATATACCACTGCAAATGATGAACTTCCATACAAGGCTTTCTATATGGCAAGCAAACTGCGCACACTGAAACTGCCTAAGACAATAAACAAGGTAGGCGACGGAGCGTTAGCTATGCTCAGCGGTTTGAAAGACCTTACGCTCGCAAATGCAAGTGACGTACAGGAATATAAGGTTGAAGGCAATGCGATATTGTCGAAAGACGGCACCGAACTTATTGCCGTTACGCCGGTGGCTGTCGGAGAATACGTAATACCTAACACCGTTACAAAGGTGCATGCCTTTGCCCTCGCAGGATGTGCCAAACTCAATAAGGTGAGAGTACCGGCAACGGTTGAGAGCCTTGGCAAGGAGGCAATGAACGGATGTAAGTCGCTTGTCGAACTGCGTTCGGAGAGTCGTACCGTCCCTGCTGCAGGTGTAATGGCTTTCGATGGAATAGATGAGAATATGTGCAAGCTCGTTATCCCTTCCGGAACCAAAACTCTTTATGCAAGGGCTCAGGGCTGGAAGAAGTTTATAAACGTGAAGGAATACGGTACAACTATCAAGCCGAGCAATATCTCTCGCAAGTATGGCGAGCCTAACCCGACCAACTTCTCTTATCAACTTTTGGGTGACTACGTTACAGGCAAGCCTGAAATCTATACCGACGCGACGCAGACTTCGCCTGCCGGAACCTATCCGATACACGCAAAGCCCGGAACAATCACAGCTCCCGACGTGACCTACGAGGACGGATATATGATTATAACCAAAGTTCCTCTCACAGTAACCGTTGAGGATGCAACCCGCAAACAGTATGAGAAAGACCCGGAATTTGTGCTCCATTTCGAAGGTTTCGTTAACGGAGAAGACGAGAGCGTGATTACCACAATGCCTACAGTGACAAGCAATGCCACGTATGACAGCCCGGAGGGAGAATATGTTCTCACCATCAGTGGCGGCGAAGCGCAGAACTACAAGTTCAATTATGTGAGCGGCAAGCTCGTCATCAGCGGCGTCGGTGAAATCACCAACGGCATTGGTACGATTACAATCAGCGACAAAGAGCCACGCGACATCTACAATGTTCACGGACAACTCGTGCGTCGCGCAGCAACATCTGTTGTCGGACTCCCCACAGGATTGTATATCATCGAAGGCAAGAAGGTTGTCGTGAAGTAATCTTCCGATAATCATTCCATACAGATTTACGTCCCATTTACGTTCAAAGGCTTAACGTCAATGTCCGTAAATGGGGCGTAAAATGATTATGGATGTCAACCGGAATATTCCATTATAATAAGTATATACAAATCAATTACACCTTTAAGACATTTTTATCAATGATGAAATCTTTACGAACTTTATGCCTGTTGCTATTCATAGCGATTAGCACAGCAGGTTTTGCCGAAGAGCAAACCTACACAATGAGTTTCAAAAACAAGAGTGCCGGCGGCACCGGATTTATGAACTCAACAGACACGAAGGTCACTACAGCCACGGCAGTCATCAACGGTGTGGAGTGGACTCTGGTGTCTGACAGTCATTACATGTTTTATAACGTCACAAACGGGCAGCAGATTGGCTCCACAAACAACCCTGCCCACAATGCCATAATCTCAACAGAGGGGATTGAGGGAAACATCAAGTCGGTCACGATAACGGCACGAGCGAAGGACGGAAGCACGTCAAGTCTTGCCGTGAAGGTAGGTGGCGAGAACTATAAGGTAGGCGATTCCACTGCCGTTTCGCTTCCAAAGGCAAACACAGAGTTCACTTTCATGCCGCCGCAAGAGGCGCGCTCCGGCAAGATAGAATTTCTCTTTGAGCAGGAGGATAATTCCAAAGCGGGTGCCATGTACCTGTTTTCTGCTGTTGTGGTGTATGAAGAAAACACCACTCCCGAGCCCGAAACGACACCGGCAACATGGACTCACGTATGGAATAAGACAAAGGCCGACGGCGGTGAAGGCTTCTATAACTTCGGGTATAACAAAACAGAAGAGATGCCTTTGTCAACAACACTGAACGGAATAACATGGTTCGCACAGGCAGAGGGAACCACAACGTTTGCCATGACAGCATTTGGCGGACAACTCATAGGCTTTGGTACTAACGATGCAGCTACCCATGCGGAGTTCTGGACAGACGGAATAAAAGGCAAAGTGACCGACATTACAGTTCAGGCACGTTTGGCAAAAGCCGACTATGCAGGACATATAAAGGTCAGCGTTGGTGGTGTTACCTATCTGTATAGTGGCGAAGAAACTGCCGCCATGAGTGCTTCATTAAAGGAATATAAGTTTGAAGCCCCTGCAAGCGGACAAGGAGAGGGGCGCATCAAGGTGGAATTTTTCCAGACATCGGAAACTCGTGGCGTGATATATCTCAAGAGTTTGCTCATCAACTACCTTGAAGTTTCCGGTGGCGGAACGGTAGTTACTGCACCCGCCGACCCTGTCATCGCTCGCGAAAACGGTGAAACCACCAACCATCTCACAGCCGACGAAGACATCGTTATAACCACAGAGACCGCCGACGCGAAGATATACTACACCCTTGATGCCGTCGATGCTGTGACACCGAAAGACCCTAAGACCTCGGAGGAGCGCGTGGAATACACCGCACCGATACACGTCACGAAGTCTGTTCTCATCAAAGCCGTTGCATTCAAGGGCGACGAATACAGCAACGTAGTGGAGCGAAAACTCTTTATGAGCAAAAATCCGGAACTCTCTCTTGAGGGAAATCAGGAGAATGTAACCGTGGAAACAGGCTACGTAGGCATTCCGGTGGCACTGAACAATCCTCACAACGTGGCTCCGATTGAATGGAACAGCGAAAACAAAGAAATTGCAACCGTTGACGCCGACGGTACGATACATGCTTTGAAAGAGGGCAAGGTGAACATCAACTACTACTTCAACGGCAACGACGAGTATATGGAAATGGGCGGACGCATTATCCTTACGGTTGAAAAAGCAGGCGAATACACCACCGGAACCTACACTCACATCTGGGACAAGAGCAAGAGCGAGGGTGGCGAAGGTTTCTATAACTTCGGCACTACCTTCCAAGACACTAACACACTGACCGCAGTGCTGAACGGCGTAAGCTGGACCGCGACCACCGTTGGGTCGAAGAAGATGATGTTCCTCGCAAGTTTAGGACAGGCTTTCGGTGTTTCAACGAGCGACCCATGCAGCCATATCGAAATGGTTACAAACGGTATTTCGGGCGAGATAACCGAGGTTAGGGTGGCTGCCGGCAAGGGAACCACGAGTCATGCTCTCTCTAATGCAGCCCTGAAGGTGTCTGTCGGCGGAACGCCTTATAAGCATAACGCTGCCGAGACTGTGGCTCTTACGGGCGATAAGGTGGAATATTCGTTCATTCCCGATGCCACACCGCAGGAGGGAGAGATAAAAATCGAGGTCAATCAAGACTCCGAAACGCAGGTGGTAATCTACTTCAAGAGCATCGTTGTCAACTATCGCAACGAGCTGAGCGATGTTGAAATGCCGCAGGCTTCTGTCGAAGCAGGAACATACGACGAGGCAAAGAGCGTGGAACTCACCGCACAGGAGGGGGCAACCATACTCTACACCGTGGATGGTTCGAGTCCTAAAACCTCTGCAGAGGCAAAGACCTACACCGAGCCTATCCAAATATCTGCCACCACCACGCTGAAGGCTATTGCCAAGGTTGGCGAGAAGTACAGCGAGGTTGCAGAGTTCAAGTATGTTATCCGCAAAGACCCTGAACTCTCGTTCGAGACCGACAGGCTCACAGTGGAATACAGAGATGCCGAGCCATGCTTAGGTGCTTACCTCAACAATCCTCACAACGTGGGTCCGATAACATATTCAAGTTCCGACGAGTCGGTGGTTGTGTTAGACAACTATGCCGACCTCTTGACCATAAAACCGGGCGAGGCTACAATCACTGCCACCTTTGAGGGCAACGACGAGTATAAACCCGGCATCGCAAGCTATGTCGTAGTGGTAAATCCTGTGGCACCGCTGCTCACCCCGACTGTTTCTCCTGCCGGCGGCACATTTGCCTCTCCGGTAGAGGTTACGTTGACAGCCGCTTCCGACTGGGGCACACGTGCCGTTACGCTTTGGTATTCAACCACTGCCGATACGCAGGAAGAAATGGAGTCTGACCCAAGCAAGCGCACTGTATGGCCTGCTACTCCGGACTTCGACTATTCGGTAAATTCAACCAAGATTACGATTGACAGCAGTTGCCGACTAATCGTTGTTGCCAAGGGTTACAACTCTGCAACCAGCGAAGCCGTGATTTGCGATTTCGTGATTGATGCCACGATGGGCATAACTGATGTTACAACCGAGTCGCTGTTAGGCTCAAAGCAGGTTTATAATCTGCAGGGGCAGCGTGTCGGAACACCGCTGAAGGGCGGCGTATATATCGTTGACGGCAAGAAAGTTGTTGTGAAATAATCCGCAAATAGTAATTCTGCGAACCAATTTTTACGCCACATCCGCAGACAACGGTGTCAAGCCTTTGAGTGCGGATGGGGCGTAATGTTTTGGTAAGCCCACAGAAAAAGGGACAAAGACCATGAGTCTTCGTCCCTGTAATCTGTTAAGACCAAATAGGCAGTCCTGCTGCCAATGCTGCATTGAGCGTTATTTCTTCTCCGGTGCAGTCTTGTTTTCTGCCGGCTGTCCCTGTGCGCCCTGTGCTGCGGGTGCAGCCTGCTGGTCGCTTGCTCCGAAGCCCTGAACGTTGTTAGGGTTAGCCTGCGGAGCCTGTGTCTGTGTGTTCTGAAGCACGCTCTGGCTACCTGTTGCCGTGGGAGCAGTCCATGCGCAGATGATGCTGAACAGCACCATGCCGATAGCCAAACCCCATGTTGCTTTCTCAACGAAGTCGGTTGTCTTGCGGACACCCATGATAGCGTTCGACGAAGAGAAGTTGGATGCAAGACCACCGCCTTTCGATTCCTGTATCAGAACAATGCCTATCATCAGCACTGCAGCCAGGATAATTAGCACTAAGAATAATGTGTAAATCATCTTTTTTATTGTTTTTTATATTTATTGTTTATTATCAATTTCTCCAAAAATCGGATTTGGTCTGCAAAGTAAGCATTTTTTTTTGGAAAATTCAAATTTAAACGCTTAATAATTTCCAAAGCCTTGGAATATTGCCCTTGTTTTATGTAAATGCGAGCCAATGTCTCTGTGAAATAACTCTCTTCCGACTCTTTTGCTCCATTTTCCTCTTCCTCGTCTTCAGGTATGATATACTCCGGAATTTCTTGCAGTTCAATCCGTCCGTTGTTGTTGTCGATGAACTCGTCTATGAGTTCCTGTCCCCTCATCAGTGGTGCCTCCTTTGCTGTCTGCCGCTCTTCTTCGCTCTCTGTTTCGAGCAGGTATGCCGCATAGTCAACAGCCGCCTCCACCGGCGTGGGTCTTCTTTTCTGCCCGCCGTCGCTGTCGTTTTCCTTTGGCAGCGAGTCGAGAAACTTGTCTATCAGCGACAATGTCCTGTCGCCGTTGTTCGTTGTCTCGCTCTCTTCGTTGTCCTTTCCTCCGTTTTCTTTTTCGCCTGAGAGCCGGTAGTGTGCCGCCTCCACGAGGTTGAAAATCACCCTTCGGTCGGTTATATAGATTGCTGCCCGTCGCAGTTCCTCATCGAATGTCGGGTCGTGCAGCAGATAAAGGTTCTGCAGCATCAGCAGTCGTGCCGTCTGATAGTACGGATAAAGCGCAATCAGGGAGCGCAGGTCGTAGAGCGTCTCCTTGTCCATGAGTTCCGGGTGTCTTATCAGTCGGCATATATCCATAGCTTAGTCACTGTTGCGATGTTACCATTGTGCCACGGTAGCGTTGAATATCTGGTCGGTAAGTTCCTTGCACATCTGAGTCACGAGTTCCTCCTGCACTGAGCTGAGGCTCTGTGTTGTCTCGTATGTCGATGTCGCCGTGAACTGCCTTTCAAAGTCTTCGCCGTGGTTGGTGTTGTTGACAAACCTAACGTTTACGGTCAGCGCGAGTTCTGTCTGTACCGAGTATCCTTCAGACGACACCGATTTGTTGCGCTGCGTGTAACTCGTTATCTCACCCTCTATCTTCATGTCGCCGTTGCGCTTCACCTGTGTCAGCCGGGTGTTATTGGCGAACTTATCCTTCAGTTGGTTGTTGAAGATGCTCGACATCGGTCCCCAGACATAACTTGAGCGTATCGGGAAATCCGCGATTTGTATCGTCTTCACCTTCGTGTAGTCGATACTTGCGCCGTTCGGCGTATAAGACACTTTGCATGCCGACAGCAATATCACGGCAATGACAGCCGCCACGCCAACCAGTTGCAGCCCCCTTGAACCGGTCTTTTTCGGAATTTTCTGCATGAATGTTGCCATATCCTTTTCTTCTGCTGCTACTCCAATCCGTATTGTCTTATCCTTCTGTACAGCGTGCGGTCTGATATTCCGAGTTCTGCCGCAGCTTTCTTTCGGTTGCCTCCGTTCCTTTCGAGTGCCCTCTCCACCA
This sequence comes from Prevotellaceae bacterium, assembly GCA_028723525.1. Taxonomy (GTDB): domain Bacteria; phylum Bacteroidota; class Bacteroidia; order Bacteroidales; family Bacteroidaceae; genus Prevotella. Next base: position 29,089 of record JAQYET010000076.1, read on the forward strand.
TTTGCCGCCCCACGTCGCCGAGGTTCAGCGTCTCCGGTTCTTTTATTTCCTCTGCCACGGCGTCCTGAACGCCCGATGTCTGCGGTATATGCACCTCCTCCGTGGGGGCGAATATTGCAGGCACCTGCGGCTTATCCGGAATTATTGCCGGTTGTTTTGCCGCGTCGAGTTGTTTGCGCAGGATGTTCATGTCGCGTCTGAGGTCGGAAACGTTGCCGCGCAGTTCATACAATATCTTGAACAAAATCTCTCGCTCGTTCTCGTATGATGTGCTTCCGCCACGCTCTATTCGTGCCAGTTGGGTGCTCTCTTGGTCATGCGGTATGAACTTATACAGGTCTTGCGCCGCAATCTCCCTTTTCCGGCTCAGTATCGACATCTGCTCTGTTATGTTCTTCAGCTGCCTCACGTTGCCCGGCCATTTATACCTCAGCATCACCTGCTGTGCCTCCTCGGTGAGCGTTATCTTGGGCAGTCTGTACTTCTCTGCCATCTGCATCGCGAACAGTCTGAACAGCAGCAGGATGTCTTCGCCGCGGTCGCGGAGTGGCGGCATCTGTATCGGAATGGTGTTCAGGCGGTAGTAGAGGTCTTCCCTAAATCTGCCCTCGCTTATGGCTTTCTGCATGTTAACGTTTGTTGCAGCCACTATTCTCACGTCGGTCTTCATCACCTTCTGTCCTCCCACGCGCAGATATTCTCCCGTTTCGAGCACTCTCAGCAGCCTTGCCTGTGTGGCCATAGGCAGTTCGCCCACCTCGTCGAGGAAGAGCGTGCCCCTGTTTGCCACGCCGAAGTAGCCCTCACTCTCGCCTATGGCACCGGTGAACGAGCCTTTCTCGTGCCCGAACAGTTCGGAGTCGATAGTCCCTTCGGGTATCGAACCGCAGTTTATGGCGAAATATTTCTCTCGTCTTCGCGGCGACCTGTCGTGTATCAGCCTTGGTATAATCTCCTTTCCAACGCCGCTCTCGCCAACGATTAGCACACTGAGGTCGGTCGGCGCCACCTGTAAGGCGACGTCGAGGGCTCGGTTCAGTGCGTCGCAGTTGCCCACGATGCTATACCGTTGTTTGACGTTTTGAAGTTCAGAAGTGTTCATTTGAGGTTACAAAGTTACGTAAAAAAATCCAATCTGCCTGCAATTATGGCAGAAAACTCACTTTATTTAACGAAATGTTTTCCCTTTCTGCGCCTTGTGATAACGCGCTTTTTTGTAGTGTTGTGTTTTTTTATGCCGTCAAAGAGCATGTTAATTCCGTGAAAAGTATTACCTTTGCACGTGGAAAAAAGCGTGGCGCAAACTTGCACAACCAGCGTTGCACGGTTGCGCGATGACACATTATTTAATAATAACAGTAAATTATAAAATGGAAAAAACTCTTGTACTTTTGAAGCCGAGTTGCGTTCAGCGTCAACTCATTGGTGAGATTCTTAACCGTTTTGAGCGTCGCGGACTGCGTGTTGCAGGCTTGAAGATGATGCAACTCGACGATGCAATACTGCGTGAGCACTATTCACACTTGGCCGACAAGCCTTTCTTCCCAACCTTGGCTGCCTCCATGCAGGTTTCTCCGGTGGTGGCTCTGGCTCTCGAAGGCATTGATGCAGTGCAGGTTGTGCGCACCATGACCGGTGCCACAAACGGTCGCGCTGCCGCTCCGGGCACAATTCGCGGCGACTATTCGGTGAGCAACCAGCAGAACATAGTTCACGCTTCCGACTCTCCCGAGAACGCAGAAATAGAGCTGAAGCGTTTCTTCCGTCCCGAGGAAATATTCGAGTACACATCAGGTGCGCGCGAGTATATCTACGGAGCAGACGAGTGCTAAGCACTCGTCGGTAAAGACGTAAATCATAACTTCCCCTTGTCTGCGCCATGATTTTATAGGTGCAGTCAAGGGGATTTTTGCGTAATATGCCCTGCATGACGCGCTTTATCTACTAAACAACAGACTCGCAACGGCAGCGAGAACACCCACGTTAACCTTTTCAGGGCGGGTGTGATAGTATGGTTTATGCCTGTTAATCAGCACGTTCCTGTCATAACGCCGCGCATTTTGATATACAGCCCAGGGTAAATTCGCCGAAATTGCCTTTCAAAATCGCCGATTTTACTTTGCAATTTCGCCGAATTTACAACGCAAAATCGCCGATTTTGCTTTCCGAAAGCTGTGCTCTGCCGGAGCGAAAGATAATCAACGGGGAAGTGAAAGCCTGCCTATCAACTTTCATTGAGCAAAAAGAGACTTTTTGAGGAACGAAAAATGCGGAGACCAACCACTTGTTTTGCCCTGCCGCTCATGCCTCACGAGCAGGTATGCAGCCAAAAAACGGAAAACAAGGGATAAACTTCAAAAAGGATATGCGATATTTTGCCAATAACATTATAATTCGTATCTTTGCCGTTATAAACAGATTCACAGATGATACAAAAGATAGACTGCTTCCTGCCGTGCCGTGACATGGGCGCGTTGGCAGCGATAGTGAGCGAACTGCGGGGAAGCAATATAGTGAACAGAATATTCCTGATGGTGGCAGAGCAGGGCGATGACGTGGCAGAAATGCCCGAGGGCTGCGAGGCGATAAGGATTGACAGCATGCTCTCGGCAGCCACCATACGCAAGATAGGCGAGCACGCCGCGGCAGGCTATTCGCTGCTTGTGACGAAGCCGACACCACTGCATTTCGGGCTGTATGCGCTGCAGAGAATGGAGAGAGTGGCGCGCGACACCGGGGCAGCGATGGTTTATGCCGACCGCTATCAGATGGAAGACGGCAGGCGGATGCTTCACCCCGTGATAGACTATCAGCCGGGCAGCCTGCGCGACGACTTCGACTTCGGTTCGGCTGTGCTCGTCAGCACGCCCCTGTTGCGCTCTTTCACAGCCCGGCATGGCTATTCGGAATACCGTTATGCCGGTTTCTACGAACTGCGACTTTATCTGAGCCGCCACGGAGAACTGTTTCACATCGACGAACCGCTATACACCGAGAACGAAGACGACCTGCGGGCGAGCGGAGAAAAGCAGTTCGACTATGTTAACCCTGCCAACAGGGAGGTGCAGATAGAGATGGAACGTGCCGTGACAGAACACCTGAGAGCCGTTGGAGCACTCGTTGACACCACGGCGTATAGCGTGCCCGACTTCAACGAACAGCCGTTCGATGTGGAAGCGTCGGTGATAATACCCGTGAGAAATCGTGAGAAAACGATATGCGACGCGGTGGATAGCGCGCTCGCACAGAAAGCCGGTTTCAGGTTTAATGTCATTGTCGTTGACAACCACTCCACCGACAATACCACGCAACTGCTCGCCGCATACGCCGACAAACGACTGATACATATAATCCCGGAACGCACCGACCTCGGTATCGGTGGGTGCTGGAACGTGGCAGTGAACGACTCGCGGTGCGGACGCTTTGCAGTGCAACTGGACAGCGACGACCTGTATTCTTCTGCTGATACGCTGCAACAAATCGTGGATGAGTTCCGCCGACAGGGGGCGGCAATGATAGTGGGAAGTTACAGAATGTGCGACTTCGACCTCAACACACTGCCCCCGGGACTGATAAGTCATGCGGAATGGACAGACGAGAACGGTCCGAACAATGCCCTGCGCATAAATGGACTCGGTGCGCCGCGCGCTTTCTTCACGCCATTCCTGCGACAGGTGAAACTGCCTAACACAAGCTATGGCGAAGACTATGCTATGGGACTGGTGTTCAGTAGGGCGTACCGCGTGGGCAGGATATACAAAGAGTTGTATCTCTGTCGCCGCTGGGGAGGAAACAGCGACGCCGCACTGACCACGGAAAAGGTGAACGCAAACAACCTGTATAAAGACCGGCTGAGAACCATAGAACTGAAAGCACGCCAAATTCTGAACGAAAGAGGGGCAGAGAAGAGAAGCGACGGAGCACTGATACGCTTCATGACGAGGCAACTGGACACGTGGACAGAGGCTCGGGGCAGATATAAGGACATGCAACTCATCAGGACACGCGAACTCGTGACAGACAGACTGACGATGAGGGCGCAGTTTAATCCGGCACGAATTGTTTCTACCGGTGCCGATATTGACACCAAGGCGATAAAGGAAAGACCTTGTTTCCTGTGTGCAAAAAACCGCCCCGAGGAGCAGATGACAAAAGAATTGGACTCGCGTTTCGAACTGTTGCTCAATCCGTTCCCCATACTTCCGCATCATTTCACCATACCTTCGCGCCGACATCAGCCGCAGGCTATATACGGGAATTATGGCGAGATGCACAGGATATTGGAGCGATACCCCGACCTGACGGTGTTCTACAACGGTCCGCGATGCGGTGCTTCGGCTCCCGACCACCTGCATTTCCAAGCCGGAACCGCCGGCATCCTGCCGCTTCAGACAGAGTGGCAACGACTCTCGCGCACCCTGTTGCCGGTGATAACGGTGAACGCTGAAGAGGGAATATGGAGCATCGGCGACTATCCGGTGCCGGCCTTGCTGATAAAAAGCAGGACACAGGAGACAGACGAGAGGCTGTTCGGCAAGCTGTATAAGGCGATGACGGTGGAGAAAGGAGACACAGAGCCGATGATGAACATTGTGTGCTGGCGCAGCGGTTACGACTATCTCGCCGTGGTGTTTCCGCGAAAGAAGCACCGCCCCGACTGTTATGCTACTGCGGACAGAGAGGGAATGATGATAAGTCCGGGAGCACTTGACATGGCAGGGCTGATTGTTACGCCGCGAGAGGGCGACTTCGAGCGCATCACCGCAGAACAGGCGGAAGCGATAATGCGTGAGGTGGCAATAGACGAGGCTGACTTTGATGCCATTGTGGATGCGATGAAGGCAGACCATGCGGCAGCACAGCAGGAGACGAAGATGAAGAAAGAGCCTGTGGTTAAGGTGGGTATTATAAGCGCGGAGCGTATCGTGTTCTCGCTGAACGGTGCTTACACGGCTAAGGGTGAGACGCTCGAAGGGGAGCAGGAGGTGGAATTTTGTGAGGGCGGGATACTCTGGAACGGTGAGCAATACCGCGAACTGGTGTTCAGACCGCAGGCACAGGGGGCGTCGTTCTCCGTGAGCGATGTCACCATAGGGCGCAATTTCCATTGGGAACGACAGCAGACGCAGACGTTCCTCGGCTCGCTGCGGCTCGTGGTTGAGGCAGACAAGATTTGCGCCATCAACGAACTGCCGGTGGAGAGTTATCTGTCGAGCGTCATTTCGAGCGAGATGAGTGCTTCTGCCTCTACCGAACTGCTCAAGGCTCATGCCGTAATCTCGCGTTCGTGGCTTCTCGCACAGATGGCGAAGCGTGCCGACAAGGGCGACGATAAGGGAGCATTCTTCTCGTTTGTGAAGAAAGACGACGAACTGATACGTTGGTATGACCGCGAAGACCACACCATATTCGATGTGTGTGCCGACGACCATTGCCAGCGTTATCAAGGCATCACGAATGCTTCGCGACCGAATGTCGTGGAGGCGTTGCGGGCTACGCGCGGACAGATACTGACCTATGGCGACGAGATATGCGATGCGCGGTTCTCGAAATGTTGCGGTGGGGTGACGGAGGAGTTCCAATATTGCTGGGAAGACACGCCGAAACCTTATCTTGTCTCGGTGCCTGACGCGCCCGTAGAAGGGGAGACTCCGTTCTGCAATACACGCGATAAAGGGATCTTGGCGCAGGTGCTCAACGACTACGATAGGGAGACGGCCGACTTCTACGAGTGGACTGTGGAATACACGGAGGAGCAGTTGCGCGCTATAATAGAGAAGAAACTGAAGGTAAATCTTGGCACTATCCTCGACTTGCAGCCGCTTTCACGAGGAAAGAGTGGCAGGATATGGCGCCTGAAAATAGTGGGTAGCACCGGCTCGTTCATCATCGGAAAAGAGTTGGAAATACGCCGGGCTTTGAGCGAGTCGCATCTCCTGAGTTCAAACTTCGATGTTGAGAAGCGCGGTGAAAAATTCATTCTGCGTGGAAAAGGCTGGGGGCACGGTGTAGGTTTGTGCCAAATAGGTGCGGCAGTGATGGGCGAGCGTGGCTACAACTACGAGGAAATATTGCTCCATTATTATAAAAATGCGGAAATAAAGAAGATTTATCGTTGACCTGTTGACGAGGTTTTTTTGTTAAAACTGTCGTCAAACAAATAAGGATAAGAGTAAATGCAGAGTAAGAAAAGAACAGGAAAATTTCACGAGATAGGCAAAACCCGCTCAGCAAAAACAACGCCGTGGGCGTGGGTTCCTACGTTATATGTAGCCGAGGGGCTGCCCAACGTTATTGTGATGTCGGTGGCAGTGGTGATGTATATGCAGTTGGGGATGAGCGACAGCGAGATAGGTTTATATACGAGTTGGCTCGAGCTGCCTTGGGTTATCAAGCCGTTTTGGAGCCCGGTTGTTGACCTTTACAAGACGAAACGGTGGTGGGTGATAACGATGCAGATACTTCTCGGCTCATCGCTTGCCGGAGTTGCCTTCACATTGAACGCCTCGTTCTGGTTTCAAGGCACCATGTTCTTCTTCTTCCTCATGGCTTTCAGCAGTGCGACCCACGACATTGCCGCCGACGGATACTACATGCTCGAACTTGACGACCACAATCAGGCGTGGTATGTTGGCATCCGCAACACGTTCTATCGGCTGGCAGTGATATTCGGCAAGGGCATCCTCGTGCCGATAGCCGGTGTGCTTCAGTTGTCGTTTCGCGACCAGAAAGCATTTGCTTGGAGTCTTGTATTCTACGGACTGGCAGGACTTTTCATCGCTTTTTGGCTCTATCACGGTTTCATAATGCCTCGCCCGGCGGAGGATAAGTCAGGAAAGACGTCGGCACGCGAGGTGGCTAAGGGTGTGATAAAGATGTTTGTGACGTTCTTTAACAAGTTTCCACCGCGACAGGTGGTGTTCGCCATGCTCTTCTTTCTGCTCTACAGGTTTCCCGAAGCGATGCTGGCAAAGATGACCGACACGTTCTTGCTGCGCCCGAATTCGGAGGGAGGATTGGGTCTTACGCCTGTGGATTACGGTCTTGCGAATGGCACTGTCGGACTGATAGGGCTCACTCTCGGAGGTATAATCGGTGGTATGCTGGCAGGGAAAGACGGATTGAAGAAGTGGTTTTGGTTTATGGTGTGCGCCATAACGCTACCCGATATTGTCTATGTTTGGATGAGTTACGCAATGCCTTCAAACCTTATCGTTATCAGCAGTTGCATTTTTGTGGAACAGTTTGGTTACGGTCTCGGCTTCACCGCCCTGACACTATACATGCTTTACTACTGTAAGGGTGAGTTCAAGACCTCTCACTACGCCATTTGCACGGGCATAACCTATCTCGGGTTGATGCTCCCGGGCATGATTTCGGGCTATATAAAAGACGCTGTAGGCTACAACACGTTCTTCATTATCATAATGGGATTGTGTATGATCACCTTTATCGTATCCGCGTTTGTGAAGATTGACCCCGAGTTTGGGAAGAAGAGATGATTGGTTCAACCTTCATCGCTCAATGAAACGCCTTGTTATCTCACCGTATTCGTCAATCCGGCGGTCGCGCAGGAAGGGCCACCAGCGTCGCACAATTTCGCATCGTTCGAGGTCGATGTCGGCAACGAACAACTCTTCTGCGGTCTCTGAAGCGCGATAGAGCAGTTCTCCTTGCGACCCGGCAACGAATGACGCCCCCCAGAATTGTATTCCCTGAAGCTCGGCATTGCCGCCTGTGGTATCACCGTCGGGGTGGGTCGGCTCAAAACCTACGCGGTTAACGGCTATTACCGGCAGCCCGTTGGCAACCGCATGCCCCCTCATCACCGTAGTCCATGCCTCCCTCTGTCGTTGCTGTTCAGCCTCGCTGTCGTTGGCATCATAGCCTATCGCCGTCGGATATATCAGTATTTCAGCTCCTTGCAGAGCCATAAGGCGTGCCGCTTCGGGGTACCATTGGTCCCAGCATACCAGCACACCGAGCCTGCCTACGCTTGTATCAATGGGGCGGAAACCGATGTCGCCGGGCGTGAAATAGAACTTCTCGTAGTATGCAGGGTCGTCAGGAATGTGCATCTTGCGGTATTTTCCGGCAATGGTTCCGTCTTTCTCTATCACCACTGCGGTGTTATGGTAAAGTCCTGCAGCCCGTTTCTCAAACAGAGACGTCACAATCACCACCCCGAATTGCCGTGCCAAATCGCCGTAAAATGTGGTTGACGGTCCGGGGATTGGTTCTGCGAGGTCGAACTTTTCCACGTCTTCGGTCTGGCAGAAGTATAGCGAGTTGTGAAGCTCTTGCAGCACAATGAGTTGTGCTCCGCGCTTGACGAGTTCTCCGATTCCCTCTGCCAGTCGTTCCATATTGTGTCGAATGTCTGCCGTGTTATGCTGTTGCAGCATTCCTATTTTCAGTTCTTTCATATCCTTAGTTACCTATCTTTACGTTTATATTATATCTTCAGAATTGCATTTCCTTTGGGAATTGCATCGTACAGCAGTGTATCGAGCCATGCTGCCGCGTGATTATGGTGCTGTCTATGGGTATCATCTCGTGGTCGGGGAAAGCCTGCTGCAGCGTTGCCATAGCCTTGGCGTCGTTCGCGGGCTGCCCATACGTCGGCACAAGCACCGCTCCGTTGATGATTAGGAAGTTGGCATAAGTTGCCGGCAGACGCTCTCCGTCGTGATATATCGGGTCGGGGAAGGGCAGCGGCAGCAGCTTGTAAGGCTCGCCGTCGGCAGTTCTCAACTTGCGCAACTGCATCTCCATTTTCATGAAATCGCCGTAATGCTCATCCGTGTGGTCGTCACACCTTATATATAATATGGTGTCGTGGGCGCACGGTCGCACAATGGTGTCAATGTGTCCGTCGGTATCGTCGCCCGCGAGTTGCCCATGTTCAATCCATATTACCCTGTCGGCTCTCAGCGTTTCGCGCAACCGCAGGTCTATTTGTTCGCGCGTCATGGGTTGGTTGCGGTGCGGTGCCAGCAGGCAAGAGGTGGTTGTGAATATCGTTCCGCGCCCGTCGCTCTCTATAGAGCCGCCCTCAAGGACAAAGTCGAGGTGATTTTCGTAGATGTTTTCATCTCTCAACGAGGCAAGTAGCCCACGGTTGATGTCATTGTCGAGCCCGGCTTCGAACTTGTTTCCCCAGCCGTTGAAGCAGAAGTCGAGCAGTAAGGCTTTTCCGTCGGCGGTGCGCAGGGTGATGAAACCGTGGTCGCGTGCCCACGTATCGTTGGTAGGCAACTGCACCACACGCACGTTTCTCATCATCTCATCGCCGAGTCGCGCGTGCAGTTTTCCCGTTGTTTCCTCTGCGTCAGGAGTCACCACGAGCAGCCTTTCGCGCAGTGCGATAGCCGCTGCCATTTGAATGTAAGTCTCGTTTATATCATCAAGATAAGGCAACCAGTCGGTTTTATCGTGCGGCCACGTAAGCATCACTCCGCCCTGCGGCTCCCATTCTGCCGGCAATATTGCTCTGTCTTTGCTCATTTCGTAATTGTCTTTTATCCCACAAAGTTACTCATTTATCGCCGAATAGCAAAGAAAAGATACAGAAAATGACCTGTTCGGACAAATTAAACTATCACTCATAAGTTAATTATCGCTAAAAAGAAAAATAAAAGAGGCTGTCAAGGTTCGCCTGAAAAATAAAAATAGTACTTTTGTGCATCATTAAATACACGTAAAAGTTTAATCTTAAATCGAAATCAATTATGATTATTGGAATTCCAAAGGAAATCATGCACGACGAAGCTCGTGTATCGGCAACCCCCGAAACGGTGGGTAAGTTCGTTAAAGATGGTTTTGAAGTGCTCGTAGAAAAGTCTGCCGGCGACGGTGCTCTTTATCATGACGAGGACTACGTAAAGGCGGGTGCGAAACTCATTGAAGGCGCAGCAGAGATTTACGAAAAGGCAGAAATCATCCTGAAGGTTAAGGAACCTCTGTTCAATGAGGCTCTGGGCAAGCACGAAGTGGAACTGATGCACAAAGGTCAGTACCTCATCACATTCATCCACCCGGCTTCTCCTATCAACCACGAGATGGTGAAAAATCTGGCAAAGCAGGGTGTTACAGCCATCACTCTCGATGGTATTCCCCGCATTTCGCGCGCTCAGAACCTCGACGCACTTACCTCAATGAGTACTTGTGCAGGTTACAAGGGCATCCTGATGGCTGCCGACCACATGACCACATTCATGCCTCAGATGTTCACTGCAGTAGGAAGAATAGAACCGGCAAAGGTGATGGTTATCGGTGTTGGTGTTGCCGGTCTGCAGGCTTTGGCTACTGCTAAGCGTTTGGGCGCAATCACTTACGCTGCCGACATCCGTCCGATGGCTGCCGAGAACGCAAGTTCGCTCGGAGCAAAGGTTACTGACACAGGCGTACCTGCAGAACTCGCAGTGGGCGAGGGCGGATATGCTAAGCGTCTGCCTGAGGATGTTCTCGTTGTAGAACGTGAGAAACTGAACGACACCATCAAGGAAATGGACATCGTGTTCTGTTCTGCCCTCATCCCCGGAAAGGTTGCTCCTATCATCATCACCGAAGAAATGGTGAAGGGAATGAAGCGCGGTTCGGTTATCGTTGACATCTCGATAGACCAAGGTGGTAACTGTGAACTCACCCCGGCAGGCGGCATCGAGAAGAAATATGGTGTCACACTGATGGGCGTTAAGAACATACCGGGTCTGCTCCCGACAAGTTCTACATGGATGTTTGCAAACAACGTATATAATCTCGTGAAGTATCTCGTGAAGGACGGCAAGGTGAACATCGACCGCACCGACGAGGTAATAGACAAGAGTCTTGTTTGTATCGACGGCGAACTCGTTCACGCCGGTGCTCGTGAAGCAATGGGACTCTGATAGTTCGGATGCCAAGGGTTAAGGGCAAAGTGTCGTGTATGTGGAATACTTGCATAACATAATGTCTTTAACCCTTGTCGTTATGGTTTCCGATACCGTGACGACACGTATCCGACCTTTATGATTTCATATTTTAACTTGAAACGTTTGACATATAATGATAAATCCTATTATATTGGTAGTTGTTTTCATTGCATGCACGATAGCCGGCTACTTCATCATAAAGAACGTGCCCAGTTTGCTGCACACGCCGCTGATGTCGGGCATGAATGCCCTGTCGGGCGTTACCATTGTGGGAGCAATCACGGCTACAGGCTATGCCCTTTTTAATGAGGACTTAGGCGGCTTTGGGCATGTTTTGGCTCAGCTGGTGGGATGTCTTGCTATTGTGTTGGCGGCGATAAATGTTTTCGGCGGCTTCGGTATCACACACCGCATGCTCCAGATGTTCAACAAGAAGAAAAAGAATTAACCTATGGCAACAGTACAAATCATAATCAGTAGCGTACTGGCTTTAGCCGTACTTCTGGGCATTTCGATGATGAGCAAGGTGGGCTCTGCCGTTCGAGGCAACCTGCTTTCAGCCCTTGCCATGTTGGTTGGAGTAGTGGCAACACTATCGTTCAGCGGAGTTGTATCGGCGTGGACAATCTATCCCTCCATTATTGTGGGTGCATTGATTGGCGGAATCATGGCTCGCAGGGTTCAGATGATACAGATGCCGCAGCTCGTGGCACTGTTCAATGGGCTTGGTGGAGGTGCATCGGCACTGGTCGGTGTGCTTTCAGCCTTGGAGATAGGCTTTACTCCCGAGCAACTTCAGGAAATAAACGCCAATGGCTACATGCCGTTTGTGCTCTTCACATCAATGCTTGCAATCGCCGTTGGTATGATAACGCTTGTCGGCAGTCTTATTGCGGCAGGCAAACTCCACCGCGTGCTCTCTCAGAAACCTGTGATATGGCAGGGACACTCGTTCTTTACGGTGATATTCCTGCTGCTCACCGTGGCATTGATTGCCGTCGGAACATTCCGTGGCGACATAATGCTCGTGGTGGCATGTATCATCACCTCGTCGCTCTTCGGTCTGTTCTTCTCTATCCGTGTGGGTGGTGCAGACATGCCGATAACAATCTCCCTGCTCAACTCCTTGTCGGGTGTGGCAGGCTCTATTGCAGGTATGGCGATAAGCGATGTATTCCTTGTTGCTGTCGGTGGTATCGTTGGTGCATCGGGATTGCTTCTCACTCAGATAATGTGCCGCGCCATGAACCGCAGCCTTATCAACATTCTCGTTCCCCGTGCACCTAAGAAAGCCCCCGCGACGATTACAGAAACAGATTATCCGGAAGAAGAAAACAAAGAATTAATAACAAGAGTAATGAAATTAGAAGAAAGAATAAAACAACTTGAAGCCATCGTTGCTAAACTGGAAGACAGAGTAAAGGTGCTCGATGGTCAGATTGAGGCAGCCCCGAAAGAGGGTGCAGAGGCTCCTTCGGCTGCCAACGCTCTCGCCGCTGCAAAGCGCGTGATAATAGTTCCGGGCTACGGTATGGCTCTGGCACAGGCACAGCACAAGGTGAAGCAACTTGCCGAACTGCTCGAAAGTCGCGGCGCAGAAGTGCGCTTTGCAATACACCCTGTGGCAGGAAGAATGCCCGGTCACATGAACGTGTTGCTTGCTGAAGCCGACGTTCCCTATGAGAAACTCTACGAGATGGACCAGATAAACGACGACTTCAAGAACGTTGATGCCGTTGTGGTAATCGGTGCCAACGACGTGCTTAACCCCGCTGCCCGCAATGCCGAGGGAACTCCTATCTACGGTATGCCGGTGCTCAGCGTTGACGAAGCACCCGAGGTGGTTATCTGTAACTACGACCTCAACCCGGGATATGCCGGTGTGGACAATCCTCTTTACACTCGCGGCAACGGCGTTTATCTCGAACTCGGTGATGCAAAGGAGACCCTGCAGCGCATCATTGCTGAAGTGACAACGAAGTAACCGCTCTCTCCGACAAACCGTTTTGGTACATATAAAAAAGCCGTGGCTATCAGCAGTTGTTGCCGGTAGCCACGTTTTTTTATCTCAAGCGGGTCATTACGCGCACCGATGCCCGGTTTGTGTTCATGCCTCTTGGCTGATTTGGTCGCTGTAGAGGAAACGCTTGATACTCTTCTTGGGCGTCTTCTCGAACTCCTCCTCGTGGATTATTATTGCCGAAATCTTGCTGTATGAAGGCATGGCGTTGTTCAGTTCCTGCCGGTTTTGCTCCATGATGTTATCAAGGTCGTTCTTAGACAGCCCGAGGCTTTTTATCTCCTCATAGTCGGGATGCACCAATCCGATGAGTTTCTCATCCCTCTGCACCACGATACTCTCTGTCACGAGCGGCATGGAATTGAGCTTATCCTCAATCTCTTCGGGATAAATGTTCTGACCGTTTGCCCCGAGCAGCATATTCTTGCTGCGCCCTTTTATAAACACGTTGCCGTTTTCATCCATCGTTCCGAGGTCTCCTGTGTGATACCAGCCTTCGCTGTCAATCACCTGCTTTGTGGCTTCCTCATTTTTGTAATATCCCAACATCACGTTCATTCCTCGTGCGAGTATTTCTCCGGGAACCGTTGCCGGCGAACTGCTGTCTATCTTCAGTTCCATGTTTCTCACCACTTTCCCGCAGCTACCAGGCACGAAATTGCGCCAGTCGCTGTAGCAAATAATCGGCGCACACTCCGTTGCTCCATAGCCTACGGTATAGGGGAAGCCGATGTCGTGCATGAATTTTTCAACCTCTTGGTTGAAAGCCGCCCCACCGATGATTACCTCGTAGAAGTTGCCTCCGAAAGCATTCACCACCTGTTCGCAAATCTTCTCTTTCACCTTCTTGCTTATCACCGGCATGTTGAGCAGCAGTTTCATGCGCTGGTTCTGTATTTTTGGAAACACCTTTTTCTTTATTATCTTCTCGATTACCAGCGGAACGGAAATCACTATCGAAGGTTTTATCTCATCGAATGCCTGCGCAATTATTGCCGGTGACGGTGTTCTGGTAAGGTAGAATATGTGACAACCGTGCAGGAACTCGAAAATGAACTCGAACGACATGCCGTACATGTGTGCCATTGGCAGTATGCTGAGAGTGTTGGTCCCGCTCTTCACATGCCGGTTGCCGATAACATCCATAGCGAAATCGAAGTTGCTCCACAGTGCCCGGTATGGAACCATCACCCCTTTCGAGAAACCTGTCGTGCCACTTGTGTAGTTTATCAGAGCCAGTTCGTCAGGCGACTGTTCCACATAGTAATTCACGTGCTCCTTACGGAAATACTTGGGATATTTTCGCCCGTATATTTCGTTCAGATGTTCGCGGGCGTATGTCAGTTTATCGGTGCGCGAGAGCACGAGCGAATAGTCCGGAATATAGATGATACCTTCAAGGTCGGGCATCTTTGTAGCATCGATGGTGGTAGCCATCACGTCGCCCACAAACAGGAGTTTTGCCTCGGAGTGATTTACTATGTTGTGCACATGTTCGGGCATAAACTCGTGAAGTATCGGCACAGCCACCGCACCGTATGTCATGGTTGCGAGGAAAGCCACAGCCCAGTTGGCACTGTTGCGCCCGCATAATGCAATCTTGTCGCCTTTCACCACGCCACTGCTCTCAAACATGATATGCAGTTTCTCAATCTTGCGCGCTACATCCTTATATTGTAATGTCACTCCTTTGTAATCAGTGAGGGCATCCCTGTCCCAATATTCTATAATGCTTTGCTGTATTATAGAATTCAACTTTGGTGTATCCATATATGGTATGTTCCTGTTTTCTAATATTGATATTATTGCACAATTACACAAATTCTGTGCAAAGGTAAGTTATTATTTGCTCATTTGCAAATGTTTTGTGCATCATTTCGGTTTTCACCGGCATAATTATGCCTTATTTGTTGGAACATGAAAGAATTAGAACAATAAATCGGAAAAAACGAACAAAACAAGCCATTCGGCAAATGTGCAGGATTGCGTCTTAATGATTGCCGGTCGGCGTGCTATTCATATCTCATCGACTTCGCCGGATGTATGAACGAGACGAGGTAGCTTGGGGCGATGAGCGAGAGCACGCAAACGATCAGCGTGGCTGCGTTTATTGCCGCAATTATGTAGAAATCAAGCTCTACGGGGACAGTGCTGACATAATAAGTGGTGGGGTCGAGCGACACCATTCCCGTGAAGTGCTGAAGCATGAGAAGCCCTATCCCAACGATGTTGCCCCACAGCATGCCGCGACCGATGATGAACACAGAGAACCAAAGGAACGTGTGCCTGATGGTTTTGTTGCGTGCTCCGAGAGCCTTCATCAGTCCTATCATGTTGGTGCGCTCCAAAATGATGATGAGCAGACCCGAAATCATGGTGATACCTGCCACGCATACCATCAGCGCGAGTATTATCCATACGTTCAGGTCGAGCAGGTCGAGCCACGTGAATATCTGCGGATTTACCTGTTCTATGGTCGCAGAAGAGTATGTCTGACCATATTTGTCGGTTGTCCTGTTAATCTTCCGCACCACGTTATCCTCCACCTCTGCCAGCCGGCTGTAGTCGTTGACTGTAAGTTCGGCACCGCTCGCTTGGTCGCTTTCCCAACCGTTGAGTTTCACCGAGGTATATAGGTCGCAGAAGCAGATGGTCTTGTCAAATTTCGTGAGGTTGGTCTGATAAATCCCCACTATGCTGAACCGCCTCGCCCTCACGTCGTTATTGTTGATGAAATAGGCAAAGACCTTGTCGCCGAGTTTCAGTCCGAGTTTGTCGGCGTTCATCTTCGATATGAGGATTTTGTTGCTGCCCGTTTCCGAACTGAACTTAGGTATCTCGCCCTCCAGCATGTTTTCGCTGATGAATGTGGTGTCGAACTCCTCTGCCACACCCTTGAACATCACGCCCATGAAGTCGTTGTCGGTCTTCAGAATGCCCTGTTTCATGGCATATCTCTGCACATGCTTCACCCCGTTGATACCCTTCAGTCTGTTCATCATGCTACTGTCCATGACGATAGGGTATGGGCGGTCGTCCTGCATGGCAAGGAAGTCTGTCACCACTATATGGCTGCCGAAGCCGATAGCCTTGTCTCTTATTGTGTGTTTGAAGCCCAGCACCACGCTGACGCTGACAATCATCACGGCAAGCCCTATTGCCACGCCGATTGTGGCAATCCTTATAGCGGGGCGGCTCACCTGTCGTTTGTCGCCCTTGTCATTATATATCTTCCTTGCTATGTATAAAGCTAAGCTCATCTCTACGGTTTGCAAAATTACGATTTATTGCATGAAACACCAAATTTTGTACTCCGTTTTTATCGCATCTGCCGGAATTATCAATACGGTTGTTAGCCCTCTGCCGGTCATTTGATGCCCTCACATCCCCCGAAAGATAATCATCCGGCAGCCGACAGCAAACATGCAGCGTTGTAAAATCGGCGATTTTGCAAACCAATTTCGGCGGTTTTACTGAGCAATTTCGCCGATTTTGGTTTGCAATTTCGCCGATTTTGGTTTTCCGCAGAGTGTCAATGCCTTTGCATTATGCCATGAATGAGAGGGGCGGGCGGCATATATGACAAAGCCCCCGGAAGCAGAACATTAACTTCCGGGGGCTTAAAAGGATATTGCAAGTTGGTTATTTAATCAGGTCTATGCTGCGTTTGAGGAACTTGTCGAGCGCTGCACCCTTCAGCATACCGTTCTGCAGGAGTGCGAGGTCGATGAGTTGATGCAGTATGTCGTTGTCTTTCGCGTAGTCGGCTATTATCTGCCGTTTCTTGGAGCGTTGCTCCTCGATGGCCTTCTGCGTGTTGCTGATGTCGTCTTTCTCCTCCTGCGTAACCTCTTCAGGCTTCTTCTTGTCCTGCTCTTGGCGCAAAGCGGCGAGGCGGGCCTCCTGTCCTTTAATCTCGCTTGCTATGGGTTTCAGTTCGGCTGCGGTTTTTTCCGTCTCGTCTTCGAGCACCTTCTTTATCAGCGGATGGTCGCTGTTGAGCACCAGACTGTAGGCATCGGGCATCTCGGCATAGAACGCCATGCCCTGCTGATAGCGCGAAATGTCTTTCATTCGGCGCATATATTCGCTCTGTGTTATGAGCAGCGGAGCGGCACTCTCTCCCATAGCCTGCACGTCAACATAAAATTCTGTCTTCTCGATGCTTGGCATCTGCGAGCGGAAAGCCTGTGACAGATTGTCAGCGGTGTCAGCGTCGAGGGTCTGTTTCGGTTCGTTGTTTTTCACGATGAGTCGTTCTATTATGTCGGAATCCACTCGTGTGAAGCGTGATTTTTCAAATTTCTGCTCGAGCATCGACACCGCCGGCGTATCCAGTTGCCCGTCCATCAGGATTACGCTGTAACCCTTCTGCCGCGCAGCCTCGATGTAGGTGTATTGCTCCTCCTTGTTGTTGGTGTAGAGATATACGAGAGTTCCGTCATTATCGGTCTGTGTGTCTTTTATCAAGGTCTTGTATTCCTCGAAAGTATAGTACTTCCCGTCAACGTCTTTCAGCAACGAGAACTCCTTTGCGCGGTCGTAGAAGTCCTCCTGCGAGAGCATTCCGTAGTTTATGAAAATCTTCAAGTCGTCCCACTTCTCCTCATATTCCTTGCGGTCGTTCTTGAATATCGAGGCGAGCCTGTCGGCAACCTTCTTCGTGATATACGTTGAAATCTTCTTCACGTCGCGGTCGCTCTGCAGATAACTCCTGCTCACGTTAAGCGGAATATCCGGCGAGTCTATTACTCCGTGCAGCAGAGTGAGGAAGTCGGGCACTATGCCCTCCACTTGGTCTGTCACGAAAACCTGATTGCAATAGAGCTGAATTTTGTTGCGTTGTATCTCGATGTTGCTTTTTATTCGTGGGAAATAGAGTATTCCGGTGAGGTTGAACGGATAGTCAACGTTGAGGTGTATCCAGAACAAAGGCTCGTCGTGCATCGGGTACAGCGTGCGATAGAAGTCTTTGTAGTCCTCGTCTTTCAGCGTGCTCGGAGCCTTTGTCCACAGCGGTTCCACGTTGTTTATGATGTGGTCTTTGTCGGTATCCACCTGCTTACCGTCCTTCCACTCCGTCTCTTTGCCGAAAGCGATGGGCACAGGCATGAACTTGCAGTATTTCTGCAGCAATGTTTCAATCTGATGTTTCTCAAGATACTCCTTGCAGTCGTCGTCGATGTATAGCACGATGTCTGAACCGCGGTCTTCCTTTTCGGCATCCTCGATGGTAAATTCCGGTGAGCCGTCGCACGACCATTTCACTGCCTTTGCACCCTCTTTATAACTTTTGGTGATTATCTCCACCTTCTTCGACACCATGAACGACGAGTAGAAACCGAGTCCGAAGTGCCCGATAATGGCGTTTGCAGAGTCCTTGTATTTGTCGAGGAAGTCGGTAACGCCCGAAAAGGCAATCTGGTTTATGTATTTGTCTATCTCCTCCTCGGTCATTCCTATGCCTCGGTCGCTGATTGTGAGCGTGCCTTTCTCGGTGTCTATTTGCACCTTGACGGCAAGTTCTCCGAGCTCACCTTTGAAGTCGCCCTTGTCTGCGAGCGTCTTCAGTTTCTGCGTAGCATCGACTGCGTTGCTTACCATTTCGCGCAGGAATATCTCATGATCCGAATACAAGAACTTTTTTATCACGGGGAAAATGTTCTCTGTCGTAACCCCAATGTTTCCTTTTTGCATGATTTTATACTTTATGAATTGACTTCTGTTATGCTCTTTTACAAAAGTCGTGCCAAACTCTCGTAAGGCGTTCTGCATACTGCATCTAACGAAAAAGTCCCTGCCTGCACGGTAAGAGTGCAGACAGGGACATGCTGTTAGTGTTTTTTTGCCTTGCGGCGTGTATTATTCCGGAATACTCTTGAGTATTGCGAGCAGGTGATCCCAGACCATCTGAACCGTCGGAATGTGCAGACGCTCGTCGGGAGAGTGCACTCCGCGCAGCGTGGGACCGAATGAAACCATGTCGAGGTTGGGGTATTTCTCTGAGAAAAGACCGCACTCCAAGCCTGCGTGAATACCGAGAACTTTAGGTTCTTTGCCGAAGAGCTCCTTGTATTTCTCCACTACTATGGCTGTGAGTTTGCTGTCGGGGTTCATCTTCCAAGCAGGATATCCGTCGCCCTGAACCACCTCTGCTCCTGCGAGTTGGAACAACGCCTTTATCGTGGCAGCCTGATTGTCGAGCGCGCTCATCACGTTGCTGCGCTGTGAAGAAACGATAGTCACTGCGGTGTCGGCGGTTTCAACGCTTGCAACGTTGTTCGATGTCTCCACCATCCATGCGAGAGCCTCGTCCTGACACATTGCAAACACGCCGTTGTCAACAGCCTGCAGTGCGCGGATAAGCCTTGTAGAGGTCTCAAGCGGAAGCACTTTCTCGCTCTCTGCGCTCTCAAGTGCGAACTGCATCGACTTCTCCGTAACGTGGTATTCCTCTTCTACCTCTGCGGCGAATACGTTCCAGTCTGCCTTTACATTTTCTTTAACTTCTGCCGGAACGCCGAATATTGCCACACCGTCGCGTGGGATTGCGTTGTGCAGTTTGCCCGCGTTGTAACTTGCGAGGCGCAGACCGTACTTCTCCTGAACGAGGTAGAGGAAGCGTGCTACTATCTTCAGTGCGTTGCCTCGCTTCTTGTTGATGTCGTCGCCGGAGTGTCCTCCCACAAGCCCTTTCAGCGAAGCTTTCATGAAGAAAAGCCCTGCCGGAGCATCCTCTTTCTCGAAACGGAACGTTGCGGTGGTGTTTCTGCCGCCCGCACAGGAAACGAATATCTGTCCTTCGTCCTCAGAGTCGAGGTTTATAAGCATGTCGCCGGTCATGAAGCCGGGCTTCATTCCCTCGGCACCGGTCAGTCCTGTCTCTTCGTCGCGTGTGAAAACGCATTCCAGCGGACCATGTTCTATGTCGTTGCTGTCGAGTATCGCCATTTCGATAGCACACCCGATACCGTCGTCGGCACCAAGTGTTGTGCCCTTAGCCTTCATCCATTCACCATCCACATAAGTCTGT
Source organism: Prevotellaceae bacterium (assembly GCA_028723525.1). Taxonomy (GTDB): domain Bacteria; phylum Bacteroidota; class Bacteroidia; order Bacteroidales; family Bacteroidaceae; genus Prevotella. The sequence goes on from JAQYET010000076.1 coordinate 49,055, forward strand.
ATCGGGTCGTTGTCGAAGTCGAAATCTATATCGACAAGCTTCTCACAAACCATGTCCATGTGGCTCTGCAGGATTACGGTCTTCTTCTTCTCGTAGCCCGGTGTTGCCCCTTTGCGGATGATAACATTGCCGGTTTCATCCACTTCGGTCTCCAAACCGCGTTCTTCACCAAACTTTTTCAGATACTCGATAATCTTTTCCTCGCGCTTTGATGGGCGTGGAATTTGATTGATTTTTGCGAATTGCTCAAATACGCAAGCGGGTTTTAACTCACTTTTATTCATTATTCAATATAAATTTGTGTGTTTTACAAAAATTCATTATCTTTGCAGCGCAAACAGAAATATGCGCTTTCACGTGCAAAAGTAATAAAAATGGTTGAAACTCTTGTGCCAACAGTGTTAATAATTGCTATTTGTTTAGCATTATTAAGTGTTAAGGTGCTTTTCAAAAGGAAAGGTGCGTTCCGGTCGCAGCATATCCATGACAGTGCGGCTATGCGCAAGCTGGGCATCCATTGTGTGATAGACCAAGACCGGGAGGCAAGGCTCGGCGCGGAAAAAACAGAAATGATAAGAAACAGAATAAAAAATAAAACAGAATGAAAAAGAACTTTTTCCTTGTCATGGCGGCAGCAGTTGCCTTGACAGCATGCAACAATGAGGGCAAGACCGGCGAACAGAAGGCTGACGCCCCGGGAGGTCCGGAACTGAAGATTGCATACGTGGACATAGAAGAACTTGACTCTACTTATAACTTCTGCAAAGATTTCAAGGCGGAGTTCGAGAAGAAAAGCAAGAACGCAGACAACACCCTGAACCAGAAAGGACAGGCTCTGCAAAATCAGGCGGCACAGTTCCAACAGAACCTTCAGAGCAACAAATACACCCAGCAGCAGGCACAGTCGGTGAATGCGAGCCTTCAGAAGCAACAGGCGGACCTGCAACAGTTGCAGCAGAGACTCGCTGCCGAACTGCAGGCAGAGTCGGAGAACTACAGCAAAGCACTCCGTGACAGCGTTCAGCACTTCCTTGCAAAATATAATAAGGATAAGAAATACTCCATAATACTAAGTAAGGCGGGCGACAATGTGCTGTATAGCGACCCCTCGCTGAACATCACCAAAGAGGTGGTTGCCGGTCTGAACAAGGCTTACAAGCCTGCAGCAAAGGCATCAGAGTCGGCAAAGGCTGAAAGCAAGAAGTAATCCTTGCTTATGGTTTTGTGATTTAGGAGTTATAAGTATGCCCCTGCATCCTTTGTAACTCCTAAATCATTTCCATACATATCACCGTTCATCGCTCACCTTTCATCGCTCATCATTCTCCCTCACTGCCATGACCCGCAGCTCACGTTACGACTATATACTCGGTTATTACTCCGAAAAGATGCCTCACGTTTCCACCGAACTCTGCTTCGGAAGCGTGTTCCAGTTGCTCGTTGCCACCGTGCTCAGTGCGCAATGCACCGACAAACGCATCAACCAAGTGACCCCGGCACTCTTTCAACGCTATCCGGACGCTGCGGCAATGAGCAAGGCAGAGCCGGAGGATGTGCTCGAACTGATATCCAGTGTGAGCTACCCGAACTCCAAAGCGCAACATCTCGTGGGGCTGTCGCGAATGATAGTGAGCGACTTCGGAGGAGAAGTGCCCGCAGATATGGCAGAACTTGTGAAACTGCCCGGGGTGGGGCGCAAGACCGCCAACGTGGTGCAGGCTGTGGCTTTCGGTCGCTCGGCGATAGCGGTTGACACCCATGTCTATCGCGTCAGTCACCGGCTCGGTCTCGTTTCGCCAAAAGACAACACCCCGCTGAAGGTGGAACTTACGCTGAAAAAGAACATCCCGGCAGACGTTCAGGCAGATGCACACCACTGGCTGTTGCTGCACGGCAGATATATATGCCGGAGCAGAAATCCGAAATGCGCCGAATGCCCCTTCGAGTCGTTCTGTCCTAAGGTGGGAGTGTGACTTTACAATCAGAATAAAAAACCTACAATGCAGTCGAAAAGAATAATAAGCTTCCTTGAGGATATTGCCCGAAACAATAACCGTCAGTGGTTTCATGAACACCGGGAGGAGTATGACGCCGTCAGGACAGACTTCGAAGCGGGTATAGCAAAGGCAATATTGCGCATCGCGGAGTTTGATGACACCGTGGCACACTTGACTGTGAAAGACACGGTTTATCGCTTCTATCGCGACACGAGGTTCTCTCCCGACAAGTCACCGTATAAGCGTCACCTCGGTGCTTTTATCTGTCTGCGGGGCAGGAAATCGATAAGCGGAGGCTACTATATCCATTTGGAACCGGGCAACTGCCTGCTTGCGGGTGGCAACTACTGGATGCCGATGAACGTTCTAACGGCTTGTCGCAACGAGATAATGGCAGACATCGACCGCTGGATTGGCATAGTGGAAGACCGGAAGTTCCTTAATTTCTTCGGAAAACCGGGCTGCGGCGAGTGGAAAGACGACGGAGTGTCACCCAAAGGGTTCGGACTGTCTATGCTTTCCAAAGCTCCTAAGGGCTTCCCGCGAGACTATGAGCACTTGGAATATCTCAAAATGAAAGACTACTGCTGCTGGAAGCGCGTGCCCGACACGTTCTTCGAGGGTGATGGTTGGATTGAAGAAATGGCAAAGGTGTTCCGGGTGGCAAAGCCGATGAACGACTTCATCAATGCCGTGGTAGCCGACTACGAATAGACTATACCGGCAATCAACATACTAATGTTACTTGAAACATACAGTGTATATGCAAAACAACAATGTCACCGACTATAAAAAGGAACTGCGTCACAAGATTTTGAGCACCGCAATGGAGATGTTCAAAAAGCATGGGATACGGTCTGTCAAGATGGACGACATCGCCAATGCCCTGCAAATATCAAAGCGCACGCTCTACGAAATATACGAAAACAAGGAGACCCTGCTTTTCGAATGTGTGCGCGAAGACCATATTCGTGCAAGGGAACGCATGCAACAATATGCCTTGAGTGCCGAGAACGAGATGGACATAATCATCGGGTTCTTCAATATGAAGATGAAAGACTTAGGGCAGATTGACCCTAAGTTCTTCGCCGAACTTCACAAATACACCAACATAATGACGTTTCTGCGTTCTTCACACGAGGAGGAGAGGAGTCATGCCAAAGCCTTCATAGAGAGCGGAGTGGAGCATGGCTACTTCGTGGAGGGACTCAACTACGACATCGTATTGAAACTCGGCGAAGCCTCTATGAACTATATAATGGAAAACAAGTTGTATTTGCGTTACGAAATACAGGATATTTTCCGCAATTTCTGTCTTGTTCTGGTGCGCGGCTTCTGCACTCCCAAAGGCATCGAACGGCTTAACGGACTTTTCGGTAAACCGTAAATGCCTCATCCTTTACGCCTTTTTTCACCCCATACTTTTTGGGTTTGAAAAAAAATAATTACCTTTGCAGCGTATTAGAACATGAAATGAAAATTGATAGAATACGATGAATATATCTTACAAATGGTTGAAGGAATATGTTGATTTCAACCTTTCTCCACAGGAAGTTTGTGACGCTCTGACGAGCGAAGGTCTTGAAGTGGGTGCCCTTGAGGAAGTGCAGAGCATACGCGGAGGTCTGAAAGGACTCTACGTGGGCGAGGTGCTGACCTGCGACATGCACCCCGATTCCGACCATCTGCATGTCACAACTGTTGACATCGGTCGCGGAGAACCGAGCCGGATAGTGTGCGGCGCGCCGAACGTTGCCAAAGGGCAAAAAGTGATTGTTGCCGACGTGGGATGCGTTCTGTATGACGGAGATAAGGAATTCACGATAAAGAAATCAAAACTTCGCGGTGTGGAGTCGAACGGAATGATATGCGCCGAAGACGAGATAGGCGTAGGCAGCAGTCACGCCGGGATAATAGTGCTCCCCGAGGATGCCGAAGTGGGCATGCCGGCAGCCGAATATTACGGTCTTGAAAGCGACTGGCTCATCGAGGTTGACATAACTGCAAACCGCGCCGACGCCCTCTCACACTGGGGAGTGGCACGCGACCTGTATGCTTGGTTGAAGCAAAACGGATATGAAACGTCGCTCCACCGACCCTCAGATGAGGCTTTTGCCGTTGACAACGAGATGCTGCCGATAGACGTGGAGATAGTAAACACCGAGGCTTGCAAACGTTACGCATGCGTCAGTCTGACCGACTGCGAGGTGAAAGAAAGCCCCGACTGGCTGAAAAACAGACTCACCACGATAGGTCTGCGACCGATAAACAACATCGTGGATATAACCAACTATGTCATGATGGCATACGGACAGCCTCTGCATTGCTTCGATGCCGACATGGTGAAGGAGCATAAGATTGTGGTGAAGTCAATGCCCGAGGGCACGCCTTTCGTCACTCTCGACGGAGAGGAGCACAAACTCTCGGAGCGCGACCTTGCAATATGCAACGCCAAAGACCCGATGTGTATAGCCGAAGTGTTCGGAGGAAAGGGCTCGGGAACATACGACAGCACGCGCAACATTGTGCTCGAAAGTGCGTATTTCCACCCTACATGGATTAGAAAGAGCGCGCGCCGCCACGGACTGAGCACCGACGCATCGTTCCGCTTCGAGCGAGGCATAGACCCGGATGGCGTGATATATGCACTCAAACAGGCAGCCCTGTTGTGCAAGGAACTTGCCGGGGGAAAGGTGTCGATGCAGATACGCGACATATATCCCGAGAAAATAGAGAACCCGATAGTTGATTTGGGCTACGACTACGTTAACAGACTTGTTGGAAAAGACATCCCCTCTGATACGATAAAGAGCATAGTAACATCGCTCGAAATGAAAATCTTGGAGGAGAACGGCGACGGTCTGAAACTCGAAATACCCGCATATCGAGTGGATGTGCAACGCCCGTGCGACGTGGTTGAAGACATTCTGCGCGTGTATGGATACAACAATGTGGAAATTCCGACCCAGTTGAAGTCGTCGCTCGTGGTGAAGGGCGATGAGGACAAGAAGCACACGCTTGCCAACTTGGTGGGAGAACAACTCCTCGGATGCGGCTTCAACGAGATACTCAACAACTCGCTGACAAAGAGTTCGTATTATGACAGCCTGCAGGCTTACCATAAGGAAAACCTTGTAAGGATAATGAACCCCTTGAGTTCTGACCTAAACGTGATGCGACAGACGCTCCTTTTCGGCGGACTTGAAAGCATATCGTACAACATCAACCGCCGAAACCCGAACCTGAAGTTATTCGAACGCGGAAACGTATATACCTTCTCGCCCGACAAACAGAACGCCGACAACCCTATGGCGGCATACAAGGAAGAGAACATGATGGCTCTGTGGGTGACAGGAAAGCGCGTAAGCGGTTCGTGGGCGCATGCCGACGAACAGTCAACGTTCTTCGAACTCAAGGCGTATGTCATGAATATACTCTCCCGTTTGGGAGTTCCTTTCGGCATGTTGTTGTTCAAGAACAGCGACAGCGACGTCTTCGCAAAGGCAACCGTCATCGAAAACCGCGGCGGGAAGAAACTCGTTGAGATGGGACTGGTGAGCAAGGCGGTGCTGAAATCTGCCGGAATAGACCAAGAGGTGTATTATGCCGAACTGAACTGGACTGCCCTCATGAAGACGATAAAGAAGCAAAAGGTGGAATATCGCGAGATAAGCAAGTATCCGGCGGTAAGTCGCGACCTCGCGTTGCTCATCGACAAGAGCGTGGAATTTGTCTCCATAGAGAGCGTGGCATACCGAAGCGAGAAGAAACTCCTTCGCAAGGTTGAACTCTTCGACGTGTATGAGGGCAAGAATTTGCCCGCAGGAAAGAAGAGTTATGCTGTCAACTTCATCCTCCAAGACGAGCAGAAAACACTCAACGACAAGCAGATTGATGCCATAATGAATAAGATTATCGCCAACCTGAAGAAAGAAATAGGGGCAGAGTTGCGTTGATTTGTTCTTCTTTCGCTTCTCTCTTAAAGCGTCTCCTTTGGAGTGGAGCGGAGCATGAGGTGTAGAGAATAAAGTTTAACATAAATAAAAACAATGATATTTTTATAATAGTTTATGGGAAGAGCATTTGAATACCGTAAAGCGGCAAAGATGAAGAGGTGGGGACACATGGCAAAGACGTTTACGAGAATAGGCAAGCAGATTGCCATTGCAGTAAAATCTGGAGGTCCCGAACCGGAGAACAACCCGGCATTGCGTGCCATTATAGCCAATGCCAAGCGCGAGAACATGCCGAAAGACAACATCGAACGCGCAATAAAAAACGCGATGGGAAAGGACCAGAGCGACTATAAGGAAGTGACATACGAGGGTTACGGACCATTCGGAGTGGCGGTTTTCGTTGACACTCTTACCGACAATACCACGAGAACCGTTGGTGACGTGCGCTCGGTGTTCAACAAGTTCAGCGGAAACCTCGGCACAACTGGCTCGCTGAGTTTCCTTTTCGACCATAAGAGCGTGTTCACCTTCAAGAAGAAAGACGGCATCGACATGGACGAACTGATACTCGACCTCATCGACTACGGCGTGGAAGACGAGTATGACGAGGACGAAGAGGAAGACAGCATCACCATATATGGCGACCCGAAGAGCTTCGGCGACATTCAGAAACATCTCGAAGAGAACGGGTTTGAGGTAACGGGAGCAGAGTTCACCTATATCCCCAACGACCTGAAAGACGTTACTCCGGAGCAGCGTGAGACGCTCGACAAGATGGTGGAGAAGCTCGAAGACTTTGACGATGTGCAGACAGTATATACCAATATGAAGCCGGAGTGACAGGCTGCTGGTTTGCTATTGGCGTCGAAAGACGGTCATTGTCAAACGCACCGGCACCGCAATACAAAGCCCGAACGCTGAAGTTCGGGCTTTTTTTAGTTCATAATGGCGGGTTAACAGTGACCTCCATTCATACCGTGAGCGGTTATTTCTTTCTGTAACCGCACTTAGGGCAAACATCATTCAACCGGTAGGCACTCGGGATAAGCCGTGGCAAACTCGGTCTTGAAAGCCTGATGAGCGGTTGACTAATTTAGAAAAAGTATAACCTCTTTGCCCTTTTTCATGTCTGATAATGAAGCAATAAGGCAACGATGGCTGCGCAGCAACATGCCTATTATGATGTTTTGCAACCCCGTTAATGCCCTATAGGCGTGACATATCAAACCTACAGCGAAGCAAAATCGCCGATTTTGATGACCAAATTCGCCGATTTTACAAAGTAATTTCGGCGATTTTACTTTGCAATTTCGCCGAAATTGGCAGGCAGCATATATGCCGTTGCAGTGCGTTATGCGGTCAGTTGCAGGCTCATTTGTCGTAATCCTTGGTGCTTAGTTTGGTTTCGTATAGCACCAGTCCTTTACGGCTTGCCGAATGGTAAGTGTAGGCGAAGCTGAAACCGGCATCCTTATAGACGCGGTTGTTGGTGTTGCGCTTCAGCTCGTCAATAAGTGTCGGGCGTACGTTCTCGTCTTTCAGTATTCCCACACTGTCGGCATTGCCACGCAGCGAGAAGTAGGAATGCACGGTCTTTGTGGCTTTGTCGAACGTTATGCTGTCGATAATCGTGTATTCATCGATAGCGGCAGGGCACTTTTTCTCGGTGTATTCACGCGACTCTCGTGCAGCCCTGTCCTCAAGACTTTCGTGACACGAAGCGAGGAAAATAACAGATGCAAATAACAGTAACTTCTTCATAATGGGTACAAAAATAAGGAATTTCCTGCGAAATATTTAAAAATAATGAAAATAATAACCATGACAACTCATTTTTTTGTAACTTTGCGATTGATTTTGGGTAAATAAACATGCAACATATACGTAACTTCTGCATCATAGCACATATAGACCACGGCAAGAGTACCATTGCCGACCGACTCCTTGAGGCCACCGACACAATAAAGATTACCGACGGGCAGATGCTCGACAACATGGATTTGGAGAAAGAAAGGGGTATCACCATCAAGAGCCATGCCATTCAAATGGTGTATGAACTTGAGGGAGTGAAATATGTGCTCAACCTTATCGACACTCCGGGACACGTGGATTTTTCCTACGAGGTGAGCCGGAGCATTGCTGCCTGTGAGGGTGCACTGCTCGTGGTTGACGCCACACAGGGCGTGCAAGCGCAGACAATAAGTAATCTCTACATGGCTATCGACCACAACTTGGAGATAATCCCGGTGATAAACAAAATCGACATGCCCAGCGCAATGCCCGATGAGGTGGAGGATGAGATAGTGGAGCTCATCGGCTGCGACCGCTCCGAGATTATACGTGCGAGCGGAAAGACCGGCGAAGGCATAGACGACATACTGCAGGCTGTGGTGAAACGGATACCACATCCGGTGGGAGACCCCGACGCTCCGTTGCAGGCACTGATTTTCGACTCGGTGTTCAACTCGTTCCGTGGCATCATAGCCTACTTCAAGATACTCAACGGCTCCATCAGAAAGGGCGACAAGGTGAAGTTCTTCAACACAGGCATGGAGTATGATGCCGACGAAGTGGGAGTGCTGAAAATGGATATGATACCGCGCACGGAACTGAGCACCGGCGAGGTGGGATACATAATAAGCGGAATAAAAGATGCGAAGGAGGTGAAGGTGGGCGACACCATAACCCACACGGCGCGCCCCTGCGCGGCAGCCATAGCCGGATTTCAGGAAGTGAAGCCGATGGTGTTTGCCGGAGTCTATCCCATCGACCCTACCGAATATGAGAACCTGCGTGCATCTTTGGAGAAACTGCAACTCAACGACGCCTCGCTGACGTTCTTCCCCGAGTCGTCGGTGGCGTTGGGTTTCGGCTTCCGTTGCGGATTTCTCGGGCTCCTTCACATGGAGATAGTGCAGGAACGTCTCGACCGCGAGTTCAACATGGACGTGATAACCACCGTGCCAAACGTGTCGTACATGGTATATACCAAGCAGGGAGAGGCACTTGAGGTGCACAACCCGAGCGGACTGCCCGACCAGACGATGATAGACCATATAGAAGAGCCGTATATCAAGGCGTCTATAATCACCGACAGCAACTACATCGGACCTATAATGAAGCTCTGCCTTGACAAGCGCGGCGAACTGATAAATCAGGAGTATGTGAGCGGCAACCGTGTGGAACTTCATTTCATGATACCGTTAGGCGAGATAGTGATTGACTTCTACGACAAGCTGAAGAGCATCTCAAAGGGCTATGCTTCTTTCGATTATCACGTGGATAGTTTCCGCCTTTCAAGGCTCGTTAAACTCGATATACTCCTCAACGGAGAGCCTGTGGATGCTCTCTCCACACTGACACATCAGGACAATGCAGTGGGATTTGGCAGGCGCATGTGTGAAAAACTGAAAGAACTGATACCCCGACAGCAGTTTGACATTGCAATTCAAGCGGCTATCGGAGCAAAGATAATAGCAAGAGAGACGGTGAAGCAGGTGCGCAAGGACGTGACAGCAAAGTGTTACGGCGGTGATGTGAGCCGTAAGCGTAAGTTGCTCGAGAAGCAAAAGAAAGGCAAGAAGCGCATGAAGCAGATTGGTAATGTGGAGGTGCCGCAGAAGGCTTTCCTCGCCGTTCTGAAACTTGACTGACCGCGAGCGACAATTTCCACTGATAATTTTGGCGTTAAGGTAGATATGGCTATGAAAGGAATGACAAACACTATTAGAGACATTGCGAGAGAACTTGCCCGCAAGTACAGCACCATGACTCATGATGAACTTGACATCCTGCAGAGTGTGCTGGTGCCGATGAAGTTTGCCAAGGGAGAAATGATACTCAGGGAGGGCGAGACCTGCACCAATATGTATTATATAGACAAGGGTTTGGTGAGGCAGTTCTATTTCAAGAACGGCAAGCAACTCACCGAGCACATGGCGGTGGAGGGCAATATAGTGATGTGTATAGAAAGCCTCTTCCGCGAAGAGCCTACGAAACTGCAGATGGAAGCACTCGAGGCAACGGTTCTCTATGCCCTGCCGAAGGCTCGGTTGGAGGAGGTGGCAATGCACAACGTGAACATACAGATACTTTATCGCAAGATATTGGAGGAGAGCCTCATACAATCGCAAGTGCATGCCGACCTCGTTCGCTTCGAGTCGGCGCAAGACCGCTACCGCAAGATGTGGAAACAAAACCGGGAGGTGGCATTGAGAGCACCGCTCGTGTATATCGCAAGTTATCTTCAGATGACGCCGGAGACGCTTAGTCGCGTGCGCTCAAGTACGCTGCTCGACTGAAACCTCTATGAAGAAACGGTGCGGCAAGCCATGCTTCTGCCTCTTGGTGATGTGCCTGTCGGCACTGATTCTCGTTGGTTGTTCGACACAGAAGTTTGTGCCGGAAGGCAAATATCTGCTTTCAAAGGTTGAGATAAAGAGCGATGACAAGGCTCTCGACGTGGAGATGCTGCGACAGTATATACGCCAGAAGGGTAACTCCAAATGGTTCTCCATGTTCAAAGTGCCGCTGCGCACCTACTCGCTCGCGGGCAGAGACTCCACGAAGTGGATAAACCGTACACTGAAAAACATTGGCGAAAAACCTGTGATATACGACAGCGTTCAGGCGGAAATGTCGCGAAAAGATCTCGTTACGGCAATGCGGAATATGGGCTATATGAACGCCCAAGTGGTGCTGAACGAGCGATACAAGGGCAAGAAAATAAATCTTGAATATCAACTGCAACCGGGCGAACCTTTCTATATAAGAAATGTGGAGTATAACATCGAAGACTCGGTGATTGAGAAATTGCTCGGCTTTGACGACCCTGCAAACCGAGGAATACACAGCGGCATGCAGTTTACCGTTGCCAATCTCAACAACGAGAGGAAGCGCATTGCAAATCTCCTGCATAATTCCGGATACTACAGATTTAACACAGACTTCATCAGGTTTACTGCCGACTCCACGCATAATGCGAGGGAGGTTGATGTGGTTCTTCACCTGCTGCGCTACAAACCGAACAACAACGCCGAGGAAACGCTGCATCCGCGCTACTTCATCGGGTCGGTGAAGCATGTGGGAATAGGCGATGAAGACGTTCATCTGCGCGAAAAGGTGCTGAACGACAATACAATGATTGACGTTGGGCGTCCTTACAGTGCGCACGCATTGCAGCGGACATATAGTAATTTTGCAAAACTCGGTGCTCTGGGATATACCAACATCAGTTTCAACGAACGCCGTGACACAACCTTGCTCGATTGCGTGATACACACGAGTCGCAGAAAACCGAACAGTATAAGTTTCCAACCCGAAGGCACGAACACCGCGGGAAACCTCGGTGCGGCAGCCTCTGTGATGTGGACTAACCGCAACCTGTTTCGCGGGTCGGAACAACTGAGCGTGGAACTGCGCGGCGCATACGAGGCAATAACGGGACTTGAGGGTTATCAGAACCAAAATTACACCGAACTGGGGGTTGAGGCGAAGTTGGAATTTCCGCGTTTCCTCGCTCCGTTCCTTTCGAAATCGTTCCGCAGAAACTCTCGTGCCACGAGCGAATTGTCTGTAAGTTTCGACATGCAGGACCGCCCCGAGTTCCACAGGCGCGTCTTCTCTGCCGCATGGAGGTATAAATGGAACGACGTGGGGCACCATGCGGCATATCGACTCGACCTGCTTGACCTTAATTATATATATATGCCGTGGATTTCTTCCACGTTCAAGAACGATTATTTGGACAATGCCGGGAGCAGGAATGCAATCCTGAGGTATAATTACGAGGATATGTTCATCGCCAAGATTGGGTTCGGCTTGAGTTACAACAACGGCATCAGGGCTCTGCGGATGAGCATAGAGACGTCGGGAAACGTGCTTAACGCCCTGTCGAATGTGGTAAAGGGGAAGAAGAACGAGGAGGGGCAATACACCATATTTAATATAGCGTATGCGCAATACGTGAAGTTCGATGTGGATTATTCGCGTCTGTACCGGTTTGACAAGCATAATGCCCTTGCGCTGCATGCCTCGTTCGGCATAGCATATCCTTACGGAAACAGCAAGGTGTTGCCGTTTGACAAGAGATATTTCGGTGGTGGGGCAAACTCCGTTCGCGGTTGGCACGTGAGAGGGTTGGGACCGGGAAGGTTTAAAGGAACCGACGGCGCGATTGACTTTATCAACCAAACAGGCGACATGAAACTCGATATGAATGTGGAGTATCGCACGTTCCTGTTCTGGAAAATTGACGGAGCGTTGTTTGTGGATGCCGGAAATATATGGACGCTGCGCAACTATGCCGAGCAGCCCGGCGGTCAGTTCTCATTCAAGGACTTCTATAAAGAGATTGCGGTGGCATACGGTTGCGGGCTGCGTCTTAACTTAGGCTATTTCATAATGCGCTTCGATTTGGGCATGAAAGCGGTTAATCCTGCCTACGAAACAAGCGATGAGCACTACCCGGTATTATCTCCTAAGTTCAGTCGCGACTTCGCTTTTCACTTCGCGGTAGGCCTTCCATTCTGACTTTCCACGTCCTGTTCTCTTTCACGAGCGACAATCTGAAAAGCCCTTCATCTGCTATCCTGCCGGGCTTGCCTATTGTGTCTGCCTCGAAATAGTTGCTCACTCTCACCGTAACCTTGCTTTCGGTCTCTCCGCTTTCCACGTTTTCTATTTCAACAGTCGCCCCATCTTCGGCATTTCGCAACACAGCCAAGTCTTCTTCACCTATTTGGCTCGCTGCGAATTTCAGCCACTGCTCGCTCTCTTTGGTGCAATACTTGGCAGAATTCTTATATCTAAGGTTGAAAAATTCGTTCGCAAACTTCTCTGCAACGTCGCTTTCGGCTGATGGTGTTATCGTTTCGGAGAGGTTGCACGACATTATTGTGAATGATAATGCCACTGCAATTATAAACGTCAATTTATGTAATCTTACCATGTTCATTAGTCTTTTGAAAGTTTTAAAAAAAATATTAAAAGATTAAATCAGTGCAAAGATATAGATTTTTTTTTGCAAATTGACCTCTTTTAAGTACTTTTGTATCAAAATATACACGTAATGCTTAGGTTTATTTCTTTTGGTAGTGGGAGCAGTGGCAATTGCTATTACCTTTTCACCGAGACAGACGGGCTCTTGATTGATGCCGGAGTCGGTGTGAGGTCTTTAAAAAAGAGCTTTGCAGAGTTCGGACTTACCATGTCAAACATACATAATATTCTCATCACTCACGACCATGCCGACCATGTGAAGTGCGTAGGCAGTTTGAGCAACGACCTTAAAGTGCCCGTATATGCCACCGGGGAAGTGCATGCAGGGATAGAAAACAACTACTGCGTAAGGCATAAGGTGAACGGTGCCAATGCCAAACGCATCACGAAGGGAGAAACGTTCAGGGTGGGAGAGTTCAACGTTACGCCTTTCGGAATACCTCATGACAGCAAGGATAATGTGGGATTTGTTGTAGAGAATGGCGGAGTATGCTTTTGTCTCATGACCGATGTGGGACATGTTACGGAAGAGATGAAAGACTATATCGCAAAAGCCAATTATCTCGTAATTGAGGCAAACCACGACGATGAGATGCTTAGGACTGGGCCTTATCCCACTCACCTGAAAGTGAGAGTTGCCGGCAGCAATGGTCATTTGTCTAATAAGTCATGTGCAGAGGCTCTGGCACAGAATGTTACAGGAAACATAAAGCACGTCTGGCTGTGCCATCTGAGCGAAGAAAACAACCATCCGGAACTCGCACGGAAGACTGTTGAAATGGTGTTAAGGGGCTACGGAATAATCCCCGGAGTAGATTTTGACCTCGATGTCCTTAAACGTAAAACACCGAGTCGGGTCTTCGATTTAATCGTGTGAAAGTCTGTCGGATCATCGTTTTTAAATAACTGAAACTCAAAAAAAAACTTAATTGACAACATTAGTAAAAGAAAAGTTTTGCCGATTGAGGAAAAATAAGTAACTTTGCACCCTGTTTGGAATAAGTATCAAAAATCAGAAAAAAGTAGATAGCAATGTCGAAGATTTGTCAGATTACGGGAAAGAAGGCGCAGATTGGCAACTATGTTTCCCACTCAAAGCATCGCACCAAGCGTTCCTTTGATGTAAACCTGTTCAGCAAGAAGTTCTACTACGTAGAGGAAAGTTGCTGGATAAGCCTCAAGATAAGTGCAGCAGGATTGCGCCTAATCAATAAAGTGGGTCTCGATGCAGCTCTCAAGCGTGCCGTTGCCAAGGGATACTGTGACTGGAAAGACATTAAAGTTATAGGAGAATAAGCATCATGGCAAAGAAAGCAAAAGGCAATAGAGTTCAGGTTATACTTGAATGCACGGAGATGAAGAATAGCGGTCTGCCCGGAACAAGCCGTTATGTCACAACCAAGAACCGCAAGAATACGCCGGAACGTTTGGAGATTAAGAAGTATAATCCCCTGCTCAAGCGTATGACTGTACATAAAGAAATTAAATAATAAAACAGAAGCGAAATGGCAAAGAAAACTGTCGCCACCCTCCATGAAGGTTCTAAGGATGGGCGTGCATATACAAAGGTTATCAAGATGGTAAGAAGTCCGAAGACCGGTGCTTACATCTTTGATGAACAGATGGTTCCTAACGAAGCCGTTAAGGACTTCTTCAAGAATTGATTTCATAATACATAACTACAGAAATGAGCCGCAACATTGATGATGATTGCGGCTTGTTTTGTATGCGTATCCGCACAAAAGGCTTTTCATATTTGTTCTTATAAAAGATTTTATGTAATTTTGTAGGCAAAAACAGACAACATGGGAATTTTCGGTTTATTCAATAAGAAGAAAAAAGAGACCCTCGACAAAGGACTCGAAAAGACGAAGGAAAGCGTGTTTTCAAAGTTGGCGAGAGCCGTGGCAGGCAAGTCAAAGGTCGATGACGACGTGCTCGACAATCTTGAGGAGGTGCTTATAACGAGCGACGTAGGCGTGGAAACGACGCTGAAAATCATCCGGAAGATTGAGGAAAGGGTGGCTCGTGACAAGTATGTGTCAACTTCTGAACTCAACAACATCCTGCGTGAGGAGATTGCCGACCTGCTGGCAGAGAACAATACCGAAGATAACGACAACTGGGACTTGCCTTCCGACCATTCTCCTTATGTAATTCTCGTTGTCGGTGTGAACGGAGTAGGCAAGACAACCACAATCGGCAAACTCGCACATCAGTTCAGCAATGTGGGCAAGAAAGTGTATCTCGGTGCCGCAGACACTTTCCGCGCGGCTGCCGTTGAGCAGTTGTCTATATGGGGAGAGCGCGTGGGGTGCACGGTGATAAAGCAGCAAATGGGCAGCGACCCCGCCTCCGTAGCTTTCGACACATTAAGTTCGGCGAAAGCCAATGGTGCCGACGTGGTGATTATTGATACCGCAGGGCGACTCCATAACAAAGTTGGCTTGATGAACGAGTTGAAGAAAATCAAGGACGTTATGAAGAAAGTGATGCCCGATGCGCCCGATGAGGTGCTGTTGGTGCTCGACGGAAGCACAGGGCAGAACGCCTTCGAGCAAGCCAAGCAGTTTGCTGCCGTGACCCGGATAACAAGTCTCGCCATAACGAAACTTGACGGAACAGCAAAGGGCGGAGTGGTGATCGGCATCAGCGACCAGTTGAAAGTGCCGGTGAAATACATCGGATTGGGAGAAGGAATGGAAGACCTACAGTTGTTCAACAGGCGTCAGTTCGTAGATTCTTTGTTCAGTACGAAATAAGTTTCAGTAAAGGTAAGAGAACGTTTTGAAGCACAATCATGTAGATATAATCACACTCGGCTGTTCAAAGAACCTTGTTGACAGCGAAATTCTTATCAAGCAGTTCGAGACAAACGGATATTCGTGCACCCACGACAGCAAGACCCCCCGTGGAGAGATAGCCGTAATAAACACTTGTGGGTTCATTGGCGACGCCAAAGAGGAGAGCATAAATACGATATTAGAGTTCATAGAGCGCAAGAAAGAGGGCAAACTGGGCAAACTTTTTGTCATGGGTTGTCTTTCGCAGCGTTACCGGGAGGAACTCGAAACAGAACTTCCCGAAGTGGATAAGTTCTACGGTAAATTCAACTATAAGCAGCTTATTTCAGACCTCGGGATAGCTCAAACACCGCAGGAAACGTCGAGCCGCTCTATCACCACGCCCCGCCACTATGCCTATCTCAAGATAAGCGAGGGCTGCGACCGCCATTGTGCATATTGTGCGATACCGATTATCACAGGCAAACACAAGAGCCGACCAAAGCAAGAGATAATAGCCGAGGTGGAAACGCTTGTCAGTCAGGGTGTGAAAGAGTTTCAGGTGATTGCTCAGGAACTCACTTACTATGGCAAAGACATTGACGGCAAGTCGCACATTGCGGAACTTATAAGCGACATTGCCGACATAAAGGGAGTGGAATGGATAAGGCTTCATTATGCTTATCCTGCACAATTCCCCTACGAATTGCTCGATGTTATGCGCGAGAAGAAGAACGTTTGCAAATATCTTGATGTTGCATTGCAGCACATTTCCGACCACATGCTCACCGCAATGCAACGCCACATTACCAAGGAAGAAACATACAGATTTATCGAAAGAGTGAGAGAGGCTGTGCCGGGTATAACACTCAGAACCACGTTAATGGTGGGCTTCCCCGGCGAAACCGACGAAGACTTCCGCGAACTCATGGATTTCACCCGCCGTGTGCGCTTCGAACGCATGGGCGCATTTGCCTATTCGGAGGAGGAAGGCACCTACGGAGAAATACATTACACCGATGACATACCGCCGGCAACAAAGGATAGCCGACTCTCTGAGCTGATGTCGCTGCAGCAGTCGATAAGTGCCGAACTCGAAGGAGAGCGTGTCGGCTCTGTGATGCGGGTGATAATAGACCGCAAAGAGGGCGATTACTACATCGGAAGGACAGAATACAGTTCGCCGGAGGTTGACCCGGAGGTGCTCATTCGTGCCGATGAAAGGACGTTGAGAGTAGGAAATTTCTACGATGTGCTGATTACCGACTCAGAGGAATTCGACCTCTACGCCACCACGATACTGCAAACCGCAGACGCATGAGAACGTAACTTGAAGAAAATCTTTATCTATATGAACAACAAAGACTTCATACAACGGCTGTCGCAGAGATTGGGAATGACCCAAGATGACACGCAAGCCACGCTCAACAAGGCGATAGACATCATGGGAGACATATTCCAAGAGGGCAACGCCGTACAGTTTCCCAACTTCGGAACATTCGAGGTTAAGAAGCGGTTGGAGCGCATTGTGGTCAATCCCGGTACCAAACAGCGCATGCTTGTGCCGCCGAAACTGGTACTCGGATTTAAACCTGTGGCGTCGGTGAAGGAAAAACTGAAGAACGGAGGGGCAGGAAATGAGTAAGGTCACGTTACAAGAACTAGCGTCGCGACTTGCCGAGAGTCGTGGCATAAGTGCTGCCGAGGCGCAGACTTTCATGTCGGCAGTGCTTGACACAATCAACGAAGGGCTGCGCGAAGATAAACTCCTGAAGATAAAAGGGCTCGGAACCTTCAAGGTGATAGACGTGAAGCAGCGAAAAAGCGTTGACGTAAACACCGGTGAAGAGATAATAATAGAAGGAAGGGAAAAGATAACCTTCATCCCCGATGCAGTAATTAAAGACTTGGTTAACAGACCTTTCTCGCAGTTTGAAACCGTCGTTGTGAACGAAGGAGCAGATTTCTCCGACTTCGAAACAGAACCGCAGGAAGATGAGGAAGTCCCCGAAGAAAGTATTGACGAGGAGGAAGTGCCCGCAGAAGTCGTGCCTGAAGTAACTCCGGAAGAGCCGGAGCCGTTGTGCTGTAACGATGAAATGCCACTCGTGGAGGATGATTTCTTCAGTGAGGAATTGCTCTTGTGGAACGGAATGTACGACAACGCCGAACCTACACAGCCCCGGGAAGAACCTCTTGAGGAACTGGAAAACACCGCAGGAGAGATACCCGGCGAGGACACTGCCAATGAATGCCCTGCGGAGGAAGGTTCTCCGATTGTCATTCCTGCCGTTTCCGAACAAGGAGAAACGGAGGAAGAAGGAGAGGAAGAAGTTTCTGCGGGAGAAAAATACAGCGCGTGGAAACGTTGGCTTACAGCTATTCTGCTCATCGGAATTTCCGGCTTTTTGGTGTATTATTGCGTTTATATATACAATGCAAAGGAAAAAGAAGCCCACGAACAGATCTTTGTAAACAATGTAATTACGGCAGAAAAAACTGCTGCCGACAGTCATAAAGCCGACTCCGCGACGCATGCCGACCAAAAGAAGACGGCAAGTGAAAGGAATACCGCCCAAGACTCGCTGAAGGCATTGGCATCGAAGAAAAAAGAGGCGGAACCGAAACCTGCCCCCGAACCTAAGCCTGCGCCAAAGCAGGAGGTGAAAAAGTCCGAACCGGCAATCCCCGTGACATCGCCGAAAACAAACGGCAAGGAACTGGAATACGCCCGTCGGCTCGTGCGCCACGGTGCCTACGACATCGTGGGAACAGACGTTGTGATAACCGTAAAGAAAGGTCAGACCATGACATCTGTGGCAAAAACCTATCTCGGTAAGGACATGGCATGCTACATTGAGGTGCACAACGGCATTACGACAGTCTCTGAAGGTCGGAAATTGAAAATCCCCAAACTCCGCCTGAAGAAGAAAACACGCAAGTGAAAACCACCTCCCAATCCTCGGATACACCGCGCTTAGAGGAATGTTGGGAACAGCTTTAAGGGTAATAAACATAAAGTTTCTTAAAAGTAAGTTTTAAGAAACTTTTTTAATACTTTTTAGTCGCGTTCTTTCGAGTATCAAAGTCGAAAGTATTACTTTTGCGCTGAAATAAAGAATACAAACAAAAATAGATATAAAACTATGGCAGAAGCATTTGATATACGCGAATTGAACAACCGTATAGAACAGCAAAGTTCATTTATAAACACACTCACAAGCGGCATGGACCGCGTCATCGTCGGTCAGAAACACCTGATTGACTCGCTCCTTATCGGTCTGCTCAGCGACGGTCATATACTGCTTGAGGGCGTTCCGGGACTCGCAAAGACACTCGCCATAAAAACTCTTGCACAACTGATAAATGCCGACTACAGTCGTATTCAGTTCACCCCCGACCTCCTTCCGGCCGATGTGATAGGCACGCTCATCTACTCCCAGAAAGACGAAAACTTCCACGTGAAGAAAGGTCCGGTGTTTGCCAATTTCGTTTTGGCAGACGAGATAAACCGTGCTCCTGCCAAAGTGCAGAGCGCATTGCTCGAAGCCATGCAGGAACATGTTGTTACCATTGGCAGCGAAACGTTCAGTCTGCCAAACCCATTCCTCGTAATGGCAACTCAAAACCCGATAGAACAGGAGGGAACATATCCGCTGCCCGAGGCGCAGGTTGACCGTTTCATGCTGAAAGTGCTGATAGACTATCCCACGATAAGCGAAGAAAAACTCATCATGAGGGAAAACCTGCAGAGCGCGTTGCCGGAGGTGAAGCCGGTGATTTCTGCCGGAGAGATACTCGAAGCCCGCGATGTGGTAAGGCAGGTGTATATCGACGAAAAGATAGAACAATATATCGCCGACATCGTTTTCGCAACTCGCTATCCCGACAGGTACGGCTTGGCATCGCTCAAAGACATGATTACGTTTGGCGGTTCGCCGCGTGCGTCAATCAATCTTGCCAAGGCAGCGAGGACATTCGCTTTCATAAAGCGCAGAGGATATGTCGTTCCGGAAGACGTGCGTGCCGTTGCTCACGACGTGCTTCGCCACCGCATCGGACTGAGTTACGAGGCAGAGGCAAGCAATGTGGGCAGCGAGGAGATAGTAAGCAGCATCATAAACAAGGTTGAAGTGCCATAAATGCCTACCCGTTTGTTGGCTGCCGGGAAAGCAATCTCGCCGATTTTGTTCTGTAAAATCGGCGATTTTGGAAAGTAATTTCGCCGATTTTGCCGACCGATTTCGCCGATTTTGCATTACGCCCGATTACTATCGGCTTGCCGTTATGCGGCAGAACACCCACCCGGACATGCTCTCCGAGCGTGACGGCGGGATTTCAGAATAAGGAAAGATGACAGAATGGAAACAACGGACATACTGAAAAGAGTTCGCAAGATAGAGATAAAGACGCGAGGACTGAGCCGCAACATATTTGCCGGTCAGTATCACTCCGCTTTCAAGGGTCGCGGAATGGCGTTCAGCGAGGTGCGCGAATACCAGTTCGGAGACGACGTTCGCGACATCGACTGGAATGTCACCGCGCGCTTCCACCGTCCGTATATCAAGGTATATGAGGAGGAGCGCGAACTCACGGTGATGCTGCTGATTGACGTCAGCGGGTCGCTCGACTTCGGCACAAGCAAGTGTATGAAGCGCGATATGGTTACGGAGATTGCCGCAACGCTGGCATTCAGTGCCATACAAAACAACGACAAGATAGGCGTTGTGTTCTTTTCTGACAAGATAGAGAAGTATATTCCGCCTAAGAAAGGGCGTAAGCACATCTTGTATATCATCCGCGAATTGCTCGATTTCAACGCTTCGAGCAAGAAAACCGACGTTAAGAACGCCGTGGAATTTCTCACGAGCGTGACAAAACGGCGTTGCACAGCCTTCGTGTTGAGCGACTTCTACGACCAAGGCGACTTTTGCAATGCCCTAACTATATGCAACCGCAAGCATGATGTGGTGGCAATACAGGTCTATGACCGGCGAGCAAGCGAACTCCCCGACGTCGGACTGATGAAGGTTCTCGATGCTGAGACAGGTCACGAGATGTATATCGACACCGGCAGCAAGAAGCTGCGTGCCGCCCATCACAACTATTGGATGAAGCGGCAGCGCACCTTGCGCGACACGTTTGTGAAGAGTAGGGTTGACAATATATCTGTCTCAACGACCGACGATTACGTGAAATCACTGATACAGTTGTTCGCAATGAGAGGATAGAAGTAGAAACAAATTAACGCATTGAAAGTGTTTGCAATATATAGAAAGATAATAGTGCCGGCGGTGTTGATGTTGGGCGTGTTGCCAATGTCTGCTCAGGTGGAGGTGAAGTCGAGTCTCGATTCCACCGAAATCTACATAGGCAGCCAAGCACACATCACCCTCGACGTGACACTGAAGAACGGAATGAAGCTCGTTCTTCCCGAATACAAGCCGCTGGAGCACATCACCCCGGGCGTGGAGGTGCTCGAACAGAGTGTTGCCGACACGTCGAAACTCGACAACGACATGCTGAAAGTGTCGAGAACATACACTCTGACGTCGTTCGACGAGAACATCTATTACATTCCGCCGATGAACGTAAAGGTGGATGGCAAGGAATATAAGAGCCGCGAACTCGCGCTGAAGGTGTTCACCGTGGAGGTTGACACGCTGCATCCGGAGAACTTCTATCCCCCGAAAGACGTGCAGAACAACCCCTTCATGTGGGAAGACTGGAGCGGGCTTTTCGGCATGAGCATGCTGCTTGCGGTGCTCGTAGTCATTGCATATTATCTGTTTACGAGGCTTCGTGAGAACAAACCCGTGATAGCCAAGGTGAGGTTTGTGAAACGCGTTCCTCCGCATCAGAAAGCCATGAGCGAGATAGAGCGCATCAAGGCAGACAAACTCGCGGCATCGGAAAACCAGAAAGAGTATTACACCAAACTCGCAGACACGCTGCGAAAGTATATCGAGGAACGTTTCGGATTTAACGCGATGGAGATGACGAGTTCCGAGATAATATCGGGCTTGCAGGCCAATGGCGACAGCGATATGATAATGGAGTTGAGAAGTTTGTTTGAAACTGCCGACCTTGTGAAGTTCGCCAAATACTCCACCCAAATCAATGAGAACGACAATAATCTTGTGAATGCAATACAGTTCATCAACACCACCAAGGCAGAAGACCTTCCGCAGGTGGAGCGTGTGGAACCGAAACTCACCAACGAAGAGAAGCTGGGCATGCGCTACAGGCGCACACTGAAGTGGGCTGTCGGCGTGCTCGTTGCTGTCTGTGCTGCCATTCTGTTGTATATAATCTATAACGCGGCAACCCTGTTGTCGTATGAACTTGAGATATGGAGTTTCTGAACAAAGAGTGTTTCCTGCTGCTGTTGCTGCTCGTGCCATATTTCTTGTGGCATGTGCTCTATCGCAAGAAGAGCGAGCCGACAATGAAGATGAGCGACACCAATGTCTATCACTACGCTCCCAAGAGCCTTAAAGTGAGGCTGATGTGGCTGCCCGATGCGCTGCGAGTGCTCACCTTTGTGCTCGTGGTGATAATTCTGGCTCGCCCGCAGACCCACTCGTCGTGGGGAAAAAGAACCACCGAGGGCATCGACATAATGCTCGCAATGGACGTTTCGACAAGTATGCTCGCCGAAGACCTCAAGCCCAACCGCATAGAGGCAGCCAAAGAGGTGGCAACGGAGTTCATTTCCGACCGCCCCGATGACAACATCGGACTTACGGTTTTTGCCGGCGAAGCGTTCACGCAGTGTCCCATGACCACCGACCATACGTCGCTGCTCAACCTTCTTCAGAACGTGAGAACCGACATCGCGGCACGGGGGCTCATCGCCGACGGCACTGCCATAGGTATGGGACTTGCCAATGCCGTGAGCCGTTTGAAGGAAAGCAAGACGAAAAGCAAGGTGGTCATCCTGCTCACCGACGGCAGCAACAACATGGGAGACATATCTCCGCTCACTGCCGCAAACATCGCAAAGAGCCTCGGAATACGTGTATATACGATAGCCGTGGGCACGAATACCGTCGCGCCATATCCCGTTCAGGTGGGAGGAACCACGCAGTATGTCAATGCCAAGGCTGATATTGACACCAAAACACTTGGCGACATCGCTGCCACTGCCGACGGTCATTTCTATCAGGCGACGAACAACCGTGAGTTGAAACAGATTTATAAAGACATAAATAAATTGGAAAAAACGAGGATGGACGTGAAGAAATTCTCGCGTCGATATGACGTTTACCAACCCTTTGCATTGGCGGCTCTGTTGTCGCTGCTGCTCGAAGTGCTGCTGCGTCTGACAATATTCCGCCGTATTCCATAACAAAGAAAACAAATGTTCAGATTTGAGAGTCCTATATATCTATACCTCTTGGTTCTAATTCCGATGCTGGCAGTGCTGCGATGGGGCATGCTGAGAAACCGGAAAAAGAAACTTGCGAAGTTCGGAGACATCGCTCTCCTGAACCAACTGATGCCCGACGTGTCTAAGACCCGTCGCTTGTTGAAGTTCTGGGTGCTGCAGTCGGCATTGGCAATGATAATAATAATGCTGGCGCGTCCGCAGTTGGGGTCGAAGATAAGCAACGAGACGAGGAACGGCATAGAGGCAGTCATCGCACTTGATATAAGCAACTCGATGCGGGCAGAAGATGTTGTGCCGTCGCGTTTGGAAAAGAGCAAGATGCTGATAGAGAACATGGTGGACAACTTCACCAACGATAAGGTGGGGCTGGTGGTATTCGCCGGCGACGCATTTATCCAGCTCCCTATCACGAGCGACTATGTGTCGGCGAAGATGTTCATGCAGAACACCCGGCCCGAATTGATTTCCTCGCAAGGCACCGACATTGCCGAGGCCATAAGGATAGCGTCGAGCAGTTTTACCAAAGCAGACAACATAGGTCGCGCAATCATCGTCATCACCGACGGCGAAGACCACGAGGGTGGGGCGGAAGAGGCTGCCGCGGCTGCTAAAAAGAAAGGAATGAATGTCTTTGTGCTGGGAGTCGGTTCCGGAAGGGGAGCACTGATACCCGACGGACAGGGCGGATATATGAAAGACAACAGCGGCAGTGAGGTGATGTCGGCACTGAACGAAGACATGTGCAGGCAGATAGCCGATGCCGGAGGAGGCGTGTATATACACGTTGACAACACCAATGTGGCGCAGGAAAAACTCAATGCGGCACTGGCAAAACTGCAAAAAGGCGAGATAGACAGTGTGATATACAGCGAATACGACGAGCAATTCAGAGCCGTTGGCATAATATTGCTGCTGTTGCTGATAGCCGAAGTTTGCATCATGGAGAGCCGTAATCCGATGCTGAAGAACGTGAGACTCTTTAAGAGAAAAACAAATTGAGGAGATTGCAGATGATTAGAAATATACTTATATCCATACTCTTGACGGTTGCTTCGGCGTCGTTAGCACAGAACGACCGCGACTATATCAGAAGCGGAAACAGGCTTTACCGTGCCAAGAAGTTTGACAAGGCAGAGGTAGAGTACCGCAAGGCGGTGTCGGTGAATGCCGAAAATCCGCAGGCAGTGTATAATCTGGGATGCGCACTGATGATGTTGCAGAAAGACTCTGTTGCCGTTGTGCAGTTTGAGCGGGCATCACAACTCGAAACAAACAAACTGCGCCGTGCCAAGTCTAACCACAACGCGGGCGTTATTTTCCAAAATCACAGGATGTATGACAAGGCTATCGAAGCCTACAAGAAGGCTCTCCGCGACAATCCCAACGACGATCAGACAAGGTATAACCTCGCCTTATGCAAGAAGTTACTGAAAAATCAGCCTAAGAATAACGATAAGAATAACAACAATAAGGATAAGGACAAGAAGCAGGATAACGACAATAAGGACAAGGATAAGGACAAAGATAAAGATAATAAGGACGACAAACAGAAGCAGCAAAATCCTCCTCCAAGGGAACAGATGAGCAAGGATAATGCCGAACAGTTGCTCAACGCGGCAATGCAGGATGAGAAACAGACGCAGCAGAGACTGCAGAAGGCGATGCAACAGCCGCGGAGAAACCGCAACAATAAGAATTGGTAAACAGTAACAGAACACTCATTTATGAAGAAATATTTCACACTTTTGGCGTTCCTCGCCGTGTTTATGGCTGCAAGGTCACAAACACTCGTCGTCAATGCACCGTCGCATGTGACGACCGGCGATAACTTCCGACTGTCATATACAATAAATGCGCAGAGCGTGGGCGACCTACGTCTGGGCACAATTCCCGAAGGATTGGAACTCATTGCAGGACCGTATAAGTCGGAACAGGCAAGTTATCAGATAAACAACGGTCACACAAGCAGCAGTTGTTCGGTTACTTTCACGTTCATAGTGAGTGCAGACACCCCCGGAAACTACACCATACCGCCTGCCCGGTTGTCGTTCGGAGGCAAGACAATCAGCTCTCAGGCAGCGAAAGTGAAAGTCTCTGGAACGGCAGCGAACACCGGTGGGGCCCCGCGGATGCACGATGACAGCGAACCGTCGGGCAGGGTCAATGCTGCCGGTACGCCAATATCGGGCAGAGACTTGTTCATAAAGGTAAGCGCAAACAAGACCCGCGTGTATGAGCAAGAGCCGATATTGCTCACGTATAAAGTATATACACTGGTGGATTTGAGCCAGCTTGAGGGCAAGATGCCCGACCTCACAGGCTTCCATACGCAAGAGGTGAAACTGCCGCAGCAGAAGTCTTTCCATATTGAAAGGGTGAACGGGCGCAACTACCGCTGTGTTACGTGGAGTCAGTATGTGATGTATCCGCAGATGACCGGTAAACTCGAAATACCCTCTATCACGTTCAACGGCATCGTGGTGCAGCAAAACCGTAACGTAGATCCTTTCGAAGCGTTCCTCAACGGAGGCTCTGGCTATATTGAAGTGAAGCGAAGCATCAACGCTCCGGGGCTTACCATCAACGTTGAACCGCTGCCAAAGAAGCCTGCAGGGTTCTCCGGAGGAGTGGGAAAATTCAACATCTCTGCCCAATTAGACAAGAATGTGGTCAAGGCCGGCACGCCGGTCTCGCTGCGAGTAATCGTTGGCGGAACGGGAAATCTTAAACTGATAAAGCAGCCCACGGTGGCTTTTCCGAAAGACTTTGACAAGTATGACCCTAAGGTGACAGACAAGACAATACTCAAAAGTACCGGTCTTGAAGGCAACATGATTTACGATTTCTTGGCAGTGCCGCGCAACAAGGGCAGTTACACGGTACCGGCGGTGGAGTTCATCTATTTCGATACCGCCTCCGGAACATACAAGACGATAAAGACTCAGCCGTTCAACATCACCGTGGAGCAGGGTGATGGCAGTTCGGAAGCCGACGATTTCATGGACATAAGGAACAAGGACATACGCCCGATAAAGACAAACGATGTGGCAATGGAACCTTCCGGAGCATTCTTCTTCGGTTCGCCGGCATACATGTTGACGATAGGCGTAATCCTGATTTTGTTCCTTTCGCTGTTGTTCATGTTCCGAAAGCGGGCAATCAACAATGCCAACGTTGTGATGATGCGTGGCAAGAAAGCCAACAAGGTGGCAACGAAACGACTGCGTGTTGCCCACTCGCTGATGGCAGACAACCGTCAGTCGGAGTTCTACGACGAAGTGTTGAGGGCGTTGTGGGGCTATGTCGGCGACAAGTTTAACATCCCCGTGGAGCATCTTTCGCGCGAGAATATCAACGAAATACTTAACGAAAAAGGTGTGGAAGAGCAAGTCGTGGGCAAGTTTGTAGGTGCAATAGACGAGTGCGAGTATGAACGTTATGCTCCCGGAGACGCCAAAGGAAACATGAACAAGACATTCGAAACGGCAATGACAGCCATAATGAAGATAGAAGAAACGGTGAAGAAATCGAAGAAAACGGCTGCTGCGCTGCCACTGTTGCTGCTGCTTGCAATGCCTGTTTCGGTGCACGCCGACAACTCGTTGAAGACCTCTGCCGACAACGCTTACGGCAAAGGAGACTATCAACAGGCAATAGGCTACTACGAACAGATGCTGAAGGAGGGTGTCAGTTCGGAAGTATATTACAACTTGGGCAACGCATATTATCGCTCGGAGAACATCACTAAGGCGATAATCAATTATGAGCGCGCCCTGCTTTTGTCGCCCGGCGACGACGACATACGTTTCAACCTGCAACTCGCAAGGTCTAAAACGATAGACAAGATAGCCTCCGAGAGCGAGATGTTTTTCGTAACATGGTACCGCTCTTTGGTAAGTATTACCAACGTGGATGGCTGGGCATGCGTCTCGCTTGTGACGCTGTTGTCTGCCCTGTGTCTGGCTTTCGTATATATATTCTCATCCCGAATATGGTTGCGCAAGATAGGATTTTTCTTGGGGTTGGCAATGCTTCTCGTCTTCGTTGCATCCAATGTCTTTGCTTACAGGCAGCGTGCTATGCTCGTCAACCGCACTGGCGCAGTGATAATATCGCCCTCGGCAAACGTAAAATCCACCCCTGAGGCGGGCAGCACAGACGTTTTCCTGCTGCACGAAGGAACGAAAGTGGAGATTATAGACGACTCGATGAGAGACTGGAAGTGCATACATATTGCCAACGGTAAGGAAGGCTGGGTGACGACCAAAGTGCTGGAAAGGATTTAAGACAGATGGAAGAACTCGTGAAACTCGACCAAACGATACTCTCATTCCTCAACGGCAGCGACTCGCTTTATGTTGACGGGCTGATGATGTTGCTCACAAACGCCCTCGTTTGGATACCCTTATATCTTGTCTTGATATTCGTAATAATAAAGAACAACGAGACTATGCCGCAGATACTGCTTGCAATCGGTGCGGCAGTGGCGTGTGTGCTGCTCACCGCCATCGCCGCCGACGTGCTGGCAAAGCCCTACTTTGAACGTTGGCGACCTACCAACGACCCTATAATAAAATACGGTATAGATACCGTCGGAGGTATCAGAGAAAACAATTTCGGCTTCTTTTCCGCCCATGCTGCCAACACAATGGGCATCGCGGTGTTCGTCTCCCTGCTGTTCAGGAGCAGGATGTTATCGTGGCTTATGGTGCTGTGGTCGCTGCTAAACGGCTACACGCGGCTCTATCTCGGCGTGCATTACCCCGGAGATGTTATCGTGGGATTTCTTTTCGGAGCACTTGTGGGATTTCTCACATATATGACATATAAGAAGATATATGTCAAGATTTCCACCAACATGAACTATGTATCGAGTCAATATACCTCAACCGGATATAATCATAGCGACATTCATCTGATATTCAACGTAATGATGTTCATCCTGCTTGTCGCCTCTATCGCACCGTTATTTATATCAATAACCTGACAGACGATGACAACAAAAGAGATAAAGATAGGAGAATTCAACTACGAACTGCCCGATGAGAAAATCGCGAAGTTCCCACTGCCGCAGCGAGACCACAGCAAACTGCTGGTGTATGAGAACGGAAAGCCGGACGAAGACATCTTTTATAATCTTCAAGACCACCTCCCGAGCGGTTCGCTGATGATATTCAACAACACGAGAGTTATACAGGCGAGGCTCCACTTCCGCAAGACCACAGGCGCGTTGATAGAGGTCTTTCTCCTCGAACCATACCTTCCTGCCGACTACGAGCGCATTTTCCAACAGCGAAAGACATGCTCGTGGCTCTGCATGATAGGCAACCTGAAGAAATGGAAGGGCGAAACCCTTGTCCGCGAGATAAATATCGGCAGACGAAAGGTGACGTTGCGGGCAGAAAAAAAGGAGAAACCGGAAAGTTCCCAGTATGAAAACGTGTGCTTCTCATGGGATAGTGAAGACCTTTCGTTCAGCGAAATACTCGATGCCGTGGGCGAACTCCCCATTCCTCCATACCTTAACAGAGACACAGAGGAAAGCGACAAGACCACATATCAGACAGTATATGGCAGGATAGACGGCAGCGTGGCGGCTCCTACGGCAGGACTTCATTTCAGCGATGCAGTCCTCAAGACTCTCGACAGTAAGGGAATAGAGCGTCAGGAGGTGACACTGCACGTCGGGGCAGGGACTTTCAAGCCCGTGAAAGCAGAGGAAATAGGCGGTCACGACATGCACACGGAATATATTTGCGTAGAACGCAGGGTGCTGGAGAGCATCATCGCCCACGGCGCAGATGTCGTTGCGGTGGGCACTACGAGCGTGAGAACAATCGAAAGCCTGTATTTCATCGGGTCAAAAATTGCCAACAACCCTGAAATCCCTGAAGAACAACTCCACGTTGACCAGTGGGAACCATACGAGACCGACCATACACTCTCGCCGAAAGAAGCCTTGCAGAACATCATAGACTATCTCGACCGCAACGGTCTGCACTCATTGCACACGAGCACGCAGATAATCATTGCCCCGGGATATGAATATAAATATGTGAAAAGACTCATTACCAACTTCCACCAGCCGCAAAGCACGCTGTTGTTGCTTGTCAGCGCGTTCCTGAAAGGGCACTGGCGCGAAGTTTACGACTATGCCCTCTCTCACGATTTCCGTTTCTTGAGTTATGGCGACAGCAGTCTGTTAGTACCTCCAACGGATAATGTTTAAACAGAAAGCCTATGAAATACGGATTTGTAACAGTGGCTTCGGCGATACCATCGGTAAGGGTAGCCGACTGCGGATATAACACTACGGAGACCATCCGGCTTATAGACGACGCCCGGGAGAAGGGCGCAGAGATAGTGGTTTTCCCTGAGTTGGGCATAACGTCATACTCTTGTCAGGACCTTTTCCGCCAGCAGCGGTTGCTTGCCGAGGCAGAAAAGTCGGTTGAAAGAATATTGACTCACACACAGTCGTCAGACATAATCGTCATCGTCGGAGTTCCGGTGGCAGTGGGGGCGATGCTCCTGAACTGCGCCGCGGTGATGCAGCGAGGCACGTTGCTGGGCATAGTGCCCAAGACATTCCTGCCAAACTATTCGGAGTTCTACGAAAAGCGTTGGTTCGCCTCGGCTCGCGACATACCCCGCAGTACCACAATCACATACGCCAACCGGCAGGTTGAAATATCCGGAAAGCCGACATTGTTCCGTACATCCGAAGGAGTGGTGTTCGGAATTGAAGTGTGCGAAGACCTATGGGCACCCATCCCGCCGAGCAGCATGCTTGCCGTTTCGGGGGCAGACATCATCTTCAACCTCTCAGCGTCAGACGAATTGATAGGCAAACACGAATATCTGCTTAACTTAATATCGCAACAGAGTGCGCGCAACATCTGCGGCTACGTATATAGTTCATGCGGATTTGGCGAGAGTACGCAGGATGTGGTCTATTCGGGCAACGGCTTCGTGTTCGAGAATGGTAACATGGTGGCTCACAGCAAGCGTTTCTCTGTGGAACCGCAACTCATCATCGGGCAGATAGACATCGAAAGGCTGCGCGCAGAACGCCTGCAGAACAACACCTTCACAGAAGCCGGAAGTCTCGTAAAAGACGAGCCGAGGATGACAGACTGCGTGCCATACGGGTGCGAACGGAGCAATTTCCGCCTCTTGAGAAGCATCAACCCAACGCCGTTTGTGCCTTCCACCGAAATACTTCAAGACAGGTGCGACGAGATATTCAACATACAAGTGCTGGGGCTAGCCAAACGACTCGTGCACACAAAGTGCCGACGTGTGGTGCTCGGCATAAGCGGAGGACTAGACAGTACGCTAGCACTTCTCGTTTGCGTGAAGACATTCGACAAGTTGGGAATGCCGCGGAAAGACATCCTCGGAGTGACAATGCCCGGTTTCGGCACAACCGACCGCACCTACCGCAACGCCCTCTCGCTGATGACGTCGCTGGGTATAGAGATGCGCGAGATAAGCATTGCCGAGTCTGTATCCCTGCATTTTAAAGACATCGGGCACAACATCGACAACCACGACGTGACGTTCGAGAACTCGCAAGCCCGCGAACGCACCCAGATATTGATGGATTTGAGCAACAAAGAGGGAGCATTGGTGCTGGGAACCGGCGACCTCTCGGAACTTGCACTCGGCTGGGCGACATATAACGGAGACCATATCTCGATGTACGGAGTGAACGCAAGCATACCGAAAACGCTCATCCGCTACCTCGTGAGAAGCGTGGCAGAGAGCGACGTGATTGACCGAACATCGCGCGACACACTGCTCGACATCATCGACACACCGATAAGTCCTGAACTGACACCTGCCGACGACGAGGGCAACATAAAGCAGAAGACCGAGCAACTCGTGGGACCATACGAACTGCACGACTTCTTTCTCTACTACATGTTGCGCTACGGCTTCGCCCCGGAAAAGATATTCTTCTTGGCACGCCACGCCTTCAAGGCCGGCACGGAGGAAGAAAAATACGACAAGGAGACGATAAAACACTGGCTCGGAGTGTTCATGAGACGCTTCTTCTCGCAGCAGTTCAAACGCTCTTGCCTGCCCGACGGACCGAAGGTGGGCAGCGTCAGCATGAGTCCGAGAGGCGACTGGCGCATGGCATCGGATGCTTCTTCCGCCCTATGGATGCCGTAACGCTCCGCCGTATGTATAATAGCGTGGAGTAAATTCGGCGATTTTGCCGACCAATTTCGCCGAATTTGCTTTCCAAAATCGCCGATTTTACAATGTAATTTCGCCGATTTTACTCTGCCGGAGCAATCATCCCGGATGCCGAAAGACAACCGGCGAGGCTGCCGAAGATATGATAACATAACGAATATGAAACTTAAACGAAGACACCATGAATAACGTTTTTAGAATTTTACTCATGCTTGCCGTCGCTATTCAGTGCAATGCGCAGGGCACGAGGAGCAACTCTGCGTATCTGCAATACATCGACAGATATGCCGGATTAGCCGTAGAGCAAATGAAACTCCACGGCATTCCCGCGAGCATAACGCTGGCTCAAGGACTGATAGAGAGTGGGGCAGGGCAGAGCGAGTTGGCGCGTAAGGGCAACAACCACTTCGGAATAAAATGCCACGGGTGGCAGGGCAACACCGTGTATCATGACGACGACGCCGCCGGAGAGTGCTTCAGGGCATACGACAATGTGCGACAGAGCTACGAAGACCACAGCATGTTCCTCGTCAGAGGCAGTCGCTACAGAAATCTTTTCTCACTCTCCACGTCAGACTATCGCGGTTGGGCGAGAGGACTGAAGGCTGCCGGCTATGCCACCAACCCCTCCTATGCCGAAATTCTGATAAGAATAATCGAGCAATACTGCCTCTATGAGTATGACAGAGACAAGCCGCAACCGCAGAAACCGATAGTCACAGAGGTGGAAGAGTTCGGGGTATTGGTGCGCAACAACACCCCATACGTGGTTGTAAGGAACGGAGAAACACTCTCGTCAATCAGCAGGCAGACCGGCGTTTCGGTGAGGAAACTGGCAAAATACAACGAGATGCCGAGGGATATGACACTTATCCCCGGCTCACCCATCTATCTTGAGAAGAAACCAAAGCACGCATCAAGGGTGTATAAAGGCAAGTATCACGAAGTGAGGGCAGGCGAGAGCATACACTCCATTGCCCAACTCTATGCCATGAGAGTGGAGACGCTCTACAAGATAAACCGCCTCCCGGACTACTATGGAGTGAAAGTGGGAGACAAACTGAGAATACGCTGACGAGACAATCGTATGTGGCATAATGCGCGTTTGGCATAAATACTTTTCCCGTAAATGCGTAAATTTAGGCTCAAATGTTTTCGTATGTTGGGAAATTGTATTAACTTTGCCATGTTTTAAAAGCCCTGAAAACGCGCCAAAACGCGCCGGAGGGGTGCCGGAAGGCATTTTTAAGGAAATTAACAATATAGGATAAGATGGACGAAAATCAGACATTTGATCAGGACAGGATTATAAAAATCAACATTGAGGAGGAGATGAAAACCTCCTATATCGACTATTCGATGTCGGTAATCGTGGCACGTGCCCTGCCGGATGTACGTGATGGATTTAAGCCGGTGCACCGACGCATACTGTACGGAATGAAGGGAATAAACAACGTTAGTTCCCAACCATATAAGAAATGCGCCCGCGTCGTTGGCGAGGTGCTCGGCAAGTACCACCCGCATGGTGACAGTTCGGTATATGGAGCACTGGTTCGCATGGGTCAGGAGTGGAACATGCGCTACACGCTTATCGACGGACAAGGCAACTTCGGGTCGGTTGACGGAGACTCTCCGGCAGCAATGCGTTACACGGAGTGCCGCCTGTCGAAAATGGGTGAGCACATAATGGACGACTTGGAGAAGGACACCGTGGATATGGTCAACAACTTCGACGACTCCCTCACAGAACCGAGCGTGATGCCGACGAAGATACCCAACCTGCTGGTTAATGGCGGAAACGGCATTGCTGTGGGCATGGCGACAAACATGCCCACACATAATCTCGGCGAGGTCATAGACGGGTGCTGTGCGTTTATCGACAATCCGGAGATAGATACCGACGGACTGATGAAGTATATACCCGCTCCCGACTTCCCGACAGGCGCGTATATATACGGATTGCAGGGCGTAAGAGAAGCATACGAGACCGGACGCGGGCGCATAATGATGCGGGCGAAGGCGGAAATAGAGAGCGACGAAAATCATGATAAAATCGTAATAACCGAAATTCCTTACGGAGTGAACAAGGCGCAGCTGATAGAATACATTGCCGACCTTGTGAAAGAAGGACGACTCGAGGGCATTTCAAATGCCAACGACGAGACAGGACGTCAGGGCATGCGCATCGTGATAGACATAAAGAAGGATGCAAACGCCAACGTAATACTGAACAAGCTCTTCAAGATGACGGCTCTGCAGAGTTCTTTCTCGGTAAATAACATCGCATTGGTGCCCAGTCGTAACGACAGTTCCAAGCTCTATCCGAAACTGCTTACGCTGCGTGAGTGCATCAGCCACTTCGTTGCGCACAGGCGAGAGGTGACAATACGC
Source organism: Prevotellaceae bacterium (assembly GCA_028723525.1). GTDB lineage: Bacteria > Bacteroidota > Bacteroidia > Bacteroidales > Bacteroidaceae > Prevotella. The sequence goes on from JAQYET010000076.1 coordinate 82,782, forward strand.
CGCACGAAATTCGACCTGAAGAAGGCGCAGGAGCGCGCACATATATTGGAAGGACTGATTATCGCATGCGACAACATCGACGAGGTGGTGAAGATTATACGCGGTTCGAAAACCCCGACCGATGCACAGCGCAACCTCGAGGTGCGCTTCGAGCTTGACGAACTGCAGTCGAAGGCTATCGTTGACATGCGCTTGTCGCAGCTGACAGGCTTGCGCATGGATCAGTTGCACGCCGAGTTTGACGACCTTATGAAACAGATTGAATACCTCCAGAGCATTCTCAACGACCCGGAACTCTGCAAGAAGGTGATGAAAGACGAACTTCAGGAGGTCAAGGAGAAATATGGCGACGTGCGCCGGACACAGATTGTGCCCGACGAACATGAGTTCAACGCCGAGGACTTCTATCCTAACGACCCGGTGGTAATCACCGTAAGCCACCTCGGTTACATCAAACGCACACCGTTGTCAGACTTCCGCGAACAGGCAAGGGGCGGAGTTGGAAGCAAGGGAGCGAAGAGTCGGGAGCAGGATTTCACCGAATATATCTATCCGGCAACGATGCACCAGACCATGATGTTCTTCACTCAGAAGGGGCGTTGCTACTGGCTGAAGTGTTATGACATACCGGAAGGCGACAAGAACTCTAAGGGAAGGGCTATACAGAACATGCTCAACATAGAGCCCGACGACCAAGTCACGGCGTTCATGCGACTGCGCAACAAGGGGCTTGACGACCAAGAGTTCATCAACTCTCATTATGTAGTGTTCGCCACACGGAACGGTCTCGTCAAGAAAACGTCGCTTGAGGCTTACTCACGTCCGCGTGCAAACGGTGTCATTGCGATAAATATCACCGAGGGAGACGAGGTGGTTGACGTTAGACTTACCAATGGGCGCAACGAACTTATCATTGCAAACCGCAACGGAAGGGCAGTGAGATTTAATGAGAATGCAGTCAGAATGATGGGGCGTGTGGCTACCGGAGTGAGAGGTATGCGCCTTGACGATGGCGACGATGCCGTGATTGGCATGGTGGTTGTTAACAAACCCGATGAAGAGAGCATAATGGTGGTCAGCGAGAATGGCTACGGCAAGCGTTCACAGGTGGAGGAATACCGCGTGACTAACCGTGGAACGAAGGGTGTGAAGACCCTGAACATCACCGAAAAGACCGGTCGCCTTGTTGCAATAAAGAACGTCAACGACCAGAATGACCTGATGATAATCAACAAGAGCGGCATTACCATACGACTGGCAGTGAGCGAATGTAGGATTATGGGCAGGAACACGCAGGGCGTAAGACTGATAAACCTCTCGAAGAAGAACGACGTTATAGCGAGCGTATGCAAGGTGATGAGTTCGGAACTGGAGGCTATCGTAGAACAAAAGAGCCGTGAGGCGTTCACACAGAACAACGAAGCGTTCAGAAGCGAGACCGGACTTGCTGCCGAGTCGATGCCGGATGAAGAAAAGAATAACAATCAATAAAGAATAATATCAACCTTTTTAAAATTATTTATTATGAAGAAATTGATAATGATGGCGGTTGCTGCGTTGTTTGCTGCATCAGCCAATGCACAGACAGACATCGTTAAGTTGGTTAAGAAAGCAAAGACTTACAGCGAAGCCATGCAACTTGTAAATCAGGGCGTTGACGCTTTGAGCAATGAGGATAAGGGTAAGGTGCTCACTAAGGTGTGCGACCTCGCAGCCAAGGAGTTCTCGGCTGAAGAGGACAATTACATCAAGAAGGACATCGCTCCCGACGCTTTTGATGCTGAAAGGGCATATACGTCAGCCCGTAACTTCATCAACTCTGCACTGTCTCTGCGCAAAGTGGATCCGAAAGCAACCATAAAGTACATCGAACCGGTCAATAAGGCTCGCGCAATGCTTCTCGATGGTGGTCAGGAAGGTCTCGATTCAAAGGATTACAACAAGGTTCTCTCCAACCTCGGACTGTATGTTGACGCCGCAGAAATCGTTTATGACGGAAAGATTGAACTCGACCCGAATGTGGCACAGATAGCATATTTCGCTACATACGGTGCTTCTGAAACCAACAATGTTGATGGAGTGAAGAAGTATTCGGTGTATGCGCTTAACGATTCCACATACGGTGCAACCTCGATGCACCTCCTCCTCACGGCTATGGAGAAGCAGGTGAAGTCGAAGGAGGACTCCCTGCAGTTCATGAACACGCTGAAAGGATTTATCGGTAAGTACCCGGGAGGTCAGGCAGACGATGCCGTATTGGGCAAAATCGTTTCTTTCTATTCTGCACCGCAGTACTCCGGAGAGGTGAAAAAGATACTCGAAGACGCCATCACTGCTAACCCGGCAAACAAGATGGCATGGGCATTGAAGGGTCAGATAGCCCTCAACGATATGGATTATGATAATGCTATCGCTGCCAATGCAAAGGCTGTTGCGATTGACCCGACATTCACTCAGGTGCGCTTCAACCTCGCAGCAGGTCTGAAAGAGAAGGCAATGACTCTCATAGACAAGGCGGGCGGTAACGTGACCGATGACGCAAAGGCTTTGGTGAAAGATGCAATCTCACACCTGAACATCATCCGCGAACAAGACCCGAACCACGAACTCGTTCAGTGGAGATACCCTCTGGCACAGTGCTACTATATCCTCGGTGACACTGCCAAGTTCGAGGAAATACAGGCTTTGCCGTAACAGATAAAGGTATTACAACCCTATAGGAATGACAATCAGGAAGTGTTTGTTTCTTACAATGCTTCTCTTGACAACTGCAGGTCCGTGCGTGAACGCCCAAAAGAGGGAAATAGGTCAGGCACGGACCTATATTAAGAGCGGCAAAAATCTTGATAAGGCGGAGGAATCGATGAGGATGTTGCTCACCGACAGTGTGAATATTGGCAACATCAAGATATACACCACGCTTGCGGAGGCTGTGAAAAAACAGTATGAACAGGTTAACGAGAGGGTCTATCTAAGGCTTCCGTATGACACTGTCGTGTTTTTCAACACCACCAAAAAGATGTTTGACGCTTACGAAAAACTTGACAGTGCGCTCGTAAAGTATGGCAACAGGCAGGACGGCAACGACAAGACAAGAGCCAAGAACGCCGAATATCTGAGCGCGTACAGGGTAAATCTGTATAACGGAGGGCTGTTCCTGCTCAAGCGAAACGACTTCAGGAAAGCTCTTTCGATGTTTGACGCCTATCTGGACTGCCATTCACAGCCTTTGTTCTCCGCTTATGGCGCGATAGAAGACGACCATTTGGCACCTTTGGCAGCATCGCGCTCGCTCTATTGCGGCTACAAGATGCAGGACTATGGCGAGGTTCTGCGCAACAGAGAACTCGCAATGAAAGACACGCAGAGGCTCGAACTCACCATGCAATGCCTTTCGGAGACCTATTCTTTCATGAATGACACCACGGGATATGTATCAATGCTTCAGGAAGGTTTTGGTAAATTTCCAAATTCAAGTTATTTTTTTACACATCTGATAGACCACTACAACGGTGTGTCTGACTTCAAATCGGCTCTTAGTGTAGCCGATGCAGCGTTGGAGCATGACAGTTGTGGCACGCTTTATCTCTATGCCAAGAGCAACATAATGCTCAATATGGGGAGGTATGATGAGTGCATAGAGTTGTGCGACAGGATTATAGCAATCAACGACTCCATCCCCGACGCCTATTACAATGCCGGCATTGCCTACATCAACAATGCGTTGACAATGGAGAAAATGAGGGGAGGTAGCAAGAAGAAGCAACAGATAAGAAGTCTGTATTCAAAGTCATTGTCTTACATGGAGAAGTATAGGGCACTCTCTCCGGCAGACAAAGACAAGTGGGGAGCAGCCCTTTACAACATCTATCTGAAGTTGAACATGGGTAAGGAGTTTGAGGAAATAGACGCCATACTGCGGCAACCGTAGCGCGTTATTTATACTGCACGTTCTGATAACCCACCAAGCGGTCGTAGCGTTCGCCTTGTCCTTTATAGTAAACGTATGCCTGATAGGAGTTCTCTGTCTGATAAAAGCTGCCCTCGGTGGGCATTATTTGCGATACGCCGGTGTCATCCACCAACAAATATTGATAACTGTAATACCCCTGTTTTTGCATTATCGTGGCTTCGTAGCATCCCGTTTCTTTGTTGTATGTCATTTCATACTTAGGGGTAAAGCTGTTGTTGGTCCATATTCCGTTTATATATACACTCCCGTTGACCTTATATGGGCATTTCAAACGGTAGTGCACGAGCACATATTCCGACATTCTGTCGTTCTCTATATTGTCGCTGTTGCGTATATAGAACGCTCCGTTGGCATCCTCATCATACAGATAGTTTGTTCGTTCGCCCGTTGCAAAAGGGTAAACGTTATGGTTCTTCCCGTCCCATCTTATGTAGTCGATACCCATTGTGGGGTGATGCGTGTCAAGAATTTCATACTTGTGATACTCGTTTCCTGCCCTAAAGATAAGTTCTTTGTTGTGTTCCCACTTCAGTCCGTCTGCCATTATGAACTGCGGAACGGCGTTCACCTTCGCATTATCCCACCTTTGGTTTTGCATTACCGTGGTTTTAATCTGCACCCGGGGATTGTTCACCGTCATGCCTCCGTAGTTCACAGCCATAGTAACCTGCTGATGACTGTTGTTGATGTCTATGTCGGTGTTCGACGAAACATTGAGCGAAACGCCCATTTGCGGGTCGAGAACCATGAAGCATGTGGCAAACATCGGTTCGTTGTCTGCCTCCTCGTCATACACGGTGAGCCTGTAGTTGCCGCTGATTTTCGGTCGGCAATGCTCATTTGGTATCGTTATGGAGTAATGAGTATAAAGAACATTGGTGTTCAACGACTCCTCCATATTGTCTATAGTGTTCCCCTCGGCAAACCCCTCGACGTAATCGCTTGCAAACAATTCGTCTGAAACGCTCCAGTCTGCTTCGCAATGTTCCAGTTTATAAGTATATCTCCGGTATATATGCGTGAGGTCGTCGAAGGAGATATGTATGTAGTCGGCGTCGCTGATGCTGCGCAGTTTTATCACCGGAGGCAGCATCCAGTTGGTTCCTGCTACCACTTTAAGCGTTGCAATACGGTCATTATATATTTCATTCCTCTGCGCTGCCGCCACATTCGGAAATATTATGGCAATCAGCAGTGCCCAAACCACCTTATACATGATATTTTTTTCTTTATATAACGACGATATATGGAATTTTATTGTAACTTTGCACATTAAATAGAAAAGTTGGTATGATTGAGGTAGAAGTAAGAGACGTTGACCTTCAGGAGGCTGCATCAAAGGGTATTGACGAGTTTGTTCAGGTCTTTGTGGATGCCATTTACAAATCCATAGGGGGCGAACTCACCCTTGAAACTATGCAGGAACTCAACTCCGACCAAATCACTCTGCTGGCTTACATAGTGCTGCGAGATGAGGTTATGAACGGAGGTTTCGTGCAACTTATACATAACGGCTACGGCAGTTTCATCTTCAAGAACCCATTCGCGAAAGCAGTTAAGGCCTGGGGGATGAAGGATTTGTGCCGAATGGTGTATGATGTGCACAGCCTCTACGTAAAATATAACGACGAGATAGAGAAAGACTGCACCGACGATGAGTTCATGGCAATGTTTGAGAAATATCCTGAATTTGACGATTATGACGACGAATTTGTGGAGAAAGAGGAGCAGTGGACTGCCGATATTGCCCGTTACATAGACTCTAACATCGAGAATTTCGCCAAGATTGTCTGACAACAGAACTTAGAGAAAGATGAACAAGGAAGAAGAAATGCTCCGGAAGAAGAGTCCGGTGAACATAAGGAACAAGAAAGCCTCATTCGAGTACTTTTTCGTTGATGTGCTTACTGCAGGCATAGTGCTCACCGGCACGGAGATAAAATCAATCAGAATGGGCAAGGCTTCGCTCGTGGATGCCTACTGCTACATACACAACGGCGAGATATGGGTTAAGGGAATGAACATATCTCCCTACTTCTATGGCTCTTACAGCAACCACGAAAGCAAGCGCGACCGCAAACTTCTTCTCAACAGAAGAGAAATAAACAAACTCGAAGAAGCCTCCAAGACCCCCGGATATACAATCGTCCCGATACTCCTTTTCATCGATGACAAGGGGCGGGCAAAGGTTGACGTGGCTCTGGCACGAGGCAAGAAACTATACGACAAACGCCAGACAATGAAAGAGAAGGAGGACAGGCGCGAGATGGACAGAGCCGTGAAGCGGTATTAGTCATGAACGCCGCGACAGAATATCAGGTAAAACTTTTAAAGAAACATTTATGAAAAGATTATTATTTGCCACCATGTTGGCTTTATTCATCGTATCTTCCGGATTTGCAAAGATACGCTATAAGATAGTTTACAGTGCGGAAAAGAATGAGCAGACACGTGTATATACCAACAAACTGCACGAGGTGAACCTGCTGATTGAGCGCGACGGCGACAAGTCGATGACCATAGACGGGAAGCACTTCACACTCTCCGGAAAGATGGTTTCAGACAATCAGTACTACTCCGCGGTGCAATACGATGCCGAAGACCTTGCCGGCAGAACCTACGTTGTGAGCTTCAAGCACTGGAAAAACGTTGACCCGGCATTGGAATATCAGGTGATATTGTTCTCTACAACAGACATCTACAACTGGACATATTATCTCTCGGAGAAGCCGGTGGAGGTGGAATGACATAATGTTACGGCTTATGAAAAGAAAAAAATGGCATCTCGTGCCGGGGCAGGAAGTAACCGAACTCGACAGAAAGGTGATGTATTGGGAAGAGCGAGGCAAGGAAGTGCCGACGAGGGAACTGATAAAGACGCCGGAACAGATTGAAGGCATCAGGGAGGCAGGCAAACTTAACACTGCCGTTCTCGACGAAGTGGCAAGGAACATACGTGAGGGCATGTCAACGCTGGAGATAGACAAGATTGTGTATGACTACACCACGCAGCACGGAGGCATACCGGCTCCGCTCAACTACGAAGGCTATCCCAAGAGTGTATGCACGAGTATAAACGAGGTTGTGTGCCACGGAATACCCAAGGAGAGTGACATCCTTGTGGAGGGCGACATAATAAACGTTGACTGCACGACAATTCTCAACGGATATTTTGCCGACGCCTCGCGCATGTTTATTATCGGAAACACCACTCCGGAGAAAGAACAACTGGTGCGTGTGGCAAAGGAATGCCTTGAGATAGGAATGAACGCGGCTCATCCATACTGCTTTGTGGGCGACATCGGAAACGCAATACAGAAGCACGCCAAGAAGTATAACTACGGCATTGTGCGCGACCTCTGCGGGCATGGCGTGGGCAACGCCTTCCACGAAGAGCCCGACGTGATGCACTACGGGCGGAAAGGCACGGGCATGTTGCTTGTCCCGGGCATGGTGTTCACAATCGAACCTATGGTCAACATGGGTACATGGCGAGTGTTCACCGATGCCGACGACCCCTATGGGTGGGAAGTAATATCTGAAGACGAGAAGCCGAGCGCGCAATGGGAACACACCTTCCTCATGACAGAGGAGGGACTGGAAATACTCACTTATTGAAATAACCATGAACGATATATATATATTAGGTATAGAGAGCAGTTGCGACGACACTTCCGCTGCGGTGCTTCGCAACGACGTGTTGCTTAGCAATGTCACCGCGTCGCAGGATGTTCACAAGGCATACGGAGGTGTAGTGCCCGAACTGGCATCGCGTGCTCATCAGCAGAATGTGCTCCCCGTTGTTGACCAAGCACTGAAACGTGCAAACATTGAGAAAGAACAACTCTCGGCGATTGCCTTCACACGCGGTCCCGGACTCATGGGCTCGCTGCTCGTGGGGGTGAGTTTTGCCAAAGGACTGGCACGCTCGCTCGAGATACCTTTGATTGATGTGAACCACCTTCAGGGACATGTCATGGCGCATTTCATCAAAGAGAGCGACGGCGACACCACCGCTCCGCCACTGCCGTTCATCTGTCTGCTCGTGAGCGGAGGCAACTCACAGATAGTGAAAGTCAATGCCTATAACGACATGGAGGTGCTCGGACAGACCATCGACGACGCTGCGGGAGAGGCGATAGACAAGTGTTCGAAGGTGATGGGATTAGGTTATCCCGGCGGACCGATAATCGACCGTCTGGCACGACAGGGCAACCCGGAGGCGTATAAGTTCAGCGAACCGCACATTCCGGGACTTGACTACAGTTTCAGCGGACTGAAAACGTCGTTCCTATACAACCTTCGAGACTGGGTGAAGGACGATCCCGACTTCGTGGAGCACCACAAGGAAGACCTCGCCGCGTCGCTCGAGCACACCATCGTAAGCATACTGATGAAGAAGTTGCGGCTCGCCGTGAAGCAGACCGGGATAAAGCATGTGGCACTGGCGGGCGGAGTGAGCGCGAACAACGGTCTGCGCAACGCCTTCCACGACCACGCCAAGCGTTACGGCTGGACTATATACATACCGAAATTCAGTTATACCACAGACAATGCCGCCATGATAGGCATCACGGGATATTACAAATATCTCGACAAAGACTTCTGTTCTATCGACAAACCGGCATTCTCTAAAGTGACATTCAAATAAAAAGATAGCATCATGGAACTGGAAAACCGAGTACTAAGCAGAGAAATTCATCGACTGCTATACGAGAAAAAGAGCTTTCTCGGCACAGCAGAGAGTTGCACCGGAGGGCGCATCGCCGAGGCGATAACTGCCGTCCCCGGATCGTCTCACTATTTCAAGGGCAGCATAGTGTCATACACCGACGAGATAAAGGAGAAACTTCTCAACATCGATCACGCATTGATTGAAGAGAAAAACGCCGTCAGCGCAGAGGTGGCAACGGCAATGGTGGAAGGGGCTTGCGATGCCCTCAACGTGGATTACGCCATTGCTGCCACAGGCTTTGCCGGTCCCGGCGGCGGCACTCCGGACATTCCCGTGGGCACAATCTTCGTGGCTTGCGGAAAGAAAGGCGATGTGGTGACACAGAAAATAACAGAAGACGAGGGGCGCGACATGAACATCTCTAACGCCACACACATGGCACTGCAACTCTTCTTGAAATATCTTGCCGACAAGGTGTGAGCCTGTCGCGATGAGGGGTGTCCCGGCATGCCGGTCCTCAATTCGTCGCCATGTCTGCAATACACCGACAATCACACCCTCATTGATTATCCATCGCCCACGCATGGCATATCTTCCATAAAGTAAAATCGCCGACTTTGCATTGCAAAATCGGCGATTTTGCTTTCTAATTTCGCCGATTTTACTCCGCAATTTCGCCGATTTTACTTTCCACTGCATATCCCAACGCCCGGCATTATGCTGCTGAATGCCGCCTGCAAGCACGTAAAACGGAATGCTATTATTGTTGACCACTAAAATATTACCTATCTATCCTTAATCCGGTTTTATGCCAGATTTGCCGTGTTTTTTTAACTTTCTGAACTCTTTTTTGCGTTTTCATTTTTTCAACATCAGTCCGGTGATCGCAAAATGCCGTTAAACCAAAGTTGCTATTGTTAAAAGAGAACAAAAGATATGACACTTTGGCACGTGACACATTTTTTGCACTTATATTTGCAAGAGTGAAAAATAGGATTTTTAAAAATATCGTAAAATGACAAAGAAAATGAAAAGGTTCAAAAACATTCTTCTCTATTCAGCAGTAGTTATGTCTCTGGCATTTTCTGCAGGGGCATTCATCAGGGTAAATGCAGCATGCTCGGCGACAATGGCTCCGCCCGTTGCAGGACAACCGGTTGACCTTACATACGCTGCAGACAAGGCTCTCCCTGCGGTGGTGCACATAAGATACTTGCAGAACAGCAAGGTGAAAGAGGTAGAAGTGGAGTCAAATCCGTTTGACGATTTCTTTGGTCCGTTCGGATTTTTCGGCAACCCCGGCGGACAGGGCGGTAAGCAACGCCGTCAAGTGCAGACCCCTAAGAGGGAGGCTTCGGGTTCGGGAGTCATCATCTCTCCTGACGGATATATCGTTACGAACAATCATGTGGTGAACGGAGCAGACGAACTCACCGTGACGCTTAACGACAACCGTGAGTTCTCGGCACGCATAATAGGCACCGACGAACTATCAGACCTCGCACTGATAAAGATTGACGGAAAGAACCTTCCCACACTGCCGATAGGCGATTCGGACAAGCTGAAAGTGGGAGAGTGGGTGCTGGCAGTGGGCAATCCGTTCAATCTCACATCCACGGTGACAGCCGGTATCGTAAGCGCAAAGGCGAGAAGTCTCGGTGCTAACGGTGTTGAGAGCTTCATTCAGACCGATGCTGCAATCAACTCCGGCAACTCGGGAGGTGCGCTTGTGAATACAAACGGCGAACTGGTGGGTATCAACGCCATGCTGTATTCGCAGACCGGAAATTACAGCGGATATGGTTTTGCCATTCCTACCACTATCATGAACAAGGTGGTGGAAGACCTCAAGACCTACGGCACGGTGCAGCGTGCAGTGATAGGCATCACCGGCTCCGACGTGCATAACTACATCGACGAGCAGAAACGCAAGGATAATGAGGTTGACCTCGGCACCAACGACGGCATCTATATTGCCGAAGTGCAGGAAGGAAGTGCCGGAGAGGATGCCGGACTGCAGAAAGGCGACGTCATAATAGCCATTGACGGGAAGAAGGTTACGAAAATGGCAGAACTGCAGGAGAACCTCGCCAACAAGCGTCCGGGCGACAAGGTGCAGATTACTTACCTGCGCAAGAAAAACAAGAAGACAACCGACCTTGTGCTCAAGAACGCCCAAGGCAACACCAAGATAATGAAGGAGGCAGACATGGACGTGCTCGGCGCGATGTTCCGCGAGGTGAATGAGCAAGAGAAGAGGGAACTTGAAATCTCTTACGGACTGAAGGTTACTAACGTAACCGGCGGTGTGATGAAGGGGCGCATCAACAAAGGCTTCATCATCCTGAGCGTGAACAAGAAGCCGATGAATAGCGTAAGCGACTTGCAGAAGGAGGTGAAGGCTGTGTCGAAGAGCGACGAACCGGTATTGCAGATAAAGGGAATACAGCCCTCCGGCAGGATAGACTATATCGCCGTGCCGCTTGACCAAGAATAATCTCTGTACGGAAATGAAAACAAAATGGCTGCGCATCGATGAAAGAGGCGCAGCCATTTTCTTTTGTATTGACGGCAACCGGCACCGCACTTACCGGCAGAGTGTGAATTGTTTGCTTAATGTTTCGCAAATATACACGATTTTTTTGCGAGATAGGAATATTTGAATTAAATTTGCAGAAAATATTTACTTTAAATCAAGGAAACCCCTTAATATACTATGAACAAAGTACTTATCATCTATACCGGTGGCACGATAGGCATGGATTGCAATGCAAAGACCGGGGCTTTGGAACCGCTGCGCTTCGACAGACTGTCGAGCAAGATGCCTGAATTGGAACAAATCCCGACCGCCATAGAGGTCTATCAGTTTGTGCCTCCAATCGACTCGTCTGACATGACACCTGAGCAGTGGTCGCAGCTGGTGAGCGTAATATCTGATAATTACGATGAATATGACGGCTTCGTGGTGCTTCACGGCACAGACACAATGGCATTCACGGCGTCTGCCTTGTCGTTTATGCTCGAAAATCTCACCAAACCTGTAGTGCTCACCGGTAGTCAGGTGCCGATAGGTCAGTTGCGTACCGACGGCAAGGAAAACCTCATCACGAGTATAGAAATTGCCTCCGCAAAGCATGCCGACGGGTCGCCGATGGTGCCGGAAGTGTGCATCTATTTCAGTGGCAGGCTGCTTCGGGGCAACCGTTCCACAAAGGTGAATGCCGATGGGTTCAATGCTTTCGACTCGTTTAACTATCCACACCTCGCCGATGCCGGCATCAACATCGTCTATCACGAGGAGTTCATAAGGAAGCCGGACTATGACAAACCAATGATTCCGCACTTCAATCTCGACCCGAACATCGTTATATTCACACTCTTTCCCGGTATTCAGGACAATATTGTGCGCCATGCGCTCGGCGTTCCGGAACTGAGGGCTATCGTGATGCGGTCGTATGGCAGTGGCAATGCGCCGCAATGTCCGGGGCTGATGGATATGCTCTGCGATGCGTCAAGCCGTGGCGTAAACATCGTAAACGTAAGTCAGTGTGACGAAGGAACGGTGGAAATGGCTCGCTATGACACGGGTTATCAACTGAAGAACGCGCGTGTTATATCCGGATTTGACAGCACCGTCGAGAGTGCCGTTGCTAAACTGATGTTCCTGCAGGGCGAGTATAGCGACCCGGAGGTGGTGAGGGAGATGATGACCAAAAACCTGCGGGGGGAGATTTCACTATAATACGTCATGCGAAAGGCTTGACTCACGTCTCAAAATAAAAACAAATCCCGAGTGCGCCGGTGTTCAGCGTTCTCGGGATTTGTTGTTTGATGTCTCTTTGATAGTTATATCTTAACGTTTACTCCGGCCGTTACCCAAAGTCCGGGTTGTGGAATATTGCCGAAGTCTATATAGTCTTTCTTGTCTGTAAGGTTGTTAACTTCGGTGTATATCGTGTAGTGCGGCTTGTTCCATGACAGTCGGGCGTCGAGCAGCGAGTAAGCTTCATACTTGCGACTCTTGCCGCTGAGGTCGGTATATGAGCCGTTGCGCTTCTGGTGACGGAAGTTAAGCCCGAGGTCAAGGTTTGCCACAAGGTGCATCTGCAGGGAGGCAACGAACTTGTGGCGCAGATATTCCTGTTTGCTCTCGGTGACGATGTCTTCCACCTCATGCTTGTTCTGGTCGATGTAGTTGTATGCCAACTGCAGGGTTTTCAGCATGTTCTGTCGCGGTAGCAGTTCCTTCAGGTTGAACATTACGTTGCTTTCCACACCGATGGTGTTCACCTTCGTGAAGTTGACACTGCGCCATACCCGCTTGCCGTCAACCTCGTCTTTAATCCAGTCTATCATGTTCTTGTAGCGATTATGATAGATGCTCATGCTTCCATAGATGCCCCGCGATGTGTATTTCACGCCGCCCTCCACGGCACTTAGTTCTTCCGGATTGAGAAAAGGATTGGGAATGTGACCTCCTACATTATAATATAATTCGGTGAATGTCGGGGTTCGGAGCGAGGTGTTCCACGAAGCGAACAGTTTGAAGTGCTCACCCAGTCTGTAACTCGCGTCAATGCCCGGATAAAAACCGAAGTGACGCTTGTTCCATGTGTTCTTTAGCAGCACGAAACCGGCAGACAAGGTGAAGTCTTTCAGCAACACATTATGCTCAAGGTGGAAACTGATGTCTGAGCGGTTCAGTCCCTTGGTATAGTATCGGTCGGTGTTACCGATGGGCTTGGGATTGGCGAGTGGTTCGCCGAGATTTCCGCTCACGATGTCTTCGTTGCGGTAAGATGCGCCGAAAGCAGTCCTTCCGATGTTGGTGTCGAAGTATAAATTCAGCTTCGCTCCCAGCACGTTGGTGAGGTGATAGTTATACGGCACACGCTCTGCAGAGCCTCTGAAGTACTCAAAACGGTCGTAAGTGCGGTTCCAGTAGAGTGCCGGCTTGATGTGAAGCCACAGCCCCTTGCTCTCTCCTTGGAGTGCCACGAAGGTCTTGGCGAGGTGCTCAAACTGCGTGTCGCTGCCTGTTCCGTAGAACGTGTTAGACCCGAAGTCCTTGATACTCATGCCTGCCTGCCAGTTTATTCCAACGTTGCTGTCGTCGAAGACGCCCTGATAGAACGCCTTGCCGCCCTTGAAGTCTGCGTTCAGTGCGCCCGACTTTGAACGACTGAAGCCGTCGCTGCGCTTGTAACTGCCACTAATCTGATTGTTGAATTTTCCTGTTCTTGCGTTAGCTCTGCCCCCGGCGGTGAAGTATCCGAAACTTCCTCCCTCCATGTTGAGGCTGATGCTGCTCTTTTCTGCGGGCTTTGTCACTATGTTAATCGCCCCCACGAGGCTCGATGTTCCGAACAATCGGCTTGCCGGTCCTTCGATAATCTCTATCCTTTCTATCTCGCTCAGGTCAACCGGATATTCCACCGAGTTGTGCCCTGTGTGCGGGTCGGTAATGTCGATGCCGTTCAACAGCACTGCAACTTGCTCCTGTGTGCCGCCCCTGATGCCTATATCTGTCTGTGCTCCCAACGCTCCACGTTGTCTCACATCCACTGCAACGGCATATTTCAGCAAGTCATTAACACTTTGCACCGGCACCGCTTGGATTTCCTCGCGTGTCAGTACAGTAACCATTCTCGCCGCTTTCCCTGATGTAAGCGGTGCGAGCGAGCCGTTCACTTCCACCTCGTCGAGTGTCACTTCCTTCTCATCGATGACCGGGTCGATGTCAGACCGGCGCGTGCTGATACCGTCTGCCTTGGCGTATGTCAGCGTGGCAACACTCAATGTGCCCACAATGACTTCCTTGCCGAGGCAGGAGAACAGCGCGTAACCTTTGTTAAGGAAGCGTCTGAACGTGATTGTCTCGCATTTGTTAAAACGATTTTTGTACATTATAAATTATTAAGTTTAAAGCATCGCAACGTGCAATGCGGCTGCAAAGTTAGCAAATAAATTCCTTTCAGCAAAGGTAGTGTGATGAATTTCTTTCTTTTGTTTATTACCGTTTGCCTCAATCTTTTGTCCCTCTGTTTCCATGTCTTTACAGCATCGAAAACAATACGCTCATTATTAGTATTTTATTTGAAGTTCAAATCGAAATGTTAAAAAACGAATTTTATATCAAAAAGACTTGCAGTTGTAAATATTTTGTTTTATATTTGCCACATCTTTATTTGCGATTTCGGGATTATTGAAATCATTTTTGGGTTGGTGCGTCCTGTACCAACCCGTTTTTTTATCTTTCCATTCAACAATATTGAGAGTAATTTATGGCAACATACAGCCTGATAAAAAAAGTTAATTGTTTTGAGTTATGTGCCATGAAATGAACGATATGTTGCCGAAATGTTGTAACTTTGCAGCCGCTACTACGTGATAGTGGCATAAAATTCAAACCTAATAAACATTAAACAACAACAAAATGGCAACAAAAATCAGATTGCAGCGAGGCGGTCGTAAGGGCTATGCGTTCTACCGTATCGTTATCGCTGACTCAAGAGCACCACGTGATGGTAGATTTACTGAAAAGATTGGTACCTACAATCCTAACACCAATCCTGCCACAGTAGATTTGAATTTCGAACGAGCTCTGCACTGGGTAGAGGTCGGAGCACAGCCGACAGATACCGTTCGCAACATTCTCAAGAATGAGGGCGTGTATCTGATGAAGCACTTGCGCGGTGGCGTTAAGAAGGGTGCGTTTGATGAGGCAGCTGCTCAGACAAAGTTCGACGCATGGAAGAGTGCAAAGGAAAAGGGCTTCGAGGCTATTCGTGATAGCGAGGCTAAGGCGAAGAAAGAGGCTAAGGCTAAGGAACTCGATGCTGAAAAGAAAATCAACGAGGCAATAGCAAAGAAGGTGGCAGAGAAGAAAGCCGCAGAGGTTGCTGCCAAGGCAGAGGCTGAAGCCGCTGCAAACGCAGAAGAAGCTGCTGCAAATGCAGAGGAACCTGTTGCAGAAGAAGCACCGGCAGAGGCTTAGTTTTCCTTTCCATTCAGTACAGATAAAAAAATCGGAGTATCGCCTTTCTGGCGATACTCCGATTTTTTTGTCCCTCTTCAAGGAATGTTTTGCCTTAAATCTTGAAATGTGATAACGAGTGTTGAGCGTATAAAACATTACGCTCAACACTCGTAGTATTATCTCGTTAAGAGTTCATTGTGAGCAAGAACTCCTCGTTGCTCAAAGCTCTTTCCATGCGGTCGTGTATGGTGTCCATTGCTTCCATTGATGTCATGTCGGCAATATACTTCCGGAGTATCCACATTCGGTCGAGCGTAACCTTGTCTTGCAGGAGGTCGTCGCGGCGTGTGCTTGAGGCAACAAGGTTCACTGCCGGGAAGATTCGCTTGTTGCTCAACGAGCGGTCGAGCTGCAATTCCATGTTACCGGTGCCCTTGAACTCCTCGAATATCACCTCGTCCATTTTCGAGCCGGTGTCTATCAGTGCCGTGGCGATAATGGTCAGTGAGCCGCCTCCCTCGATGTTGCGTGCCGCTCCGAAGAAACGCTTCGGCTTTTGCAGTGCATTGGCGTCAACACCACCGGTGAGCACCTTTCCACTTGCCGGCGCAACGGTGTTATAGGCGCGTGCAAGGCGCGTTATGGAGTCGAGGAATATCACCACGTCGTGTCCGCACTCCACCATTCTCTTTGCCTTTTCGAGCACTATGCCGGCAATCTTCACGTGACGCTCTGCCGGCTCGTCAAACGTAGAAGCGATAACTTCCGCGTTGACAGTCCTTGCCATGTCGGTCACGTCCTCCGGTCGCTCGTCTATCAGGAGCATCATAAGATAAGCCTCGGGGTGGTTTGCTGCGATTGCGTTTGCTATGTCCTTCATGAGGATAGTCTTACCGGTCTTTGGCTGAGCCACAATCAGTGCGCGCTGTCCTTTTCCGATAGGGGCAAACAAATCCACAACTCTCGTGCTCAGGTTCGTGGTCTTGGGGTCGCCGCAGAGTTCGTATTTCTCGTTGGGGAAGAGTGGGGTGAGATGCTCGAAAGACACGCGGTCGCGGACTTCAGACGGTTCTCTGCCGTTGATTTTGTCGATACTTGTCAGTGGGAAATATTTCTCTCCCTCGTGCGGCGGGCGCACGTTGCACTGCAGGACATCGCCGGTTTTCAGACCGTAACGCTTCACCTGCGCGGCAGAAACGTAAACATCGTCGGGCGAAGAGAGGTAGTTATAGTCGCTTGAGCGTATGAAACCGTATCCGTCGGGCATTATTTCGAGCACGCCGTTTGCCTTTATGATGTCGGAGAAGTCAAACTCTTCCTCCACCACATCGCTGTTTGAAACCGGGATAAACTGCTGCACCGGTTGCAAGGGTTGCATCATCGGTGTAGTAGGATTATCGAGCATGTCGTATATAGGCATTGCTGCATGGTCTTCTATCGGCAGGTCGATTGAGATGATGAAGTCGGTGCCGTCTCCCGGGTCGCCTTCCCACACGCAGTCTTCCAGTGCCTCGCGCTTCATATCCATACCCTCGTTGTGGGCGTTCACCTTAGCCTGCAACTGCTGTATGAGGTTTGTTTCCTCTTCGTTTTCTGCTGCCGCCGGTTCCGAAGAAAACTCTTCTTCCGGAATGAAATCACCGTTGTGTTCTGTGGTTTCTGCCACATAATTTTCCTGTTCCCTCACAGTGTCTTCTGTTTGTTCCACAACCTGCTCCTCTGTTCGTTGTTGTTCTTCAAGTGCTTTCCTCGCTTCTTCTGCAGCAATCTCCGCCTTCGATTTCCTTCCGCGTTTCTTTGCAGGTGCCTTCACCGGTTCTTCTGCCGGCAGTTCCTCGGCGTTATTCTCTGTCGCAGGTTCTGTTTTTTCCTCCTGCTCCTTGAAAAGTTGCTGCTGTTCCGCAGGCTTCTGCTTCTTTGTGTCAAAGTTTTCGCCCTCCTTACCGTTCACGGAATATACCCTGTCGGTTTCCTTTTTCTGTATTCTTGTTCTGCGTCTCTTAGCTCCGAGCGGGTTCTTCTCGCTTTCGAGCACAGCCTGTTTGTCCAGAATGGCGTAAATAAGACTCTGCTGATTGGCATCTGCCGCAACGTCAGCTTCAATTTCTTTTGCAATATTTCCCAGTTCGGAAATATCCTTAGATGATAATTCGTCTATTGTGTACATACGTAATATTGATATGCAAAATTAAGATTGTTTGTTGTTTCACGAGTGGAAACAATACGAGTGTTTATAAAAACGATGCAAAGGTACGCATTTTTTTTCAAACCTGCATGATAAATCCTTGTTTTTGTTCGATACTGATGCCTATTTAGTTTTTTTTAGCACAATGATGCAAAATCTGAACTTTTTGATTTTGATATACCTGCTTTTGCCGTGCAATACATCTCTAACGGTATTGCAAAATCGCCGAAATTGCAAACCAAATTCGGCGATTTTACTTTTCAAATTCGGCGAAATTGGTCGGTAAAATCGCCGGTTTTACTTTCCCCTTTGCCACAAAGCACATTCCATGTTGATGCAAACGAGCCTCCCATTCTCCGTAAACGGCTTTTCATTATATTCTAATAAGGTGTATTCAAGGAAAACCTTTGTGATATTTTAGGTATATTATGGGCTCAAAGATGTTTTTCAAAAAAAAATAAAGAAATGCTTGGAGGTTATAAAAAAAGATTGTACCTTTGCACTCGCATTTCGGAAATGACCCTTTCGGGTGCACAAAACGATGCGCTTGTAGCTCAGTTGGTAGAGCACCTGACTCTTAATCAGGGTGTCCAGGGTTCGAGCCCCTGCAGGCGTACAAAGAGGAAAGTTGAACACTTCAACTTTCCTCTCTTTCGTTTATGGACGTGATGCTGCCGGTCGGCAGGCGCAGGCTACTGCTCTTATCTGTTCGCCTCCCTCGCCATTCTGAACATTGAGCGGGGGAGATGACAGTAGCCGTTGGGGTTCTTGTCGAGGTAATCCTGATGATATTCCTCGGCTTCGTAGAAGTTATCCAGCGGCTTCAGTTCCACGGCTAACCAATCTCCTACCTCTCGCTGCACGCGGTCGTAAACCTTCTGTAGCACAGGTTTATCCTCCGCATCAATGAAATAGATACCCGTGCGATACTGTGGACCGATGTCATTCCCCTGTCTGTCGAAACTCGTTGGGTCAATAGACTTGAAATACATGTCTGTGAGAAATTCCAATGTGATTACTTCCGGGTCGTAAACCACACGCACTGTCTCGGCAAATCCGGTGCTGCCGCTGCATACTTCTCTGTAAGTGGGGGCTTTGGTGTTGCCGTTGGCGTATCCCACTTGCGTTTCCTTAACGCCACGCATTTGTTTTAAGTAGTGTTCAGTGCCCCAAAAACATCCTCCGGCGAAATAAATCTCTTTCATTTTTTTATATTTGTCGTTTTCTTTATCGAACCGCAACATTGTGAGAATGACGCAAGTCTTGACACTCATAATTTTGGTTGCAGATGATTATTATATGTGCACAAAGATACGATAATTTCTGATTTTTCGTTACCTTTGCAAGTGAATTTTAATAAAAAAGGAAATGAAGAATATCGTATTGCTGGTGGAACGGCTGATAAATATATGCGGACTTACGGGCGACGCAGTGCCCGTCGTGCGCCATGTCTTGCTTGTGTTGATAACCGTTTTGATTGCTGCCGCCTCTGAATTGGTGTGGCGCAAAATCATCGTTCCGATTATCGTTAAAGCTACGAAGAAGACAAAGAGCACTTGGGACGACATCCTTCTCAACAGGCGTGTTCTGCTTTCTGCCG
This sequence comes from Prevotellaceae bacterium, assembly GCA_028723525.1. Classification (GTDB taxonomy): domain Bacteria; phylum Bacteroidota; class Bacteroidia; order Bacteroidales; family Bacteroidaceae; genus Prevotella. The sequence continues at coordinate 102,194 of JAQYET010000076.1, forward strand.
GGCATATCGCACCGGCGGTGGTGGTGTGGGCGCTGCTGCCGTGGGTGTTCTATCAGTTCCCGACGGTGCAAACTGTGCTTACCCGGCTCACGGCGATATATATCACGGTGATGTCGGTGGCTACAGTAATAGCATTTATCGACTCTTTCAAACTTTTGGAGGGCGAAAAACGCACAGCGACACAGCAGTATTTTTACACCTTCTTTGGGCTGTTGAAGATAGTGATGATTTTCATTGCCGTTATAGTTGTTGTCTCGATAGCGATAAACAGGAACCCGATGGTGTTGTTTGCCGGTCTCGGTGCAACGTCGGCAATACTGATGCTGGTGTTTCAAGACACCATTACCGGGCTTGTGGCAGGAGTGCGCCTTACAAGCAATGACATGCTTGCAAAAGGCGATTGGATTACGGTGCAGAACTCGGGTATCGACGGGATAGTGGAGGAAATGACACTGACAACCGTCAAGGTGCGCAATTTCGACAATACGATAATGACAATATCGCCCAAGACTTTGGTGAACGACTCGTTCTGCAACTGGAAAGGAATGGAGGAGAGTGCGGGCAGAAGAGTGGTGAAGCGACTGTTTTATGATTTCCGAAAGGTGGGGATTGTTGACAATGAAACGCGCTCCGTGCTTGTAGGTAAAGGCTATTTCAATGACGGCGACATAGCGAAAGATGCAGTCAATGTGACGCTTCTGAGAAATTATGTGGAGCGTTGGCTGAAGGGAAACAGTGCCGTTAATCCCGAAATGATGATACTCGTGAAGCAGGCAGAGGCAACACAGAGCGGGCTTGCCGTTGACTTTATCTTCTTCTTGAAGAACAAAGGCGGAGTGCCTTACGAGCATGACATCTCCGGAATAATGGAATATATAATAGCCATAACGCCTGATTTCGGACTGAGAATTTACCAGCAGACTTCAATCTGACCATTATGCGCCATTATGACAATGCCTGATAGAGAACAAGATAAGATGAAACAGATGTCACAAAACCTTACATATACCGTGGAAAGGTTCACCGCAGACGTCTCTGCAAAGGATTATATAGAGCGGTTTCGCAATGTTGACTACTTCGTGGAACTATGCCGCAAGTGCGATAACTACGGCAAACGTTATGGCTGTCCGCCGTTCGAGAAGTCGCAACTTGATGTGATTGACACCTATCGGCAGGTGTGGATTATGGGCATAAAGATTGTGCCTGACGACCCTACCTTGCCCTTGAGTGCTGCCAACGACCTGATGTCGCCGGTCATAGGAGAGATGAACGCCGAACTGCTTGAGAAGGAACGCCGGTTGGGTGGCTATGCTTTCGGGTTCGTAGGGAAGTGCCCTTACTGCGGCGGTGCGCCCTGCCGGCGCATAGAAGGCAAACCGTGCAGACATCCCGACAAGGTGCGACCCTCCCTTGAAGCATACGGTTTTGATATGAGCAAGACCGCAAAGGAGTTGTTCGGACTGGAAATAAAATGGAGCGACGGGGTGCATATTCCGGAATATCTTACGTTGGTTTGCGGGATATTCCATTGACAACAACGCACGAATGCCCGGTAACATACACTGCTACCGGGCATTCTTAATATGGTTTCTTATATCTGTAATCCTGTTGATTGCTTGATATATCGGCTGCAATTTACTGTTGCTTGCCCAGACGATGGTCAAGCATACCGATGCCATGACCTTGGTTGTTGATGAAGAAGTCGAGTATAGCCTTAACGCTGTCTTCCTCTTCCACCTGCTCGTCGATGAACTTCGACAGTAGGTTTGCAGACGCGCGGTCTTTTTCTTCGTCGGCAACATCAGCCAGTTTGTTTATAAGGTTTGTCACTTCCTGCTCGTGCTTGTAGGTCATTTCGAACACTTCCTGTGGACTCTTGAAATCTGTCGGCACATCCTTTATCGCTGTCACGTTAGCTTTTCCGCCACGGCTCAGCACGTAGTTTGCCATTTCCAAAGCGTGCTCTCTTTCCTCTTCACTCTGCCTGAACATCCATGTCGCAAAGCCTTTCCAGCCGTTTGCACGGAACCAAAATGCCATTTCAAGATATAGATTGCTTGACCATAATTCCGCTTCGATTTGCACGTTGAACGCATCCTGCATTTTCTTACTGATTGTCATAATGTTTCTTTTTATACGGTTAATGTCTATTATACTTTTATTCCCAATGCACCGAGCAGGCAGGCTCTTATCTGTTATTATGCCATGTATCACCTTCTTGGTTGCATTATTTTTACAAATGTACGTATTTTCTGCGTAGAATACAAATATTTAACATAAATTGTGTGCCTTGAACCGTAATCTTTTATCTTAGTTCAAGGCTTGCTTTTCATCCCTGTTGGGCGTTACGTTTAAATTCTTTAACTTGTTAAAGTTGAGAGTTCCGATAAAAAGCAATAAGTTTGCAAACATTTAAAACAGACCACATACGCAATGCTTAGCATCATAATACCTGTATATAAGGTGGAGCAGACATTGGAGAGATGCCTGCAAAGTGTTGCTTCACAGGGATTGGAAGACTGTGAGGTGATAATGGTTGACGACGGTTCGCCTGACGGATGCGGTGAGATATGTGACCGCTGGGCAGAGAAGGACAGCCGTTTCAAGGTGCTCCACCGGTCTAATGGCGGACTAAGTGCTGCGCGTAATTCGGGCATCGAAAGGGCTGTTGGCGACCTGCTGACCTTCGTTGACTCCGATGATTACCTCGCGCCCGGCACGCTCTTGCCCTTGCTGCGCCGTATGCAGGATGACGAGGCAATAGATATTCTGGAGTATGACGTGGTGAAGCATGACGGCAATGGCATGGAAAGGTCGCTCGGTATAGGCGAAGCAGTGTGGCACGATGCTGCGGAATATTGGTTTCGCGGGCGTGCCTACGCTCATGCTTACTCATGGAACAAGATTTACAGGCGCGCCGTTTTCTCTGCTGTTCGCTTCCCCGTGGGAAAGAATTTTGAAGATGTGCACATCCTTCCGCTACTCCTTGAAAACGCGAAAGGCAAGGTGGTGACAACCTCTCACGGCGCATATCACTACGTGGAAAACCCTAAGGGCATAACCCACAATGCCACCAACGAAGACTACCGGAGTCTGCTCGATGCTCATGTGAGGTTTCTCGAAGGGCATCGAAGCGAAATGTGTGGCAACGACGGGAACCACTTCGCCGAATATTATGCCCATGTCCTCAATATTCAGATAACCGCTTTTGCCGATTATGGTGCAGAGGTGAGATTGCGCGGAATGAACAGTTATGTGGGGAGGTGGACCGGCATGGGAGCCGGCATTGGGTTTGTGTCATGGCTCAAGATGATGTTCGCACGCCTGTTCGGTGTGAAGTCGCTCTGCCGTTTGTTCCGCATGTTGCGATGATAGGCGTTATAGTCTGTTGCCTCACCTGTTATATTATATAAGGTGTCACCGTTACGGACTGCACAGTGCGTTGCATAGTTTGTTTTGAAAGTTCCTGCCTGTGGAACTCCGGCGTATCCCCATGTTTATTATTGAGAAACAAATCAGATGCCCGTTAGGCGCGTCAAGGTAGCCTGCGAGCGAACTTACACCCTCCACCGTACCGGTTTTTGCCCTCACATTGCCCTCTGCATGAGTGCCGCGCATTCGGCTTTTCAGTGTTCCGTCAACTCCGGCAATAGGCAGCGAAGGGTATAGATGACTGAAAATATCTTTGTTTTCGTAGGCATATTTCAGGAAAAGCACCTCCTCGTGGGGCGACACATAGTTATACAGCGACAGTCCGCTGCCGTCGGCTACATAATAATCTTTGCTGTCGAGTCCCACCTTGCGTATTATACTATTGAAGTGAACTTTCGCTTTTTCGGCAGAACTGCCTAATTGATAGAACATCGCTTCGGCATAGGTATTGTCGCTATTCTTCATCATTCTGTTCAGAACTCTGTCCATAGAGTGTGTCACCAAGCATATTTGCTGCGCCGAGGAAGGCGTTCTCTCTTGGCTTAAATATCCGTTGATTACCACTCCTCTTTGTTCCAGCAGTGCGGTGAAGCGTTCGATGAAGTCGTCTTTCTTGTTCAGCATCAGCGGTGTCAGCACGGGGTTATCGTCGTCCCAGCACCACCCTTCGCCCAGCATTTTATCATCTTTGAAGCAAAGGTCGATACAGATATTTCCGAGAATGGTGTCTATCCCTGCAGTCCTTACAGCCGACACGAATGTTTCGAGGTCTTCGTTTCCGAATGCAGGGTCGAACCCTCCGACGCAATACAGCGAGCCGTTCAGCGTTCCGTTGGCTATCTCACCGGTATGGTAAAGGCTTGTCTTGAACTCATGGCTGCCCCCCAAGCGGTCGAGTGCAGTCACGGCGGTGAGCATCTTCTGCGTACTTGCCGGTCGCATGGTCTGCTGTTCGTTGTAAGCATACAGCACCTTGTTGTCGGTGAGGTCGTAGATTTCCAGTCCCACGGTAGAGGTCTTGAATATTTTGCTTTGCAACAGAGCGTCAATCCTGTCGGAAATCTTCTCCTCCCAAGGTCTGTTATCTTCGCTGCTGTATTCCGACGCCGCAGATAACGTGTCGGCATCATCATAATCCTGTGCCGTGATGTTCAGTGTTACAAGGCACAAGACCATAAAAAGGCAAATCTTCTTAATCCTCATCCTTTACCCGTTTTTTCAGTCTTCTTATTATATCCTCTTCGTTTATTGTGCTTATCGTGGCATGCCTACTGCCCTCATATTCTATCAGCACATAGTGGGAAAACAGTGTTTTCACCTTCTCTGCGCGCTCTATGCTGTCCAACTTTATCGTTGTTTTTCTGCCGAGCCGTCCTCTTGCTATCGTCAGTATGTTGTCGGCAATGACGTATGTCGTGTTGAGCAGTCGGTCAACTACTGCCACATCAAGCACTATAAGCACGCTGCCCACCACGACATTCACCGCAGTGCGGTTCCAAAAGAAGCACAACGCCAACACTGCCAACATTGCCGCGCCTGCCACTTCGGTATATGAAACACGGTGTCTGAAACTTCTCATCATCAGAATTCGGTCGGTATCAGCATTATCAGTATGCCGACTCGAACTCGCGAAGGAAGCGTATGTCGTTCTCGGAGAACATGCGCAGGTCGCTCACCTGATATTTAAGGTTCGTTATGCGCTCCACTCCGAGTCCGAAAGCGTAGCCGCTGTATATGCTGCTATCTATTCCGCACTGTTCGAGAACGTTAGGGTCAACCATTCCACAGCCCAATATTTCCACCCAGCCGGTGTGCTTGCAGAAACCGCATCCGCCACCTCCGCAGATATGGCACGAGATGTCCATTTCGGCACTTGGTTCGGTGAAAGGGAAGTAACTCGGGCGAAGGCGTATCTCGGTGTCGGCTCCGAACATCTCGCGTGCAAACGACAGAAGCACCTGTTTCAGGTCGGTGAACGACACGTTCTTGTCAATGTAGAGTCCTTCCACTTGGTGGAAGAAGCAATGTGCGCGCGCTGTTATCGCCTCATTGCGATACACTCGTCCCGGGCAAATTATGCGAATTGGCGGCTCTTGCGTCTCCATGACACGCGCCTGAACGGAAGATGTGTGTGAGCGCAGTATGATATTCTTTGTCGCGTCGTTTTGGTTCATCTCGACGAAGAACGTGTCCTGCATGTCGCGTGCAGGGTGGTCGGCGGCAAAGTTCATTCTTGTGAACACGTGCATGTCGTCTTCCACTTCCGGTCCGTCGGCGAGTACGAAGCCCATTCTTGAGAAGATGTCTATTATTTCGTTCTCAACGATTGTCAGCGGGTGGCGTGTTCCCAATGGGATAGGGTAGGCAGAGCGTGTCAAGTCGATGTCTGCAGCACCCTCATCGCTTGTTTCCGTCTGTTCGCGCAGTGCGTTTATTTTTTCTATTGCAGTCTGTTTCAGTTCGTTTATTTTCATTCCCACCGCTTTCTTTTCTTCTGCGGCAACGTTGCGGAAGTCAGACATCAGTGCGTTAATCTCCCCTTTCTTACTGAGATATTTTAGTCTGAGAGCCTCAATTTCCTCTGCGTTTGAGGCTTTCAGTGCGTTCACTTCTTTCAGAAGTTGTTCGATTTTGTCAAGCATCATTCCTATTTTATATATAATATATGGGTGCAAAGTTAGTGCAAATCGAGTGAAATACAAAAAGAATTCATTCTTTTTTATTTCCGAGGTGCCGCCTAACTTCACGGAAGTAATACGTAGAGTTAGTGCAAATCGAGTGAAATACAAAAAGAATTTATTCTTTTTTATTTCCGAGATGCCGCCTAACTTCACGGAAGTAATACGTAGAGTTAGTGCAAATCGAGTGAAATACAAAAAGAATTCATTCTTTTTTATTTCCGAGGTGCCGCCTTTTCGCTAAGGCATTACTAACAACACTATGCTGTCGTTTGCCGCGCGCTCGCCAATCCATTGCCTCATTTTCTTCTGTTCTGCGTCATTCATCCGTGCACCTTTTTTCAGTTCCACTATCGCTGCCACGTATCTTTTCTGTGGCAGAGTGTCAGTGGATACAAAGACAGCCCTTGACAATGAGAAACTCTTTATTGAGGGATAAAGCACCCTGATTTCGCCCCTCATCCGGTTGCTAAGTTCCTCGTAGCGGCGGTATTGGTGCAGAGAGTCGCGCGTTTTCGCTTGTCTTGCGCTCTCCTCCATAAGCATTTGCTGATATTTTTCGTGTGTTTCGTTGTTCTTTGCCAGTTTGTTCTCCAACAGTTGAATGTTCGCCGATGCCGCGCCCTGTATGAGTTGCAGCCGGAAATCCTTCATTCCGTAGAACTCAAGCAGCCTTTTCGCCTGTCGCTGCACGCTGTCTGGCACCTCGTTTCCTACCACAACCACCCTCAACATCTTGCTCTCCTTGTTTGCGTCGTATGATATAACCTGCGACCCTTTCCAGTCGAGTTCTTTGTCAACGAAATTCTTCACCCTGCTTTGAAACACCGTGTCGCCAACCAACTTGTATGTCATAATGGCAGCGGGGATTAGTGTCACGACCGCGATAACGATAATCTTGTTGTGAATATTGCGCGCTTTTTGGCTGTCGAGCGACGCTATCGGGCTGAATTTCAGGAATTTCACGCCGAGATATGTCGCAATGCAAATGAACACCGAGTTGATATAGAAGAGATAGAATGCACCGATGAAATAACTGAAATTGAGTGTTGCGATACCGAAACCTGCCGTACAGAGCGGCGGCATCAGTGCAGTGGCGATTGCAACGCCCGGTATCACGTTACCCTTTCCTCCCGCAGCCAGTGCCACAATGCCTGCCGCGCCACCGAAGAAGGCTATCAGGACATCGTAGAGCGTGGGTGAGGTGCGGGCGAGAAGTTCCGACTGCGCCTCGCTGAGCGGTGAAATGGCGAAATAGACTGTTGCCGTGAGTACGCTGATTACCGTTGCCACGACAAGATTTTTGGCAGACCTTTTCAGCAGAGTCATGTCGTTTATTCCGATGCCGAGTCCCAAACCGAGGATTGGTCCCATGAGAGGCGATATGAGCATGGCACCGATTATCACTGCCGTGGAGTTCACGTTAAGTCCCAGCGAAGCGATGAAGATTGCGAACACGAGCACCCACAGGTTAGCCCCTCTGAACGATACGCCGTTTTCGATGCTCTCTATCGTCTCCTTTTCGTCGCTCTTGTCGGGCATCATGTTGAAGTACTTTTTCCCTATTTCCTTTGCCTTGTTAAAGTCGAAGTTCATAATTCTGTCGCAGTTTAATTTCCTTGCAAAGATAATACTTTTATTTTTAAGATAGTGCTTGCTGCCTACCATAGATGCGTTTTTGGGGCTTTCGGCATGCCATAAACATCAAAGTATTCTTGCAGAGCATGTCTTTCGTTGTGCAAAATCGGCGAAATTACTGACCAAAATCGGCGATTTTGAAAAGTAAAATCGGCGATTTTATTTTGCAATTTCGCCGAAATTGGTTTTAGGTTGAATATCAATGTGATTGCGGCGTGGGTGTTTTGTTTTCTGTTTGCGCTAACTCTACGTACTTGTGTCCGTGAAGTTAGGCTGCATCTCGGAAATAAAAAAGAATAAATTCTTTTTGTATTTCACTCGATTTGCACTAACTTTGCAAGCGAAAAAGGGAAAGTGAATTGCTTATATAATTTTATTCAGAGAAAACTTATTTTTACGGAGAAATGAAAAAGGCATTTGTTCTCGTGATTGCAGTGTTGCTATGCTCAATCATGACAATGCAGACAACAAGTTGCACGGATAAAAAGACCGGGCAGGACAGTATCGTGTCAGACTCTTTGGACAGTGACACAACGGCTTTGGACTCGCTTGAGAAGATAATGGAAGAGACTCCAATGCCTAAGACAGCGGACGAACTCTTCGACGACTTCGTGTTCAACTTTGCAGGCAACAGTAAGTTGCAGCGCACCAGGATTGTGTTCCCGCTGCCGGTGGTGACGGGCAAAAAGACTTCAATGATACAGAACAACCAATGGCGCACGGAACATTTTTTCATGGCGCAGGGATATTATACATTGATATTCGACAACCGCAGACAGATGGCGTTGGGAAAAGACACGTCGGTGAACCATGTGGTGGTGGAGAAGATTATGCTCAACAGAAAGGCTGTGAAGCAGTATGTGTTCAATCGCACCGATGGAAAATGGATGCTTACGGGCATCGTAAATCAGGGCTTGAGCCAAAATCATAATGCGTCGTTCTTGAATTTCTACGACAAGTTTGCAAACGACACTGCATATCAGATTGCGAGTCTTAACAACCCGGTGAAGTTTACCGGTCCCGACCCTGACGATGATTTCGCTTCCATGACGGGAGAGATAGCACCGGAGACGTGGCTCGCCTTTGCGCCCACAGACATGCCGCGCGGGACTATATATAATATAATGTATGGCGAGAAGCCTGCTGGAGGCAACGAGAAGATTTTCTGTCTGCGTGGCATTGCAAACGGTCAGGAAATGGAAATGACATTCAAGAAGATTGGCGGGAAGTGGAAACTTACAAAACTTGTCCAATAAGCACGATGAAGGATATTAGTGACTATAGTCTGTTCGGGCACAACACATTCGGAATAGATGTGCGTTGCAGCCGTTTCTTGGAGTTCGGAACGGTGGAGGAGGCGCAGGCTGTGGCTCGCGAACTGTCGAGCAAACCTCTCCCGTTCCTTATCATCGGGGGCGGAAGCAACCTTCTGTTGACGCAGGATTTCGCAGGAACGGTGGTGCACTCTGCAATAAAAGGTATATCGCACGAGGGCAACGGAATACTGCGCTGCGGCTCGGGGGAGCATTGGGATGACGTGGTGGCATACTGCGTGGAGAACAATCTGTATGGTGCCGAAAACCTGTCGCTGATACCGGGAGACGTGGGCGCGAGTGCCGTTCAGAACATCGGAGCGTACGGAGTGGAGGCAAAGGACTTGATTGAAAGCATCGAAGCGGTGGAGATAGCAACGGCAAAGGTGGTGACAATAGATGCCGGTGAATGCAGATATGCTTACCGCATGAGTCGTTTCAAGGAAGAATGGAAAGACCGTTACCTTATCACTGCCGTTACATACAGGTTGGAGGCGGGGCGGTTTGAGGCTAAGACAGAATATGGTAACATCAACAGCGAACTGCAACGGCAGGGCATAACCAATCCCACTGCGGGACAGTTGCGGCAGACGGTGATAGACATACGCCGGCAGAAGCTGCCCGATCCGGAGGTGGAAGGCAATGCCGGAAGTTTCTTTATGAACCCAGTGGTTGACAGAAAGAAATTCGATGCCCTCGCTTCGCAATATCCGGGAATGCCACATTACACGCTGCCGGACGGCAGAGAGAAGATACCTGCGGGCTGGCTGATTGACCGCTGCGGTTGGAAAGGGCGTTCGCTCGGTAAGGCAGGAGTGCATGACAAGCAGGCATTGGTGCTGGTAAACCGTGGAGGAGCAACAGGAAGCGAGATTGTGGCACTAAGTGACGCCATAAGAAAAGACGTGGCAGAGAAGTTCGGAATAGAGATTTTCCCGGAGGTAAACATTCTGCCAACGCCCAAAAAGGATTAAAGACATTGGCTGTGTGATAAGTGAAAGATGAGGCGGAAAGGTAAGAACAGGCTATGAAGATAATTTTTCTCGGCACGGGGACATCTGTGGGAGTGCCTACGATAGGTTGTGATTGCAGGGTGTGTCGGAGTACAGACCCACACGACAAGCGGCTGCGTTGCTCGGCGTTGGTGGAGACCGGCGACACGAGAATACTCATAGACCCGGGTCCCGACTTCCGTCAGCAGATGCTCTCGCAGCCTTTCCGCAAGATAGATGCCGTGCTGCTGACGCATATTCACTACGACCATGCCGGCGGAATAGACGACTTGCGCCCCTTCTGCAAGTTCGGTGAGGTGAACGTGTATGCCGATAACGTCACGGCAGATGCGCTCATGAATACCATTCCATACTGCTTTGCCGAGAACCGTTATCCCGGAGTGCCTAACATAAACCTCATCCGCATCAACCGGCACGAGGCAATCAGGGTGAACGACATCAGCGTGATGCCGTTTGAGGTGATGCACGGCAGCATGCCGATAACGGCTTACCGTATCGGTAAACTGGCGTATATTACCGACATGAAATCAATAAAAACAGAGGAGATTGCCATGCTTGACGGTGTAGATACGCTCGTTGTCAATGCCTTGAGATATGCCCCCGACCACTATGCTCACCAGAGTGTGGATGACGCTGTGGCGTTTTCGCGCAGGGTGGGGGCGCGCAAAACCTATCTTATACACAGTTGCCACGACATCGGACTGCATGCCGAGGTGAACGAAAAACTCCCGCCCGGAGTGCAACTTGCATTCGATGGGCAGGAGGTAGAAGTTGATTGTCAGGAGTGACTTACTTGTTTTTCTTGACGAACTTATTCATCACGCCGTTGTATTTGCGATAGAGTTTCCAGCCGAGCATAGCTCCATCGAAAATCCCTGCACCTGTATTCAGCACGTCAGCCATTTTCAATCCCTTGGTGGAATGTTCGCGCTTGGTGGTGAGGTCGTTCCACAACGTTCCCATTTTGCTGCGGTCAGCCCTAATCCCCGTAAGCAACTGCTGCTTCCTTGCGGATATGTCCTTCAGCGTCTTATACTGTGAGGGCATTGGCGGAATTGTTGTCATGGTGTTGTTCTTTTCCATAGCGTTCGGGCGTTTTTAAATATCCTTGTTCGTTTCGTTGTCAAAGAGCAACCCGGCGAGGAACTTCACCAACGGGCGTTCGATGACCGGCTTGCGTAACAAGTATAGTAGTATGAGCACCGTCAGGTAGAAAGCTGCCACGACGCAGAACGCCAATGGGTAGCCGATAGCCGTTGATAGTGCGAATGCTGCAGCGAAAGAGAGATAGATAAGCATGAGCAGCATCACGAGAGATGTCACAGCCCCGATTACGAGTACCGTTATCAGGCGCACCGTTTTGTCGATTACGTCTAACTTCACATACTCGGTCTGCAACCCTACATAGTGCTTCAGCACTTCCACGAGTTGCCCTATCGTTTCAATGTTTCTGTCGCTTGAGAACATAGATTATCAATCCTCTGATGCTCCGGCAAGTTCGAGGTCGTCTGCAAACTCCTCTATCTCCTTGCGGGTCAGTTTCAGTTTGTGCTTCTCACAGAAGTCTTCGATGGTGCCACTGATTTTCTTACGTGTGTCTGTTCCCTTCTCGGGAGCCAAGAGCAGACCTATTGCTGCTCCGGCGATTGCGCCTCCGAGGAATGCGCTGATGTATCCAACTGTTTTCATCTTTCTATTCTTTATTTGGGTTAAACATTTGTTCCTTACTGATTTGCAAATATATCAAATCTTTCTTTAACTACCAAAGAAACTATGTTCTTTTTCTCAAAAAAGGTCGGTATTTGTTGCATTTAACAAACTTTATGCGCGCATTCTTGTAAAGTTTGCTTGTTTTTATGTAATTTCGCAGCAGTTTAATATTAACAGAATAGTAACATTTCAAATTATAAACAGCAAATGAAGATTATGAAGAAGTACATGTTAGTTTCCGCAGGACTGGTTTTGGCATTGGCGTTCACGAGTTGTAATAAGACCTCTGAAAGTGCTTATCGCAAGATGTATGATGCAGCCAAGTCAAACGGAGGCACCGATATCGGCGCGCTGACGGGTGAAAATGCCGGCGAGGAGACTGTGGTCGTGGCTCCCGTTACGGAACGCCCAATCACAGAAATCACCGTTACCGACAACTATGACAATGTTTCGGTGCGTCAGGAAAACGTGCGCGTGGTGAACGGCAACGGTCTGCGCAATTTCAGTGTAGTGGTGGGCTCGTTCAGCGTTGATGCCAACGCTTACGGTCTGCAGCAGAAACTCAAGGACGCAGGTTACGACGCACAGGTGGCTTATAGCGATGCACGCCGGATGTATCGCGTAATTGTCGCAACGTTCGACAACAAGGCAGACGCAGCGCGTAGCCGCAACGAATTCCGCTCGCAGTACCCCGATGCGTGGTTGCTCTCGCCGGAGATAAAATAATAGGGGTGCAAAAGGCGTGGCGAGGATTATTTCTATCGACTACGGCAAGCGACGTACAGGTATAGCAGTCACCGACCCATTGCAGATTATTGCCAATGGGTTGGCGACTGTTTCTACGTCACAACTGTATGCCTTCCTTGTGGATTACATTGCCAAGGAGCAGGTGGAACGCATAGTTATAGGCAAACCGATGCAGCCGAACGGCAAACCGAGCGAGAACCTTGTGCGCGTACAGCAGTTTGTGGCACGGTGGAAGAAGGAGCAGCCCGGGGTGCCCATAGAGTATGTTGACGAGCGTTTCACCTCCGTACTCGCTCACAAAGCAATGATAGATGGCGGATTGCACAAGAAAGCAAGGCAGGACAAGGCTCTCGTTGACGAGATTTCGGCAACCATAATACTCCAAAGTTACATGGAGGGGAGAAGGATTTCCAAATCATTAGTTTGAAAAATAAAATTATAATATCGTGATATTACCTATATATATATATGGACAACCGGTGCTGAGAAAGGTGAGCGAGGACATACCAAAGGACTTCCCGGAACTGCACGAACTGATAGAGAACATGTTCGACACGCTCGCTGCGAGCGAGGGAATAGGGCTCGCGGCACCACAGATAGGACGCGACATACGGGTGGTGGTGATAGACCTTGACCTGATTTCTGACGACCTGCCCGAATATAAGGGTTTCAGAAAGGCTTTCATCAATCCGCACATCTTGGAATATGATGAAAGCAAGACCGAGACAATGGAGGAAGGATGTCTCTCTTTGCCGGGAATACATGAGAAGGTGACACGCCCGACAAGGATACGTGTGCGTTGGGAAGACGAAGAACGCAACGAATACGACGAATGGATAGACGGCTATCTTGCGCGGGTAATGCAGCATGAGTTTGATCATCTCGACGGAAAGGTGTTTGTTGACCGCATAACTCCGCTTCGCAAAACCCTCATAAAAAACAAGCTGAAGGCGATGTCGCAGGGCAAATACCGTTGCGGATACCGCACGAAACCTGTCAGGAAATAATACGCCATGCGCAGAATAATCCTCTGCTTGTCGATGTTTGTGCCGTTGATAGTCATGGCACAATTCAACGTTGACAGACTGATAATGATAGGGCGAAGCGCGCTCTATTATGAGGATTATGTGCTTTCGATACAGTATTTCAACCAAGCCGTCAACGCGAAGCCGTTCCTTTATGAGCCGTGGTTCTATCGCGGAGTGGCAAAGTTCTATCTTGACGACTATGTGGGAGCAGAAAGCGACTGCACGGAGGCGATAAAACGCAATCCATATATTACCGGAATGTATGAACTGAGGGGGCTTTGTCGCATCCGTCAGAAAAAATTCGATGATGCCATAGCCGACTATGACATGTCGATAAAGTATGACCCCACGAACCGCGGACTGTGGTATAACCGCGTTCTATGCAAGATAGAGAACAAGGATTTCGACCGCGCCAATGCCGACCTTGACTCCATGATGGCGAGGTGGAGCGACTATTCTAAAGTGTATTCGCTGAAAGCAGAGGTGTGCCTGATGCAGAAAGACACCATTTGCGGCACGCAATATCTTGACAAGAGCCTTGAGATAGACCCTTACGACGGTGAGACTTGGACTGTAAGGGCAATGATAAGTTTGTCGAGAAAACAATGGCGTGATGCCGACGAGCAGTTAGGTAAAGCCATTCACCTGAAGCCGAATGTGGCAGGCTACTACGTCAACCGTGCCCTCGCACGATATAACATAAACAATCTGCGAGGGGCTATGGAAGATTATGACAAGGCAATAGAGATAGACCCTAACAACTTCATGGCGCACTATAACCGCGGACAGTTGCGCGTTCAGGTGGGAGACTACAACCGGGCAATAACCGATTTCGACTTCATCATACAACACGAGCCGCAGAATTTCATGGCGATATTCAACCGTGCCCTGCTGCTTGACCGCACCGGAGACCTGCGCGGGGCGATACGTGACTATACTTCGGTAATCAATCAGTTCCCGAATTTCTGGACCGGGCTGCACTATCGGGCGCAGTGTTATCGCCGACTCGGCATGACGGCACGCGCCGAACAGGATGAGTTCCGCATTTTTCAGGCACAAAACAACAAGCACTTCGGTATTCAGAAACGTTGGAGCAAGGAAAAAACTCTTGAGGTCAGGAAGCGAAGTGAGATTGACATGGACAAGTATAACCAAATGGTGGTTGCCGATGAGCCGATTGTTGAGCATGAATATAACAGCGAATACCGTGGCAAAGTGCAGAACCGGAAGGCCGGGGAGGAACTTATGCCGATGTTCTCGCTCGCTTTCGGACAGGCGGCAAACGGCGTAAGGAAATACACTGCGTTTGATATTGAACTTGAGAAAATCAACTCTCTGAAGAACGTTGACGAGAACCTATACCTTGTGTGCAACCGAAATCCGCTCTCCGAAGAAGAGAGCAACCGATACTTTGCCCTTATCGACAAACTCAGTGCAGATATTGCCGCTGCCAAGAGTATCGATGCAGCACGACCGCTACTCATGAAGCGAGCTGCAGCATACATTCAGATGCAAAACCTTGACGACGCTATAAACGACCTTTCTGCTTATCTCTCAAGCGACAGTACATCGGCAATGGCGTTCTGCCAGCGTGCCGTTTGCCAGTCGCTGATGAACGATTTCAACGCTTCGCATGGCATCGATGTTCGGATAAAGGCAGCACGTACGCTCGAAGACTTCAATCTGGCCGTAAACCTGAACCCTGCCAGTGCGTTCATATTATATGACCGCGCGAACTTCCATGCGATGAAGAAGGACTACGCACGAGCCATAGACGATTACACCGAAGCACTGCGCATAGACCCCAACCTTGCCGAAGCGTACTACAACCGCGGGTTGACGCGCCTTACAACAGGCAACCGCGAGGAAGGAATAGCCGACTTGAGTAAGGCGGGAGAACTCGGACTGTTTGATGCTTACAGTATCATCCGTAAGTTCAGGGAAAAATAACACTGTGAACGGATATAAAAAAACGATTGGGGGATACGCCTGAGTTTACCACAGAAAAGGATAAGAAAAAAGAACAGATTGATTTTGTATTTCACTCGATTTGCACTAACTCTACGTACTTGTGTCCGTGAAGTCAGGCTGCATCTCGGAAATAAAAAAGAATGAATTCTTTTTGTATTTCACTCGATTTGCACTAACTCTACGTACTTGTGTCCGTGAAGTCAGGCTGCATCTCGGAAATAAAAAAGAATGAATTCTTTTTGTATTTCACTCGATTTGCACTAACTTTGCAAACGACAAACAAACATATATTGTAGATATGATAAAAATTACTTTCCCGGATGGCTCGGTTCGCGAGTATGAGAGCGGAGTTACCGGACTTCAGATTGCCGAAAGCATTTCGCCGGCTTTGGCTCGCAGCGTTGTAAGTTGCGGAGTGAACGGCGAAACAGTGGAATTGAACCGACCGATAGAACATGATGCGGAGATTTCCCTTTACAAGTTTGAAGATGAAGAAGGCAAGCACACCTTCTGGCATACGAGTGCTCATCTTCTTGCAGAAGCATTGCAGGAACTCTATCCCGGCATACAGTTTGGTTTCGGTCCTGCCATAGAGAACGGTTTCTTCTATGATGTAATGACTCCCGAGGGGGTATCCATTTCGGAGAACGACTTCCCGAAAATAGAGGCAAAGATGCAGGAACTGGCTCGCAAGGACGAGGCTGTGGTGCGCCGTGATGTCTCAAAGGCAGACGCCTTGAAGGAGTTTAAGGCAGACGGACAGGAGTATAAATGCGAGCACATCGACCTTGACCTTGAGGACGGAACTATTTCAACATACACCCAAGGGACGTTTACCGACCTCTGCCGCGGTCCTCACCTCACATCGACAGGGGCTATCAAGGCTATCAAGATAACAAGTGTTGCCGGAGCATTCTGGCGCGGCGATGCAAAGCGTGAGCAGATGACGCGTATCTACGGAATAACATTCCCTAAGAAAAAGATGCTCGACGAATATCTCGTAATGCTCGAAGAGGCAAAGAAACGCGACCACCGCAAGATTGGAAAGGAGATGGAACTCTTCATGTTCTCCGACCGCGTGGGTAAGGGTTTACCAATATGGTTGCCTAAGGGAACCGACCTCCGTCTGCGCCTTCAGGACATGTTGCGCAAGATACAGAAGAATTACGGCTATCAGGAGATAATGACCCCGCATATCGGTTCTAAGAACCTGTACATCACGAGTGGTCACTACGCGCACTACGGCAAGGATTCGTTCCAACCGATACTTACACCCGAGGACGATGAAGAATATATGCTGAAACCTATGAACTGCCCTCATCACTGTGAGGTGTTCGCATGGAAGCCGCGTTCTTACAAAGACCTGCCGCTGCGTATAGCAGAGTTCGGAACGGTGTATAGATATGAAAAGAGCGGCGAACTGCACGGATTGACGCGCGTTCGCTCGTTTACACAGGACGATGCCCACATCTTCTGCCGCCCCGACCAGATAAAGACGGAGTTCATGCGAGTAATGGACATCATCAAGACGGTGTTCTCTACGTTCAACTTCGAGAACTATGAGGCGCAGATTTCGCTCCGCGATCCGAAGGATACGGAGAAATATATAGGCTCTGATGAGGTTTGGGAAGAGGCAGAGCAGGCTATCATCGACGCTTGTAAGGAGAAAGGACTGAACGCAAAGATTGAGTATGGAGAGGCGGCTTTCTATGGTCCGAAACTTGACTTCATGGTGAAAGATGCCATCGGACGTCGCTGGCAGTTGGGCACTATACAGGTGGACTACAACCTCCCGGTGCGCTTCAAACTGGAATACACCGCAGAGGACAACAGCAAGAAGACACCTGTGATGATTCACAGAGCACCATTCGGCTCGATGGAGCGTTTCACCGCGGTGCTGATAGAGCACACGGCAGGCAAGTTCCCGCTGTGGCTGACACCCGAGCAGGTGGCTATCCTGCCCATTTCGGAGAAGTTCGTAGATTATGCTAACAGCGTAAAACGTTATTTCGAAAGCGTAGGTGTGCGTTCTACGGTGGACGAACGCAACGAGAAAATCGGTCGCAAGATACGCGATAACGAACTGAAGCGTATTCCGTACATGCTCATCGTGGGCGAGAAAGAGGAGGCTGAAGGACTTGTAAGCGTGCGTAAGCAGGGACAGGGCGACCAAGGTCAACTGAAGATGGAGGACTTCGCTGCACAGATAAATGCTGAAGTGGCAGAGATGTTAAAGGCTACAAACGTTGGTCCTGATGACAAATGAGATTAGGCAATGGTGATTTTACCTGAAATTACCATTGCCTTTCCAGAACTCATACGAGACGTATGGCATGGAAATGTGGAATAAACAAACTTATATGAAAAATACAATTTTATGATTAACAAGCAACTATTAGAACCGGAAAGCATCGTTGTAATCGGTGGTTCCAATAATTGTCATAAGCCGGGTGGTGCCGTAGTGCGCAACCTTCTGAGTGGCGGGTATAAGGGAACGTTGCATATCGTCAACCCCAAAGAAGACGAGGTGCAGGGCATAAAAGCGTTCAATGATGTGAAAGAATTGCCGCAGACCGACCTCGCAATTCTTGTAGTGGCAGCGAAATTCTGCCCGGAGTATGTGGAATTTCTTGCCGCCGAGAAGCAGACTCGGGCTTTCATAATCCTCTCTGCAGGTTTTGGAGAAGAGACAAAGGAAGGTGCGGTGCTCGAACAGCAGGTGCTCGACTCGTGCGAACGCCACGGTTGTGCACTCATCGGACCAAACTGTATCGGTCTGCTCACACGCTGGCATCACTCTGTGTTTACCAAACCCATACCCAACCTCAACCCTAAGGGCGTTGACTTCATTTCAGGTTCGGGTGCCACAGCGGTGTTTATTCTCGAAAGTGCGGTGACAAAGGGTCTTACGTTCAATTCTGTTTGGTCGGTTGGTAATGGTCGTCAGATAGGCATTGAGAGCGTTCTGGAATATATGGACGAGCATTTCGACCCGGAGAAAGACTCTAAGGTGAAATTGCTCTACGTAGAGAACATATCCGACCCGGATAAACTTCTGCAGCACGCAACGTCGCTTATACGCAAGGGATGTCGCATTGCCGCGATTAAGGCAGGCTCTTCAGAGAGTGGCAGTCGTGCCGCATCAAGTCACACCGGAGCCATTGCTTCGAGCGATTCGGCAGTGGAGGCTCTCTTCCGCAAGGCCGGCATCGTGCGCTGTTTCTCACGCGACGAGCTGACAACCGTGGGCTGTATATTCACACTTCCGCGCTTGACAGGAAAGAATGTGGCAATCGTGACCCATGCCGGAGGTCCCGGTGTGATGCTTACGGATGCTCTTTCAAAGGGTGGAATGAACGTTCCGCCAATCTCCGGAAAGGTTGCCGACGAGCTGAAAGAACTTCTCTTCCCCGGCTCTTCAGTGGCAAATCCGATTGACATCCTCGCCACCGGAACGCCCGAACATCTCGGTCTCGCAATCGATTACTGCGAAAAGAAGTTCGATAATATTGACGCCATAATGGTTATTTTCGGCACACCGGGACTCGTTGAACTATATGAGGCATACGATGTGTTGCACAAGAAGATGCTCGAATGTAAGAAACCGATATTCCCGATACTTCCAAGTGTGGTGACAGCCGGACCGGAAGTGAGCGAATTCCTGCAGCATGGGCATGTTAATTTCTCTGATGAAGTGGTGCTTGCCACTGCTCTGTCACAGATTATGAGGACACCGGAGCCTGCCGATGAGTTGATGGAAACCAACGGTGTTGATGTGCCCCGCATACGCCGTATCATAGACGGCATAGGAGAGAATGGTTACATCTCGCCGAAACTTGTCAACGAACTTCTTGACAGTGCCGGTATTCCTACCGTTCCGGAGTTTGTCAGCAGCAGCAAGAGAGACTTGATTGCATTTGCCGAGAAGTGCGGTTATCCGGTTGTGGCAAAGGTCGTAGGACCGGTGCATAAGAGCGATGTAGGTGGCGTTGTGCTGAATGTTGGCACTTCGGAGCAACTCGCCGGAGAGTTCGACCGCATGATGAAGATTACCGATGCCACGGCAGTGATGGTGCAGAAGATGATAAAGGGTACCGAACTTTTCATCGGCGCGAAGTATGAACCGCGCTTCGGTCATGTCGTGTTGTGCGGTCTCGGAGGTATATTCGTTGAGGTTTTGAAGGATGTTTCGAGCGGTCTTGCCCCATTGTCTTACGCCGAGGCAGAGAACATGATAACTTCGCTCAGAGGCTATAAGATAATAAAGGGTACACGAGGACAGAAAGGACTCAACGAGAAAAAGTATGCAGAGATTATCGTTCGCCTGTCAACTCTCCTCCGCCATGCTACGGAAATAAAGGAGATGGACATAAATCCATTGCTCGCAGACGAGAACGATGTCATTGCTGTGGATGCCCGAATACTTGTGGAAAAATAAAGAAACATTTCCGACAGGGGTAAATACCGGGCTTTAATACAGAAAGAGTTTACGGCTCGTAAAACATAAATACAGGGTCAATCAATTACTTGGATTACAAGAGTTGATTGACCCTGTTTTAATTCCGGTCGGTCATTCGGACACGTACTTACAAGCAAACATAATCAGCCGGGGAACGACACAATTAAATAAAGTGTAAGTGCAAGTGGTCTAATGAACGGTTTCGGCTTAATATTTAGCATACAATAATACTTATTATGTTCAGAATGTGGGGGCTATGTTATCCCTGTTGTTTAACTTTCTTGACACCTCTTTCTGCTTTCCTGATTGGAAGTTATATGAAAATCCGATGATAAACATCGACTTGTTGTCTCGTATTATGCGGTCGTCAAAGTACCTCACAGCCGACTCTCCGGTGGTTTCAGTTCTATAATGAGCATCTTTTCCGATGAAGAGTAAGCCCATATTAAACTGCCAATTCTTCAGTTTGTAGGTAATACTTAGGTCGTTGTTGTTCTCACTCAACGAACGGAACAGCCCTGATACGGAATAGTATGGTATCACATATTGATAATTGAGTATGAAATTTTTGTATATCAGGCTCATCGAGAATCGGTTCTCTAACGAGAAGTTGGTGTGAACTCCTTCCGGTGTCGTAACCTTTTGCCATAAGGGTTGCACGAACAAACCAATCTGCAGCAACTCATTTCCCAACGGTTTTATCTGCGACTGAAGGAAAGTTCCGTAATATTGGTTGCGTGATGTGTTCCTGTAAGTCAATATCAGTTTGTCTCCCTCCACGCGGAAGTACTCATTTATAGGATTGTGTTCATACTGATAGAAACCTCCTAAAAGAAGATTAATCCACTTGTTATTATAGGAGTCCATCATCATCACTTGTGTCATCGAACCATTAGTCAGGTTCGGATTGCCCTTCTTCACGATATCGCGTGTTATGGATATTGCATTGTTGCTGAGCATATCTATGCCCGGCATCACCGGCGAACTGTTTATTACAAAACGCAGCGAGTTGTTATCGCTGAAACTATATCCTACAACCATTTTGGGAGTAAAGAGCAAACGATTATATTTATTTTCCAAACAGTTACTGTATATATGTGTAAATCCCAAACTGAGACGATACATCCATTTTGCCTTCGTTCCCGTAATCTCCCCATAGGCATACTGTTTTAGATAGTCGGAGTTGTATTTACTGCTGCCGAAAAGATTGTCAATGTCACTTAATAAGTGGCTGTATTCTATCTTATACCCGGCATTAAGTTTCGATGTAAGCGAAAGAGTTCTGCTATAAGCAGCCTCACCAATAACACTTTGTTTACGGTTTTTCAAGGTCATTAAATCCTCATACATCTTGCTTTCAGTGTATTTTTCTATCTCTTTCCGTTTGTCATCACCCTTGGTTTGAAAGTGGTTCAGGTTTATGTTAAGCGTAAGTTCATCCTTGTCGGATATTTTCCGCCAATAATAAAGGTCAAGTGCGGGGTGTATGGTCTTGTCATTCTTGTCCCAATCCTTGAATAGTGAATTGACATAATTGTCTTTCTTATATATCCCTTCATAAACAGCCTTGGAAAAAAACTTACTATAATCAGGAGTAAAAGTTGCTTGGAAGATTTGCTTTTCGGCATCAACTAAGGCATATTTCAGTGAGAGGCTATGGGTGGTGTAGCCAAAGGCGTCTTTGCCTTGTGTGTAATCCTGATGTTCTATTCCGTTGAGCGTGTAGTCATACTGCGCGTTTTCCTGTCTGTCCTTATAGTCCCGATAGTTTAGATAATACTCAAGGTCAAACCGATGCTTGCCGAGTGTGGCAGAATAGTATGCCGATGAATTATTAAATCCTGTCGTAAAGGCAGTCAATGTCTGCGTTCCGAAAGAGTAACCATTGTCTAATGTCTTGGTGATAACGTTTATCACTGTGCCCACATAGGCGTATCTTGCCGGAGGAATATCGTAATATTCCACACGCAAAACCTTTTCCGGAGGTATCATTTTCAGTAGAGCATCAGTTGCTTTCATGCCATTTACAAGCACGAGCAATCCTCCTCCCTGCATGGTTGACAACTTTCCACTCATCGGATCTTCCCTCATATTTGGTATATTGCGCAGCAAATCTTTTGCGTAACTCGCGTTTGCTCTCTGCTCTTTATTGAAAAGTATCACATTATGGTCGGTCTTTTGTCGGGTCAGGTTCGATTTGACAACCACCTCCCCAAGTTCTATATTGCTATTTACAAGTTCAATATTCTTCACCAATACATTACCTGCCGACGGCATGGCAATGCGTAAATGTTGTTGATGAACTTCGTAACCGACATTACTGACAGTTATTTTATATTGTCCCACCGGCAGGTTTTCCAAGTTATACTGACCTTGTTGGTCGGTCATGGTTCCTGCGAACATCTTTGTGGTATCACTCATCTGGTATAATACCACGTTGGCAAATGGAATATCGGTCTCTGTCTCTTTATCACTTACTTTGCCACAGAGTGTAACCTGTGCAAAGGAAACACTGGCGATGATAAGGTAGAGGTGTAATAATAGTATGCGTTTCATCGGCTCAATGGAAGGCTGTTAATATATTGTGTATCTGATGGAAAACTTCCGGGATTGCCTGCAACCAAAGTAATGTTGATCGCTCCTGAAAAATATTTATTTGGCTCGTTATATAAAACTAACTGACAATTCTTAATATAATTGACTGTGAGATTATCAAGAAGTGATTTCAACTTACTCTCCGTCAGGTTGCTGTTGTTTATAAAGATTCTTAAACCGGCATTTGATTCTTTGCCAAAGAAATTATCTTCGTCCATTTCAATGTCGGGCATTGTTTTAAGAAATTCTCTTAAAGAAATATTACGTTCTGTCGGCAAATCCAATTCCTTTACGGTGTAAAAATCAATATTTGCAGGGATCTCCATGTGAATATTCATATTGCCATTAGGGAAAGGCGGCTTCTCTGTCCATTGTTTAGGAAGGTAAACACCGATGAGTTCGTTTCCGGCATAAACTTCCAACTTGTTCTGCTTATATATATCAATAGGTGTCCCTTCTAACGATATATCTCCTATGGCACTACTCATTGATACAGCTTTCGGTTGCTCATCTTCACCTTCAATCATAACTACCGTAAGATACGGGCTTGCAGATTTCACACCGTTTGTTTCCTTAAATGTATAACCTTGATAATAATAATCGCTGTGCTCTTGATTTTGAGCATTAACAGTAGATGGCATAACGCTGAAAACACTCACTGAAATAATAATTAAGACCTTTATTAACACTTTCATAATTTAGGTTTATTTGAATTTGACTTATTTCTAAAACAATTTTGTGTCGCAAAGATATGTAAAAGCGATAGTTTCAGCAATACCCAAAAGTGTATTTTTTATGAAAAGCACTAATGGCATGTCGTTTTTCACCCTTTCGGGTAATGTTTTTTGTGCAAAATCGCTATCTTTGCATTATTATAATAAAGCATAGACTATACAATGAGCTTAATTATTAACGGAGACAGTCAACTACACATGCCACATTATGCCCGTCCTAAAATCGAAGAGGAACAATATGGCGAACTGCAGCCTTACATCGACTCTGCAAAGGCTTATGCCCGAATAACCTATCAGTCGCTTTACATCATAGATTACTACAAGATGAATTTCCTCTATGTTTCCGACAATCCTCTGTTCCTTTGTGGGGAGAGTGCAGAAAAGGTGCAACAGGAGGGGTACAACTTCTACTATCGTCATGTGCCTGAAGAAGACCTTGTCTTCCTCGAACAAGTGAACAGAGCCGGATTTGATTTTATCAATGGCGTTGCCATATCTGAACGTTCTCAATATAACATATCTTACAACTTCCGAATTAGTAATCAAGGAACGCGTGATGAAATACTGATCAATCATCAACTGACACCCCTCAAACTGGATAAGGTGGGAAATATATGGCTGGCTTTATGTCTGGTGTCGCTGGCTTCCACGCAGGAAACAGGTGTGGCTTACATTACTTCGGTGAACTCAAACAAGATGTGGCAGTTCTCTATGAATGGCAGATGCTGGAAACAGATTGACGGTATCGTACTGAATGAGCACGAGAAAGCTGTAATATCATTGGCTAATCGAGGCTTGCCTGTAGGTGAGATTGCCAAAGAGATATGCCGCTCGGAAGACTCTGTTAAGGGCTATCGCAAAAAACTTTTTCAGAAACTCGGGGTGGGGAACATCTCCGAGGCGATTGCCGTTGCCACGCTCCGCCGACTGATTTAGGTTGCCCTTTGGGAAGTAATAATACGCCTTATTGCATCTTTTCATGCCATATTATGCCCGTTCTCATGCTTTTTTATTAACTTTACAACCAAATTAGGAAAGACAATGGAAAATCAAAACGAGAAGTTCATGCGCATGGCGATAGACCTTGCAGTTGAGAATGTGGAAAACGGAGGAGGACCGTTCGGGGCGGTGATAGTGAAAGACGGGGAAGTAATAGCAACGGGAGTAAATCGCGTAACGTCTAACAACGACCCCACGGCGCATGCCGAGGTGAGCGCAATACGTGCGGCTTGCTCGCGTCTTCACACGTTTAATCTTGAAGGAACAACGATATATTCTTCTTGCGAACCGTGCCCGATGTGCCTCGGTGCAATCTACTGGGCACACATCTCACATGTGTTCTGCGGATGCAACAAGCACGATGCCGAGGACATCAATTTCGGCGATGCGTTCATCTACCGTGAGTTGGAGAAGCCTAACGAGGAGCGCGAATTGCCGCAGCAGTTCATAATGCACGACGAGGCACTGCGGGCTTTCCGTGCGTGGACGGCAAAGACCGACAAGATAGAGTATTAGTAGTGACGCTGTCGGCGCACATTTCGCCAAACGAAAAAAAGAGCCTGATGCTTTGAATATCTGCATCAGGCTCTTTTCATTTTGCTTCTTGCTCTTCCCTCATGTCAATGAGTTGTTTCTTGCTGTCAAAGAATTCATATTGCAAGAACCCCATCTTCTGTGAGGGTATTACATGTATTCCCAGTCCGTATTTAAGTTGCCAGCGGCGTTTCATACTTATGAAACCTTGATTTATGTATGCTGCAACATACGGGTGGACATGCAGGAAGAAAGTCTTAACGCCAATCTTGTTGACAAGGCGGTCAATTTTTCGCTCCAGTTGGTCGGTAAACAGGAAACTCGATTTTATCGTTCCCTTTCCGAAACACGTGGGGCAGGTCTCTTCTACGTTTACATCCATTGCAGGTCTTACGCGTTGTCGGGTTATCTGCATCAGTCCGAACTTCGACAGAGGCAGTATGTTGTGGCGTGCTCTGTCTTTCTGCATGTTCTTACACATGCGTTCATATAACATCTGCCGGTCTTCTGCCAGATTCATGTCGATAAAGTCAACGATGATGATACCCCCCATGTCGCGCAGTCTCAGTTGTCGTGCGAGTTCGTCAGCGGCTCCGAGGTTCACTTCCAGAGCGTTGCCCTCCTGTCCTTTTTCCGCTCTGATACGGTTTCCGCTGTTCACGTCCACCACGTGCATTGCTTCGGTATGTTCGATGATGAGATAAGCACCGTGCTTATAGTTCACCGTCTTTCCGAAGCTTGCTTTGATCTGCTTGGTGATGTTGAAGTTGTCAAAGATAGGCACATTGCCACCGTACAGTTTCACAATGCCTGCCTTTTCAGGGGCAATCAGCGTGACGTATTCCTTCACCTCGTTGAACACCTGCTCGTCGTTTATGTAGATGTTCTCATACGAGGGATTAAACAGGTCGCGCAACAGTGCCACCACTCTGCTTGTCTCCTCATACACGAGTTGAGGTCTTTTTTGCGTTTTCTGTACCTTGGCGATGGCATCCTCCCATCGCTTGTAGAGGATTTTTAGTTCGGAGTCGAGTTCTGCCACCCTCTTTCCCTCAGCCACTGTTCTCACGATAACGCCCACGTTTTTGGGCTTTATGCTCTGTATGAGCTGCTTGAGCCGGGCGCGTTCTTCTCCGCTTTTGATTTTTGTAGAAACAGAAACTTTATCGTTGAAAGGTATCAGCACCAAGAATCGCCCTGCGAAACTCAGTTCTGCCGTAAGTCGCGGACCCTTTGTGGATATAGGTTCCTTGACTATCTGCACCAGCACTTCCTGTTCTTTCTCCAGCACACTGGTTATGGTGCCGTCTTTTTTCATTTCCGGAAGCCTGCCGGCTTTTGTGAACGGATAAAGTTTTTTCCTGTCGCTTTGCACCTGTTTCAGGTACTTCTCGTAGGAGTTGAATTGTCCACCTAAGTCAAGATAATGCAGAAAAGCGTCGCGTTCGTATCCCACATCCACAAAACTGGCGTTCAGTCCGGCCATCAGTTTCCTGACTTTTGCCACATAGATGTTTCCAACAGAGAATGAAGCCGAGCGGGGCTCTGTCTGGTATTCCACCAGATTTTTGTCCTCCAGCAAGGCTATTGAAATCTCATTTTGTTGGACGTCAATTACTACTTCGCTGGTCATTGTCTTGTCTTTTAGTTCTCGCCGCTTGCGCTTTGAGAGTACTTTCTGTCCCTGTCATTGCATGTTTGACGACAGAGAGGTGGTCTAAGCATAAGAGCAAGTGTGATTACTTGCTCTTATGACGGTTCTTTCTCAATCTCTTCTTACGCTTGTGGGTGGCCATTTTGTGACCCTTCTTTTTCTTTCCGTTAGGCATAATGTTTATATTTTGATGTTAATAAATAAATTTATCTCTCTGTATTAGTCCTCTGCATCCTCGCCCTTCATCTTGGCAACGAAACTCTTTGCCGGCTTGAAATCGGGGAAGTCGTGAGCAGGAATAACGATTGTGGTGTTCTTGGAGATGTTTCTTGCAGTCTTCTCTGCGCGGTGTTTCACGATGAAACTTCCGAAGCCACGCAGGTAAACATTCTCTCTCTTGTCGAGCAAGCTGCTCTTAATAACGTCCATGAAAGCCTCAACAGTAGCAGATACGTCTTTTCTGGCAACGCCGGTCTGGTTGACTATCTCCTCTATAATATTTGCCTTTGTCATCTTGATGTGTGTTAAATGATAATCAATAATTCTGTTTTTTCTCTACATTAGTGCCTTTGCTGTCAGCAGCATTTTATTGCATGCTGATTTTAAAGCGGTTGCAAAGGTACGAGTTTTTCACGTTAAAAAAAAATCTTTTCTCGTTTTTTTTCCAACATGTTAGCATTATTAGCGTATTGGATTGGCACCACGTTCTTTTTCCCTCCCTTTCGAAAGTGTCTTCTTTAGAGTCGGGCGGAGGCGTTGGGTGCCGAGAGATGAGAGTTCTTTCTTCCCTTCTCTTCGAAAGCGTCTCCTTCGAAACAGAGCGGAAAGTTTAGCGTTCTTTCTGCGCTTCGCTTTAAAGCATCTCCTTTGGAGCCGAGTGCGGAAAGAACACTAAACTAATTTCGCTCACCGCTTATTCCTCTGTTGCAGGAATTTTCTCGACCCGGCGCGCATGGCGTCCGCCCTCGAAAGGAACGGAGAAGAACTTATCCATTATTTCGCGAGCAGTGTTGTTATCCACGAAACGACCGGGCATCACGAGCACGTTGGCATCGTTGTGCTGACGGATGAGCTGTCCTATCTCCGGGCTCCAGCATACTCCGGCACGAACACCCTGATGCTTGTTGAGAGTGATAGATATGCCTTGTCCGCTGCCACAGATAGCTATGCCGGGATAAACCTCGCCGCTCTCAATGCCTTTGGCAAGTGCGTGACCGTAGTCGGGATAATCAACCGGAGCGTCGCTCCATGTTCCATAGTCTTTAACGGGATACCCTTTTTCCTCCAAATACTGCATTACAAACTGCTTGAGGGGGAAGCCTGCATGGTCGCAGGCTACACCAACTGTCTTTATTTCCATATTATTCACGTTTTTAGTCCCTGTCTGCCGGTTGCTGTTGTTGCCTGTGGCGACTTGCCGGCGACCTGCAGACCGGGAGTAGTTTATTATAGCATTGATTTCACTTGATTATACACATTCTCTGCCGTGTAGCCGAGTTTCTCGTCGAGCACTTTGTAAGGAGCCGAGAAACCGAAACTTGGCATGCCGAACACCTTGCCGTTTCTGCCCACAAGACCTTCGAGAGTAACCGGCAATCCGGCTGTCATTCCGAATATCTTGGCATCTGCCGGGAGTATGCTTTCCTGATATTCCTTGCTCTGGCTGCGGAAAAGTCCTTCAGAAGGAACGCTCACTATGCGCACCTTCACACCGTCTTTTCGCAGCAGTTCGGCACCGGCAATGAGCGTGCTCACCTCCGAACCGTTGGCGAGGAGTATCACATCGAACTTCTCATCGCTGCCTGCCACGACGTATGCGCCCTTGCGTGCCTGCTCGTAATCGTTGCCTGCGGGTAGATTTGCAATGTTCTGGCGCGATAGTATGAGGGCTGTCGGAGTGTCGTTGTTTTCCATTGCCATTGCCCAGCACACTGTTGTCTCGTTGGCATCAGCCGGTCTGAACACGCGCACAGAATCCTTTCCTGCATGGTTCTTGAGTTTTTCCATGAGGCGTATTTGTGCCTCCTGTTCCACCGGTTCGTGGGTAGGTCCGTCTTCGCCTACACGGAACGCATCGTGAGTCCAGATGAATTTTATAGGCACCTGCATCAGTGCCGCCATTCTCACAGCCGGTTTCATATAGTCGGAGAACACGAAGAATGTTCCGCATGCCGGTATCACGCCGCCGTGCAGATACATTCCGATGCACATACATGCCATTGTCAACTCTGCCACACCGGCTTGGAAGAAAGCACCTTCAAAGTCGTCTTTATGCATCGACTTGGTTTTCTTCAGGAATCCATCTGTCTTGTCAGAGTTTGACAGGTCGGCACTGGCACATACCATGTTGCCCACCTGCTCTGCGAGAATGCCCAGACAGGCTGCGCCGGCAACACGTGTCGCCACGTCTTCCTTCTGCACGCACGCGCTCCAATCCACTCTCGGAGCCTTGCCGCTGAACCACTCCTTCAGCATTTCTGCCTGCTTGGGGTGTCCCTTTGCCCATTTCTCTTCCTCGGCATGACGCTTTGCCACAATCTCCTTCAGTTCCTCGCGGCGTTTGGAATAGAGTTCCTGCACTTCAGGGAAGATTTGGAACGGGTTTTCAAGGTCGCCCCCGAGGTTCTTCATAGTGTTTATGTAGGCGTCGCCACCGAGCGGAGCACCGTGGGTGTTGATACATGCTTCGAAACTTGTTCCGTCGGCACGGCGTGCTCCCTTGCCCATTACGGTCTTCCCGATGATGAGTGTCGGGCGCGTCTCTTCTTTCTGTGCGGCTTTCAAAGCCTCGCGTATCTCGTCGGCGTCATTGCCGTTGATAGTCATCACATTCCACCCCCACGCCTCGTATTTCGCGGCAGTGTCCTCGTTGATTACCACCTTCGTTTCGGTGGAAAGTTGTATGTCGTTGGAGTCGAAGAACATTATGAGGTTGTTCAGACCGAGCACTCCGGCAATGCGCCCGGCACCTTGCGAAATTTCTTCCTGTATTCCTCCGTCCGAGATATATGCGTAAATCTTGTGCTGCATCGGTGTTTTGCCGAGCCGTGCCTCAAGAAATTTCTCTGCAACGGCGGCTCCGGCAGCGAAAGTGTGTCCTTGACCGAGCGGCCCCGATGTGTTCTCTATCCCGCGTGCCACGTCGCGTTCGGGATGTCCCGGGGTGGGAGCCCCCCACTGGCGGAACTGTTTCAGTTCTTCGATAGAAAATTTTCCTTGCAGTGCCAAGGCAGAATAGAGCATTGGCGACATGTGCCCCGGGTCGAGGAAGAAGCGGTCGCGCCCGAACCATTCGGGTTGGTCCGGGTCATAAATCAGGAACTCGGAGAAGAGCACATTGATGAAATCGGCTCCTCCCATCGCTCCTCCCGGATGCCCGGAATTTGCTTTCTCTACCATTGACGCAGCCAATATTCGTATGTTGTCGGCAGCCTTTGTCAGTAATTTCTTGTCGTTCATATATAGTAATGAGTAATTTAAATGTTTTCCAGTCCTGATTGCCAATGGGATATTCAGGTGTCCGTTAGATTTTGTGTGTAAAGTTACGACTTTTTTCTTTAAGGCATACCGTTTCTCCGCTCTTTTTTTATTGCGATGTATGGAAATAACACTTTTTAACCCGAACATATCGTGTGAGAGGGCATTTTATATCTGACGACGAGCCGATTTTCCATTACATACGCAGCAAAATCGGCGGAATTGAAAACCAAAATCGGCGAATTTGCAATGTAAAATCGGCGATTTTACCGACCAATTTCGCCGATTTCATTTTCCCGTTTGTGACATACCGGGTGATGATTGCTATGCTGTCACATTATAAAAACAGGTAATTTGTTTGTGGATATGCTGAAAAAAAGTAACTTTGCACGACCGATTTACTGCCGCAGAGAGCATTGCCGGATGAAAAAATGCTGTCGGAACGGTGGGCGTAATAAGACAAAAGAGAATGAAAAGAAACGTTATAGAACAGAGTGGAGACTACACTCAATATGAGGTTGGGCGCGAACAGCCGTTGCTGGAGTTCCTCCTTGAGAACGTGAAAGGGCAGAGCAGGTCGAAGATAAAGGCTACTCTGAAGGGGCATGGTGTGCTGGTGGGGAAGACCTGTGTCACCCGGTTCGACTATATATTGAAGCCGGGAATGAGCGTGGCAGTGAGCAACACCAAGCGCAACCTTAACATCATGCGCAGCAGATACGTGAAAATCGTTTATGAAGACCAGTATATCGTGGTCGTTGACAAGGCTGTCGGCATATTGTCGATGGCTGCGGGGCACTCGTCGCTCAACGTGAAGGCGGTGCTCGACGACTATTTCCACAAGTCGCGGCAACGGTGCCAGGCTCACGTGGTGCATCGGCTCGACCGCGACACCAGCGGTCTGATGATATATGCCAAGGACATGCAGACGGAGCAAACGCTTGAGCATCGGTGGCACGAAACGGTTTACGACCGCCGCTACGTGGCGTTGCTGTCGGGCAGAATGGAACAGAAGGAGGGTACGATAGCCAACTGGCTGAAGGATAACAGTGCGTATATCACATATTCGTCGCCGACAGACAACGGCGGAAAGTATGCCGTGACGCATTTCCATACACTCGAAACGCAGGGCGAACGCTCGCTTGTCCAGTTCAGTCTTGAGACCGGGCGCAAGAATCAGATACGTGTTCATGCAGCCGATATGGGGCATCCGGTGTGCGGAGACGTGAAGTATGGCAACGGCGACGACCCCGTGGGCAGGCTTTGTCTGCATGCTTACGTGCTCTGTTTCCGTCATCCCGTGACCCACGAGAGAATGGAATTTTCAACCCCGATACCGCAGAGTTTCATAAAAGGGTTGAGGATGTGAGAGCGAGGGTGTGGCGTGTAGCGGGCATGCAGAAGAAAAATTAAGACCAAGTGAAATAAGGATTATGGATGATTTATTATATTCTGTCTTCGGCATTGTAGTGCTGGTGTTGGCTTTCTTCCTGATGAAGAAGGTGGCGAGTTGCTTGATAAAGACCATAGTTACGGTCATTATTGCCGTAATTCTCGGTGTGATTTACTACGCCTATTTTGCCGCCTGAGACGGTTATTTGGGGATAAGAAAAAGAGGAAAGAGTGTCTGCAGACCTCTTTCCTCGCAAGCGTTGTGTGGTGTTATTTCGTCAAGTCGAACCCCAGACGCACTCCGGAGTAGTTCTCCGACAGGTTTCCTAAAGACGATATTGTGCTGTTGCCGCTCTTCATTGCCACCACCCGCATCACTTCGAGCAGTTTCTTAGACTCGAACACCAGACTTATGCCTTTCGCGTTTCGTGCCACATAGCCTTTTGTCGAGAAGATGAGGCTCTTGAAAACGATAGAGCCGTCTTCGGGATTGTAGGTGTAGCTGCCTTCGACCGGTATTCCGGCAACTTTTGCCGAGAATGACTTGTCTTGCTTGAACGAGAAGAAGGTGTTGCTGCTGTTTATCCCAACGCTTGAGTAACTCTTGCCAAGTTCGTTCTCAATGCTCTTTGCCGCCACCTCGCCTCCTGCCTGTGCGAGCAACTGACTGCTGGTGAATGCACATCCGGGCGACTCATATCGCCATGTGCCTTGCAGGTCGGCTTCGCTTATTTTCGATGCTCCCACCACGTTGTATATGATGTTTGTTATCGTCTCTGCGTCGGTTGCCGCATTGATTACGCTTCCGATGATGCTGTTGTTGCTTGTTCCGTTGGAAAGATTGGCGAGCCCTTCTCCGCAACTACTTAGCAAAACGGCTGCAGAAAACAAAAATACACTGTTCTTTTTCATTGTCACTTATTGTTTGATTATTGATGAATTTCTCTATAAACTTTGGTTGTTCTTACCTATGAATATTGCCTTGAAACTTTCTTTTCACTTGCTTTCCTCGGAAAATATCTTCTCAAACACTTCGCGAAGTTTAGGCTTGTTTTCGATATATTGCCTTATTTCGTTGAGGTTTTTCTCGTTAGGCGAACCGGAAATCCATAGTTTTATGTATCCGTTACGCGAATACTTGTTCTCCAAATGTTCGCAAAAGCGTTTCCACTGTCCCTCCTTTTCGAGTTCCGGATTGTTGGAAATGCCGAACTGTATTGTGCGCCGGAACACTGTTTCCGGGTTGAGGTCGCGGTCGGCTTCGGCAACAATCTTGCCGTAGATGCTGCGCGGGGCGTGACTTGCCGAGGCTCGGTGGTCTTCCACTGCCTCCTTCATTATCTTGAGTTTGTCGGCAGAAAACCATTTCTTCAGGCGTGCATCGCTCGCGAGGATTTTGCCCCCGGTGATATGATGTATTGCCCGCGGTCCTTCAAGACCGAGGTCGTGGTATGCTGCAATGGCATACGCCATGTCGAGGTCGGCACCCATCTTTCGTGCTATGTCGAGTGAACGCCTTACCACGTTTGTCACATGTTCCATGCCATGAGCCTTGTCGAACAGGGCATATCGCGGCAGTATGTTCTTTTCTATAAACTCCATCAAATCGAGGCTGACGTTATAGTTCATGACGAAAAAAGTCTAAAATCCTTTGCAAATTTATATGTTTGTTTTTAATTTTGCAAGCATTTATATCGGAAATGTTGTTTTCCCGTTTTCAAAAACAAGTATGAACGACGATAACATAAGGAGAAATTCGCTGCAGGCGTGGTTTCTTGCTGCGCGCCCCAAAACGCTTTCGGGGGCTGCGGTGCCGGTGATGATAGGACTTTCGCTTGCCTATTCCGATCTGAGCGATGCCGGCGAGTTCCGCCGGCTGCCTGCATTGCTGTGCCTGCTTTTTGCTTTTGTGATGCAGATAGATGCCAATTTCATCAATGACTACTTCGACTTCGTGCGCGGTAACGACGATGAGACGAGGCTCGGACCTAAGCGGGCGTGCTCGCAGGGGTGGATAAGTGGCAGCGCGATGAAGGTTGCCATTGGCGTGACCACTGCCGTGGCGTGCCTCGCCGGACTTCCTCTGGTGTTCTTCGGAGGCTGGGAGATGATACTCGTCGGCGCGTTTTGCGTTGTGTTCTGCTTCCTCTACACCACCCATTTGAGTTATCTCGGAATGGGTGATGTGCTGGTGGTGGTGTTCTTCGGGCTTGTTCCCGTGTGTGTTCCTTATTACATAGAGACACGCACTGTGACGTTTTATGCCGTTGCAGCGTCGCTCGCGTGCGGGCTTGTGATAGATACGTTGCTCGTGGTGAACAACTATCGCGACATCGACAACGACCGACGGGCAGGGAAGATTACCCTCTGCGTGCGCATGGGAGCCGACTTGAGCCGACGTTTCTATCTCTTTATCGGTTTTGCGGCGTTGCTCATCGGCGGCTTTTACGCCGTTGGAGGTTATTTGTTTGCCGCAGTCATTCCCCTGCCTTATATGCTACTGCACTATTTCACATATAGAAAAATGGTGAAGATAGGCTCCGGGGAGGCTCTCAACTCTGTCCTTGGAGAGACGGCTCGCAACATGTTTGTCTATGGATTGCTCGTTTCGCTGGGACTGTTGCTTTCCTAATTGAAGAAGTTCCACGACACTCCGAAGCGCAGCACGCGCTCGTTGAAAGGGTAGTGGGGGGTGAGGAAGTATTCGCGGTTGCCCGAACCGGCATTCACATGGCTCATCATCACGAAGAAACGGGTGTGCTTCAGGTGCATGTTTGCATATATGTTCACTATCGGATAGTTGCCGGTCTTTACTCTCTGTCCGCCTGTTTCCTGCACCGTGAACTGCCCCATTGATGGGGAATAGTCGTGAGCATAATACTTTGTGAAGTATCTCATGTCGGCTCCGAGATCGCAACGCAGCACGCGGGCAATCATGAAATTCAGATAGATATTTGTATATACGTTCAGCGCGGGCACAGGAATTACGTCCTTGTTGCTTGAGTTCTGATAGGTAAGAACGGTCTCCCAGTTGACCGGACCGAAGCGGAAGTCCTGCGATAACTGTGCAGTGAGCACACTGATGTTCCCCGAGTGTTGTCTCACTGCTACGCTGTTGCCTGTCCGCAGGAATTTGTCGGTGATGCTGTATTGCTGTCCGAGGTAGGTATAGTTCTTCAATGTCTCTGCCACAACGCGCAACGTGGTGCGTGTTTTCTTGAGAGTTAAACGTCCTTCGATGTGCGTTCTCGTCTGTTTCGACATGTCGTCGTAGTCCCACCGGTTGTGCCGGGAGTGATAGTGACGGTAATAGAACGTGGGGTTGAGCCTGTGTATGTATGCGTTTGCAGCCAAACTCACGGTGTCTCCGAGGAAAGCGAAGTTGAGGTCGGCTGCGGCGTCGAGTTTCAGTTGCCCCGCATCCTCGCCCACGAGCCATGTTTCGGCGGTGAGGTCGTAGTGCAAAGTGCGTCCCGAAGTTTTGCTCAGCTGCCCTCCTATGCTAAGAGTGTGCTCGTTGTATGCCGTCGTTCCCAACTTGTCATCAGGCAACACGAAGTGACGTAGGTCGGAAGTGACGAATGCTTTCAGCCCTGCCTTTGCCCATTTGTTGAAACCTTCGAGCAGTGCTATTGCGAAAGTGTTTTTCAGTTCGTAGTGACTTGTCTTGTCGTATATCGAATCGCCCCTTTCATATATGTATTGGTAGAAATCGTTGGCATAGTAGTTTTCCGGCGTTTCGTATGATTGGAAGATGCGTCTGTAGTGATCAAGCTTCAGCGTATGTATGAAACTTGTCACCGGAACATACTCATTCTTCATCCATTCTGTTTCCTCCTTAGCCTTAGAGTCGGCAGCAATCAGACTGTCTGACATTGCCTTATTTGTCACCGTTATGCGTTCCGAACCGGTCGTCTTCTTATCGTCTGCGGGTTGGTTGCCGGCAATTTTCGCATTGTCGGGTCTCCCGGCGAAGGTCTCTTTCCGGTCATAAGCCTCCTCGTCGAAGTCGCGTCCCTGGCTCTTAGCCTTTCTCCGCTCCTCCTCTTTGGCTTTTTCGGCGTCGTTTTCTTTCTTCGATGCCATTGCAAATTTTCTCGCCTCTATTTCTTCTTTGGTCATTGGCACTTTGCGGTTGAAGCCGATGTTGTAGCGGTGGGAGAGGAAAACGTGCTGGTTGTCGTTGCGATTCCAGTTCTTGGAGAGCACTGTGGGAATTTCGTTGGTGCGGAAATTATCATCGAATATCTCCGGATGGGTTATGTATCTGTCGTCTGTAATGCCACCGTTTTCTGTCACTTTCTCATGGTTTGTGGATAAAAGGACATGCGCCTGATAACGTTCTCCGAGATAAGAACCGTGCATGGAATAGTTGAAATGGCTTGTACTCTGGTTTTGGTAGTATCCCCTGCCGTAGAGATAGTCGAACTTGAAGCCCACACCGAGCCTCTTTCCGGCATTTATTGCAAACAAAGCCTTCAGGTGGTCTTCGCCGTTTGTGCGGTCGCCGGCGGTGTTGAACGACACGTTTGTTATCGGCGAGAGGGTGTTGGTGAAGTGATACTGCGACGGGCGGGTAAAGAAATAGTCGTAAGGCTGCATGAAAATGAACTGCTCATGCTCGTCGCGGTCGGCGAAGATGCGGTTCTGCCGCGGTGCTCCGAGGTTGCCCAAACTGTTGTATTCGCCGCGCAGCCCGGTGTTGAAAACAGAGTTCATGAACATGTGTGGCATCGTGTCGGGCAGTGCTGCCAGCCTGTCGCCGAAGCGTTCGTCAACAGTCCACACCCTCAGACCTTTCGGAATTTCCTTGTGTCCGTTGCCGAGCGAGTCGCTCTTGTTCCTCCTATGTTCCGCCGTCATTATCTCCCCGTCCTCGTTTATCGACGTGAAGTCGGTCTGTGCCGTTGCTGTCGCGGCAATGGCAATCAGCATTGAGACGATAATTAGAACTCTCTTCATTTATTTCATCACGCGGAAAATACATTCAACAAACTTCAGCACTATCGAACCGAGCACCACATACGTGCCCACATCGCGGTTGCCGAAAAAGTATATACACATGCCCACGATGGCACATAGGATGAAAATGGAGTTCAACCAGTTGCGCAGTACGAAATACTTGTCGCGGTCTTTCTTCCTGCCATGTATGCGGTGGTCAGGGCGTTGTGCCAATTCCTCCGTTCCGTTGTTGATGTTATCTTCGTAATTATCCATGTCTTCTTATTTTTAAAGATTATTGCCGCAGCAACGTTTTTTCTCGACAAAGGTAGCAAATAATGTCGGTTATCACTCGTTTTAATCGCTTTTTTTCGCTTTTTTTCATAATATCCCCACCTCTCTACACTCATTTTTCATCGCTCACCGCTCATCTCTCAACACTCATCTCCCCACTTTCCAGCATCCCTTTCAGCCTGATTATTTCATCCCTATACTGCGCAGCCTGCAGGAAGTCGAGTTCTTTCGCAGCCTTTTTCATCAGCGATGTGGTGTTCTCGATACTCTTCTCTATCTGCTCGCGACTCATCTTGAGCATTATCGGGTCGGCAACCAAATCCATGCTATCCCTCTCTATGTATGGTTTATAGGTCTGTTCTTTAGTCGGTTTTGCCGCCTCTCCGTCACCTTTTTTCACCAATGAGTTGCCACCTACAGCCTTCACTATCTGTCTTGGGGTAATACCATGCTCCTCGTTGTATTTCAACTGTTTTGTGCGCCGGCGCAATGTCTCGTCTATTGTGAGCTGCATGCTCCGCGTTATGTTGTCGGCATACATTATTACCTTGCCGTTAACGTTGCGTGCTGCGCGCCCGGCGGTCTGTGTCAACGAGCGGTGAGAGCGCAGGAACCCCTCCTTGTCGGCATCGAGAATGGCAACGAGTGACACTTCGGGGAGGTCGAGTCCCTCGCGTAGCAGGTTCACACCCACCAGCACATCGAACGCCCCCTGCCGCAGGTCGGTCATTATCTTCACCCGGTCGAGCGTCGCCACGTCGCTGTGTATGTAGTTAGCCCGCACGCCGTTGTTGAGCAAATACTCCGTGAGTTCTTCTGCCATGCGTTTCGTCAGTGTCGTTACGAGCACACGCTCGTTGCGTTCGCAGCGTTCCACAATCTCGTTAAGCAGGTCGTCAATCTCGTTCTCGCTCGGTCTCACTTCAATCTCCGGGTCGAGCAGTCCGGTGGGACGTATCACCTGTTCCACCACCACGCCTCCCGCCTCATTCAGTTCATAGTCGGCAGGAGTGGCAGAAACATAAATCACTTGTTTCACCATCTCCTGAAACTCCTCGAACTTCAGAGGGCGGTTATCGAACGCAGCAGGCAGACGGAAGCCATATTCCACGAGGTTGGTTTTCCTTGCCCGGTCGCCCCCATACATTGCACTTATCTGCGGAACGCTGACATGGCTCTCGTCAATTACGAGCAGATAGTCTTCAGGGAAGAAGTCGAACAGGCAGTAAGGGCGTTCCCCCGGCTGTCTGCCATCGAAGTAACGGCTGTAGTTCTCTATCCCGGAGCAGTGCCCGAGTTCCTTTATCATCTCCATGTCATACTCCACACGCTCCTTTATTCGCTGCGCTTTGAGCGAGTCGCCGAGGTCGGTGAAGAACTCCACCCGCTCCATTAGGTCATCCTGTATCATGCGTATTGCCGCCGCCGTTTGCTCTTTCGACGTTATGAAAAGGTTGGCAGGATAAATCTGATATTCCTCGAAGTGTGCCATACGATGATAGGTCACGGAGTCGAGTTCCTCGATGCTGTCAATCTCGTCGTCCCACCACGACACGCGCAGAACGTTGTCGCTGTATGCCATGAACACGTCAACGGTGTCGCCTTTTGCCCGGAAGTTCCCCCGCTTCAGTTCGATGTCGTTCCTCACATAGAGCGCGTTGACGAGTTGTCTGAGGAACATGTTGCGGTCGAGGCGCAGCCCTTTCTTTATCGTTATCACGCTGTTAGCCATTGCTACGGGACCTCCCATACCGTAGATGCACGACACCGACGACACCACCACAACGTCTTTGCGCCCCGACAGCAGCGAAGACACGGCGGAGAGGCGCAGACGGTCAATCTCCTCGTTTATCGCGAGGTCTTTCTCTATGTACGTATCTGTGTGCGGCAGGTAAGCCTCCGGCTGATAGTAGTCGTAGTAGCTGACATAATATTCCACAGCATTGTCGGGGAAGAAGTTCTTCATCTCCTGATACAACTGCGCCGCCAGCGTCTTGTTATGGCTCAAAATCAGCGTCGGTCGTTGCACTTGTGCTATAACATTCGCCACGGTGAACGTCTTGCCCGAGCCGGTAACGCCGAGCAACACCTGCGCTCTGTCTCCACGTTCAATTCCCGCGGTCAACTGCCTTATAGCCTCCGGTTGGTCGCCGGTAGGCTCATATTGCGATGTCAGTTTGAAATC
This sequence comes from Prevotellaceae bacterium, assembly GCA_028723525.1. GTDB lineage: Bacteria > Bacteroidota > Bacteroidia > Bacteroidales > Bacteroidaceae > Prevotella. Next base: position 140,988 of record JAQYET010000076.1, read on the forward strand.
CATTCTGCAAAATTACTCATAATTCCCCACAGAAGCAAAACTTTCGCAATGCAATTTATCTTCTTTCGCCCCATGATTCTTAATCATCAGCAAAGTAAAATCGGCGAAATTCTTCTGTAATTTCGCCGAATTTGCGAGACAAAATCGCCGATTTTACTTTGCAATTTCGCCGATTTTACTTTTCCATTCATATTCCCTTATCTTCCGTTCCATTATGTCTTCCTGTCTAAAAAATATGGCTTTCGGTTCCACTTCCTTTTTGTTTTTAACTAAAAAAAGCATTGTCTGCTTTGCAGTTAATGGAATTATGTGTAATTTTGCACCTAAATTTCCAAATGATGAAGAAGACAATTCTCTCGGCTTTAGTTACGGTATTGTTGTTAAGCGGTTGTGCAGCCGAATTTAACAAGGTATATAAGTCAACTGATGTAAACTACAAGTACGAATATGCAAAGGAATGTTTTGTCACGGGTAAGTATATCCGTGCCGTTACGCTTTTGGAAGAACTCGTCACCATAGAGAAAGGCACCGACAACGGAGAGGAATGTCTTTATATGTTGGCGATGTCAGAATATCTGGCGAAAGACTATCAGACGGCTGCAGAATACTTCAAAAAGTATTTCCAGTCGTACCCTAAGGGAGTCTATGCAGAGGTGGCAGCGTTCTATATAGGTGAGAGCCTGTATATGAGTACGCCCGAGCCGCGTCTCGACCAGACGCCGACTTACACCGCGATGACCGCATATCGGGAATTTCTCGACCTCTTCCCAAATGCCGCAAAGAGAGAAGAGGCGCAGCATAAGTTGATGGAACTGCAAGACAAGTTGGTGCAGAAAGAGCTCCTCACGTCGCAGCTCTACTACAACCTCGGCACCTATTTCGGCAATTGTCTGGGCGTGGGAAGCAACTACGAGGCATGTGTCATAACGGCAGAGAATGCCTTGAAAGACTATCCATACACTCCGGAACGCGAGAAATTCGCAACACTGATAATGAAGAGCAAGTTCGAACTTGCCGAGCAGAGCGTTGATTCAAAGAAACTTGAACGCTTCCGCGATGCAGAAGACGAGTGCTATGGATTTATCAATGAATATCCCGACTCGAAGGAACGTGCCACGGCAGAGAAATATATAGAAAGGTGTAAGAAATTCACCGGCAGCGAAGTGAAGACCGAAGCGACAGAGTGACGTTGCCGCTGATACCATCGCTACAACGGCGCATCGCCCAAGGTGACAAACAAAAGTTATGGGTACGAACAAGAAATAACGAAAAAATAACAAACGAGAAATAATAAAATCAATATAAAGAAATGGATTACAAAAAGTCAAAAGCACCGGTAAACACTGTCACACGCAACATTATGGACCTCTGTGATACTACAGGAAACATATATGAAAGCGTGGCGATAATATCGAAAAGGGCAAATCAAATCTCGACAGAGATAAAGCAAGACCTAAGCAAGAAGTTGGCTGAGTTTGCCTCTTACAATGATAGTTTGGAGGAAGTGTTCGAAAACCGTGAGCAGATAGAAATCTCTCGCTATTATGAAAAACTTCCAAAGCCAACGCTGCTTGCGACACAGGAGTTTATAGAAGGCGATGTTGTATGGCGCGACTTGAACAAGGATGCGCAAAACGAAGAGGAAAATGCTCCAGCGTAAACAGACCGTATTTCTTGTACTGGCATTCATTCTCACCTGCGTTTGCCTTTCGCTGCCAATCGGAACGTTTATGCCTCAGAGCATGGAAGCCGCGTCGGTGATGTTTAATCTGTGGATAAAGCTGCCCGACGGAACGTATAACCATTCCGTATGGCCGATGTTTATGTTGCTGCTGATGTCGTGTCCTGTGACACTGATGGCGATTTTCGCTTATAAGAACCGTAAGTCGCAGAGTCGCATCTGCCTATTTTCAATGCTCTTTATGCTTGCATGGTATGTTGCATACGCGATGTTCGGTTTCGTATTCCCAAGCATAGACAACGCATCGTTCCTACCTTCTCTGGTGGCAGCACTGCCGTTGGTCAACATCATTCTTCTGATTATGGCTCGCCGTAGCATCATTGCTGATGAGGCGTTGGTGCGTGCAGCCGACAGGATAAGATAATCCTCGGAAAGGAAAAGGGTGAGGATATAAGCAAAGGAGACATAAAAAAGTGAGGAGAACACTTTCGTATTCATGACGAATACCGGTGTTCTCCTCACTTTTTTATGTCTTCCTGTTTCCTTATGTCATATTTCAGGATAGGTTGTCTTTACAATCCAAGTCCTTTTGCAGCCTTGTTGATAGCGTCGTTTGCTTTCTCGTTTACTTTCTGCTTTGCCTGTTCGGTAGCCTCTTCAGCCTTCTTCTCTGTAGAACTTGCTGCGTCTTTTAGTTCGCCCTTAGCATTTTCCACAGCCTCTGTTCCTGCTCCCAAAGCGTCAACCGGAATAGCCTTTACACCCTCAACGAGTTTGTTAATTGCCTCGTTGTTGCCGATAACGCTGTTCACTTTGTCAGAGTTGTTGGCGAGGAAGTCCTGCACCTGTTTGAGCAAACTCTTTGCTTCTTCCAACTTTCCTTCCTCTTTCAAGGTCTTGATTTTCTCGTTGATTGTTGTCAGGACGTTCTGCATACCTGCAGCATCCTTTGCATCGAGTTTCGACTGGAGTACCTTTGTCACGTCTTCCTCAACCTTTTCAACTGCGGGAGTGCTTACGGAGTCTGTGGCATTGGCTTCACCCTTGTTTGTGTTTGATGTGCAACTTGCAAATGAAATTGCTGCGGCAGCTACTGCCATGAACAATACTTTCTTCATAATGATGTTTGTTTTAGAGTTTTAAAAATATTAAACCGAGTGCAAATGTAGGTAAAAAAGCCGTTGGTTGTTCTTTTTGTTTAGAACGTTTAACATAAAAGTGGTTTTAGGTGGATAGTTAAAACGGCTTTGTATCGGAAAAATATAAAAAAGAAGCGAGCAGGGAAATCACCGTGCGTTGTCGTTAAGACTGCGGTGTTATTGCTGCTCGCCTCTCTTTATTCACTCCCAAAGAGTGATGATGTCGTTAGAACTTTGCCATTTTTATTGCGACTACGGCACATTCGTCGCCCTTATTTCCGAGTCTGCCCCCTGCCCGGTCTTTCGCCTGCTGGAGGTTTTCGGTGGTGAGAAGTCCGTAGATTACGGGTGTGTTACTTGTCGTGTTCAGTTCTGCTATGCCTTGTGTCACGCCCTGACAGATGTAGTCGAAGTGGGGCGTTTCCCCTCTTATTACGCTTCCGAGAATGATAATGGCATCGTAACCGTCGTTGAGTGTCATCTGATGAGCACCGTAGATGAGTTCGAAACTGCCCGGAACCGTCTTTACGTGGATGTTCTCCGGCAGTGCGCCATGCCTCTCCAATGTGCCTACTGCACCGTCAAGCAGAGCCCCGGTTACTTCCGGATTCCACTCCGAAACAACAATGCCGAAACACATGTTCGACGCATCGGGCACTTTCTCGGGGTCGTAGTTTGAGAGATTGTGAAGTGCTGTTGCCATGTTATTTTACTGATGCACGTTCGATGTACTTATCAATCTCCTGATAAGTCATTGAGTTCACGTACTTCTTCTTTATGTCCTGATAGATTTTCAGAGCATCATCTTTCTTGCCTTGCTGCGTGAGAATGTCTGCAGCATAGAGCAGGAACTGCGGCGACAGAGAGTTGTTGACTCCGTCTTCGGCACGCTTGTCTGCCATGTCGGCAGCCTTCTTGTAGGTATCTACCGCCTTATCCAACTGGTTGGTGTTGGCGTATGCTGCTGCCAATGCGTTCACTGCGGCAGGTGAAATGAGGGCATCGTCGGCAACGGAATATGCCTCGAAACACTTCAGTGCCTCGTTCCATTTCTTCTGCTGGGCATAGCATATCCCGGCATAGAGGTTCGCAAGGTTGCCGGCATCGGTGTTACTGTATTCGTCTGCAATCTTCAAGAAGCCTGCGAAGGATGCCTTGTCGCCGTTGAGAGCCTTGTCGTACTGCTCTGCATCGAGATATTGCTGCCCCTTTGCAAGTTCTGTGCTTGCTTTTGCTGCCCGTGGCTCTTGATAGTAGTGCTTAAAAAGGAAGAACCCCAACACAACCACTATTATGGCTGCTACTGCGATAAGAACCGGCTTGCGATACTTAATGAACAATGCCTCTTTCTCATTGAGAGCGTCGTTTGCTTCCGAGCTCTTTCTAACATCTTTTGTTGCCATTATAATTTTGTTTTGTTAATCGTACATAATTCGGGTTGCAAATTTAGTGATTTTATCCAACATACTGAAACTTTTATTGTTTTTTTTTCCCTATCTCCGAAATTATCACGAAATTTGCAAGCATAATCAATTACGTTGATGATAATAAGGAAACTTTCGATACTTAATTATAAGAATATTGCCGAGGCAGAACTGGAATTGTCGCCCAAGTTGAACTGTCTTGTGGGTAACAACGGCGAGGGCAAGACAAATCTGCTTGATGCGTTGTATTACCTGTCGTTCTGTCGCAGTGCCAACACCGGTATCGACTCGCAAATCATACGTCACGAAGAGGGTTTCTTTATGCTTCAAGGCACTTATGAGAGCGAAACTGGTGACGAAGAAGTGATATACTGCGGGATGAAACGCGGCACAAAGAAGCACTTCAAGCGCAATAAAAAAGAGTATCGGAAACTGTCTGAACACATAGGATTGCTGCCCCTTATAATGGTTTCGCCCTCCGATTCCGTGCTGATAGAGGGAGGTAGCGAGGAGAGGCGCAAACTGATGGATGTCGTTGTGGCACAATATGATCGCAATTATCTTGACTCTCTCAACCGATATAACAAGGCTTTGATGCAACGTAATTCGTTGTTGAAACTTGAAGTGGAGCCTGACGGTTCGTTGCTTGATATTTGGGAGGAGCAGATGGCGCGTGAAGGGGAGGTGCTCTACAGTAAGAGAAAGGATTTCATAGACTCGCTCTCGCCGCTCTTTCAAGAGATTTACCGGCGCATATCCGGCGATAAGGAGAAGGTAAGTCTGCACTATGTGTCTCATTGCCAGCGCGGTCCGTTGCTCGAAGTGATACACCGTGACCGTGCTAAAGACCGCATAATGGGCTATTCGTTGCATGGAGTTCACCGCGACGACCTTGAGATGATGCTCGGCGATTACCCAATGAAGCGGGAGGGAAGTCAGGGACAGAACAAGACGTTTGTTATCTCGCTGAAACTTGCTCAACTGTTGTTCCTGAAGAGTAAGGTAGGCACTGCACCTTTGCTCTTGCTCGACGACATCTTCGATAAACTTGATGCTCATCGTGTGGAGCAGATAATAAGGCTTGTGGGAACGGAGGATTTCGGTCAGATTTTCATAACCGATACAAATCGGGAGCATATTGACAAAATCCTTGAAAGCAGTGGGGCAGACTACCGATTGTTCGAAGTGAGTGGAGGGAAAATAGGTTTTTGATAAATTTCTGTTGACAATTTACAGTTGGCTTAATTTAAATCTTTTGCGTCAGAATATGTTTAAACGAGAAGTGCTTGCCTTGTCGGAAGTGTTGAACAAGACTTTGCGGCAGAACGGTTTGGAAACTCCGATGCTGCAATGCCGTCTCATCGACTCTTGGGAAAGGGTGGTGGGGCAGACTGTCTCGCGATATACTGCCGAGAAATATATCCGTAATCAGGTTCTGTTTGTGAAGATAACAAACCCTGCACTGCGTGCCGACCTCAATATGATGCGCACGCAACTCGTCTCGCGGCTCAACCAAAGCGTTGGGGCGCGTCTTATCATCGACATACGCATATATTGATTTTCGTGGACTGAGGCACGTTTTTTTCTTAAACAGAACTTATATTATCTCGTCCATGCAGATGTCGTTCTCGTCGGCAGGAATGCCCGGCAGACGTTGAAAGTCAAAGCAAACGCCAATCTTATAGGCATTTATGAGTTTAGGCAACATGCGGTCGTAGTAGCCTTTACCTCTCCCCAGACGATTGTTTCTGCTGTCAAATGCCATGCCCGGAACCACCGCAAGGTCTATCTCGGCATAGTTTTCAAACAGTTCTCCGGAAGGTTCCATGATGTTGAAGAAACCGTCCTGCAGGTCTTGTGGTCCCGTATATCGCCGCAGTTCCATTTCTGTCTCGCTAATAACCTTGGGCAACAGCACCGTCTTTCCTTGTTTCAGAATAACATCTACGGCGTCATGTGTGTCCACCTCGTCATCAAGCGAGTAGTACATCAGCACCGTCTTCGCAGCTTTCATCTTAGGACTTGCCATCAGTCTTTTTATCACTGAACGCGACAGTTCGGTCAGTTGTTGCCGGCTGAACTGCTGCTTTTGCATCCTTATGAACTTCCTTAACTCCTTCTTTTCCATTTTCAGCACCTCGCAATGATGTTCATGTTTCCGTTTGTTTGCAGTAGGCTTCCGTGTGTTTGGGCATGCGCCACCTTTTGCTTGCTTCCCGTCGGAGCCTTATGTGCAGGCTTTTTGGGAAACGCTTCACCCTTGCTGAACACCTCAAGAGCCTTCCTTATCACCGGGTCATCTTGGTTAAGATATTGTGTCCACGCCTCTTCGTTCAGCATATTATATATGATGCGGCTGTTGATATAGCGGTCGAGCAGGTTATGACTCTTGCGTATCATGAGGTTGCGTCGCTGCAATCCGTGGGTTGCTCCGTAGTTGGCAAACTGCTCCACGAGGTTCTGTTTGCGCAGATAGTCAGACAATTCCATCATCTCTTTGAAGTTGTTCAACTTCAAACGGTTGTCGTCTGTGTAGGTGAAAGCAAACTGAAGTATCAGTCCACTCATGGCAGCCTCCTTGTAATATGACGTGATGCCGAGCGTATCTTCGGGTACAAAGATGTCGGGTGTGATGCCACCGCCACCGTAAACGAGGCGTCCGAGGCGTGTCTTATACGGCGTTCCCTCATGCTTTATGCTGTCTTGCGAGAAGAACTCTCCGTGCTCGTAGCGTTGTATCAGATCTTGTTCGTAGCCCGCTCCGTCGCCGATGCTGTAAGGTTTTTGTATGCACCTGCCTGAAGGAGTGTAGTAACGCGCTATCGTGAGACGTATCATCGAACCGTCGTTGAATGGGATTTGCTGCTGAACAAGTCCTTTACCGAACGACCGCCTGCCGATAATCGTTCCGCGGTCGTTATCCTGTATGGCTCCCGCAAGGATTTCTGAGGCCGAAGCCGACGACTCGTTTATGAGCACCACCAACGGCATTTTCTGGAACGCCCCGCGCCCATCGCTCTTATAATCCTGTCTCGGCGACTTACGTCCTTCGGTGTAAACGATTAGTTGATTGGCAGGAAGAAATTCCTGAGCCATAAGAACTGCCGACTTCAGAAGTCCGCCTGTGTTGTCGCGAAGGTCGAGAATGATGTTCGAAATGCCCTCACTCGTCAGTTTGGCAAGTGCAATGGTCATCTCATCGTAGGTGTGCTCGCCGAAGTTTTTCACCTTTATATAACCCGTGTCGTCGTTAATCATATACGCCGCGGTAATGCTCTTCATCGGTATTTCGCCCCGGGTGATAGTGAAAAACTTAGTTTGCTTTTCGCCGTAACGCTTCACTTCGATTTTCACCTTTGTGTCCTTCTTTCCTTTCAGGCGTTTCATTGCCTCCTCATTGTTTGCCACCTTGCCCACGAAAGGTTTGTCGTCAACGCTTATTATCTTGTCGCCGGCAAGCACGCCTGCCTTTTCTGCCGGTCCGTTGGCAATAACTCCCTGCACATGAAGGGTGTCATTGCGTATCACGAACTCAATTCCCACTCCGAAGAATGACCCTTTCAGGTCGTCGGTAGCCATCTGCACCTCCTTTGCACTTAGGTAAACGGAGTGTGGGTCGAGCTCGGCGAGTATCTGTGGCATGGCTTTTTCCACAAGCGAATCGATGTCAACCTTATCTACATACTGGTCGTCGATTATGTGCAGCAGGTTGTTCAATCGGCTGCTTCCGTTGTTCACGATGTTCAATCTGTTGCCCGAGAACCTGTTGGCGAAGAACGTTCCGATAAGTATTCCAGCCATTACGCACAATGCCATCAGCAGAGGCATATATCGGTTATTCTTGTTTTGCTTCATATCTTCACAATGAATTGTTTACATTATCTTCCAATTCGAGCAGCACAACCTCTATTCCGGCGCGTTTCAACAGATTTATTCCGTCCTCCAACCGGTATTTTTCTCCATACACCACGCGCTTTATGCCGGCTTGTATTATGAGTTTGGAACATTCTATACATGGCGATGCGGTGACATAGAGCGTAGAGCCGTCGCTGTTGTTCGAACTCCTCGCCAACTTCGTTATGGCGTTTGCTTCGGCGTGCAGCACGTATGGTTTTGTCACGTTGTCGTCGCCTTCGCACACGTTTTCAAACCCACTCGGTGTTCCGTTGTAGCCATCACTTATTATCATCTTGTCCTTCACCACGAGCGCACCAACCTTACGCCTTTGGCAGTAACTGTTCTCTGCCCATATACGAGCCATTCTCAGATAGCGTGAGTCAAGTGTTTTCTGTTTCTCGTCCATATCGGTATTCCTGCGTTTTCACTCTTTTTATTTCCTTCTTTTCACTACTTTAATACCGTTTCGCTTCAGTAGTGCGTCTATCGTAGGCTCTCCACCTCTGAAGCGTTTGTATAAAATCATCGGATGTTCGGTACCACCACGCGACAAAATGTTATCACGGAAACTCTGTGCCGTTTGCCTGTCGAAGATACCTTTCTTCTTAAATACGCTGAAAGCATCGGCATCGAGCACCTCAGCCCATTTGTAACTGTAATATCCTGCGGCATATCCTCCTGCCATGATGTGCGAGAACTGCACAGTCATACACGTTCTGTGATTGTGCCTTTTTTTTGTGACGGTAGCCTTCTCCCATGCCTTCCGTTCAAACAAAATTATGTCTTCGTCGAACTCTTCCTGCTTGGTATAGTACGCCATATCGAGCAATCCGAGGCTCACTTGTCTCATACAAGCCGTTGCCGACATGAAATTCCGGCTCTTTACGATGCGCTTTATCAGTTCCTCGGGTATCGGCTCGCCGGTCTTGTAATGGTAGGCAAAGGTGCGCAAGAACTCCTTTTCTACCGAGAAATTCTCCATAAACTGTGACGGAAGTTCAACGAAATCCCACAGAACGTTGGTGCCTGACAGGCTTGAAAACCTGCTGTTGGCGAACATACCGTGCAGAGAGTGTCCGAACTCGTGCAGGAATGTCTCCACCTCTGCAAGCGTAAGCAGAGCCGGTTTGTCCTCCGTGGGTTTCGTGAGATTCATAACCACGCTCACATGAGGTCTGATATTCTCACCTTTCCTATTTATATATTGCCCCTGATATTCCGTCATCCATGCCCCGCTTTGTTTTCCCTTGCGCGGATGGAAGTCGGCATAGAACACCGCGAGGTACTCCCCGTTGTTGTCAAACACTTCGTAAGCCTTCACGTCTTCGTGGTAAACAGGGATGTCCTTATTCTCCCGGAACGTTATTCCATACAACCTGTTGGCAAGTCCGAACACGCCGTCGATGACTTTCGAAAGTTCGAAATAAGGTCTTAGCATCTCGCTGTCGATGTTGTATTTCTTCATCTGCAGTTTGTGGGAATAGAACCCATTGTCCCACGGCATCATCTCAAAATCGCTTCCCTCGATGCGCTTTGCGAGCAGTTCCTGTTCCTCCAATTCCTTCTCGGCGGTAGGTTTGTATGCGTCGATGAGTTGGTTGAAAAGCCGGTTTACGTTCCTCGTGTTCCCCGCCATGCGCTTTTTCAGCACGTAGTCGGCGTAAGTCTTGTAGCCAAGCAGTTGCGCCACCTCTCTGCGCAGGTTCACAAGGCGTTTGCAGATGTCAAGGTTGTTCTCGCTGTTGTCGTGTATGCAGACGGAGTTTCGTTCCATATACAGTTTCTCGCGCAGTTCTCTCCGTGTGCTGTAAGTCATGAACGGTCCGAAACTCGGGTAGTCGAGCGTTATCACCCAGCCCTCCATATTGTGTTCTTTTGCTGCCATTGCCGCTGCTTCGCGCGCCGTTTCCGGCAGTCCGTCGAGGTCGTTCTCGTCGGTGATATGCAGTATGAATGCCTTGTTCTCTTTCAAAAGGTTCTGCGAGAACTGCAAAGACAGCATGGAAGCCTCCTCCGTCAACTTGCGCAGCCGTTCCTTTCCGGCTTCGTCGAGCAATGCTCCCGAGCGCACAAAGCCCTGATAAGTGTTCTCCAGCAGTTGTTTCTCCTCCACGGTAAGTTTACGATGATGCCTGTGCACATACTTCACTCTCTCAAAGAGTTTTTCGTTGAGCATCATGTCGTTGGCATGTTTCGTAAGCATCGGTTGCAACTTCTGTGCCAGTGCATCCATCTCATCGTTGGTCTCGGCACTAAGCAGATTGAAGAACACTGTGCTCACTTCGCCCAGCAGTCCGTAGTATTCGCTGTCTTCATCGTTGTTCACCAAGGTGTTGTCGAACGTTGGTTTGTCGGGATTGTTGATGATTTTGTCGAGCTGTTCGTTATCCCTTCTTATTCCTTCAACGAAGGCTTCCTCGTAGTCTTCAAGTCGTATCTCATTGAAAGGCACGGTCTCGTGCGGAGTTTTATATTTCGCGAAGAACGGGTTTTGGCGTTCTTTTTTGTCTATGTTATTACTATCCATAATCCTGTTTATTTCAACTTGCAAAGATAATAAAATAATTCCTTGCTGTTACTTGATGCCCGAAATTTTAACGAATATTTCACTCCTTCAGTTTCTCAAGTGCATGGATGTCCATTATCGCACGGCTATGCGTGACAAGTCCCTTGTCCTGTAGTGTCTTGATACATTTCGAAACGTTTATCCGACTTTCTCCGAGCAACGCCCCGAGCACCTCCATTTTTATCTTCAGTCGCTTATGTCCGGCAGGCGTCATACACCTCTTTTCCATGAAACCGAATATCTTCAGGCGTATCGTTTCGGGTGTTTTGCGCCATTGGTAGCGCGACAGTCGCTGCGTCTTTGTGCATAATATGTTCAGGATGTTCAGTCTGAATATCTCAAACTCCGACATAAGTCTTGTCGTGTCCTTCTTGTCTATGCTTACGACACCGCACTCTGCCGCAGCGGTAAATGTCTTTGTGTATCGCTGTTCCATACCGAAGATACGCTCGGGCTGTATCATTGCCGGGGCTTTCACCGTCTCTTCTATGCTGTAACTGCCGTCGTCGGCACTCTCTGTTGCTGTCAGTTCGCCTTGAAGAAGAAAGCACAGGTGGTCGCACTTCTCGCCTTCGCCAACCACAACCTTACCCTTGTCATACTTGGAAAAGGCAAACCGTGTGTGTGCAACGACTGTTTCGATGTCGTTGCGGCTCATTCCCTGAAACGGAGGGAGCAGCAGCAGATGGTCATGAATGCGCAATGCTAAAGTTCAAGTCAGTTTGTAATCTTCCCTTCGAGCGACGGAGAGAACCACACAGAGTTTTTCCCCTTGTCATCTGAATATATGAGATAGACCATCAGTTCGGGATGTTTCTCAAGCACGCGCTTAGTCCCCTCCATACCGAGCACCATGAAAGCCGTGGCGTAGGCATCGGCGGTGGCACAGTCTTTCGTTATCACCGTGGCAGATAGAATGTTGTGCTGCACCGGTCTCCCGGTCTTAGGGTCTATGGTATGCGCATATTTCTTGCCGTCCTTATAGTAGAACTTGCGGTAGTTGCCGCTCGTAGCCAGAGCCTTGTCGGTGAGGTTAAGCACGGTCTGAAGTTCGTTATCCACACTTAGAGAATCGTCAACCGGCTTCGTAACTCCGATTTTCCAAGGCAGTCTTTTCTCGCTGTTACCGCTCGTTACCACCTCTCCTCCAATCTCAACCATGAAGTTTTTCACGTCGTTCTTGCGCAGCAGGCGTGCCACTACATCGCTGCCGTAGCCCTTTGCGATGGCACTGAAGTCGAGCATAGTGCGCTTGTCTCTCTTCTTTGGGATGAACTTCTTGCCCTCGTTCATCACCTTGAACTTGTCGTTTCCTACAAACGCCAACAGACTATCCACCTGACGCTTGTCGGGCATCTGTCTTGTCTTGAAGCCGAAACCCCACGCATTGACAAGCGGAGCCACCGTTATGTCGAATGCCCCCTCGCTTTCCTTGTTCACGGTCTGCGACAAGTTATACACCTCCATGAACATTTCGCTCAGTTCGGGAGTTTCTCCGCGGTTAATCTTAGACACCGTTGAGTTCTCGTTATACATTGAGAACTCGTAGTCAACGCCCTTCAGTGCAGCCTCTATCTCGCTTTTCAGATTTTTGTCAGACTGATAAGTCACTTTATAGAATGTTCCGAATACCTCGCCGCTGTCGTGCTGGTAAGGCATGGCTTGCTGTTGCCTGATGATGAATATCGTACCTGCTACGAGCAACACAAGGAAAAGGATTTGAAAAAAACGCTTCATAGTTAAATCTCAAATATTATGTTAAACGTACCGCCGAGGCGCGACCCACCGTCTTTGCCGTACCCCGGGACATACCAAGAGTTGCCCAACGTGCCGTTGTCATAACTGATGCGCTGGCAGTAACGCACGCTCCAGCCGAGGTGTATCGGTCCCCATATCGTGGCATCCACACCGAACACCGCCTCTGCCCAGTGGTAGTGGCACTTGATGCCGCTACCTCCATACTCTGTGTTTCCTCCCCATACAGGGTCGGTCAGAGGCGGATGTTCCAAATCATATTCCCATGACGCATATGCGTATCTCACACCACCGTAGAGGCGGTAGATGTCGTTCTTGTTCTTCAACAGGTTGAAGTCGATACCGATTTTTCCGTATGGAGCACTCGTCTTATACCTTATCTTAGTAACATCATCGGTGTGGTCTGCCTTTCCTAATCCCACTTCCACCACGGGGAAGTATCTGTTGCGCAGGTTCAGCCGCACCGCACCCTCATACTGTCCGTAGTCGCCAAACACCGCCATGCCTGCCCCCACGAGGTCTGCCGACACCGCAACGCCCCGATAGAAGGGCAGGGTGTCCGGCACTTCCACCGTCTTGCGCCGCTGTGCGTCAGCCGTTATGGGCAGCAGTAGCAGGCTGATTGCCAGACCTGAAATATATGCGTATATGCTCTTTAGTGGCGTCATTGTCTATTTCTCTGTTGTTAATCGTTATCGAGTCAATCCTGTTTCGTGTGCATTTCACTCCCAGTATGGTGTGGAAGAATGATGGACTGCAGTCTGTTGATTCGAAATGAGGTCTGTTTGTCTTGCTCATCACTATGGTGTCTGTCGTGACATTGTTGTCAGAGTCGCGCATTTCGAGTATCAGGCGGTCGGCTTCGTCGGCGTAACTCACAGGCAGGCTGAATGTCGTGGCTCCGGTCTTGCGGTTCAGAAGTATTGTGTCGCCCTCTGTGTGCCGCGCGGTGGATATTGTGAGAGTGTCCTTCAGCGTGTATCGTTTGCCGTCGCTGCCGTAAAGATTGTAGGTGGCATAAACAGCATTATTCAGCGGACAGTCTGTTGAAGAGCATGCTGCCAGCAACGCCGTAAAGACAATTATACCAATCAGTTTTCTCATATCGTTCTTTTATATTTTTGATAATTGAAATCCGTATGCCGGTTCTCCGAGCATAGGGGTTGGTTAAACCCATTACTGTTCCTTGCCCCGTGCTCCACGGTTCTTTGCCGAACTACACTCTGCCGGCTAAACCTTTTCGGCTATCTGATACTCGTTCCTGTTCTGTGAAGAGCGGCTTATCAGGTCGCCGAGGAAGCCTGTGAGGAACAGTTGTGTTCCGATTATCATCATTGTCAGTGAGATGAAGAAGAAGGGCGAGTCGGTAACGAGTCTTTGCCTTATGCCGTTGGCAAGGCACCACAGCTTGTCGGCACCGATGAAAGCCGCCGAGAGGAAGCCGATGATGAACATTATGGTGCCCAAAAAGCCGAACACGTGCATCGGCTTGCGCCCGAAACTGCTCAGGAACCACAGCGTTATGAGGTCGAGATAACCGTTGAAGAAACGGTTCAGACCGAATTTCGTTGTGCCGTATTTGCGTGCCTGATGCTGCACCACCTTCTCTCCAATCTTAGTAAATCCGGCGTTCTTTGCCAGATATGGGATGTATCTGTGCATCTCGCCATACACTTCAATGTTCTTCACCACCTCGTGGCGGTATGCCTTCAGTCCGCAGTTGAAGTCGTGCAGATTGTTTATTCCGCTGATTTTCCGCGCAGTAGCATTGAACAACTTCGTGGGAATGGTCTTTGACAGTGGGTCGTAACGCTTCTGCTTATAACCCGAAACGAGGTCGTAGCCGTCAACCGTAATCATGCGGTAGAGTCCGGGTATTTCGTCGGGAGAGTCCTGAAGGTCGGCATCCATTGTTATAACCACATCACCGGCGGCTTCCTCGAAACCGCAGAATAGGGCAGGGCTCTTGCCGTAGTTGCGGCGAAATTTTATGCCTTTCACCTGCGGATGCTTCGACTTCAGGTCGCAGATTACGTCCCACGAGTGGTCGCGTGAGCCGTCGTTTACGAAAATCACCTCATACGAGAAGTTGTTTTCGTTCATCACACGCTCAATCCATGCGAAGAGTTCGGGCAGCGATTCCTCCTCGTTATATAAGGGTATTACAACAGAAATATCCATTTGTCATTGATTATAAAGGTTCTATATAAGCGTCGAGCCGTCATGACCGTCGCTTCCGACGCTGCCTCTGCCGCCTTTCCTTGCGAGCAATGCCAGCGGAAGACTAAGCACCGCGCTCAGCAGAACATTGCCGGAGAGAAACTGTATCACTATTTCCACAGGGCGCATTTCGGACAATACAGTCATGGTTGACTCCACATCCTGTTCCGACAGACCGTAACTGCCGAGCATCCCCGTCATCTCCGGCGAGCGGAGAACGTTCCCATAGTGTTCCAAGAAGTAGCCACCGTCGATGAACTGGAAATAAACCAACTGCACGCCGGCGAAAATCAGCGCGGCGCAGAGCATCATCATCAAGGCATATCCCAGTGCGTGGCGGAAACTCATGGCGTCGCCGAGCACAACCTTGCGGAACTTCACCATCCGTGCCAGTCCGTAGAAAGGCGACGCAATGCCGATTGTAATGGCAGCGAAAGACCAAGAGGGATTATCAAAACCTGCCACTGTGAACAAGAAACTCACTGCCCACATGATGCCGACAAGTGCTCCGTCAATGCGCGAGCGCGCCTTTATGCGGGCATATTCTTCAGAGGTTGTCATTTGTTCTCTTATCCGTTTTGTCGGCAAAATTACTCATTTATTGATAAAACTCCAAAGAAAACGAACATATTTTAACCCCGTTTGATTTTAAGGTTATACATGCGTTAGCAACATGTCATTTCTTTTCATTGCCTCCTTGTATGCTTTTTATAGAACCTTATTTTTCCGTGTGTCCTTTGCTCTCCTATTAATATAAATAAGATTTATATCATTAATCTGTGGTTTCTTTCCTGCAAAGTTGATAAAATTATCTATATTAAGTTTGATAGAATCTCTGTTGTTAATTTTTAAATGATTAATTACTATACGGAGTGTACTTTCTTCATAAATATCCATAGTATCTTTTATGATGTTCCCATTTAAAAAAACATTTGTTGATAATTCTCGACCTTTATATGATACCTTCAATCCATTTGGATCAATAAAGATTGGATAGTTTGGTTTGATGTTTTGACATATAGTAGTTTGTTTATATCCAATTATAATAGCAGAAATATCAATTCTACCGCAATCCAAAACAAATTCTTCTTTTGACCCATTATTATCAATCTCTATATTATAAATATATGGATCGCATGATATAAGTAGAAAAGTAAGCAGCCCCCAATAAATTTTTTTCATGTTTTTAATGTTTAACGATTAAACCAATGATGATAATAAGCTTGAGATTCAAAAAATTTTTTTTCTAATATGAAATCAACGTGCCCGTAGAGTCAACCAGCAAGTTCAAAATTACGAATAATATTTGTAAAATGCGTTAGCAACATGTCATTTCTTTTCATTGCCTCCTTGTATGCTTTTTATAGTTCTTCCAATCATTTTCGTCCTCCCAAATCCATTTCTTTAACTTTGATCGAAACTTCGTTGATGGAGGTAAACGCTTGTTGGGGATGAGTTCATAAAACACATAACGATCATAAGGTTCTTCTTCTGCTCCATGTTTGGTTACCCATATTTCTTTAAAGAAAAAAAGGCTTTCCCTATCTATTATTTTATAATATCTTTTAATTAACGTAATGAAAAGTGGATAATTCATATAAGTATCCACCTCTATCGTATCTCCCTTAACTTCATAATATCCACCTAAACCGTAATATAATTGATCTTTAAAATCTACCGAATCATTTTTTTGCTTATATATAGAATCTTCATTCTTAAAACTAATATTACCGTATGTACCATCATTATAAAGAATAAATGGTTCTTCTACCACCATTTGTAATGCTCAACAAAGTCTTCATAATAATTCCTTTCTTTAACAAAATTTCCTTTTAACAACAAAGCATTTATTCCTTGTAATCCATAATTCAGCAAAAACGTATCATTTAATGCACGTGATTGCCAAATGAGTTTGTTGCAATTTTAGGTAAATGTATTAAGTTTTTTCTATTTTCCACATATATGGTGGCATTTTCCGCTTGCAAAGTTATATATTTAAAACTCCGAAAACAAATTTATAGTGTTAAAAGTCTTGCTTTTCTTGTTTTTTGTGTATAATAATCCCTTTCAGTTAATTTCTTGACAACTTATTGTGTGACAGGTACTGACAGTATTCAACGAGGTCGTTTTAATTCTTCTTTGTCGTTATTTTTACCAACCGGCTCAATTTCTCAAAAAGATTCATCATGTTTTTCAATATTAAGTCCAAATCGGTTATATCTTTGCTCGCCTTGCCTCAAACTGCCGATGGCGCAGCAATGGTATATCTTTCGGAAAGTAATTTCGCCCAAATTACTGACTAAAATCGGCGAAATTACACGGCAAGATAATTATCAAAGTGTATCTAATTGAAAATAAAGAAATTACCTTGTTGATATAACTAAACTGGTAACGATTTAGAAACGAGCGAACTACTTGGCTTCGCTGTTTTCTGCCTAACAAAGAACGCTTGTTATTTTGTTTG
>JAQYET010000077.1 GCA_028723525.1 Prevotellaceae bacterium
TCTTTTGCATCTGTCGGTAGTAGGCATCGATAGCCTCAAGGCGTGACAAGAGACGGGGACGTGCATTGCAGTACCCGCTCAGCTCCTCACGGAGCATCAGTTCAAACGCCTTGACGTAGTCTTGCAGACGGGGTGACAACCCCTTGCGCTGTGGTGAAACTTTCACTCGGGCGTATCCACTACGCCCCCGCTCGTTTATAGTCGGAGCTAGACTTTTCTTCTCTGTGTAGGACATTACAGATTGATTAGTCGTTACGACCGCATGAAAAAAGGGTGCGGTCTGTCCCTTTGTCCTACACTCACGAAGAGCAGTGGCGCCATTAAGCGTCCACAAGGGGGTACCGCACCCAATACGGGTGTACAAACTATGTAGGGGTACAATAATACCGCCCCTGTGTACTGGAGCGGTCGTACCGCTCTTCGTTTTGTAGGACATCGCAAAGGTACACATATTTTCCATATATGCAAGTCGTTGGGGTGTACTTACTCTCTTGTTAGTGTTACTGCTGTTGTCTCCGTGCATCGACTGATGGCGTGGATGACGGATGCGGTCGATACGCCAAACTGCGCCCCAATGTAGGTGTGTATGGAGTTATTGCTTTTGTCGGGATGCTCCCGACGCATCTTGTCGTACATCTGGCAGATCTCTGCCCATCTCTTGTACTTCTCGTAGTCCCTTGCTGGGATGATGATTTGCTCTTTGGTTTTGCTCATTGCTCTATTGTGTTATTTGGTTTGTCGTGCTTGGTGATCCGCTTGTACTCGCACTTGAGGAGCCAGCGGTATATCTTTGCCTTGAGTGATTTGCGCCACAGGTACCTCTTATATCCCCTTTCTCCTCTGCGCTTTCTCCGTATCTCTTTTAGCTTTCTGCGGATACTCATGATGTGATCTACGTCTGTGTTGAAGTCCACTGGTAGGCTGAAGTGGAAGTAGAGGACAGCTCCACGTGTCGTTGCGTTTTTAAGTGCGTACAGTGTAACCCCTTCGAGGCTTTGATTATATGGGTCGGTGTACATTAGTCCTTCTAAGTCCTCAACCTCCTCTCTCCACTCGCTCTCTTTGTATTTTCTCATAGTCTTGTTGTCTTGTTGTGTTGTTTGTGTTGGTAGTAGCGACGCACGGGGTGGGCGCTTGCATCGCCCCTAGTCCTCACGGACGCCCCCGTGGCGTCCTCAATCCGTAGTAACAGAAACAAAGGTTGTACGAGACTGGTATGTAGTGTGCCTCTGTCCTACGCTGACTACTATCATTTGTCGGTTGTCTCTAGTCGCTTGGTTATCTCCTTGTCTAGTTGCTTGACGATAACCTTCTCTAGCTCAGCTTCCATTTCAATAGCTTCTACCAGCTTCGCCTTTAGCTTCTTGACCTCCTCACTGGCTTCTTCTCTGCCGTCGCACTCGTTTATGATGTACTCTCGTATCTCTTTGGCAGATTTCTCGCAGTTAGCTATGCTTCTGCTCGCAATCTCCTTTTTCTCCGTCAGCCACTCTAGAGACTTATCCTCTAGAGCCAACTCTGATACATACTCCTGCATCATCTCTATCAAGGTGTCTTTTTTTAGTTCCATAGTCTTGTCCGCTTATATCCCGAAGTACCCGTTCAGCCTCTTGCGTAGCTCCTCGCAGATACTCGCCATCTGCTTGTAGGTCGCTATGTGCTTGTCCAGCCTCTCCACCATCTCTCGTGTCGGCTCGGTGGTTAGGTTGTCCACGTCTTGTAGCTCGTCACCTAGCCCGTATGTGTCAAGCTCGAAGTCCAGCTTACGCTTTAGGTCGTAGAAGTCGTCCAGCATCGTGGGGAACTCGATTCCCGTGTAGTCTCTTTTCGTTGTCATAGCTCTTGTTCGTTAGTCGTTACTCTCCTCTTGTTCTAGTCGAGCCATCAGCTCTCGCTTTATGAGTGCTGAATGCTTCCTGTACATCGCTCTCTCGGCAAGGATGAGTTCTCGGAGCTTCCGAGCAACCTCTATAACCTCGTATGTCGGTTGCAACGCCAATTTTTCTTTCGTGAAGTCGAATAGTTCATCTGCCAGATCCTCGTAGTTTTTCACCATCTCTCGGACACTGTCGTTTCGCCAGAGGAGGGCGTACGCCTCTGCTCCCTTGACGTCGTAGCTCTCTAGCTTTGCTCTTAGTTCTTCTTGTGTCATAGTGCTTGTTTTTGTTGCTTGTTTTG
>JAQYET010000078.1 GCA_028723525.1 Prevotellaceae bacterium
GATTTGCGAACATAGCTGTTATAGCGCAGTTTCGCCATATCTTCTGCAGCTTCGAACAGTTCGTCGGCTTCATGAGGATATGCTTTCTTCACAGACAGGTAGCGAACTTCACCCAATAAGAAATCGCGGAACTTGCTCCAGTCGGGTTCTTTAGAGTCGAGTATGAATGGATTCTTGCCTTCATCGGCCAGCTGAGGATTGTATCTCCACAAGTGCCAGTAACCGCAAGCAACGGCGCGAGCTTCCTCTGCCTGGCTCTTGCCCATGCCACCCTTGGCTTTCAAACCGTGGTTGATACATGGTGAATAGGCGATGATGACAGATGGTCCGGGATAAGCTTCAGCTTCACGAATGGCTTTTAGCGTTTGAGCCTGGTCGGCACCCATTGCTATTTGTGCAACATACACATACCCATAGGTCGTAGCCATCAAGCCTAAGTCCTTCTTGCGAATGCGCTTTCCTTGTGCTGCAAATTGAGCAATGGCCCCAAGTGGTGTTGCCTTTGAGCTCTGTCCACCTGTATTCGAGTAAACTTCCGTATCGAGAACTAAGATGTTAACATCTTCGCCCGATGCGATGACGTGGTCGAGTCCACCGAAACCGATGTCATACGATGCACCGTCACCACCAATAATCCATTGTGAACGTTTGATGAGGTAGTGCTCCAGCGTCATCAGTTCTTTGCAAGTGTCACAACCTTTCTCTGCACATGCCTTGATGAGAGGCTTGAGCTGGGCTGTGGCTTCCTTAGAACCTTGAACGTCATCTTTCACTTCCAGCCATTTCTGTGCGGCCTCTTTCAACTCGCTTGAAGAATCTTCATTTTCTACTAATTGCTCGAGTAGGAGAGTGATTCGGTCACGCATCTTCTTGTTACCCAATACCATACCCATACCAAATTCGCAGAAGTCTTCAAACAATGAGTTGGCAAAGGCCGGACCCTTACCGTCAGCATTGGTCGTGTACGGTGTTGAAGGCAGTGATGCTGAGTAAATAGATGAACAACCTGTTGCGTTAGCAAGCATTTCACGATCGCCAAACAATTGTGAAACCAATTTTACATAAGGTGTTTCACCACATCCGGCACATGCACCAGAGAACTCAAACAAAGGTTGTGCAAATTGAGAATTCTTCACATTGCTCTGGATATCAACAAGATGTTGTTTGCTCTTCACATTCTTGGTGAGGTAGTTCCAGTTCTCAATCATCTTCTCGTCGCGTGTAAATGGCACCATGTTCAACGCCTTACCTTGTTTGTTGCCAGGGCAGACATCCGCACAGTTACCACAACCTACACAGTCAAGAACACTTACCTGAATGCGGAAGTTCATGCCAGCCATTGGTCTTGGAACCTTCATAGCCAGCGTCTTGTCATTGAAACCTTTCATCTCTTCCTCATCCAATACGAATGGACGGATAGCTGCGTGAGGACAAACGTAGGCACATTTGTTACACTGGATACAGTTTTCGGGTGTCCACTCTGGGTTGAATGCTTCAACGCCACGCTTCTCGTAGGCAGCCGATCCATTCAGCATGGTACCGTCAATCATATCGTATTTAACGAAATCTGATACCTTCAGCAAATCACCATTCTGTGCATTGATGGGGCGTACAATTTCTTTGATGTATGCCGGAACATCCTCTTCTGGTGCTTCTTCATCATCTGCAAGGTTTGCCCATGCAGGGTCAACCGTCAATTGCTGATATTCCACACCGCGTTCTACAGCGGCATAGTTCTTGTCAACGATATCCTGTCCCTTGTTACCGTAAGACTTCACGATAAACTTCTTCATCTGTTCTACGGCAAGGTCAACAGGGATTACTTCGGTGATGCGGAAGAAGGCACTCTGGAGAATGGTGTTGGTGCGGTTGCCCAAACCAATTTCTTGCGCAATCTTCGTCGCGTTGATGTAATATACAGTAATGTTGTTTTGAGCAAAGTAGCGCTTCAGTCTGTTTGGAATGAAGTTTACCAACTCTTCTCCCTCAAATACGGTATTCAAAAGGAAGGTACCATTCTTGCGCAAACCGCGAATCACGTCATACATTCTCAAGTATGCCTGAACGTGGCAAGCCACAAAGTTAGGTGTGATTACTTTGTAGGTAGACCGAATGGGCTGATCACCAAAGCGAAGATGTGAGCAGGTGAAACCTCCTGACTTCTTCGAGTCGTACGAGAAGTAGGCCTGACAATATTTATCGGTATTATCACCAATGATTTTCACAGAGTTCTTGTTGGCACCTACGGTACCGTCAGCACCCAGTCCAAAGAACTTAGCTTCGAACGTTCCTTCGGCTCCCAGAGGAATGTCTTCGAGCAATGGCAGTGAAGTAAAGGTTACGTCATCAACGATACCCACCGTAAAGTGGTTCTTCGGCTCATTCATCTCCAGGTTGTTGAACACGGAGATGATGTGACTCGGCGTGATGTCTGCTGAACCCAGTCC
>JAQYET010000079.1 GCA_028723525.1 Prevotellaceae bacterium
CACCAAAATACCAGTAATGTCGTAAAAAAGGATTCCCGGCTTGGGAAAATCATGAACACGACGGATTGACTTGTCAAGAAACTCTAAATCACTCATAAGTTTATAGTACTATGGACTTGGGCGGCTGTCAATGTGAGGGAGAAGCAAGGGGGGATTAGACTTGAAAAAAAATTTTCCACAGGAAATTGGATGAATTCCCTGTGGAAAGTGGATGAATTTGCACTGGAAATTGAGGCAAAATGCACTGGAAATTGGATGAATTTGCAGTGGGAAATTTTAAGGGATTTTATTGAGGATTTTTTTTGTTGGTGTCCTCCATGTAGGAAGTTTCTGACAAACGAATTACAACTACATCACCAAGATTCTGAACAAATCCCGGCTTGGGATAATCATTCATAGACTCAGCTGCAGAACGAGCCTTTTGAATGAGTGTTACGTCATTGGTAGAGTGATATTCATAACCTAATGACCTCATAAAAAGTAACCCTCGAGTAGTTGAATCCTTAAAGTCTTTATCATCAGTCCATTCAAAAATAGAATGTCCAGCCACCTCACTAACTTTATAATCTACAAAATAGTGGGGAGAATATTCACCATAAAGAATAACTGGTAAATCTCCACATTTTTGCGATTGCAGCTCTCTATGAATATCGTAAGCGACCATTTTATCCTGCTGATAGCGAAGATAATCTGTATAATTGACCAAAGATGAGTCTTGTATCTGTAACAAGCAAATTCCAATGAATATACATTTAAGAATTTTCCTTCCATTTCCCATCCTTCCAAAGACTAAAAACGCAGTAAATCCCATAACTATCGGTTCCATCAACTGAACACGAAAACTAGTTCCTCCCCCAGTAACTAAAGGAAAAGCAAACATAGTCATTACAATCAAAAATACAACAATTTTTCCCCATCCAGATTCTTTTGAAAAAAACTCTTGTATAAATAAAGCAGGAAATAATAAACAAATAAGCATCAATTCCATCGGCCAATTATCTAGCAGACGATCAAAATATACAGGAATTGCAGCACAAATGTGCAAAATCGAGATATTTGATTGATTCACTAAATAATCGCTAGCAGAAGCCTTAAAAATAAATTGTTGAAGAAGTTTATCTATAACAAAATAACACAATGTAGCTGTCATTATGCAGATCACTCCTTTGAAAAATACCTTTCTTATGTTCTTAGGAGAAAATTTATCAGACATACAAAAGAAAAAGAAGCAAATCAACAGTCCACAACAAAATACAACGAGGAGAGATTGATATACTCCAGTAATGACAGACAAGATGATACAACCCCAAATAATAAAAAAATGATATTTTGAGGTTAAACCAATAAATGACAGATAAACGACAACAGGAATCAACGTCATTACTAAAGCCACTTCTAATGATAGACAAGTAAAATACAGTATATCAACCCAAATTGGACAGATACAATAAACTAAAGAAAAAGCGAAGTATGCAAATTTATTATCCCAACCAGTCACTACATTTAACAAATAACACCAGGACAGTACACTTGTAATCAAAAAGAAAATGGTAAAAAAATTCACCAAGTAGAGGTTTTGGCCCATATACGTCGTAACACCTTGTAATAAGATGAGGGAAAAACGACCTATCACCTTCCAATTCATGGTTCTATCTTCCAACCAAAACTCTGTATCTATGGGAATAACTTGTTCCCCGAGTTTTATTCCATGAATAACAAGGGCAACAAGAGATATAAACAATACCAATGGAATATTATTTACAATAAAGTTTGGAAAATTTAAACAGAATTTTTTTACAGGGTCTTTTAGACTATCTACTTCAACTGGACGACGAAATCGAATACAGTTGTTTAATGTAAAAAAAATACTCACAGATATCATTGCAAAGAGATAGGATATAGAATTTATCTTTCCAATCCATTTGTCTGGATTACGAAGTGGAGTTCCTTTTATATTCTCCCCTAGTTCCAAAACCAATTCCTGGACGCTAGGTAAACGGAATACAATGAGTACAAGAACTGCTGATACAATTATACCAATGCGAACAGTCTTATAATTTTTCATTAATTA
>JAQYET010000080.1 GCA_028723525.1 Prevotellaceae bacterium
CCAGCCGTCCGCCCCCTCATGCGAAAACGGGTAGATGGTCTCGTTCCTGCCGCGTCGTTGGTCGGTCGAACAACAATGCGAACGCGAATGGCGGCGTCGTGTATGCGAATGCGAATAACGCCTCTTCGAACTCGAATACGAACAACGGGTCGCGCCTTGCAAACAATGCGAAAGAATGAGCCTTTTAATCGTCATCAAGACATGCCGTTACGAGTCGGCGGTAGTCGTGGCGAGAGACCAGAGCCCCAGCAACAGCAGCCGTCTGAAATGGTGGCTGGAAAGCTGAAAAATCACGGCAGCAGGTAGAGATTGGTAGGACTGTACGGACAGCCTCGAAGATGTTAGGCCTGCGGCATTGAAGGCAAAAAACAATTATTAATAGAATGAAACGATACGGACATATCATAGAAGAAATCACAGCGAGGGGAAACCTCTGCGAGGCTTTCGACACCGTAGTTCGTGGCACCGAAAGGAAGCGCATGAGTGAGGGTCGCTGGCTCATTGCCCACCATGATGAGTTCCTGAAGGATGTGGCCGAAGAGATACGCACAGGGCATGTGGAGCTTGGGAAATGGCATGAGAGGGTCATCACAGAGGCCGGCAAAGTGAGGCATCTGCAAGTGTTCGACATGAAGGCGCGTATCAAGGTGGCGGCGGTCATGATTATCACGGACAAATATCTGCGCAAGCGGTTTATCAGAACTACAGGCAGCAGCATAAAGAATCGTGGAGTGCATGACCTGAAAGCCTACATAGAGCGTGATTTGCGTGAACACCCCGAAATCAAGTTCTGGTACAAGTTCGACATCCGCAAGTTCTATGACACCGTGCGACAGGACTTCGTGAAGTGGTGCGTGCGCAGGGTGTTCAAGGATGCAGTTCTGATTTCGTTGCTTGATGAGTTCGTGAGCGTCATGCCCGATGGCATAAGCATATCGATGGGGATGCGCTCATCACAGGGGCTTGGCAATTTGCTCCTGTCGGTGTTCCTTGACCATTACCTGAAAGACAGGTACGGAATAAGATTCTACTACCGCTATTGCGACGATGGGGTTTGTGGCAGCGAGACGAAGATAGATCTGTGGGAATGCAGTGGCTTCGTCCATGCGCAGGTTGAGTTCATTGGTCAGCAGGTGAAATACAATGATAGGGTGTTTCCTGTTGAGGAAGGACTTGATTTCCTTGGCTACGTCATATTCCCGACACATACACTCATGAGGAAGCGTGTCAAAAAGTCTTATGCCCGCAAGCTGGCGCGTGTGAAGAGCCGGAAGCGCAGGCATGAGTTGGTTGCGTCATTCTGTGGGATGGCGAAACACGCGGACTGCAAAAATTTGATGAAGAAACTTTTAACAAAGAAAGAAATGCAAGAATTTTCACAGATGGGGCTGTCATACACGCCCCAGGATGGCAAAAAGAGATTCAAAGGAGAGAGCGTAAGGCTCAGCTCAATCGTGAACACCAAGATTGAAATTCACGACTATGAGAAAGATGTAAGCACCAAGAATGGAAAGCGGACGCTGGTCTATTTCAGAGACCCTGCGGATGGCCAGTTCAAAAAGTTTTTCACAGCCTCCGAGGAAATGACCTTCATCCTTGATGAGGTGAGGAAGCGCACCGATGGCTTTCCTTTCCTGGCCACTATCCGTTGTGAGCCGTATGATGAGGGCAAGATGCACTATAAATTTACTTAAACAATCATGATATGAAGCAGCAGTCAGTATTCATCAAGTATTACGGTGCCGAGGCGGCTGATGACCGCCTTGTGAGGATTGGCAAAGACAGTTATGCCCTGTTCTATGGCTTCGGAAACGATGAGGCCATGGAGGGCAGTGGCTACCAATGGCGGAAGGACTATGACCATCTGCCTACGGTGGAGGAAGTCAAGGCCGACATTGAGGAACTCATCAATGCGCAGACCGAACATCGCATCACCTACGGCCTCATCTTCGGCGGTGGGTATGTCTATCTGTCGCGTGAAAACCAACTCAATTTCAACAACACCGTCAGTGTCCCTGTGACCTACAAATTGGGTGAGTTCGCAGACGGACACCCCATGTACTACACCTTCGGCAAACAGGCAGACCTCACGACCTTCCGCCGTGCCGTGGGCGACCACATCAGCCAATGCCTCACCGAGGGCTACGAGGCCAAGGACGCGGTGGACTATGATAAAATCATGGGAGGGGTGGAATGATTATCTACAACAAGGACGGCACACAATTCATGGATGTGGCGGTCA
>JAQYET010000081.1 GCA_028723525.1 Prevotellaceae bacterium
AAGAAGCATTGACATTTTTATTCTGGCCGCATAAAATGTTGATCGTTCCTGACGACGCGCCATTGGCTCAGTTGGTAGAGCAACTGACTCTTAATCAGTGGGTCCAGGGTTCGAGTCCCTGATGGCGCACCAGAAAAAACCGGAAAGCTTTTTTTAAAAGCTTTCCGGTTTTTTGTTTGTCCCGGCATCAGCCGCTGCTCAAACGAGTTGCTGAGTCATTCGCCAGGCTTTTTTACTGCTGTAAGCCGTGGCCTCAGGCTTTACAAAATATCTGTTATAAGTACCCGGTTGTTTTTTCTACTATCCATCAGACTTACGATGAACAGGACGAAAACGTGGAACAGTATCGCTACAAACAGGCCAGCTCCTGCGGACAACAAAGTGATTCCATAAAAATCAAAGAGTTCAGTGCTCAGGAAGATCAGAGGGAAAGTGACCAACGCAAAAAGGAGCGCAGCGATCACTAAGACAAAGAGTTTGGAGAAAAACATGTACATCATGCCTTGTAGGCGGCTTTGCCCAAAAATTCTGCGAATTGCCATCATCCGTCTCTGTTGGAGGGCTTCGAATCCCCAGATTGAAAGACAATTTATGAGCGAAGTGACAATGGCCATTCCCATCAGAGCATAGATAAAGGTTAATTGTATGGAAGCGCTGATGCGAACGGTCTTTGTAAGATTACCATTGTCCTGAACGTGATAACCGTATTTTGATGCGGCCGTAAACAAATAATCTGCCACGGCACTCTGCTGTTCGGGAGAGGTCGAGATGAGCATAATTTCATAATAAGTCTTATTACCAATCAGCTTGAAAAATGTCTTCTCTGACACATACAAGCCACCTGTTGGACAATCTTCCATCAACTCAGCAAAATAGTTTTCAGTCGTTCCGGCCAGCTCAAGTTCAAAAGACTGATCTTCTCCAACCACTCGATTCAGACGGACGCGATCCCCTTTAACGTATGTGCTCATGTCAATAAGTCGATGCTTATAAAAAGGGGCATTCTCGCTTAATTTAACCGTCCCGGTAAAATCAGCATTGGCATTTTGAGTTGTGGCATACTCTTTGCTTAGAGAAGCTTGATTGTAAAATATGGCTAAATTATGTTCTGAAAAATCTTCAAATGAAATCAACTCATCGCCTTTGATAAGCTTGAACATCTCTTCATTTAATGCAAAAAGATTCGTTGAAGTTCTGATTGGCTGATCTGTATTTCGATAATATCTTTTCAGTTCTTTTGTAAGTTTGTCATTGGGCATGTCAAATTCAGTATTTGCGCCGACATAGTGATAAGCACGGACATGATCTGGAAGGCCTGCTAATATTGTCTTTTCACCATCGGGGAGCTCCCTACCCTGAAGAGATCTCACGACGTAAAAGTCTGCGGCATATTGCTTGATTTCAGCTCGTGACCTGAGAAGGATGGTTCGTGCTGATACTAGGCCCAAAGCTAAGACAAGGATGCTCATCAGAAGGCTCAGGGAAAGGGTGATCAAGGTAACTTTTTTTCGTGCATAGGCTCTGATCCAAATTGGTGCTTTTGTATCCTGAAACCACACGAGCGATGGATTATATTCCGCTTGCCCAGACAGATAAGCCTGTATATTTCGGATATCAATTCGGAGAATGAAGAGGAAAGGCAAAACGCTGACCAGAACCAGTATCAGTAAATAAATGAGTAAGATATCCAAAAAATAAAATTGAGCTGTAAAGTGATATCTTTCGCCTTGCTCAAGTAACAACGCAGCAATACGATCAGAAAAAAAGTGTAGCATCATCGCATTGAGAGCTGTTGACAGAGCCACGGCAATCAGGAATACAAAGAGGTTCTGCTGCCACAGTACACAACTGACATGGCCTCGATGACAGCCATGCACCATCATGATGGAAAATTCCCGATGATTGGCTTGAAAGTTAGAGGCCTGACTTGTGATTACGATAGTACAGACGAGCAGGAGTAAGATGATGATCAACACCATACCTGCTGTTCGAACCTGTTTGCCTATGTTCGATGTTTCAATCAGTTTAAGGGCAAGTCGCACAGCCTCGTTGCACTGGATTTGATCTGCCGGCAAATGTATTTTTTCTGCAAGCTCCGATACCTGAGTTTCGTATTGGCGTGAATTCTGGGGAGCGCTGTATACATAAAGAACAGCCTGATCAAGATGGCAATCAGGGTTGCCAATATAGGCTGTCTCTACATAGTTTCCTGTTTTTCTGAAATCCCCCTCCACAATCCCGGTAATGCAAAATGACCTGAAGCCAAGTGGCTCATAGTGTTCATTACAGCTCAGCTGAGCATTCTGCGTCGGTATATCGCCAGGCAAGAGACGTTGGCCTACCGGCAGCTTGATCGTATCGCCAATTTTATAGTCTTTGCTTTGCAACTTCTTACCAGCATAAATAAAATCTCTTGGCACCGCGATTTCTGACTCAAGTATTGGCCATTTCCCTTCCACTAAGCTTATCGGTAAGACTTCAGAGGAACCCTTTCCCAACTCAACAAGCGACAGCAGCCAGTGGTCAGCAAGATCTTCACTCAGCCCGCCTCGTTCATTCTCTGTAATTGGATCTAAACGGGCGGTCAAACTGTAATTGACTAAGTAAGATTTTTTTGTCAGAGAGAGCTCTTCCACGGCTTTCTGCATCTCGAGCTTGGCATTCGGTATGCGGTAATCCCAAGTACCATCTGAAGCATAGGCGTTTTTGATTTGCGCGCACTCATAGTTTTTGTAGAGAAGAAGCAGGCTGGAAATAAAAAACAAAGCAATGGCAAGGCTCAGGACATTGAAAAAATTCCTTTTCCAGTTTTGCCTGAATATTCTGACCGAAAGCTTGAAGAGTGCAAACATCCTTTTTCCCTCAGGGATTATTCCTGAACTGGTATACGGCCATCTTGCATATAGATGATGCGATCCGTTTTCTTCGCTAAGTCGCGATCATGTGTAACCATAAACAATGTTTTGTGGTATATTTTGCAACAATCGAGCAAAAGATCACTGACCTGATCACTATTTTGTGAGTCGAGGTTTCCAGTAGGTTCATCAGCCAGAATTAACACCGGATCCATTAATATGGCGCGGGCAATAGCTACCCGCTGCTGCTCGCCGCCCGACAACTGCCCTGGCAGATGCTGCAGACGGGAGCCGAGGTCGAGACGCTCAACGAGGTCGGAAAAGAGGGCGGGATCTGCCTTGCCTCTGCGAAAGGACCAGGGCAGAAGGATGTTTTCTTTGGCCGTTAGTTCAAAAAGCAAATTGTAATGTTGAAAAATAACAGAGACGGAATGTCGGCGAAAATCAAGCAGTTGCCTTGCAGATAAGTGCAGCACATCACGGGTATCGAACAAATATTCTCCACTGTCAGGCTGATCAATGAGCCCCAACACATTTAGTAACGTTGTTTTTCCACTTCCGCTCTTACCCATCAGGGCAACGCTTTCACCGCTCCTGATCGCCAGGCTGACAGCATCTAGGGCCTTGATTGCAGCTTCTCCGGAACCATAGATTTTCTTAATGTTTTTACACTCAATCAACATATTTTTCTTTCTATTTTGATTTGAGGTTAAACTGGAGAGGCGTAATATGAGACGCCTCTCCGTGAGCATGACTACTTCAACGATTGCACATTAAACATTATTCATAGTCCCAGGAGCCACTCACAGTATCTTGAATGCCATTCGCGCCTGTCCATAATGCAATTCTCATCAAAGTACCTGCAGATAAATTAATTGTTGTATAACTGCTCAGCCATTCAGTTTGTCCTTTAAAAACATTGACTGCCGGATTTACATTAACAATTCCTATACCGGGTAAATTTGCTTGAGTTCGTGTGTTAACAGATTTTACTGGACCAACATTTTGATCAAACCAAACATAGGTACCATTGGAAGTAGTGTTTTTTGTTCGCCATCCAGAAAGTATATCAGTTATGCTAAATTGCTTCGCTGATCTCAAAGCCGATAGATAAAAAAATATTCGGTTCAAATATGTTTCGATACGTTAGGAGGATATTCCGATGAAAAAACTGTTAGTAGCTTTACTCGCTATTATTATATTAACGGTCCTGGCAGTGCCTGTGATGGCAGGAACATTAAATTTTAACAATATAACACTCCCTGCAAATGGTTCGGTATTACTGTAGACTTGCATATGCAATTTTTATCTATCCTTACCATACACTCTCTTCAGAGTTAAGATCTTTTTTTCGAAATTTGTCTAGACACGCGATTAATAATTTTAAATTTGCCTTGGCAGTCTTGATCTGTCTTTGAATGACGAGAACAATCTATTTCAAACCCGACTGGCCGGGCCGGGAGAAAACCATAAATATTGCCACGTTCTAAATGCTTGAGGGATCCTCTATATACTCACGCTCACAGAATAGATTTGTCCAGTGATTTGCAAGTTCTCAGGATGGTGGTTGCAGCTATCTTGAAATTTTATGTAAAAGGCTAAGTGCTAGGTTGTCCAGTTAGCGTTAACAACTCCATTAGCATCGCATGTAAGACTACAGACAAGGTGAAAAGTGCTCGGCGTCTGCGTACAGGTTCCATCAAAAACAATTTGTGCCCAAGCATTAAACTGATTTGGCCCCAGTGAGGAGTTAGTACTCACACGATATGAGGGAACATTGTATGTGCCAGAGGCACCTGTTGGCGTGGAGATGATGCCGTTGATATTAAACGTTGATTTTGCTGTTAAAGTTCCAAGCACTTGTCCAAAAGAATTTTTTAAATCGGCAGAAGAAGTTACCGTTTTACTTTCGGATCTCTCGCTTTCATATTTTTCCATAATGGAATATTCCAGAATATAGCCACTATCAAGAAAAACGATCGTTTTTGTAAGCACAGGGGCCGATAGAGCAGAAAATGATAGATTTGAGCCAAAACCTAAAGTGGTATCTTTCTCTTTTGCCGAGACCGGTAAATTAAAAATCAGAAATACCATCAATGCAATTAACATGGCTGAAATTATTTTCTTATACATAGTTCACCTTCTTTTAATCATTGATATCTTCTTCTGCGTCCGTTACAACTGGATGAATCTCAACATTCTGGATAGCATAGAAATGCATTCTATAAAGTTGAAAAGACAGAATCAAAACACTAGTAAGCACCAGCAGAATTAAGAACCAACAGACAAAGTTCTTGAAAACTCTCAAGCGTTCTGCGTAGAGAAAATTGTAGTGCTCAAGCTCATGTGCAATATTTTTCCAGTAATTTTCTTTTTCACTTTGAAGATGAAAATAATCACCAGTTTCTTCGCTCATGTCACCTCCCGTTCTATTAAAACCTGAAACAGCTGCCTCTTTCTCTGCATTTTCAGCCGTACGGCTTTGCTCTCTTGAAAATGAAAATGAAGCCTCGCTTTTTTCTAAAAAGTACAAAACGTCAACATTTAGAATATCCGCTAGTTGGATCAGTTGGTCAGCGTCCGGCACTGCTAAGCCATATTCCCACTTGGAGATGGTCTGTCTTGAAACCCCCAGCCTCTCCGCTAACATTTTCTGTGTGAGACCTGCTCGCTTTCTGGTTTCACGTAATCGTTCCTGGAGCATAGGCCTAGTCTCCCTCTTTACGCGTGTTTTATTAAAATAATAGTGCCATACTTGCGCGATACTGTGTGCACTTATTTTTGACATTTCGCTTCAGACGTGAACTTATTTTTAACATTCTTGTGATTTCTTGTACTATTGAAAGCTAGAAATACTAAAAATCATGGCTAGCTGGAGAGCTTAGAAGATAAACAGGAATTTGATGAACCTCGGCAAACTGTCTCATTTCAGCACTGCTGCTCAGGAGAAGCAGCTGCTTATGCTTTTTCTCCGCCTCTTCTTTTAAAGCAGAGAAAGCCAGCTCTGCGCGTTTTCTGTCCAGTCTGCGCAGACTGTCGTCCATAAAGAG
>JAQYET010000082.1 GCA_028723525.1 Prevotellaceae bacterium
CACACTTATTTTACAGAGGTTGTTTTTAACATGGATGAACATAACATGTTAGAAAATGTAGTATCAGAATTGGTAGAGAAATTGCAAATACACGTTCTTTATGCCTCGAGGGAAGAAAGCGGAAAGATATATAAGGTTATAGCATATTCGACTCCCGTAGAAGATGAAATGTTTGTAATCTACCTTTCTTCGACCAACTATGGAATCATAGACTCAATGACAGTCTTCTTTTTTGATAGTTTGGAAACAATGTACTATCAGCTACTTTCTGAAAGAAAGCGGAAGCCAAGGCTTCAAAAGGACATTCTGGAGCAAGAATCATACGCAGAAACATTGTCGAACTTTAATTAAAAGAAATATGGTGATGTTAATATTAAAATTGATACTTTTCGTTGTGTTGACGACCATTCCTTTCCTGTATCATTTTCTAATTAAGCCAAGAAGGGAAAGTGTAAAAAATTATCGGAATGTTTTTGCTGCTGCACAACCTCATATGTCGAAGTTAAAGAAGTTGGCTTGGAGGGTGGGTACCTATATTATCAACTTTTATGATAAGATGAAGCATAGGGAAAAGCCAAGAAAATTCTTTACATTATTGGTCTTATTATTTCTTCTCTGCATTCAAGGTGTGGACAATTTTGCATCTGGAGAAGTGGCTGCTACATATAAAACAATGGCAAAAGAAAAAAGACTGGAACAGCTTAGTATCAACGGAAAGAAAACTGCAGCTCCTTTCATGCAACGAAAGATGAATAATTACCTATATCCTTTCCTCACCCGTCCTGTTATTTATCTCCTGACTTTCGGAATAACATTGCTATTCTTCTCTTATAAATTAGCGAACAGAATATTAACGGAAATACATAACAGTAAAAAAATCCTGATAGCCATATCCTGTATAATCATATTGTTTTCCTTCTTCGATGAAGGAAGATATATATTGCTTTCAGAGGTGCTTTACATCATCGCAATGGCAGCATTATTTTATCCTAATTTCCAAGACTTCGAAGCCCCCAAAGGAAGAAAAACAATACCACAAAAATACATGGAAGAAAGAAAGGCAGCATGACCTTTATTTAATCATGATTTTTATATAAAAAAGTTAATGGGAAAAAGCCTGATTTTTACATCTAATATTTACAATAAAAAACGATAATGGTTAATGAAAAAATGATAGATAGAAAAACAGTTCAAACTGACAACAAAGAATATGATGTAAGGATGCCTTCCGCTTTGTTAGAGTTTCTCTGTGGCGACTACACTTACAAGAACACAAGGCGTTTTTCTCGTCTACAAGCCTTTCGTGATCTCGTAGTGCGTCATTGTATATCTGAGAGAAAACAAGAGGATATGGCTGCAAACATAGAGTGCTTATCAAAGTCTTGGGGATGGAGTCGTCCTTCTGTCATGAAGTTTATCCAAAATTTGGAAGCAATGGAGATTTTGGAAGTCTTCAATGTTGTCACGAGCAAAATGGTTAGACTTCAAAAAGGCGTTGTTATTTTTGTATCCAAAAAAGAGACGAAGAAATGATGGTGAGAATCTTAATTCATTCGGAGAAATCTAAATTGACATTTCATTTTTAATATTTACAGATGGAAAAGACAAAGTCATTGTACATGCGCTTGCGCATGAGTAATCGTTTTGCAAACGAAATAAATTATTTTATATTGGGAGGTAGCCTAATACCCCCCAAATAGAAATTTGGAGGAATTGACACCCCAAAAGAGAGGGACTTCGTGCGGCAAGCCGTGTCAATATTAGGCTCTCCGAGGGTTTAAGCTACAACAAAATGTGAGGTGCAAATGTGCTTTCAATCACTCAAAAGTATTAAAGAGAAGGAACCCCTTACACAAGCAGGTCACACCCTCAAGACACACCCCCAGGACACACCCCAATAAGAAGTTTTCAACATTCTGATAAACAATAAGTTACATACATCAGGACACACCCCACCAAAAAGGTAGGACACACCCTCAAGACACACCCTCAGGACACACCCCTGAAAAAATGTAGTTCAAACTTTAGAAAAGTTCACATTCAGGACACACCCCACCAAAAAGGTGGGACACACCCTCAATACACACCCTATTAAAAGAAAAAAAACTAATATGGCAAAACAAGTAATGGATCTCATGCCCACAAAGGGCATTACTGTTGCTCAAAGTAATGAGCATCTGCGAAACTTCTCTGCGGAAGCCTACAAGAGAAAACTATCATATGCTTTTGATCCAACCCGTGAACATCTTAACTTTGAGGTTCGCAAGGGTGGGGTAATAACTCCTGTCGACAAAAAACTCTCAATCACACAAAGAATCAAAGATAATTTGAAGGCAAGGAATATAATAGATCCTAATCTCGGACTTCCGGAACCGAAGTATCGAACTGTTGCAAATTTTATCTTGGGTGGTTCGAGGGATCAGATGCACCGTTTGGCATTCGGCGAGCAACAAGTAAACTTGGACAAAGAAGCTGACAATTCCAAAATTACTCGTAGTTCTGAAATAGAAAAATGGGCTGTTGATATGTACAAGTTTATGAGTAAAAAATATGGTGAAAAAAATATCGCAGCTTTTATAGTACATCTTGATGAAACAAATCCACACATTCACTGTACAATTTTACCAATAACAGAGCGGAATAAATTCTCTTGGAAAATGGTCATGGCTGGACAGAATAAATTTGAATACAGTCAACGAATGACAGCCCTTCATAATGAGCTTTCGGAAGTCAATAAAAAGTATTCTCTTGATCGAGGTGATAGCATCGCAGAAACAGGACGTAAACATAGATCGATGAAAGAATACTATGCACAAAAAAGAGAAGACCTAAAGAACGAAGTTGACAATTTGAAAGAGAATGTTGCTGATCAAAAACTACAAATTTCAAGGAATAAGGTTACACTGTCAGAACAAGAAAAAGCGATTAAGCATGGAGAAGCAAGATTGAAAGGTTTGAGTACTATGATAGCTAATCTTGAAAGTCATAAGAACGATTTATTAAAAGAAATTGAAAGATTAGAAAACGATTTCAAGGCTGGAAAAATTACCAAGGAACAGGCAGATGCTGAACGTGCGAGAATTATCGCTGATATTGAAAAAACAAAAGGAAAAATTATTGACAAACAAGAAAAACTTGCAGAAGCAGAAAGAAAGCTTAAATTGGTGAAAGGACTGACCGAGACCATCGAAGAACGATATAAGGAAATAAGGAGTGACATACACTCTATTGCACCGAACTTGAACACACAAGCCTTACATGAAATGCAAGCTGTTGGCTGGAATATGGCCTCGATAGAAGCACAAAAGTCTTATAGTAAATTTGTGCGACGTGAAGTTGCATAAGTGATTGTGTAACATTTAGATTACACCTCCAGTTCCGTCTGGAGTAGCCTACGGACACGTGCATGGGGAGTAATTCCTTTGTACGAAGCTGTCCCGACAAGGTAGCCTTTCCGAA
>JAQYET010000083.1 GCA_028723525.1 Prevotellaceae bacterium
CGAAGCTGTGATATAGGAAGCTGGTTTCTATCATAAGTACTAACGAATAGTATTGGTTAACTTTTTCAAAGGTACTAAAGATAGAGCCAGCTTCTTTCTTATCCCGCTGTTAGGTCATCACACAGAATCTCGGATGAACCATAATTCGTACCTTTGTGATCTAAAGGCACAGCGTTATTCAACCACGCAAACGGAGGACAAACGAACGACAAAAATAGATAGGAGGAAGCTAGTAATAGAGCAGTGTTTGAGACGAGAGCAGGGTATCGGGATTTATCTCCCTTTGCCTTGCTTTTGTCATTTATTTGTTGTTCCTTTGTTGCTCAGAAGAAACGAGCAACAAGAAATGAACGCAAACGAACCAGTAAAGCTACGCAAGCGCAAGACACGCACGGGGCTGTACAGCCTCTATCTAGACACATACAACAACGGCAAGCGTACCTACGAGTACCTGCGCCTATACCTCGTACCAGAGAAGACACGAGAGGACAAGCGCAAGAACAAGGAGACGCTCCAGCTAGCGGAGGCGATCCGAGCGAAGCGAGTAATCGAGTACCACGAGGGGCGGTACGGATTTGACACGAGCGAGCAGGACAAGGTGCTACTCTTCGACTACTTCGAGGCGCAGACAGAGGGGCAAAAACGCAAGACATCGGACAGCTGGGGCAGTTGTCTCCAGTACATCAAGAGGTACGAGAGGCGTAGGAACATAACATTTGCCGAGGTAACGTCTGAGTGGGTTAAGGGCTTCAAGGAGTTTCTCGAGGCGCAGGAGTTAGCTCAGAATACCAAGTCGCTATACTTCGCCAAGCTCCGTGCCTGCATTAATAAGGCGTACCGAGAGGGGATCATAACGGACAACCCCCTCAAGCGGGTCGGGAGCATCAAGCTCGAGGAGAGCAAGCGGGAGTACCTCACAATAGAGGAGGTGCAGAGACTAGTAGAGACGGACTGCGACAGCGAGGTGGTCAAGCGGGCATTCCTTTTCTCCTGCCTCACAGGACTACGCAAAAGCGACATTATGCAACTACAATGGGGATACGTACACAAGGAGGGCGACTATACACGCATCACATTTCGCCAGCGCAAGACGGGCGGGCAGGAGTACTTAGATATAACACACGATGCTCGGGAGCTTATGGGGGAGGAGCGAGGAGCGGAGGAGTTAGTCTTTGACTCCTTCCCCGCTATGTCAACTGTAAGCGCAGTTATCAACGTATGGACAGCACGGGCAGGCATACGCAAGCACATCACATTCCACAGCGCACGCCATACCTTCGCCACGATGATGCTGACGCTCGGCACCGACCTCTACACCGTCAGTAAGCTCCTCGGTCATAAGGACATCAAGACGACCGAGATCTACGCTAAGATCGTGGACAAGGGCAAGCAGGAGGCGGTCGCTCGCATCCCGTCCATACTGAGCAAGGAGAAGTAACTATCCAGCAATATCGGATAGTTCAAAAAGTTACCAACCTTTGGTAAGTTTCAAGACGCAAAGAGGGGGCGCATCGTGAGGTGCGCCCCTTTGTTGTACCATTTTCGTGGTGTCACGCAATTGGTCTGGAGAGGTCACTTGTCGTACCGTTTGGCTATTTCGATCAGCTTGTCCCTATAGTTGTAGATGTGGCTCAAGTCGCCATCTGGCAAGTCCACATTCTCCTCTAGCTTGTCCTCCGTGATAAATGAGATGCGTCGTATATCCCGATAATTAAATCGGAGTCGGCAGACCGTCTGAGTGACCTTGCCGTCTATGATAACGGCAAAGTATCGCTTAGTGTCCTTGTAAGAGATGCGGTCGGGACTGATGTACTCGCTTAGGATAGCCCGACAGATATGGTATGCGTCCATCTCCTCATCGGTTGTGTCAATGCCGTCATCAGTAGCACACTCCTCC
This sequence comes from Prevotellaceae bacterium, assembly GCA_028723525.1. Taxonomy (GTDB): domain Bacteria; phylum Bacteroidota; class Bacteroidia; order Bacteroidales; family Bacteroidaceae; genus Prevotella. The sequence continues at coordinate 1,898 of JAQYET010000083.1, forward strand.
AGTCCCTCGGCGGGCTCCTCAGCTGGTTTGTTCGCAGGCTCACTCTCTTTCATTGCGACCTTCAGCCGATCAGCGATGATGTCGTTAATGTAGAGAGATATAGACCGTTTGAGGAGCGGTTGAAACTCCTCGACAACACGCTGAGTCACGATGCCCGTATACAGCTGCTTGACGACGTAGCGAGTGAAGTCGGGACTCGGGTCGGTTAATTCAGTTTGGATCACCGCCCGAAGCTCTCCGAGATACTTCAGCTCATTAGCAGTCGAGAGGACGGTTTCGACGTTGAAGTACGACTTGTGGAATTTCTTCAGCTCCTCGATCTGAGCATCCTTGAGTGCCTGCAGGTTCACCTCAAGAAATGGAACGGTGTCCATTTGATTAGGCTTCTCAAGGTCGGTGTAAAACCGCCAGATGATACCATTGGTCAGTACTCCAAACTTAGCGGTCGATACCCCGAAGTATCTTAAGAGTTGATTGTCGTATAGCGACAAGTCCTGCGCCCAGTGCTTGCACTCAATCAGTATCACGGGTTCGCCATCCTTGAGGATTGCATAGTCGATCTTCTCACCTTTCTTCGTCCCGATGTCGCAAGTGTACTCGGGCAAGACCTCAGTCGGGTCAAAGACGTTGTACCCTAGAGCCGTGAGCATCGGCATGATCAGTGCATTCTTTGTCGCCTCCTCGGTCTGCAGATTGTCCTTTATTTTGTCAATCTTCTGACCGATTTGGAGGATCATATCTTTTAAGTCCATATCTATAGTGTATTGGGTTATTATGCGAAGTAAGCGACGCTGGCACGGACACGCCACAGCCCTACAACGTGGGAGATGGGGATTTCAAAGTCCTCATACATATCATTGTCCGATCGGGCTATCCAGTACTCTCTGCGCTTTGCGGGGTCATCGTGCTTGTATAGACGCTTGACGTAGTCCGTTATCGCCTTTGGGTCGGGGTCATCAGGGTCGTGCAGGACGATGGCAAACGCTTCACCAAAGGGTATCGACAACGGCTCATCGGGGCGAAACCACACACGAGAGACCGCCAGCCGAGACCCCTGCGGAAAGGTCGGAGCCATCGAGTCGCCCACCACGGGGACAATCATATCAGCCCGCACATCGGGCATCGTCCATACGCTCTCCACCTCGTTGATGTCCTCCGCAAGCGGATAGCCGTCATTGCCCCCCTTGAAAGGCTCGGAGAACATCGGTATCAGCTCCACCCCTAGCTCCTCCGCCAGCGCACGAGCCTTCTCCATTTTGTCCAGCGGAAATTCAGTCGGCTCCCTGCGTGGGTCGTGACCAGACAGCATATCGCCCTCGCCAGTGAGGAGCCA
>JAQYET010000084.1 GCA_028723525.1 Prevotellaceae bacterium
CCTCAAGTCGCATCGTGGGGTAAGGGGATGGTGGCTACATATTGATGTTGTGCTGTTGCTTTTTACTGAAAGCTGCTACTAACGACTCATAAATCTACCCTTAATCGTGTATTGGATGATAGTTGCGGATTTTAGGATTAAAAGGAACGCCTCGGCAGGGGAAATATTGTGCCATTCATTGACAAATATTTATCCTCTTTTATCTGTCATTATGCAGCCCAAAACCATAAAACACACACTATAATGTGATTTTTTCTATCATTTTCTTTGCCGTTACAAAAGAAAAAATTAAATTTGCAAACCGACTTGTGATTGTCTCGCTCGTGAACATACGGTGGAAACGGGGAATACTCGGTCGTGGACAGTCGGCAGATTGGTTGAATAATAAGCGAATAAATTCTGATAAATAAATATAAATTACTATGAGACGTTACATTATCGCACTGATGCTCACACTGCTGTTTGGCACTGCTGCAAAGGCACAACTGCCTAAAATCAACCTGAAGAGTATGAACGGCAAAGAGGTCTGCACAGACACCCTCAGCAATCAAGGGAAACCTATGATTATAAGTTTTTTCGCCACATGGTGCAAACCTTGCAACCGTGAACTGAAGGCTATCAGCGAGGTTTATGACGACTGGGTTGACGAAACCGGCGTGAAGCTCATCGCCGTTTCTATCGACGAGGCTCAGAATATAAACAAGGTAAAGCCGCTGGTTGACTCTAACGGCTGGCCATACGAGGTGTTGCTCGACCCGAACCGCGACTTCAGCCGTGCGCTCGGCATCCAAACAATACCCTTCACGCTCATCGTTGACGGCAACGGAAACATTGCCTACAAGCACAACGGATATACCGACGGTGCCGAGGCGGAGCTTATAGAGAAGGTGCGAGAGATGGTGAAATAATCGCATCGGGCTGAAAATCAGTTTAACAAAGAATAGGTTAAGTGAAATCAATGAGACAATATAAGACATTACTTCTGGCGTGTTGTCTGGCATCGTCCGCATCATGCGCATTGGCACAGAGTGCTGACGACGGCAAGAAAATCACCTTTGGCGGAAGCATTCAGAGCGATATGCTCATCCCGACAACAAGCAGGCAGGACGACGGTTCTAACGAAGACTTCCGCACTAACACCTACGTGGATGTGAGCGCGATGAGCAAGTATGTTGACGCCGGTCTGCGTTTCTCCTATCTCGAACATCCTCTGCCCGGCTTTGAGAATGACTTCAAGGGTTGGGGAGTGCCTTTCTTCTATGTGAAAGGCAAGATAAAGAACGCCGAACTCACGCTCGGACACTTCTATGAACAGTTCGGCTCGGGCTTCATCCTGCGCACCTACGAGGAGCGTTCGCTCGGTATCGACAACTCGCTGCTCGGTGGAAGGTTAGTGGTGAAGCCGCTGCGAGGCGTGCAGATAAAGGCTCTGTCGGGCAAGCAACGCCGCTATTGGTCGATAAACAAGGCTTGGGTGACGGGAGCCGACGTGGAATTGGGACTTCATGAGTGGTCGAAGGCTATGCAGAACAGCGGCACCTACGTAACGCTCGGTGCGTCGTGGGTGAACAAACACGAATCTGCCGACTACGAAGAGGTGTTTGCCGACGCCACCCACAAACTCAATTTCCCGGACAACGTAAATGCTTACGACTTCCGCGTGAACTTCCAAAAGGGCGGTCTGAACGTGCTTGCGGAGTATGCCGGGAAGACACAAGACCCGTCGTTCGACAACGGATATACTTACCGTAAAGGCTATGTGGCAATGCTCTCGGCATCCTATTCGCAGAAAGGAATGAGCCTCCTGCTACAGGCGAAACGCTCTGACAACTTCGCATTCCGCAGCCGTCGCAGTGTGACGGGAACCTCCTCGTTCCTCAACCACCTGCCGGCATTCACCGAAAGTCACACCTATGCCTTGCCGGCAATTTATCCCTATGCCACCAATCCCACGGGAGAGTGGGCATATCAGGCACAGTTGGGCTATAAGTTCAAGCGTCACACGGCGTTGGGCGGACGCTATGGCACGGGCGTGAAGGTGAACTTCTCTCACGTGCATGGCATCGACCGCAACCCCCACCTGCTTGACGGCATATACTCGAAAGGCTCCGACGGCTACGGCTCGAGCTTCTGGAAATGGGGCGACCGGACCTACTATCAGGACCTGAACGTGCAAATGGAAAAGCGTTTCACCAAAGGCTTTAAGCTGAACCTGATGTATATGAACCAGTTCTACAACAAAACCATCGTTGAAGGCGAGGGAGGTATGATACACTCCGACATCTTCGTTGCCGACGGTTTGTTCACATTGAGCCCGAAAATGTCGCTGCGCGCCGAGGCACAGTATCTCGCCACCGACGAGGATGAGGGCGACTGGCTCTTCGGACTGCTCGAACTCTCGCTCGCACCGCACTGGATGATTACGCTGTCCGACATGTATAACAGCGGCGTTACGAACTCTCACTACTATCAGGCTTTCGTGACCTATAACCGCGGTTCGCATCGCGTGCAGCTCGGTTGGGGTCGCACCCGCGCAGGCTACAACTGCTCGGGCGGTGTTTGCCGCTACGTTCCGGAGTCGAAAGGCTTCACGGTTTCATACAACTATAACTTCTAAAAGCATCTCATAACCTCCCGGACGGGTGGATGATAACAGAAAAAACGAAGATGAAAAGACTCATATATATAATAATAGGTGTAGCAACAACCTTGGCATCGTGCAGCAACATAGACGAGAACGAGCGTCTGTTGGCGACCGATAAGGTTGAGATAGGCAAGAAAGTGCTTATCGAGGACTTCACCGGACAAAATTGTATCAACTGTCCGGAAGCAGTTGACGAGATAGAAAACATTCAGAAAGAATACGGCAAAGACAATGTGATTGCCGTGGGAATACACTCCGGACAGCTGAGTTATAAAGGCTCCGACAAGCATGTCGGACTGTTCACCGAGACCGGACAGCAGTATTACGACCATTGGAAAATAGAGTCGCAGCCCACCGGAATTATCAATCGCCAAAGCGGAAAGTTGCTCTATACGGCGTGGGCGAAGGCTGTTCGCGACGCCATTTCGCAGTTGGCACCGATGAGTATCGCCATAGAAAACACCTACGACGAGGCGACAAGAACCGTAAGTATAGATGTAAAGACCGCCGGGGTGGAGGATGCCGTTGCCGGGAAACTGCAGGTGTGGGCGATTGAGAACAACATAGTTGCCATGCAGAAAATGCCCGACGGCTCGCGCAAAATGGACTATGTGCACAACCATGTGTTCCGTGCCGCGGTGAACGGAGTGTGGGGCGACGACTTCGCAATAGGCAAGGGCGAGACAAAGACAAAACACTACACGCTGACGTTGGGCGAGAAGTGGGTTGCCGAAAACGTCTCGATAGTGGCTTTCGTGTATAATGACAGCGGAGTGCAGCAAGTGGAATGTAAACCTATAAAATAATAACGAAAGGAACGATAATATGAAAAAAATCCTAACTCTATTCTTAATGCTTGTGGCGGGGACGGCTTACTCTCTCGCACAAGAGGTTGACAACACCTTGCAGTTCGTTGATAAGGATGGCAAGGTGATTGCCGACGGCAGCGTAATAACGCGAAACGAGGTGACCGAAGACGAGTTTGAAGGCCCCATGATTAAAGCAGAAATCTATGTGAAGAACACCTCGGGGCAGGAACAAGGCGTCTATGTGAAAGGAGAGGTGAAGAAAATGGACTGCGGCAAAGTTCAGACTTGCATCGGAGGCTGTACTACATGGGATAATGTGGGAAGTTATATCTCACCTAAAGAACTGATTGCCGGCGGCGGCTCTCTTGACCTTGCAACAGAATGGATGCTGCCCGAGGACGTGGCAGAGAACGCTTCTTGCACAGTGACCTACCAGATAGTAAGAGTCGAGAGTCTCGGAGGGTTTCCTCCAAAGTACGGCGAGGAATATCCCGGAGCAACGATAACCGTAACCTATGTGAACGGAAACGTGGCAGGCATCGACGGTACTCAAGCCGACAGCGAGGCGGAAGTGGTTGCACGCTACAACGCAAACGGACAACTTCTCAACGCTCCGGCGAAGGGTTTGAACATCATAAAACTGTCTAATGGGAAAACATTGAAATCAATAAATAATTAACTTTTTGTAAAATCAAATCACGATGAAAAAACTATTACTAACGTTAGTGGCTGCATTCATGGTCCTTGGACTTAGCGCACAGGGCAACATGCTCACAGAATCAAGAGGCAAGTCGGTTGAGATGGAGACCTCTGCAGTAAAAAACAAGGTTAACAAAACGCCGGTAAAGAAAATCACATTGGGCGAAAACCAGCGTCTGCTGGGCTCTTACACCACCGAAGATTTGGCAGAGTATGGCTCCGGAATACCCACAAAACCGGGACAACTCATCGTCGCAACAGAACTGCCGATGTCTATCGTGTCGATGTTCAATGGCGGTAGAATCGTTACGCTTCGCATCGGTCTTGCATGCCCCACAGAGGACACTAAGATATATGTTGGCTACATGGATAAATTAGGCAAAGTGGTAGATGGCGTTTCTCAGGCTGTCACATCGACAAAAAAAGGCTGGAACGAAATAACCCTCGCAACTCCTTATGTTATCAATACAGACAACATGGATGGCTTGTTCATCGGTTATGAGTGCAAGCAGAAGGGCACAAAAGATGCTCAGGGCAACTACACCGACGAGTGTTATCCTTGGTCGTTCGTAAAGGTTGGCGAGACTGTGGATACCTATGTGCATGGTAATTTGGGTGCTCAAGGCACGACATGGTACCGTCTTAACACCAGCGGTCAGATGCTCAGTGTTCAGGCTGTGGTAGAATTTGACAACATTCCCGACAATAAACTCCTTATCAACGGAGTCTCAATAGACAAGAGTTACTATAAGGTTGGCGACAAAATCAAATACACCGTGGGATTGGATAACTTCGGAAAGCAGAACATAAGCAACTATGTGCTCGATGTTGCAGTTGACGGTAACAAGGTTTCTTCATACAATGGAACAAGCGTTATCAATTCCGGTGCTTCAGCGAATATAAACGGCGAATTTGTACTTCCAAATGTTGCAGTCGGCTCACACAAGCTGAAGATTTCTGTGAAAAGCCTCAACGGTGTTGATGCACCGGCTCCTGAGGAATTCAAAGAAGTTACATTCAATTCATTCATGAACAGCGTTCCGCGCCAGAAACTGCTTCTCGAGCAGTTCACTTCACAGTATTGCACATACTGCCCGCTCGGTACAAAGTTGCTGAACGTACTGAAGGGCAAGAGGTCTGACCTCGCTTTGGTGGCAGTGCATGGAAACATGAGCAGCAAAGACAAGTTCAATACCAAGCAGTGCGACTCTATCATGTCATACGTCGGAGTCTCCGGCTTCCCGACAATTTGCTACAATCGCGCATACCTTGCAGAGCTTGCAGAAGGTGAGGATGACCCAAACACAATAGTTTACAGTCTCGGATACAAAGAGCAATTCCACAATCAGGTTGCCGATCAGCTTTCAGCCATATTGAATAATTACAGCGAGAAACCGTCGTTCGTGCCTGTAAACATCAATACAGGATATGATGCAGAAAGCAGGAAACTCACTGTTACCGTTTCGGGAACCGGCGTTGAGAATGCTTCTGAACTGCTTGCAGACAACGGTTTGTATGTATATCTAACGGAGGACAATCTGAAGGCATACCAGACAAGTGGCGGAAGCAACTACGTTCACAACAATACTTTCCGCGTAGCACTCGGTACCGTGAAGGGTAATAACATCAACTGGAATGGCGACTCTTATGAGAACACATACACATACACCGTTCCTGCAGACTATGTTACGGAGAATATGCACGTCATTGCATTCGTTGCTCCCAAGTTCTCTAACAACATCGACAGGAAGAAACTCGACATTAACAACTGTGAGGTTGTTACCATTTCGGGAACCAGCGGTATCGAAGACATGACCATCGAGGGCGGTAACGTTGAAATAGTGGCACGCTACAATGCCGCAGGACAGCAGATCAGCGCACCTGAAACAGGCGTCAACATCCTCAAACTCTCTAACGGCAAGACCGTGAAAGTGGTTGTAAAATAAGTTATTCAGAACGGTAAATAAGGGGTTTATGCAAGCTCCTTATTTACTGTTTGCCATCACTTTTCAACCCGATAGGTTCTACAGACTTTCAGCCTAAATGTTTGTTACATACCGACATTTAGCCTGAAAGTCTTTTGTTTTTCACGTTACACGCCCAGTTAAACATTGTTAAGTTTGTGGAAATGTCCCGTTTTTTCTATGCGCATCGTGTTTTATTGCTTAACTTTGCATCCTAACCATTTTATTTATACTATGGGCACAGTTGACGTGCCGTAATTTAACTAATAACCAATCATGGCAAACAATTCAAACAATTTCAGATTAGAGTCTGACTTGTTGGGCGAACTTCAGGTTCCCGCCGAGGCTTATTATGGCGTGCAGACCCAGCGTGCAATCAACAATTACAACATTTCAAACAGCAAGATGATGGACTATCCGGAGTTCGTCATATCCATAGCCTATGTCAAGAAGGCTGCAGCAATGGCAAATGCAGAACTGGGCGAACTGGACAAAAAGATAGCAGACGCAATATGCCAAGCCGCCGACGAGGTGATTGCCGGAAAGTATTGGGACAACTTCCCGGTAGATATGATGCAGGGAGGAGCCGGCACTTCGGTGAACATGAATGCCAATGAGGTGCTTGCAAACATCGCATTGGAGAAGATGGGATATGAGAAAGGCGACTATCAGCACTGCTCTCCCAACGACCATGTGAACTGCGGACAGTCAACCAACGACGCCTACCCGACAGCAATCCGCTATGCTTTCATCAGGATGAACAAGAACTTGGTAAAGAGTCTTGAAAACCTGATTGCAGCGATACGCATAAAGGCTGAAGAGTTCAAAGACGCCGTAAAGATGGGGCGCACACAGCTTCAGGATGCTGTTCCGATGACATCGGGTCAGGAGTTCAACGCCTACGCCAACAACCTTGAGGAAGAAGTGGCTAACATAGAGCGCAACGTGCGCCTACTGCATGAAATCAACATGGGTGCGACCGCTATCGGAACAGGACTCAATGCCGCTCCGGGCTACGACGAGTTGTGCACACAACGCCTCAGCGAAATCACCGGCGAGAAGTTCGAGAAAGCGTTCGACATGATAGAAGCAACCCCCGACACCGGCGCATACGTAAGTTACTCGGCAGCCCTGAAGCGTCTTGCCGTGAAACTGTCGAAGATGTGCAACGACCTACGTCTTATGGCTTCGGGTCCGCGTTGCGGTCTTCACGAAATCAACCTCCCGCCGATGGCACCCGGTTCGTCAATCATGCCGGGCAAGGTGAACCCCGTAATCCCAGAACTGATGAACCAAGTATGCTTCAAGGTCATCGGCAACGACACCGCCATTTGCTTCGCTTCGGAGGCCGGACAGTTGCAACTCAACGTCATGGAGCCTGTAATCACCGAGTGTCTCTTCGAGAGTATCACATGGCTTGCTAATGCAATGGACACTCTGCGCGACAAATGTATCAAGGGAATTACCGTGAACGAGAAGCACAACCTTGACATGGTGAAGAACTCTATCGGCATCGTGACAGCTCTGAACCCGTATATCGGATACAAGAACAGCACCAAGATTGCCAAGGAAGCACTTGAGACAGGCAAGAGTCTGGAAGAAGTGGCTTTGGAGAAGAAACTCCTCACCAAGGAACAACTTGACGAAATCCTCGACCCGAAAGCAATGCTTGAGGTTCACAAGAAGATTAACTAATCCGTCATAACATTCTTAAACCGCCCTATGTTTCCCCTTCACGGAGAGGCATAGGGCGTTTTTATTGTCCCGAAAACATCACCTTATCACCCGCCATAACATCAAGAAAGTGTATTTTCGGGGTAATATAAAAGGAGAATATAGAAAATAACAAGCCCCGGAAGTCGCGTTCACCTAAAACTTCCGGGGCTTGTTTGATTATTGTATGGGGTGCTTGTTCCTATAATATATGGTGGGACAAGGCTGCGGTGAGCGTCAGAGCTTCACCGTTCCGCACCCGCTCACCTTCACCATGAGCCTGCCGGGGTGAGTCTTTGGGAGCACCATGCGGGCATCTCCGCCGGCGTTTGTCATGCCATTTGCGAGCATTTTTCCGCCGGTGTCGTAAACAACTAACGCCGCGTTCGGCTTCGCATGCTCCACTGTCAGCACTCCCTCCTCATACCGGCAAATCATCTTCTGCGCATACTCCAAGTCGATGCCGCTGGTAATTCCCTCGTAAGGCGACGTCATCTCGTCATTGATTTGCAACACCTTCCAGTTCTTGCCGATGGCTTTCTGCACGTCAACTGCGAAACATTCGTTCCCGTCGTCCACCAGCACATCCTTCATTATGAGCGTTCCGGGGTTGCTATTCGGGCGCATGGGCAGTTGGTTCATGAAGTCCTGCATTGCCGTAGTGTTGAGTTTGTTGTCTTGAATCCACATATATCTCAACTTCTTGTTGGCAATGATGTCAAGACTCTCAATCTTGTTGTGAGAGCAAGACAGTTCGTCCAAGTTGGGGTTGTGGCTTATGTCTAAAGACGAAAGATTGCTGCCATACATATAAAGCTGCTCCAGCATGCTCATCTTCGAAAGGTCGAGCGACTGTGTGAGCGGGAGTTCTGCGGCGTGCAGAGTCATCACATAAGGGTTCTTGGATAGGTCTATCGACGATACCTTGTTGCCTGATAAAGCAAGAGCCATGAGGTTTGAATTCTTTGTCAGGTCGAGTTCTTCAATCAAGTTGTAGTGACACAGCAACGTCATCATGTCAGTGTTTTTTGTCACGTCGAGTGTGCTAATCCTGTTGATGCCGCACGAAAGTTTTTTAAGGCTCTTCAGGTTGCTCACATTCAGTTCGTCAAGTTGGTTGTTGTAGCAATACAGTTCCACGATGTTGGGATTGTTCTCCAAATTCAGTTCCGTGATGAGGTTATCTCCGCAGGCGAGATATTTCAGTTCGTGCAGCATGCTTACGTCCAACGACTGCAATTCGTTTCCCGTGCAGTAAACCGTCTTGAGATTGGTGTTTGCATGCAGGTCGAGTTCTTTTAGATTGTTTGTTTCACACTTGAAAGAGAACAGAGCCGGAGCGTTTGAGAGGTCAACAGACGTCACGGCACAGTCGGCACAGTTGAAAATGTCCACCTCTCCCTTGATAGTGATTGTCTGTTTCTCCACTGTGTACTCTCCCACTTCGTTGTTTTTGAACTCTCCCGACATTCCGTCGAATTCCGCGCCACCGTTGCCAAGCACCGAGATTGTCATCTTCAGTTTTGTTCCCGGCTCGCGTTTTGTAGTGAAAGTGATTGACGACTGTGCAAAAGTCACCATTGCCACAGTCAGCGTAAGGCATAAAGCCGACATGCGTCGAGTAAAATTTCGTGTTCTCATAAGCGAAAGTTGTAATTAAATTTATTATTGAAACATTGTTTACATTTAGGTTTCCTAAAGTCGGGGCAATGTGTCACGCCCCGCAGCAGCGCAGCATCTTAAAGCCCCTTTCTCTTTGCGTTGCGAACCAAAGGTGCAGAACGACACAAAGACACTCTGCAAATTTATTGTTTTTTTTGAAGAAACAAGCAAATCTTCGTTGTTTTTTGCAATCGCCGGCAAAAGTTTTCCGCGCCGCTGTCCGGGCTTAACCACAGCCTGTATGATGCCTTGCTCCGATGCGGCAAGGCATGACTCGCGATGTGATTTCGGCGAGATTGCAAAGTAAAATCGCCGAAATTGGTTTGCAAAATCGGCGAAATTACTCGATAAAATCGGCGATTTTACGTTACAGGATATAACCTCTCTGAAAGCCGGAGGCTGCAAACCATATAATGGAATGCTGCCTGTCGGGCTGTGTCTCCGTCACACCTTATGATAGAATTCCGACAGGGGCAGTCTGAAGCGGTCTCCTCTCACTCCGCCCTTTGCACGCACTCCGCAGGTTATAACCATGTTTATGCCGCAGTCGTAGGGCAGTTTCAGTGCCTTCTTCACCCTCAGACTGTCGAAGCCTTCGAGCGGACAGGTGTCGTAGCCCTGCTCACTCATTGCCAGCATGAAGGTCTGCGCTGCCAGAGCACAACTCTTGTGGACCACGGTCCGCATGTCTTGTTCCGATATCTGGCGTTTCACCGGGCGTTTCAGTCCTTTCAGTTGAACGACTGCTTTGCGGTAGAGTCCGAACAGTCCGCACAGCCTTTTATAGTTGTAGGGCATCAGTTTGTTGTAGTAGTCCTCCTGCATCGCAATGCGATGAGCCTTCCGCTCCTCGGGGCTATTTTGGTTAATCTCCTCTATGTTCGCCTTCAGCACTGCCTCGGCGTGGCTTTTCCAGCGGTCTTGTCGTGTCACAAACACCACTATCCGGCGTGCTGTGCGTGCCGAACCCTGCCCGAGGCATGCCGTTGCCAGCTGCTTCAGCACCTCCGGGTCGGTCACGTGGAAACATTCCCAAAGCTGCATGTTGGAACTTGTGGGAGCCAGCGTTGCAAGCCGTATGCACTCCTTCACCTTATCATCGTCGAGCGGTATTCCCGCGTCATACTGTCTCACGGCACGTCTGTGCTCTAATATCTCTCTTAATGACATTGTTGTTTTGTTTTCTCTAAGGTCTGTTACTATTTATATATCAGCGTTGTCATCCTCTCGGGAGCGAATATGTCGGCTGCCACTTGTTGGATTTCCTCCGCCGTAACGCTATCTATCTTGCGGAAAATGAGGTCGAGGTCGCGCTCGTATCCGTGGTGCAGGAAACTCTTTCCGAAGCTCAGTGCGAAGTTCTCCCGGTTGTCCGAAGCCACCCCGATCTGCCCTTTCAGCTGCCGTTTCGCCGCCGCGAGTTGTGCTGCCGACAGCGGTTTGCGGATGAAACGGTCGAGTTCGCGCCTCACTACAGCAAGACATTTTTTCACATCCGAGGGGTCGCAACCGAAGTAGGTGCACCATATTCCGGTGTCGCCGTATGCCACCATCGAACTGTCAACGGCATATACGAGCCCGCGCCGCTCTCGAAGTGCGATGTTGAGCCGGGTGTTCATCCCCGGGCCGCCTATTATGTTGTTCATCAGATAGAGCACCCATCGGCGCGGGTCGGTGGCACAGTATGCCCTGCTGCCCACCATCACGTGCGACTGATGAGTGTTCTGCGACACGGTGAACGTGCCTGTGCGCGATGCCACTGTGCCCCCATTGTGCTCCGTCTGCACATCAGAGTTGCTCTTAGGCATGCTTGCCGAAAGCCGCTCAAGGGCGGTCTTATACTTTCTGAAGGAGTCGGGCGTCTGCTCTCCGCCGTGGATGAAGAACACCGCATTGTCGGGTCTGTAGTGGGTTCGGGTGAAACGCAGCGCGTCGTCAGACGAGAACTGCCTCACCCGTTCTGCCGTTCCGAGGATGTTATGACCAAGGGGATGACCGCCGAAAAGGAGGTTTTCAAACTCGTCGTAAATCAGTTCCGACGGCGAATCCTTGTAACTCTCTATCTCGTCGCATATCACCTCCTTCTCTTTTTCTATCTCCGCCTGCGGATAGGTGCTATGAAACACCATGTCGGTGAGCAGATCAATGGCCTTAGTAGCGTGCTCCCGCATCACCGCAGCATAATAAACGGTGTCTTCTTTGTTTGTAAAGGCATTGATGTCGCCGCCCACCGACTCCAGTTCTTTTATTATCTTGAGCGAGCTGCGACGCTCCGTGCCCTTGAAAGTGACGTGCTCGCAGAAGTGGGCCAAGCCCTCCTCGCCCTCTTTTTCGTCGCGCGAACCGACCGCAATCCGGTAGCCGCAATAAACCACTTTCGATGCCGACGGAAGGTGTATTATACGTAGTCCGTTATCTAATGTATATGTATTATACTCCATTATGGGCACAAAAATAGTTCTTTTTTTTCACAAGAACTATTTTTTTTGTAATTTTGTGGGCAGATAAACAAAACGAGCATATAATGAAAGAAATAAAAAGCAAAATATACTATGTCGGCGTCAACGACCGCAACAAGAACCTCTTCGAGGGTCTGTGGCCTCTGCCGGACGGCGTAAGTTACAACTCTTATCTCATAGACGACGAGAAAGTGTGTGTCATCGACACCGTTGACATGGCATTCTTCGCGCAGTTTATTGAAAACATCCGCGAGGTGCTGGGCGACCGCAAGATAGACTATCTCGTGGTGAACCACATGGAGCCTGACCACAGCGGTTCGATAGCCTTGCTGAAGAAATACTACCCCGAGGTGCAGGTGGTGGGCAACAAGAAGACCTTCGGCATGCTCGCCGGCTTCTACGGACTTGGGAACGACGGCAACATCGAGGTTTGCAACGGCAACACTATCGACCTCGGCGAATATCAACTCAAGTTTGTGCTCACCCCGATGGTGCACTGGCCCGAGACGATGGTAACTCTCTGCACCCCCATTCGCTCATCACTCACCCCTCAACCCTCCACCCTCTTCAGCGGCGATGCCTTCGGTTGCTTCGGTGCTTTGAACGGGGGCGTGATCGACTCGGAGATGAATTGCGACACTTTCTGGCTCGAAATGGTGCGCTACTACAGCAACATCGTGGGCAAGTATGGCACCCCGGTGCAGTCGGCACTCGGCAAACTCGCCAGCGTTGACATTGACTACATCTGCTCTACACACGGTCCGGTGTGGCACGAGCACATCGGTCGCGTCATGGCAGAGTACGACCGCATGAGCCGTTACGAAACAGAAGAGGGCATTGTGATTTGCTACGGAACGATGTACGGCAACACCGAGCGCATGGCAGAGCATATCGCAGCAGCCGCTTCGAAAGCCGGGGTGAAGAACATCGTGATGTATAACGTTTCCAAAACACACCATTCATACATCATCCGCGACGTGTTCCGCTACAGAGGGCTTATCGTCGGTGCCCCGACTTACAACACTGCGTTGTATCATGAAATGGATGTGCTGCTGTCCGAACTTGCCGGCAAGGATATCAAGAACCATCTCTTGGGCTGGTTCGGCTCACATGGCTGGGCGTCGAAAGCCGTCTGCAAGATACAGGAATGGAACGACAGTGCCCTGCATTTCGAACCCGTGGGCACACCGGTTGACATGAAACAGGCAATGACTCCGGAGGTGAAAGCCGGCTGCGAGGCACTCGGAAAGGCTATGGCAGAGCGTCTCATGGCAGCGAGATAACCTTGCGAAACCACATGAGCGAGACTTTTGACATCAGACAACAGGAACTGCCGACTGCCGACAAGGACTTCGAGAACGCACTGCGACCGCTGAAATTCTCAGACTTCAGCGGTCAGAAAGCTGTCGTGGAGAACCTTGAAGTGTTTGTGGAGGCAGCAAAATATCGCGGCGAACCGCTCGACCACACTCTTCTGCACGGTCCTCCGGGACTCGGAAAGACCACCCTGTCTAACATCATTGCCAACGAACTGGGTGTGGGATTTAAGATAACGAGCGGTCCGGTGCTTGACCGTCCGGGCGACCTTGCAGGCATTCTCACCTCGCTTGAGCCGCGCGACGTGCTCTTCATCGACGAGATACACCGCCTGTCGCCTGTTGTCGAGGAGTATCTTTACTCCGCAATGGAGGACTATCGCATCGATATAATGATAGACAAGGGTCCTTCGGCCCGCTCGATACAGATAGACCTCAACCCGTTTACGCTCGTCGGAGCAACCACACGCAGCGGAATGCTGACCGCACCGATGCGAGCACGCTTCGGCATAAACATGCACCTTGAGTATTACGAACCCGAAACGCTGATGAAGATTATCAAGCGCAGCGCGTCGATACTCAACGTTCCGATAAGCGACGAGGCGGCAATAGAGATTGCAAGACGGTCGCGCGGCACTCCGCGAATTGCCAATGCGCTGCTCCGAAGGGTGCGAGACTTCGCGCAGGTGAAGGGCACCGGGCGCATAGATACGCAGATTACGCACGTCGCTCTCACCGCACTCAACATCGACCGGTATGGTCTTGACGAGATAGACAACAAGATACTGCTCACCATAATAGATAAGTTCAGGGGCGGTCCGGTGGGTCTTTCCACCATTGCCACCGCCATCGGCGAAGACACCGGAACGATAGAGGAGGTTTACGAGCCGTTCCTCATCATGGAGGGCTTCATAAAACGCACCCCGCGTGGGCGCATGGCAACCGAACTGGCATACCGTCACTACGGCAGAAACCTGCACGGAAGCAATATCATACAACCCGACCTGTTCGGGTAATCCGCACACGGAAAGGGATAACCGATAAACAACAGAATTGTAAACATGATGTTTAAAAGGCATTGTTTGGTGCTTATGCTGGCGCTGACAGGCATTGCGGCACAGGCACAACTTAAAATAAACTTCTCCGGAGAACGCCCGGCGAACAAGTTGAAGATAGCAGAAGCGGCTGTCGCCAACCTCTATGTTGACTCCGTTGACGAGTCGGCATTAGTGGAGGGAGCCATTCGCGGAATGCTTAAAGAGCTCGACCCGCACAGCACTTACGCCACAGCCGCAGAGGTGAAGGCAATGAACGAACCGCTGCAGGGCAACTTTGAGGGCATAGGAGTGCAGTTCAACATCGTTGAAGACACGCTGCTCGTGATACAACCGGTGGTGAACGGGCCTTCAGAAAAGGTGGGAATAATGGCAGGCGACCGCATAGTGAGCGTCAACGACACAACAATCGCGGGGGTGAAAATGCCGCGCAGCGACATCATGAAACGCCTGCGGGGTCCCAAGGGCACCGAGGTGAGGCTGGGAATAATACGCCGCGGAGCAGACGGAGTTATCCCTTTCACCGTAAAGCGGGACAAAATACCACTGCATACAGTCAACGCCGCCTACATGATTCGCCCCGGAGTGGGTTACATAAGGATAGAGAGTTTCGGCTCCACCACATACCGGGAGTTCATGGAAAAGGCACAAATGCTGGCAAACCAAGGCATGCGCGACCTCATTCTAGACCTGCAGGACAACGGCGGCGGATACCTTCAGGCGGCGGTGGACATAGCCGATGAATTCCTGAACGGGGGCGACCTGATTGTCTATACCGAAGGACGTGCGGTGAGAAGAATGGAGTATAAAGCCCGCGGAGGCGGCATAATGGCGTCGGGAAAGGTGGTGATATTGGTCAACGAACTCACAGCATCGGCAGCCGAGATAGTGTCGGGGGCTGTGCAGGACCAAGACAGAGGCACAATTGTGGGGCGTCGCACATTCGCCAAAGGACTCGTTCAAAGACCGGTGGAGTTCAGCGACGGCTCGATGATACGCCTCACCGTGGCCCACTACTACACCCCGTCGGGACGCTGCATACAGAAGCCTTACCGCAAGGGAGAGCCCGAAGAGTATGCTCTCGACTTTGAAAAAAGGCTCAAGCACGGTGAACTTACCAACCGCGACAGCATCCACTTCAACGACTCACTGCGCTATTACACACTGCGAAAACACCGCACCGTGTATGGCGGCGGCGGTATAATGCCGGACATCTTCGTGCCGCTCGACACCCTGCAATACTCCTACTATCACCGCAAACTTGCCGCAAAGAACATCATCATCAACTCTGCACTGAAGTATATCGACAACGAGCGCAAGTCGCTGAAGCGCAAATATGACAGTTTTGAGCAGTTTGAACGCTCGTTTGAAGTGCCGGAGCAACTGATTGACGGCATCGTGGCAGAGGGCGAAAAACAGGGAGTGAAGCCTAAGGACGACGAAGAACTGAAGCGCACCGCAGCCATGCTGCGCATCCAACTGAAGGCTCTCGTGGCTCGCGACCTGTGGGACATGAACGAGTATTTCCGCATAATGAACGAGAACAGCGACATTGTGAAGGAGGGATTGAAAACGCTCGGACTCTGAAAACCGTCACGAGTTAATATTATATTAAGGTGTAGAAAAGCATGATAACCTACAACACAGACGGCGTAAAGATGCCGGCGATAAAGAAAAGGCAGACCACGGCGTGGATAAAAGCCGTGGCAGGAGCCTACGGGAAGACCGTAGGCGACATAGGATATATGTTCGTCGGCGACGAGAGGATTATCGAAACAAACCGCGAATACCTCGGTCACGACTACTACACCGACATCATCACTTTCGACTATTGCGACGGAGACACCATCAACGGCGACCTTGTGATAAGCCTCGACACCGTGCGCAGCAACGCCGAACTGTTCGGAAAAGACTACGATGAGGAACTACACCGTGTGATAATCCACGGCATCCTCCACCTTTGCGGCATCAACGACAAAGGTCCGGGAGAACGAGAGATAATGGAAGCGGCAGAAAACAAGGCCCTCGCCATGCGCTGACGGCATCAGGGGAGAAACTCACTCACATCCTTGCCGAAGTGTATCAGTTCGCGCACCATGCTCGAAGAAACGCTGTCATAGTGCGGGTCGGCATAGAGCAAGAGCGTCTCCACATCGCCCAGACGGCGGTTTATAACAGCCTGCTCGCGCTCATACTCAAAATCCTTTATGGTCCGCGCGCCCTTGATTATGAAGCGCGCACCCACGCGGTGGGCAAAATCCACGGTGAGATCGCCATACGTCTGCACCTCTATTCGCGGCTCGTCCTTGTATATTTCCTTGATTCGGCGACACCGTTCCTCTGCCGATTGCATGTATTGCTTGCGCTCGTTCACCCCGACTCCGATGATAATGCTGTCGAACATCGGCAGGGCGCGGTTCAAGATGTCGGCATGCCCGATGGTGAACGGGTCGAAACTGCCCACGAAAATACCCTTTCTACTCATATCTGTCCTCCTCCGGGCGGTCTTCCTCCACCACCAAATTGTCTATAATGAAGTTCTGTCTTTCCATTGTGTTCTTGCCCATGTAGTATTCGAGCAGGCGTTGCACTTGGTCTGTCTTGTGCAGAGTGACCTGTTCGAGGCGCATGTCGGAGCCGATGAAACCGGCAAACTCGTCGGGCGAAATCTCACCCAAACCCTTGAAGCGCGTTATCTCCGGGTCAGGTCCGAGGTCTTTTATAGCCTGCAGCCGCTCGTCTTCGCTGTAACAGTAGCGCGTGATATAGTCGTTTTTCTTCCCCGTAGTCTTGCTGTCTGCCTCCTCTATCACCGCCTTGTTCTTTATCTTTGCGCGCTTTGCCCTTACCCTGAATAGCGGCGTTTGCAACACATAGACATGCCCTTTCTTTATCAGTTCGGGGAAGAACTGCAGCAGGAAAGTGATTATGAGCAGGCGGATGTGCATGCCATCGACATCGGCATCGGTTGCCACAATCACCTTGTTGTAGCGCAGCGAGTCGAGACCCTCCTCTATGTCGAGTGCAGCCTGCAGCAGATTGAACTCCTCGTTCTCATACACAACTTTCTTTGTAAGCCCGAAAGAGTTAAGAGGCTTGCCGCGAAGAGAGAACACCGCCTGTGTGTTCACGTCGCGACTCTTCGTTATGCTGCCGCTTGCAGAGTCGCCCTCGGTGATGAATATGCACGACTCTTCCTTGCGGTCGTTCTTGGCGTCGCTGTAATGTATGCGGCAGTCGCGCAGTTTCCTGTTGTGCAGATTGGCTTTCTTGGCTCTTTCGCGGGCAAGTTTCGTGACTCCCGCCATTGCTTTTCGCTCCTTCTCGCTTTCCGAAATCTTCTGCAACATCTGCTCTGCGATGTCGGGGTTCTTATGCAGGAAGTTGTCAACCTCTGTCTTTATGAAGTCGCCGACATACTTGTTCACGCTCACACCATTCGGACTCATCGTGAGCGACCCGAGTTTAATCTTCGTCTGGCTCTCGAACATCGGCTCCTCCACATTCACCGCAATGGCAGCCACCATGCCGTTTCTGATGTCGCCATACTCGAAGTTCTTGTTTGCAAACTCCTTTATCGTGCGTGCTATATGCTCCTTGAACGCGCTCTGATGAGTGCCGCCCTGCGTGGTATGTTGTCCGTTTACGAAAGAGTGATACTCCTCTCCATACTGGTTGGTATGGGTGAAAGCAATCTCTATATCCTCGCCCTGAAGGTGGATTATGGGATAAAGTCCGTCGTTGGTCATGTTGTCTGTCAACAAGTCTTTCAGTCCGTTGCGGCTCTGTATCCTGCGCCCGTTATACATTATCGTGAGTCCGGTGTTCAGATAAGTATAGTTTCTGAGCATCGTTTCCACGAAGTCGTCGTGGAAACGATAGTTCTTGAAGAGTGTCGGGTCGGGTTCGAAGAAGATGTAAGTGCCGTTCTCGTCTTGCGTCTTTTCGGTGCTGTCGTTCTGCATTTCGCCCTTTCTGAACACCACCGAGCGCACCTTTCCGTCGCGATAGCTGCTCGCTTCGAAATGACTACTCAGTGCATTCACGGCCTTCACGCCCACTCCGTTGAGCCCGACGCTTTTCTTGAAAGCCTTAGAGTCATATTTTCCGCCGGTGTTCAGCACACTGACCGCCTCCACGAGTTTGCCTTGCGGGATGCCTCGGCCGTAGTCACGAACCGCCACCCGCAGCCCTTCCTCTATGTCAACCTCGATCCTTTTGCCGGCGTTCATCTTGAACTCGTCGATAGAGTTGTCGATAACCTCCTTCAGCAATACATAGATGCCGTCTTCCGGCATCGACCCGTCGCCGAGTCTTCCGATATACATGCCGGGACGAGTGCGCACATGCTCCATGTCGGAGAGATGCTTGATGTTCTCCTCGTCATACTGCACTGTGCCGTCACCACCGATTGCCGGCACTTCGCCTTCCCTTATTTTCTCTTCCATCATAGTTTCTCTTTATGCCCGCGTCAAGCGTTCTGCCGTCATAAACTCTTCCTGTAACACCTGCGGCTCTTGTGGTGTACGTGATCCAGATACTGCCACTGCCCCTGCACCTTCTCATTTGTCTCCATCTCGACCTGACTCTCGCCCCACTCCAGCCCGTACTTCTGATACCACGGAATGAGGTCGGCAAACATCAGAGCATTGGCACCCTTGTTGTGATACTCCGGTTTTATGCCAATCAGCATCAAATCGACAATCTTGGTCTTGCGGAACTTCAGTGCCCTGACCACGTGCCACCAGCCGAACGGCAGCAGCCGTCCCCGGCGGCATTTCTGCAACGCCCTTGCGAGCGAAGGTATCGTGATGCCGATGCCTATCAGTTCGTGGTCGGGGGTGTTCCAGTCTTCTATCCCTGTGACGAGATTGAAATCCACAAGCGGCATCCACATGTCGATATACTGCTTTATCTGCTTGTCGCTCATCTCACTGTATCCGTAGAGGTCTTTGAACGCCTCGTTTATCAGGCGGAATATCTTCAGTCCGTAGCCCCCTTTATAGACATCCTTCTTCGAGAATTTCTTAATGTGCAGGTTATAGCGTTTCTCCACCATCTTCGCCACCTTGGTATATTTCTCCGGAATGGTGTCGGGGATGGGCAGTTTGAACTCCACGTAGTCGTTATCTTTCACCCATCCGCCCAGTTTTTCGATGTGTTCGGGGTAGTATGGGTAGTTGTATATCGTCGCCATTGTGCCGAGCTGGTCAAAGCCCCATGTGAGCATGCCCTCCGGATCCATATCGGTGAAGCCTAAAGGACCCACGATATGCTTCATGCCATGCAGCCTGCCGTAGTCCTCCACGGCATTGAGCAGTGCCCGCGACACCTCGATGTCGTCAACGAAGTCAATCCAGCCGAACCTCACACTCTCGTCTTTCCATTTCTCGTTAGCCCTCTTGTTGATTATGGCAGCCACCCTGCCCACCGGTTTCCTGTTCTTATAGGCGAGGTAATACTCTGCCTCGCAGAACTCGAAAGCCGCGTTTTTGTCCTTGCTCAGTGTGTTCATGTCGTCTATGAACAGTGCCGGCGCGTCGTAGGCGTTGCCCTTATACAAGTCGTAATGAAAGTCAATGAAAGTTCTCAAGTCCTTCTTCGAAGACACTTTTCTTATCTCTACGTTTGGCATGATGTCTTATGCGTGTTAATCAATTATAGGCTGCAAATTTACGAAAATTAGACTGAAAGACGGAAGTTTTTTGCCGGAAAGACAAAAAAAACAGACAGAAAGGCGGAAATTCGGGACAAAAAGGGATGAAACGACCTAAATTGTCGCACCAATACGAGGCTTCTTTCTTCCTTTACCGTCTCGTCTCTGCCTCCCTGTTTTTTATCCGCCTCCCGATCACGTTCTCCGTTCTTTCCGCACAATGAATGCCAAACCACATCCCCACTGATTATCTGTCACTTACGCAAAGACAACCTTTCGTTCCGCAATTTCGGCGAATTTGCTCGGTAAAATCGCCGATTTTGCTGAGTAATTTCGCCGATTTTACTTTGCAATTTCGGCGGTTTTGCACGCCGGTATATATCTTCGCACAGTGCATCATGACATCAACCGACCTCCTGAAGCACACCAAGCGGCATCCATGCCACCGCTGCCGGTTTTCACAGAATATCATGCCAAGGCAATGGAATTCATTTAATTTAATAGCAATATTTTACGGAAATCTTTGGACTTTAGGAAATAATTTCGTACCTTTGCAGCCGTTCGGTGGAATGTGGGGCTTCTCGAAGTTCCACATTTTCATTTAAATAACAGATTGCAAGACAAGAGAATGATTGACAAAAAGATTGTAGAAGATTTAGTAAACAAGTGGCTGGAAGGCAAGGAATATTTCCTTGTGGATGTTGATGTTAGCTCGAGTGACAAGATTGTGGTCGAAATCGACCATGCCGATGGTGTGTGGATAGAAGACTGTGTGGAGCTAAGCCGCTTCATAGAAAGCCAACTCAGCCGCGACGACGAGGACTACGAACTGGAGGTTGGCTCGGCAGGACTGGGGCAGCCGTTCAAGGTGGAGCAGCAGTATCTTAACTTCATCGGCAAGGATGTGGAAGTGCTCGCCGGCGATGGCAAGAAAGTGAAGGGAGTGCTGAAGGCTGTCGATGGAAGGAAATTCACCGTCAGCGTTCAGGAGAAGGTGAAGTTGGAAGGAAAGAAACGCCCCGTGCTGCAGGATGTTGACCACGAATACGGCATGGACGAGGTGAAATATTGCAAGTATCTGATAAAGTTCTGATACCCGGAACTCGCCCCCGGTCGGTAGCAGAGCAGGGCGGTGCCGACGGCACAGTAGCCTTTGGCGCAAACGATTAGGATAAAATAAAAAAACAAATATACAATGGCAATAAAGAAAGAGACCATAAGCATGGTCGATACTTTTAAAGAGTTCAACGAGTCGAAACATATCGACCGCACGACTCTTGTTAGCGTACTCGAAGAGAGTTTCCGCAATGTGATAGCGAAGATTTTCGGCTCCGACGAGAACTTCGACGTCATCGTGAACCCCGACAAGGGCGACTTTGAGATTTACCGCAACCGAGTGGTGGTTGCAGACAACGACGTTCAAGACGAGAACAAGGAAATTTCGCTCACCGAGGCACGCAAAATCGAGGCAGACTATGAAGTGGGCGAAGACGTATCGGAGCCTGTGGATTTCGCCAAATTCGGCCGCCGCGCAATACTGAACCTGCGCCAGACGCTCGCTTCCAAGATACTCGAACTGGAACATGACTCGCTATACAACAAGTATAAGGACCGCGTGGGACAGGTGATAAGTGCCGAGGTCTATCAGATTTGGAAACGAGAAGTGCTGCTCGTTGACGACGAGAACAACGAACTCGTGCTCCCAAAGAGCGAACAGATACAGAAAGACACCTACCGCAAGGGCGAAACGGTGCGCGCCGTGATACTGCGCGTGGACAACGAGAACAACAACCCGAAAATCATACTCAGCCGAACCAGCCCCATATTCCTTGAGCGTCTGCTCGAAGCAGAGGTGCCGGAGATAGCCGACGGACTGATAACAATACGCCGGGTGGCACGCATGCCGGGCGAAAGGGCAAAGGTGGCAGTGGAGAGTTACGACGAGCGAATAGACCCCGTAGGGGCATGTGTGGGAGTGAACGGCGGACGTGTGCGCGGAATAGTGCGCGAACTCTGTAACGAGAACATCGACGTAATCAACTACACGGCAAACACAAAACTGTTCATACAGCGCTCGCTCAGTCCGGCAAAGGTGTCGAGCCTCAACCTCAACGAGGAGGAAATGAAAGCCGAAGTCTATCTCAAGCCGGAAGAAGTGTCGCTCGCCATTGGTCGCGGAGGTCTTAACATCAAGCTCGCTTCCATGCTCACCGGATATACCATCGACGTGTTCCGCGAAGTGGATGAGAACGAGGCAGACGAAGACATCTACTTGGATGAGTTCTCCGACGAAATAGACATGTGGGTAATCGACGCCATAAAAGGCATTGGTCTTGACACGGCAAAGGCAGTAATAAACGCTCCGCGAGAGATGCTTATAGAGAAAGCGGACCTTGAAGAGGAGACAGTGGATAATGTTATACGCATACTGAAAGCGGAATTCGAGCAGTAAGCGTATCCCTCTCAAGGAGACAGCGGTCGTGGACAACGGCTAACGTGTCAATATCGAAGAACAAAAAAGAATAAGAAACCCGAAAAGTATAGATGAGCGTAAGATTAAATAAGGCAATAAGAGAATTGAACATAGGTCTTCAGACGGCGGTTGAATTCCTTGAGAAACGCCCGAACCTCGGCGAAGTGAGACCGGAAATGAGTTTCAAACTGAGCGAAGCGCAGTATGGCGCATTGGTTGAGGCATTCAAGAAAGACAAGGAAGTGAAAGTGGATGCAAACAAACTCTTTCCCAAAAAGCCGAAAGAGAAGGAAAGAAAGAAAGGGGAACGCAATGCCGAACATAAGGCGGAGGCTGCAAAACCGCAGAAATACACACCGCTCGGAAAGATTGACCTCGACGCAATAGGGAAGCCTGCCGCAAAGCAGGAGAAGCCGCGGAAACCGGAAGAAGAGAAAAAACAACCGGCAGTGAGCGTGGAAAAACCGGCAGAAATGACCGAGAAGAAAGAGGAAAAGCCGGCAGCACAGCCCGAAAGCAAACCCAAGGCAGAAGAGCAAACCGCACCCAAGGCAGAGGTGAAGACCGCCGAAAAGCCTAAGCAAAATGAGGTTGTGGCTCCAAAGAAACCGGCAGCAGAAGAACCGAAAGCACAGGAGCCGCGCAAGGAAGAGCCTCGCGCGGAGAAAAAACCGGAAACAACACCGCAGCCGATAGCCGCCGAACCTGAAGCGAAGAAAGAAGAGCGTGACGAGAGCGGCATATTTACGCTGAAGAGCGAGAAGAAACTTGCACCTCAGGTTAAGGTGCTCGGAACAATAAACCTCGATGAAATAAACCAAAGCACTCGTCCCAAGAAGAAAACGAAGGAGGAGAAACGCCGCGAACGCGAGGAAAAAGCAGCACTGTCGAAGGCACAGGGCGGCGAGAAGAAGAAACGTCAGCGCATAACGAAAGAGCGCGTTGACATAGACGCCGCGGCACGACAGGCGTCGCAACAGCCTAACGCCGGAGGCAAGGGACAGCAAGGAGGAGCCGGCAAAGCACAGCAGGGCGGAGGCAAGAAAAAGAAGAGAAACCGCCCGCAGAAGCCGCTCGAGGTGAACGAGGAGGACGTGGCAAGGCAGGTAAAGGAAACTCTGGCACGCCTGACATCGAAGACCCAGAACAAGAAAGGCGCGAAATATCGTAAGGAGAAGCGCGACGCCGTGCAGGAAAAGATTGACGCACAGATGGCTGAAGCACGCGCAGAAAGCAAGGTTCTGAAACTTACGGAGTTCGTAACCGTGAGCGAACTTGCAACGATGATGAACGTCGGCGTGAACCAAGTGATAGGAACCTGCATGTCGATAGGCATAATGGTGAGCATCAACCAGCGCCTCGACGCCGAGACAATCAACATCGTTGCAGAGGAATTCGGTTTCAAGACCGAATACGTAAGCGCAGAAGTGCAGGAGGCTATCACCGAAGAGATTGACGACGAGACCGACCTTCGCCCCCGCGCTCCTATCGTTACGGTGATGGGACACGTTGACCACGGAAAGACATCGCTGCTCGACCATATCCGCAACGCCAACGTCATCGCAGGCGAGGCGGGAGGCATCACGCAACACATCGGTGCATACGGCGTGACACTGAGCGACGGAAGGGAGATTACATTCCTCGACACTCCGGGTCATGAGGCGTTCACCGCCATGCGTGCCCGTGGTGCTCAGGTCACTGACATCGCCATAATCATCATCGCTGCCGACGACTCCGTGATGCCGACAACGAAGGAAGCCATTGCCCATGCGCAGGCTGCCAACGTGCCGATGGTGTTCGCCATAAACAAGATTGATAAGCCCGGAGCCAATCCGGACAAGATACGTGAGGACTTGGCAAACATGAACCTGCTCGTGGAAGAATGGGGAGGAAAATATCAGTGTCAGGAAATCTCGGCAAAGAAGGGCATCGGCGTGGATGAACTTCTTGAGAAAGTGTTGCTCGAAGCCGAAATGCTCGACCTCAAGGCTAACCCCAACCGCAACGCATCGGGTTCTATAATAGAGTCGTCTCTCGACAAAGGTCGCGGATATGTGAGCACAGTGCTCGTGTCAAACGGTACGCTGAAAGTGGGCGACGTGGTGCTGGCAGGAACGTCATACGGCCGCATCAAGGCTATGTTCAACGAGCGCAACCAGCGCATACAGGAGGCTCATCCGGCAGAACCGGCAATAATACTCGGTCTGAATGGTGCGCCGACGGCAGGCGACTCGTTCCATGTCATGGGCTCTGAACAGGAGGCTCGCGACATCACCAACAAGCGAATGCAGTTGCAGCGCGAGCAAAGTCTGCGCACGACGAAGACCCTCGGGCTCGACGACATCAGTCATCGCATCGCTCTGGGAGAGTTCCACGAACTGAACATCATCGTCAAGGGCGACACCGACGGCAGTATCGAGGCCCTCTCCGACTCGTTCATCAAACTCTCGACAGAGAAGGTTCAGGTGAACGTCATCAACAAGGCAGTGGGACAAATCAGCGAAAACGACGTTATGCTGGCAAGCGCATCCGATGCAATCATCGTGGGCTTCCAAGTTCGTCCGTCGGCTGATGCACGCAAGATTGCCGAGCGCGAGGGCGTGGAAATAAACACCTATTCTATTATATACGACGCAATCGACGAGGTGAAATCCACTATGGAGGGCATGCTCGACAAGGTGAAGAAGGAGATTGTGACCGGAGAGATAGAGGTGAAGCAGGTGTTCAAGATTTCAAAAGTGGGCACTGTTGCCGGAGGTTTGGTAATCGAGGGCAAGGTGCACAACAAGGACAAGGCTCGTGTTGTTCGCGACGGAATTGTCGTACACACCGCTCCTATCGACGCACTGAAGCGTTATAAAGACGATGTTAAGGAAGTGGCAACGGGACTGGAATGCGGTATCTCACTCGTGAACTTCAACGACATTCAGGCGGGCGACATCATAGAGACATTCACCGAGATAGAGGTTGAACAGAAACTTTAATATAGCAGGAAATGGGTGATTGGCAACCGAAGGTAGTGCAGGGCATGACCCGAAACACCGATGAACGTTGCCGATCATCCGTTTCCGAACATCTTTTAAGCCCGGAGCACTTTATTACGGGTTGACTTCGGGATGCTACTTTTTAACAAAGAATATACAAATCAAAACATTGTGAGTTCGAATAATAATGAATTTGTGCGCGAGGTGGCGGATCGGAAATACGAATTCGGCTTCACCACCGACGTGCATACCGATATAATAGAAAGCGGAATAGACGAAGATGTGGTGCGCCTGATATCGAAAAAGAAAGGCGAACCCGACTGGATGCTCGACTTCCGACTGAGGGCTTTCAAGCATTGGCTGACGATGAAGCAGCCCGAATGGGGGCACCTCAACATGCCGCCAATCGACTATCAAGCCATTTCTTACTATGCAGACCCAATGGCGAAGCCGAAGAAAGAGGGTCCGGCGACCGTGGATGACATAGACCCGGAACTGATGAAAACGTTCGACAAACTGGGCATTCCGCTCGAAGAGCGGCTGGCATTGAGCGGAACGGCTGTCGATGCGATTATGGACTCGGTGTCGGTGAAGACCACCTTTAAGGAGAAACTTGCCGAGAAGGGCATTATCTTCTGCTCAATAAGCGAGGCGATAAAGGAACATCCCGACCTCGTGAAGCAATATCTGGGCACGGTGGTGCCATATCGCGACAACTTCTTTGCTGCCTTGAACAGTGCGGTATTCAGCGATGGATCATTCGTTTACATCCCGAAAGGGGTGCGCTCGCCAATGGAACTGAGCAGTTATTTCCGCATCAACGCCCGCAATACGGGACAGTTTGAGCGCACGTTGATTATTGCCGACGACGACGCATACGTGTCTTACCTCGAAGGGTGCACCGCTCCGATGCGCGACGAGAACCAACTCCATGCAGCAATAGTGGAAATTATAGTGAAAGACCGTGCCGAAGTGAAATATTCCACGGTGCAGAACTGGTATCCGGGAGATGAAAACGGGAA
Source organism: Prevotellaceae bacterium (assembly GCA_028723525.1). Lineage (GTDB taxonomy): Bacteria > Bacteroidota > Bacteroidia > Bacteroidales > Bacteroidaceae > Prevotella. Next base: position 26,457 of record JAQYET010000084.1, read on the forward strand.
GGGCGGAGTGCTCAACCTCGTCACCAAGAGGGGCGACCTGAGGGGCGAAGGGTCTAAACTTTCGTGGACACAAGTTGAGACAGGAAGTGCCATAACATGGAAATATCCGTCGTGCATACTGCGTGGCGACAAATCGCAAGCGGAGTTCTACAGCGTCGCCGTGACAAATAACTATCAGGAGGCAGACACCGGAACGAAGATGATACACATCGGGCGCAACACCAAGTCAACGATAATATCGAAGGGAATTTCGGCAGGACACTCGCAGAACTCTTACCGGGGACTTGTGCGTGCGGCATCGACGGCAGAGAACGCGCGCAACTATAGTTCGTGCGACTCACTGCTGCTGGGCAGCAACTGCGCTGCTCACACCTTCCCGTATATGGACACTCACAACGACACTGCCATTTTCGAACACGAGGCTACGACAAGTAAAATCTCGGAAGACCAACTCTTCTATTGCAACCAGCGCGGCATTCCGACCGAACAGGCGGTGGGACTGATTGTCAACGGATATGCAAAGGAGGTGCTCAACAAACTGCCGATGGAATTCGCTGTGGAAGCACAGAAACTGCTGTCGGTATCGCTTGAGGGGACAGTAGGATAGGAAAAACAGAAAATGAAGAAACTTATTGTCATTTGTTTCCTGTGGTTCAGCGTGGCAACACTTTCCTTTGCGCAAGTGCCGAGGGTGCTTGAGAAGGGAACGAACAGCATAGACTCTGTCATGACGGTGCTGCAGATGCGCTTCGACCCTTACCACCTGTACGTTCCTAAGACCGGTGACGGAACACAACGGTCTATAATGTTTGCAGGAAAGAGGATGCAACCGAAACTCGATACGCGTCAGTTCATCGCCGGTCCTTTCCGGATTCCCGACCCACCATCATTGTTCGAGGAGGAAGACAATTATTATCGTAGGTCGAGAAACCAACCGCTTGGAGAGTGCATAGTGGAAACATTGATAAATATGCTTTTATGTTTATAGATATAAAACTAATCAAGATATGTTAGAGGTAAGAAACTTACACGCCCGTATCGGCGACAAGGAAATACTTAGAGGCGTAAATCTCGTTATCAACGACGGCGAGACGCACGCCATAATGGGACCCAACGGGTCGGGAAAATCCACCCTTAGCGCAGTGCTCGTGGGCAATCCGCTGTATGAGGTTACGGAGGGTTCGGCGTTCTTCAACGGTAAGAACCTGCTCGATATGAAACCGGAAGACAGAGCGCATGAGGGAATTTTTCTCTCCTTCCAATACCCCGTGGAAATTCCGGGAGTATCAATGACAAACTTCATGAGGGCTGCAGTGAACGAGAAACGAAAGTATCTCGGAGAGGAACCGCTAAACGCTGCAGAGTTCCTGAAGATGATGAGAGAGAAACGAAAGATAGTTGACCTCGACTCGAAGCTGTCTAACCGCTCGGTGAACGAGGGCTTCAGCGGAGGCGAGAAGAAGCGGAACGAGATATTCCAAATGGCAATGCTCGAGCCGAAAATGAGCATTCTCGACGAGACAGACTCAGGTCTTGACGTCGATGCGATGCGCATCGTGGCAGAGGGAGTGAACAAACTGGCAACCCCGGAGAGCTCATGTATCGTGATAACCCACTACGACCGACTGCTCGAAATGATACGCCCGCAGTTCGTGCATGTGCTATACAAGGGAAAGATTGTTAAGACTGCCGGCCCGGAATTGGCACGAGCCATTCAGGAACATGGCTACGACTGGATAAAGGAAGAAGTCGGAGAAGACTGAATAATGGATAGTTTATGAATAGCGAACAGCAATATATAGACCTCTACCGACAGTCTGCCGAACTCATAAAAGAGTACAGCACCGGCGTGATGAACGACCTTCGCGACGATGCTTTCAGCGATTTCCAACGGCTGGGATTTCCCACAAAGAAGGTGGAGAGATACAAATACACCGACGTCCCGTCACTTTTCGAACCGGACTACGGACTGAACCTCAAACGCTTAGACATCCCGGTGAACCCCTACGAGGCTTTCCGCTGCGATGTTCCGAACCTTAGCACGTCGCTATACTTCGTGCTTAACGACAGTTTCTATGACAAGACGCTGCCCAAAAGCCACCTCCCCGAGGGCGTGATTGTGGACAGTCTGTCGAAAGTTGCCGCCGAGCAGCCTGATTTGGTGGCAAAATACTACGGCAAGATAGCAAAGACGGCAGAAGACGGTATCACCGCACTGAACACCATGTTGGCACAAGACGGACTCTTCGTTTACGTACCGCGGGGCGTGAAAGTGGAGCGGGCAATACAGATTATCAACATGTTGAAGTCGCCTTTGGGAAGTCAGAACCCCGACGTTAACTTCATGACAAACCGCCGTGTGCTGATAGTTGTGGAGGAAAACGCAGAGGTGAAACTGCTCTTCTGCGACCATACCGCCGACGACAGCAAATTCCTTACCACACAGGTGGTGGAGGCAAGCGTGGCAGAAGGGGCGCGACTGGAGTTTTATTGCCTTGAGGAGACTCACTCCAAGAACGTCAGGGTGAGCAATGTGTATATCGACCAACAGGCGAACAGCAGCGTGAACCATAACGTCATAACGCTTCACAACGGCATCACACGCAACCGCACCGACCTCGTTTTCAACGGAGAAGGAGCAGAATGCAGCCTTTGCGGATGTGTGATAGCCGACAAGAACCAGCATGTTGACAACAATACCGTCATAGACCATCGCGCACCACACTGCACGAGCAACGAACTGTATAAATACGTTCTCGATGACAATGCCGTGGGAGCGTTTGCCGGCTTAATACTCGTTGAGCAGGGAGCGCAGAAAACCGTATCGCAGGAAACAAACCAGAACCTGTGCGCTTCGAAGACGGCACGCATGTACTCGCAGCCGATGTTGGAGATTTATGCCGACGACGTGAAGTGCGCACACGGCAGCACAGTGGGTCAACTCAACGATGCCGCACTCTTCTATATGCGCCAGCGTGGAATACCTTTGAGCGAAGCAAAGCTGCTCCTGCAGCTCGCTTTCATAAATGAAGTGGTTGACAAGATGCAACTCCTCCCTCTCCGCGACCGTCTTCATCACCTCGTGGAGCAACGTTTCCGCGGCGAACTAAGTAAATGCTCCGGCTGCACACTATGCAGATAGAATAATAAAGAACAACATATCACACTGATAACAAGAGGGTATGCCGGCTGAGATATATCCTCTTGTTATATAAAACGACAGATTGTCAAAAACAAACCACCTCCATTCAACACACCACATACACATAATACATGCCCTCACTAAACAATCCTCCAATATCACAAGCCATTATATTTTCGGAAAAAAATCGTTTTCAAAAAAAATAAAATTCGCGTTTTATTTGCACATTAAGCAAAAAACCATTACCTTTGCACCCGCATTACAGCCTTTCGCTGTATCTGCCGGACTTGTAGCTCAGTTGGTTAGAGCAACAGACTCATAATCTGGAGGTCCCTGGTTCAAGCCCAGGCTGGTCCACACTGAAAATCAAGTACTTACAAAGATTTTGTAGGTGCTTTTTCTTTTGTTGGTGAACATAAGGTGAACATAGAGGACCCGAAGTGACCTTTGGGTGACCTTCTGTAATTTGGTGCGATTACTTGTGAGTGCATGAAATGTTTTTGCCTTTATATTTGCCAAAACGACAGATTTAACCAAGCCTATTGTACCATTGTCATTGAAATAAAACACGCTTCAATATACATGTTGCTTTATTCTTCGCCATACACGTCAAAAGAACTACGGCAAAGACCTTCTTTTGATCTCATCGTTAGTATTTATTGCGTTTTTATCGTTTTTTTTGCGCCATTATCGAAAAAAAACAACCATGAATTGTCGGCTTATTCTGATAAAATCATTACCTTTGCATCACATTATATATTTAAAGATGGAATCAAAAGACTTAAACAGAATCAAAGTGATGCTGGCTGAGAAAAAGAGAACAAACAAATGGCTGGCAGAACAACTTGGCAAAGATCCTGCAACAGTGTCTAAGTGGGTGACCAATGTTTCCCAGCCAAATGTTGAAACACTTATTCAGATTTCCAAATGTCTTGGAGTTGGAGTCGAAGAATTATTACGAACAGACCAATAATGTTGCTACCATCATGGATATAACAAAGCTTAGCAATGAGGCATTCGCTATCCTTGCACAGTGCGAGGAAACAAGGAAGCCATTTGGGATTACGGTTGATCCACTTCGGGGAAACCTTAAGTTTGTTTGGGCCTTCAAAATAGATAAAGCCAAGGCTCATCGTGAAGGCTTCGATAGTAAGCGTGTACATGGCACCATATCTTTAGATGACAGATTCCCTGGATGCCCACACTGTGGAGAGAAGCGCTTTTATATATGTGGCAATTGTGGCTCAGTTGTTTGTTGGCATGGCCAGGAAAGAGTGACCTGCCCAAGTTGCCATCAGTCAGGAGTCTTGCAAACTGCAGAAACATTTGATCTAAGAGGAGGTGGTTATTAAATTAACAAGAACTATGGAACTACAAAATGGAGCAAAAGTAAATCTGACTATTGGAAGTCAGGCAACTGTTATAAAAGAACTTGGACGTGGTGGGCAAGGTATTGTTTATCTTGTAGATTTGGATGGTCAACAGATGGCCTTAAAATGGTATCTCAACCCACCAGATGAAAGGTTTTATAAAAACTTGGAACGTAACATTCGACAAGGAGCACCATCAGGCGCATTCATTTGGCCAGAATATTTGACATTGCAGGAAAATGGCAGTTATGGCTACATTATGAAGCTCCGTCCAAGCGACTATTTCGAGTTTGGAAATTACTTGCTCGCACGCAAGAATTTTAAATCGTTAAATGCAATGCTTGCTGCTGCAATGAAGATTTGCAACGGTTTTATGATGTTACATCGTTTTGGCTATAGCTATCAAGATTTAAATGATGGCAATTTCTTTATTCGTCCTACGGATGGAGACGTCCTTATCTGTGATAATGACAACGTAATGCCACAAGGAGAAAAGTCAGGCATCATGGGGAAGGCACGCTATATGGCTCCCGAAATAGTTGCAGGCGGAATCCCTGACAAATACAGCGACCGTTTTTCACTTTCGGTTATCTTATTCATGCTTTTCTTTGCAAATCATCCTTTTGAAGGAGCCAAAGTTGTTGCATGTCCTTGTATGACAGAGGCATTTGAAAAACGCTTCTATGGCAGTGAGGCTCTTTTTATATATAGTCCTACCGGCAAATCCAATTTGCCAGTAAGAGGTGTACACCAAAATATCATCAAAAGATGGCCACTATTCCCGTCATTGCTCAGAAACGCCTTTATCGAGCAGTTCAGCGAAGATAAATTGAGTAACCCGAATGCCCGTATGATTGAGCAAGAATGGGAGAAGATTATTTCGAGAGTACGTGATGAGTTGGGCATGTGCCCCAATTGTCACGAAGAAACATTTGTGGACATGGAGGGTAATAATCATAAATGTATCAACTGCGGTAAGGACATTGATACATCGAAGCAACTCAAATTAAATAATCGTAATTTAATATTAACCGCTGGCACGAAACTGTATATAGACAATGACAATATACCCGATGCAGAGGTTGATTTCTTCCCATCAGACAAAAATCTTCTTGTGATTAGGAATCTGACTCAGTCCAGTTGGAATGTAGATACTCCTAGTGGAAAGGTAAAAGTTGTCAAACCCAATGAATTCTTGCCTATCTTGAATGGCTTGAAAATATCATTTGGCTCCAGCATCAAAGGTGCTACAGGAGCGAAAGGTGAAGTAATTGCATAATATCAATTTTTTAATAGTAATAATATGGGACTTTTAGACGAAACCGTAAGTGTTCCTCGTAGAACGATGACACTTTTCTTCCTGATTGACACTTCTGGCAGTATGGAAGGAAACAAAATTGGTGCAGTAAACGATGCAGTTGTTAACGTGCTACCAATGCTTAATGACATCTCAGAAACCAATCCTGACGCAGAAATCAAAGTTGCTGCTTTGGAATTCTCCAATGGAGTTAACTGGCTGTATGACGAGCCAAAACTTGCTAAAGATTTCATCTGGCAAGATGTGGCAGCAAGCGGGTTAACGTCATTAGGTGCAGCTTGTTCTGAATTAGCATCAAAACTGTCGCGTTCAGGCGGTTTTATGCAATCTGCCAGTGGTTCTTTCGCCCCTGCAATAATCCTCCTCTCCGATGGCGGTCCGACAGACGACTACAACACAGGTTTGGCTAAGTTGAAAGCTAATAATTGGTTCAAGTCTGCTATTAAAATTGCAATTGCTATTGGCGACGATGCAGACAAAGATGTTCTGAAAGACTTTACAGGTTCATCAGAAGCGGTTATTACAGTCCACAATATAGATGCACTGAAGCAAATCATCAGGGTTGTTGCTGTTACATCCTCTCAAATAGGCAGTAAGAGCAGTACTGCTGGTGAGACGACGAAACAGGAACAAGTCGTAAAGGACATTCAAGATGCTACCCAAAATATTGACGGTGCAGAATCATCAGATTCGACCTCTACAGTTGACAGTAGCCAATATATTGATGATTGGGGATAAATGATAGAGTGCTACAATTTCTCATGCCAAGGAGAAAGTCACAAGTCTTCGAACAAGCCTTGTCAAGATTTCTCATATAGTGCTGTTACAGATAGTGGGATGTCTATTGCCATTGTTTGTGATGGTCATGGTGGCGACCGCTATTTTAGGAGTGACATCGGAGCGAAATACGCAGCAGAGGTAACCCTGGAAGCAGTCCGCCAATTTGTAGCATCTATAGATCAAGGTCTTTTTGAGGGAAATCCATATACGGCAGAGGAGGCTATCGCATTAGAAAAAACATTATCAGAAGAACCTATCAAGAAACAAAAACCAATTGACATTGCGTTCCGACAACTTTTTTCATCCATCATATTCCAGTGGAACAATAGGATTGTAGAACATGCTACCAATACTCCTATTAGTTCCTGGGAAGCAGAAAATGTTGATTCGATATATTTGGAAGATTTAAAGCAAGGAATAAAGTTGGAAAAGATTTATGGATGTACACTTATGGTGTATGTTCAGATGCCAACGTATTGGTTCGCATTTCATTTAGGTGATGGTAAATGTATTTCCTTCCAAGAGAAGCCGTTGTGGATGGAGCCTATTCCTTGGGATGATCGCTGCTTCTTAAATAAAACGACATCAATTTGTGACTCAGAAGCTATTAATGAGTTTAGATATTGTTATCAAGGAGATGGCCATTTCCCAATGGCTGTATTCTTAGGATCCGACGGATTAGATGACTCTTTTGGCGAGATTGAGAATCTAACGAACTTCTATATTCAGGTAGTAAAGATGCTTGTCAATGAAGGACGTGAGCCAACAATCAAGTCTATAGAGGAAGAACTTCCTCAGTTAAGCGCAATCGGAAGTAAAGACGACATGTCAATTGCTTTCATCTATAATATAGATGCCCTGCAGGTTCATATCTCAGACTTTATTCAGTATCAAATAAATCTGGTAACTGACAATATCCATGCCACAGACAGCCGTATAGAGAAACTTACGCAAAAGCTTCATCTTGTAGAAGTAACGGAGACCTATTCCGAGAAGGATAAAATCGAAGCAGACTATGCTCGTCAAGATATTGAGAGGGCAAAAGAAGGACGGACAAAACTCTTACTGAAGCATGACGCTTTAATGCAACAATTGTCACTTAGCATTTCTAAAAACTTATGTGAAAATGGCGAAGCAAAATAAGACACTGCCCGAATCTATCAAGGGAGTCATTCAGCAATATGGAAATGATATTGTCAAGAGTATTAGATTGTCAAACATTCTTGATGATGTCGCTTCTTTTGATGATCTTCCTGCTGCCAAGCCAGTTCTCAGGACATTGTTGAAAGCAGGATATGGAGAAAAATTGTTGAGTGTAAAGAAGGACTGGAATCTGAAAGTTAATTCGTACACAACGGAAATATGCCAGAACTATGGATTCCAACAGGACATTGTTACATACTTGTTATCATCAATAGTATACGGACTCGGAACATCCACTGTTGTTCCCAAATATGCTTCTGGAAATAAAACCACTATATCATCTTCCACGAAACACACCAACAAGAAAAATACGATTTCTGATTTAAAAGGAGAGTTGAGTGCCCAGAAGAAAGAGTATCGCAGATTATTAGACACATTGTTGGTTATTCCTGCCAAGACTTCTGCATATTACCCTGCATCAGCCCTTACAAAGCTCTCTCTTGTAGAAGGTAAGATAAAGCTTCTAAGTGACGCTTTAAAAACAAATGATGCTGATTGGTGCATTCAAGAAAAGGAGAAAGTCTTACAGGCACATTACAAAGACACCTCCTCTCTGAAGCGTAAAGCCTATACTAAGGTTGCAGCTGTTGCTACAACCTTACTCCTTGGTGGAGCGTATGGCACTTCTTATGTGTCATCATTAGGAGATATCAATGCTTTTAATCAGACGGTACAAAAAGGCGACTCTTTCATGTCCTCTGGTTTATATGACCAAGCAATTGTGTCATATTCAGAAGCCTATACAAACTACGATGCCTTTAACAGTTCTTCTTACAAAGAAGATGCTTTCCAAAAAATGGAAGAGGTCACAGACAAACTGATTGAGAAAGGCAAAACAGACAATCCAAGTCTGCTACAAGCGAAGAATGCCTTACAAAAACAACTGCAATTAGACATTCCTTCTTCTGAGCGCACTCGTCTTCAAGAAAAGCTCAATGGAGTTGAAACAGAAATAGTCAGTAAGGTGGATAATGGAAGGAATACCCTGATTCTCAATGTGTCAGCAAATAACGGTAAGTTGAATGAAGATGGAAAGAAACTTTTGGAAGAGCTTCTGGAACTCTCTCCAGATGACTATTGGTTGAAATTCATTAAAAACAAGGAACAATGAGCAAGATTACAAAAAAAATACTGAAGTCTATACTACTTAGCTCCGTTATGTCCCTTATGCATAGTTCGGATGCTAAAGCACAGAACCCATTTCTTCCGAGTTTTGAACCTGAAGATGATGACAGTGACCAAGTTGGCGAAATCAAACACCGTATTTATAAGAATGTGGTCAAAATCAGTCCAACTGGGCGTATGTCTATGGTAAATGGGCATCGATCGCATAGTAGTCACCGTTCACACTATTCCGGTGGTGGCGGTCACAGTTCACACTCTTCTCACTATTCAAGTTCTCACACTTCTCACTATTCGAGCAGTTCGTCTAGTCGTTCAAGTAGTTCATCGAGTTCATCACGTATTAACGGACTATATTCTGTACCCACAAAGACTGCAGCTGATTACTCTTTAGGAGATCGTACCATCAAATCCGGTATTTATGGTGCCGATGTTAACAAACTGGCTGAATTACTGGTTTCCAAGTACTATTTGAAACGGAATTCTGTAACAAAGAAATCCGGCTATACCCTATATGATGCTAATATGTCGGCAGCAATTAAGCATTTTCAGCGAGATGCAGGCCTCACACCTTCTGGTACGGTTGATAATACAACTTCTATTGCACTTCAGACGTGGGACGAGAGTAAAACAACTATCGATTTAGGTTTCCGTGACATAACAGAAGGAACAACGGGATATGATGTTTCTCAGCTTGTAAAACTGCTGACAGCAGCGGGCTATGCACCAGAATCCTCAAAGTTGGAATACAAGTCTGGCAATGCTGTTTTCAACAGTGAAGTGGCTATGGCATTAAAGATGTTCCAAGCATATAACCAATTGGAAGTTACAGGTATTCCTGATACGCAGACCATCACCAAGCTTAAGAATTTCAAAAAATGACACTTAACATTGATAGAAACATATTTTCTGATAGTTGTATATCAACTGTAATATATTGGTTTTCAAACCAATATACGATACAACGTACCCTACAGGAGTCTATAGAAACATTGACTATTGATAATGTGTCAGACGAAAAGCAGTTTCGTCTTGAATTCTTTCAGAAATTAAACGATTACAAATTACGCGAACAGATTGACAAAGAGACCAAGGATATAAAAACCATTTTATACGCTAAGGCGTTTGGCGAATTTGACGAATTGACAGAAGAAGAAATATTAGAATGAGAAATTATGAGCTGTTACCATTTAATTTTATCACAATTTCAAACCACGAAGTTCTGATAAACGAACTGGGGGATTTTATTATCACTCCAATTGGTACAGCACGGTCAATTGTTGACCATACAATTTCCGACGGAGATTTATATAAGTCATTGGTTGCTAACCTCTTCATTACAGAAGAAGTGTTACCGTCTTTGTTGGATATTTATGCTTCAAGGCTAAGGACAAAGAAAGGATTCCTTGATGACAAGACATCTTTGCACATCTTTGTTCTCACCCTTCGGTGCAACCAGAATTGCACCTATTGTCAGGCCACAAGTCAAGAGGAGCTAAGCAAGCATTGTTCAATGTCTATAGAAGACATGACGGCTTCAGTCCAGATGATGTTCCAGTCACCTTCCCCCCACCTAACTATGGAGTTCCAAGGAGGTGAACCAAGTTTGGAAATCGACCTAATTAGGCATGGAATAGAAACCGCAGAAGAAATCAATAAGGTTGAAAATCGCAAGTTGACCTACGTCTTATGTACCAATTGCAGGACTCTTTCTGATGAATTGTTGGAACTCTGCAAACAGCATAGCATCCTGATTTCTACATCGCTTGATGGTCCATCGTATATTCACAACAAAAACCGTGGACGAGAAGATAGTTACGAGAAGACCATCGCTGGAATCAATAAGGCTCGTCATGTCTTGGGTAATGATGCCATTTCTGCGCTGATGACCACATCGGAACTGGCTCTTGACTATCCCAAAGAAATCGTTGACGAGTATGTCAAAGACGGTTTTAATGGTATTTTTCTGCGTGCTCTCAATCCTTATGGACTTGCTGCCCAAAATGATGATTGGAAGAATTATAACCAAAGATTTGTTGAGTTCTACAAGACAGCTCTTGATTATATCATAGAGTTGAATATGCAGGGATTATTCTTTCGTGAGGAATACGCTTCTATCATACTGAGAAAGATGCTTACTCCATACACTACAGGTTTTGTAGATCTTCAGTCTCCTGCAGGAACCATAAATTCTGTGATAGTTTACAACTATGATGGTTACGTGTATGCTTCTGATGAATCAAGAATGCTGGCAGAAATACGTGACTTCAGTTTTCGCTTGGGTAAAGTGACTGACAGATATGGGGATGTGTTCTGTGGTTCAGTTGCAAGGAAGATGGGTAAGGTTTGGGCAAATGAAGTCTTGGCTGGATGTTCTTCATGCCCAATTAAAACTTATTGCGGAGCAGACCCTGTACGTCATCATTCTACACAGGGAGACATGTACGGCTTCAGACCTACATCAATGGTATGTGAAAAGAACAAGGCGATTATCGAACATCTCCTTTCTCTGATTGTTGAACGAGGTTGTGAAGTGTTACCAATTTTTAGAAGATGGGTAAAATGAAAGAGAAATTTGAAATAGACTCCAACAGCAATGTGTTGTTTGTTACAAACCAATGTAACAACCATTGCATCATGTGTTGTCAGCCGCCTCAAAAAGGTGAAGATTTCAATTACTTTTATAATCAGAATGTCAAACTCATCAAATCTGCACCAAAGGAAACGAAGGTCGTATGTATTACAGGTGGTGAACCAACCCTAGCTGGAAACCGCTTCATTGATCTCATCTCTCTTGTTCGGAATGAATTGCCTTCTACAGAAATTCATATACTCAGTAACGGTCGTACATTTATCAATAACGACTTCACCCATCAACTGAAAGTTGTAGGTGGCGACAAGGTCTTTGTTGGTGTACCTTTACATTCAGATTATTTCCGTGATCACGACATAATAGCAGGTGCTAAAGGCGCTTTCAACGAAACGATGCTTGGTTTATACAACCTTGCGGACGAAGGCATCCCCATTGAATTGAGAGTGGTTGTCAATAAACTAAATTATTATCGACTATCTCAACTGGCAGAATTTATTTTCAAAAACTTGTATTTTGTATCTTGGGTTGCTTATATGGGCATGGAAGATACTGGATGGGCAACAAAGAATGCAGGTACAATCTGGATAGAACCTGTTGACTACGTCAGTCAATTATGTAAGGCTGTTAAAGAACTGGATGATTGGGATATACCAGTCGCTATATACAATATTCCTCTTTGTTTGCTACCGACAGAATATCATCGGTTCGCAGCACAGAGCATTTCTGATTGGAAGACCCGTTATCTTGACATCTGTACTAAGTGCACGGTCAAAGATAAATGTTGTGGTCTGTTCGGGACATCAAAGCATATATTTAAAGGATTGTCACCAATATAACATAGCCTATGGCAACATGCAAATATTGTGGTAAGAGTGCAGGAATGTTCTCCCACTCCCATAAGGAATGTGAAGAGAAACACAACCAGGGTATAACTATCCTGGAAGGAGCTATGCGTTCTTATTTTAGGAATACTACTCAGATAGGTGAGTTTAAAAAAGTTGTCGCTAACGTCTCTCAAACTTTCTTTGTATCTTCTGAAGATATAAGCTGTTCGTCGGGAAAATGTATAGATGAATGGACAAACACCATTCACTGGCCTTTCCATTCTACGCAATTGGCAAGAGTGAAAGAATTTCTTGACAATGTTGGAGTTTCATACCAAGGCATAAACTCTTCTGGTGCTCTTGACAGACTCTGTCAGAAGATGCTGCGTGGTTTTATGGCAGAATACTTCACAAACCAGAAAACCCTTAAACGCGCTATACAAATCTCACAACAGGTTATGAACACGCTTCCCATTTCTCGTCAACAAGAGCAGGATGCTTATTACGAAATGTTGGGGCAGGCAGGGAAAAACTTCCTTAAGGATGGTTATTTGACACCTGCAGAGCAACATAAGGTTGACGAATATGTATCCACACTTGGGCTTTCACTAATCAATCTTCCTGCTTCGCTGCAAGGCACACAAATTGAAGAACTCGGACAATCGTCTATTTTGAGTGACATTCAAGCTGGTCGTCATCCACGATATGTTATCAACGCCCCAATTATCCTTGCTAAAGATGAAGATGCACTGTGGTGCTACAACAATGTCACAATGTATCAGGAAAAAATCAAAAGGGAATATGTAGGGCATACAGGCGGTTTCAGCTTTCGAATTATGAAGGGTGTAAGATACCGCACAGGTGGATTCAGGGGGCATCCTGTAGAAACGAGTTATATGGAGAATATGGGGCTTGGCAGTTTATACGTCACAAATAAGAATATAATTTTCATGGGGCTAACTCGTAGTATCAAGGTTCCTTATAGCAAAATAATTGGCATCAATCCCTATTCAGACGGAATGGAAGTCCAGCGTGACGGCAATAATGTCAAACGTCTTGTATTCCAAGGATTTGATTGTTCGTTTGTGCTTAATATCATCTCTGTCATTTCCAATTAAATCAACGATACTATATTAGATGCTATGTTTAAAGGGTTCTCTTTCAAATATGCAATTTCAATCATAATAGGTTATGTTACCCTATTCTTTTCGCCAGCAATCTATTTGGGATTAACAAGTGGCAACGGATGGTGGCCACTATTTGCATCTATTGTTGTCGGTTTTGTCCAAATAATAGCGATCTCTATTATAGCGGGACTGATTTCATATGACTTGACAATATTAAAAGAGCAACCTTCGCCATTAGCTGGTGGTCTGTTTTGCGGACTATCAATTTGCGGATTGCTATTCTGGTTAATCTTTCCATCTTTAGTAGGATTTACCCACCTATTTGAAGCCACCTTTTGTTATTATGGCTTTTATCGCCAATCGGACTCTCCAAGTATTATAAGTATTGCTTTTTTCTTGATTGCTGCAGCTGTTTATACTCTTTTAATTGCTGGTTCACTGGAAGTTGCTGGCCTAAAGGGTGATAATAAGTGGAGATCTATACGAAGCTGTCCTTCTTTTATAAAAGGGATGGCGTTCGGTATTTCTTTCTTTGTCTTCGTAGGTTTTATTTCTTATTTACCCCCCGTTCAGGCAAGAATCTCTTACAGCAGATTCGTCAAGAAGCAGAATGAGAGAATTGATAGCATCAATAATAGTAGGATTAAGATAAAAGAAGCACGTTCTAAGGAAAACCGTGTGCTTTCTTTCTCGGACTTTAAACTGGGAAGTTCGATTGATTCCTGTATCCATATCATCAACTCATCACATGAATATTCTCTTTTGTCAAATGATGAAGCCCAAGATGAGTATAAGTCATACGGCATTACAATTGGAGATGTCGACTATTCTATAGTTTTTGACAGTTTGTTATATGTTTCTTATGAGTGGGATAATGAGCCAACTGTTATAGGGCTATTTTGTAGAAAGAATAAGCTTTTGGCAATACAATTCAAAACCGCCCATGAAATTGACAGTATAGTGTCTTTATATAGCCAAAAGTATGGTGAAACGGAAACCATTCTACCACGAGAAGTAGAACTGTCAGACCCTTGCATCCATTACTTATTTGACAGACACGATAGCCCTATTTATAGCGAACCAAGAGAGCAATTCGCTGATACGAATATATGGACCTTCAAAAATGCAATCATTAGCATTCGTAGGCAGAAATACGGGGATTGTTATATCACATACTTTGACAGAAGTTGCGAAAGATTATTGAAAGCACTTCAAGACAAACTAGAGCAAGAAAGAAGAATCCTTGAAGAGCGAAGGAATGATTCCATACGTAGAATAGAAGAATACGAACAGCGCGTGCGCAATTCTGAAGAACGTATGAGAGTACGCAAGCACAAGGAGTCAATTGAAAAAATATAATGTAAATGACGAAGCATTGGTTTCATATAGTTCTCATACTCCTCTGGAATCCAATAACCCTTTCAATTCTACTGCATAGTATTGGATGGGGTGTTGCTATATGCTTGTTTGTTTGGATTATTGGAGCTGCTGTTAGCAATATCAAGTCATTGCGTTTAAAAGTCTGGGCTTTCAATATTGCGGCCATTCTCAGTATTTGCTATCACGCAGAATTGCTCTTTAGAGTGTTCGGTGCTGATAACGATATACCCAATCTCTACGAACTGCATAACAAATTCTATTTCAATAAGCCATACTTAGACCAAAAGTTTGAGACTGATGAATATTGTAGTCTCTATCGTACAAACTGTCAGGGTTTTCGAATCGATGAACAAACAAATGCTGATGATAGCATCAAAAAATGTGATTGGCTCTTTATCGGTGACTCTTTTACACAAGGGGCACAAGTTGATTACGAATACCTATTCACGTCACTTCTCTACAAAAGCTTTCCTGACAAGACAATCATCAATGCAGGTATCAGCGGTGCTGGATTATATGAAGAATTGAATTTCTATAAGGAAATAGGTCTGAAACTACATCCGAAGAAAGTATTTCTCCAAATAGGTGTTTTCAATGACTTTAAGGATATTAAAGAACATCGCTCTTCGTTTCAGGATTATATCGCTGAGAAGTCTTCGCTCTACCGATACATATCATACAAATTGAGTCCACATGATGAGACACCGCTTGGAAGATGGATGGAGCCGTTCTTTTTGAACATACAGGACAATATCGACTCAAATATCCTATACAAGTCATCATCCCCCAAAAAAGAAAAGGATAAGGATAGGTTTGCTACATGCATATCTGAGTTCAAACGTATAGTAGAATCCAGTGGTGCAGAGCTTGTCTTGATACTTATCCCTTCTAAGGAGCAGATTTCTCCGCATATGTTAAAAGAGACTCTTCAAATCTGTAAGCTAAAAGAAAATGATGTTGACTTGCAAGCAGCTAATCGCCTGTGTGCTGAAGTCGCACAAAAAGAAGGATTGACACTCATTGATATGTATGACGATTTCAGGGTTTCTTCGCTGCCATTCTTTCTTATTGACGAACATCTGAATGTACTGGGCCACGAACTCATTGCTTCAAGGTTGGTTGCTGAGTACGAGAATATTTCTCATGCATATGATTACCTGAGTTTAGGAAACTATGGTGAACGCTATCCGACGTTACTTGCAGATTCTGTTTCACTACTATACCAGTCTCGTCAAAACAGAAAATACTCTATTTGCAGAAGACAAATCAATAGCAATACAACAGAAACTCTTCTGAATAATTTTCGAGAACTGATACATCCATCCTATAGCCCATCACAAGATGCGTTGCTCTTTACTGTCGGCAATCAAGATAAGTTGCAAACGGAAGTTGTTCTTTTAGACTTCGCTAATGGTAAGAAAAAAACGTTGAACGATGCTGGATGCAGTGCCTCTATTCCTATGTTTAACTACGATGGAGGCCTAATTGCTTTTCCACAATGGGGACAAGGCAATACCAAACCCTATATCAAGTTGTATGATGTAGTTGAGCATAAGGAGTTTGCAAGATTTAGTGATGGAATAGAATGTTGGCGACCGATTTTTTCAAAGGGGGACAGCGTCATCTATTATATTAGCAAAGCAACAGAAAATAGCAAATTTGCGATTAAATCCTATGGCATAAAAAATGGAACCAAAACGATGCTTCTCAAAATGCCATACGACATCTGGGACATCGCTTTATCGCCATCAGGTAAATACATAGCTTATGCAGGTAATAAGGACGGAAATTGGGACCTGTTCTTATTTAACATAGAAACGCAACAGGTTACACAGTTGACAAAATCCATCGGGAACGAATGGGATCCTTCCTTTGGACATGGTGATGATGAATTATTCTTTGCTGGTGTATTTGGTATTAACAACGGAATATATAGATTAAAAATAACACAATGAGACGGACGTACAAATACCTCATTCTGGCATCAAGCCTTGCATTATATGCATGGTTTGTCGGATGGTACGTGTTTGCACTTCTGTTCTTGTCTATTGTCATCATTGTATCTAATTCTCTGAAGAATTGGTTAAGGTTGGCGCTTCCAGTAACCTCACTTGTCATGGGCTATATTCTCATGAAGTATGCCTATCCTGATTCTGACATAAAACTACCAATAGGTTATTCTGTTTTTGCCTTTAGTGGCATATCCTTCATTGTTGATGGTTCAAAGACAAATAAATGCAGCCAAAACTCGTTAGACGTTTTTTGCTACCTTTTTTTCTTCCCGAAGATGTTGTGTGGACCTCTGGTAAGATTTTCTGACTTTTCGTCACAGCTAAACAAAGCTTCAGTTCCCACATCAACGACCCTGTATAAAGCGTTTAAAATCTTCGTGTATGCAGCATTTTGCAAATTTGTTGTTGCTGATATGCTTGCACAGGCAATATCCTGTCCTCTTGCAGGATTGAACGCCTGGATGTCAATCATTATTTTTTCCGTTCAACTCTATCTCGATTTCTTTGCATACTCAAACTTCGCCATTGCTTTCGCTATCATCTGTGGTATCAATCTACCTACCAGTTTTGTAGCACCTTATTCGTCCAAAACATTCACCGAATTCTGGAGGAGATGGAACATTACTGTATCACAATGGCTTAAAGACTATGTTTACATAGGGCTTGGAGGAAACAGAAAGTCAACTCTTAGGACGAAACAAAACATCTTACTGACATTCTTTGTCAGTGGCTTATGGCATGGGGCATCTTTACCCTTTATTATTTGGGGCTTATTGCATGGGGCTTTGGTTGTAGTAGAGAAGGTTTTATTGGCTCACATTAACAAGAACAAGATAATTACACACTGTTATCAAGTTTTCGTCTTGGTATCTGTATTTCTTTTATGGCAACTTTTCCGATTTCTCTCTATGTCGGAATTGGCTCAGTTCGGACATGTGTTATTACAATCAGAATCTATAGATACTTGTATTGTTATATCAACATTGTGTGCAATATTAATTGTGCCAATGATTGACAGCCGCAAACTTCGACATTTGGTATTTGATATTCCTGAGACTACCAAAGGTATATGCTATGAGGTAAGCACTGTTTGCTTGCTGTTCGTTCTTACAATACTTTTCATGCGTTCACCTAGTATTAATTTCTTCTATTTCAAGTTCTGAACATGATAGTATTAGGTATCTCGGCATATTTCCATGATAGCGCAGCAGCATTAGTTAAAGATGGTGCTATAATCGCTGCAGCGGAAGAGGAGCGTTTCAATAGAATAAAGCATTACAACGGATTCCCCACAATAGCTTGTAAGTTTTGTCTTGAACATTCTGGTGTGACTATTAATGATGTTGACAAAGTGGTCTTCTACGAGAAACCTTTTTTGAAGTTTGAACGTATTATCAGATCACACATCAACTATGCGCCAAAAGGATTAAGGACTTTCCTTAAGGCAATGCCAACATGGTTGAAGGACAAACTTAATATGCGGTCAACCATTATGCGAGAGTTGAAGGACGCGTTTGGTTTTTCTCCGTCTGTTGAATTCTGTCATCACCATCTTTCTCATGCCGCTTTGTCATATTATACTTCACCATATGAAAGCTGCGCTATACTTGTCATTGATGCAGTAGGCGAAGATGCAACCACATCCATCATCAAGGCAACGAGAAACAGTTTTGAAATAGTGGAGAACCAAGTATTCCCTCATTCTCTAGGTCTTTTGTACTCAGCATTTACTTACTATCTTGGGTTTAAGGTTAACTCAGATGAATACAAGGTAATGGGGCTGGCTCCTTATGGGGACAAAAAATCCGAAGAGTATAAATCCTTCAAGGAGACTATCGTAAATGATATTGTAACCATACATGATGGCGGGAATATTGAATTAAAGGAGCAGAACTTCGCATTCATGTATGCTGACAGGATGGTCAAAGATAATCGATGGCAGCGTCTGTTTGGTATCCCAAAGAGGAAACCCAACGAACCTCTGACATTTACCCATGCCAACATTGCTTTGGCCATACAGGATGTTACTGAAGAGATAATGCTGAAGATGGCCAGATATGCCAAAGACATTACAGGCGAAGAGAACCTATGTGTCGTTGGAGGTTGTGCGCTTAACTGTGCAGCCATTGGAAAATTATATCTTTCGTCAAAACCGGGCAGCGTTTATGTTCCTTATGCTCCTGGCGATGATGGAGCAGCTATCGGCTGTGCTCTTATCGCAAGCGGCAGTAAAGACAGAAAGGCATCAAACAGAGTTCCTTATTGGGGGCCCTCTTATTCCGATGACGAAGTCAGAAATACATTAGTTGCAACCAATCTTCAGTATGAATATATTGCAGAGTATAAGGAACTATGCCACATCGTTGCACAAGAATTGGCTAATTCGCTCATAATAGGATGGTTTCAAGGCAGGATGGAATTTGGGCCACGAGCATTGGGAAACAGAAGCATATTGGCAGACCCACGACAATCATATATGAAAAATAAGGTGAATGCTATGATTAAATTCAGAGAATCCTTTAGACCATTTGCTCCTGCCGTTTTAGCAGAACATGCTAATGACATCTTTGAGTGCGATGTCGAATCGACCTACATGTCTACAACATTTAAGCTTAAACGTAACCAACAAGAATACCCAGCTATAACTCATGTGGATAATACATCCCGAATCCAAACAGTATCATCTTTACAAAACGAAAAGTTCTACGAGTTGCTAAACGCCTTTTATGAACTTACAGGGTGTCCGCTTCTTCTTAATACCAGCTTCAATGTGATGGGAGAGCCAATAGTATGCTCACCTTCAGATGCCATTAGAACATTTACTGAATCTGGGATAGATATACTAGTCATTAACAACTTTATCATACGTAAGCAATGAAATTTCTTAGAGAAATCATATCGTTCATTATTGAGACCAAGAAATGGTGGCTCGTTCCAATTCTAACCGTACTACTCATTGTGGGGCTGTTAGTTCTATTTGCCGACACGGCTGTTGCTCCTTTCATATACTCATTATTCTGACTCGCATGAATAAGATAAAACAAATCATTAGGTTCATTAATATGGTGGTCATCAACATCATATTAACAGTAGTATATTTTGTAATAATACTCCCATATCGGTTATTCATCAAGAAACCAAATGCGAACTGGATTTCCGGAAAAACTATTCAAACGCATTTAGATAGAATGTGGTAGGTGCCAGATAAAATGTCATAAGAAAACATAAACTCACGCTATCAACTTAAGTATTACGCAGATTTTGTAGTAACTTTGCATATCATAAAGAAGATAACCCTATGAAGATTAAAATCAATAAAGGTAATTTCGGAGTACCAATGGTCATTCGACAGTCATTTAGCTTTAACACTCGAAGCTATGGCTCACATAAGGCGGAGGTAGTACTTGCAAAAGATGGTGAGTACAGCATGACGATTGACGGCTCATACGCGTATTCTATACATGATGCAGCTGCTAAACGAAGCCCGTTGTATAAAGATGCCATTGTTAAGGTTTCTAACGAGATGTTGCGAGCCATGGAAGGATGCGATGATGTATATACACGTTTGTCAAGGAAAACTCCACGTCTAAAACGTCGGGCATCAGTCGAAAGCCAACTTAACAAATTGACTCTAAAGCAGTACGAAAGAGAAAAATTCTCTCTTCCTATGCCGCGCAAAACTGAAGTAGAGTCGGATTTACAAGAAGAAGCAAACCACAAATTCTTTTCTGTATGGAGTAGCAATTCGTCCAAGAAAAGTGAATTTGTTTCTGACACTTTGGAGGAGGAATACAATGAGCGGATATCTAACTGGGAGGAACTTAAGCGGTACCACGAAACAATACAGTCATGCGTAGAAGCTCAGGCAAATGCAGAGTTCCTGAAAGAATATAATGAGTGTAAGAAGACAATTGAGGACGAATTATATGGTGATGATGCCTATGTAAACCAACAATTGTTTGAAGCTAACTCCAAGCTAAACTTCCAAATCCCATTTGACGTTACATTAGATGTCGATTATAATAAAGTCGATGGCATTATTGATGCGACAGCATCCTTACCGTCTTTGATTACCATCCCAGACAAAAAAGCGGTACCACTAACTTCTGGTAAAATCAGTGTCAAAGACAAGTTGAAAAGAGAACTTGATGCTGATACGGCAAACACTCTACTGGGCTTGTCATATTATCTTGCTGGGCACTTGTTTAACTTATCAGTAAACGTATCGATAGTGCGTCTATCCGTAGTGACAGGTTTTTCTGCTTATTACTGGGTTGAGTTTAATAGGAACTCTTTCTCTGCACTTTCATTCTCTTCTCTATACCCTTTGCAGGATTTCTTTAGCCATCCCAACGTGATAGACTATACGAAATCTTCCATTGAACTTATATCTGAATCCGATTTCAGACAGCGTATTAAAGATGCGATAAAAGTATCTGACATGTTGTCTCATAATCCAGATCTCATTGTCTTGTCGGTAAGTGAAGCCGAGAAGATTATCAAGATTCTTGATAGTACAGACGATTTAAAACAAGCTGTAAAGGAAGCCAAATCTAACCGTTCTTCTGTAGTCGTTGCTAATAAACGATATAAGAACGTACTTTCAGAAATTGACAACGATTGATTACTCCCAATCGTTTATATCTGCTTTATTTTTCACTGCATCTGCCAATTCTTTTGGTAGATGCGGAAAGAATGTTATACCTGTAATTCGTTCCACTTGTTTCACACTATTGACATACAAATCTTTTTTACGGTTGCCATCTGTGTTTCTGCAAATAAATCCAATGCCTTTGGGATGCCTATTGTTTAGGCATACTATAACCTTAAAGAACGCCTCTGGTACAACAACTTTATTTTCACCAATAGTCTCATGTTCTTGTCTAAACAATATAGGGCCGCAGACGATATACAAATCTCCCCATCTCTCTGCCCAGCGTCTTGTGGAAATTTCAATCTGGTTCCATGTCCCACTATTTAGATTTGCATTCTGTGGGCAGCAATTTGAGAACAAAAATGTATTATACATAGCTTCACTGTCCCACTTGTTATCACCTGCAGGGCACATATGCCCACGCGTCCATCCACTTCCTTTATAATCTGCTACAGTTGCACGAGGGGCAGGAACATCAAGATCTTCATGCCAGGCATTTCCAGGACGTTTTATGTCACCATAAGCATGTTCACTTGGAAGATGCCATGCAACCCAATTGGGAATTCTATAATCTTTATTGTAAGAAACTACATATGCCTTTCTATATAATATTTGTTCTGATACCCCCCTTAAAGGTAATGGCACATCTATAGAACTTACGAGTGAAGAACGATGTGAAAAAGATACTTCACCTATACTATTAGAAGTCGCAAATAAAGTAGCAGGTCTATTTATGGGACCACTATGAGTAGTTCCGTTTATGTTAAATGCTGACAGTATTGCCAGCAAAAACAGGACAGAAATAAACATCCAACCTTTTTTCATTAGTGCAAAGGTAGGCATAAAAAAGCATATTTTAGACTAAAAGACCTCTCTTTTACGTTTTTTGAACGATTTTTCTATGTTATGCTTTATTTTGTGTAATTTTGCAGGCAAAATTTCGAAATGGAAATAAGGGAGCAGATTAACAACATTATTGAGCCAAGAAACGAGAATCTATATTCTCGTATATACGATTGGCTTATGCTTATCGCTATCGTGATAGGCATTTTTCCATTGATGTTCCGAGAACAAAATCGGTTGTTCTGGTTTTTTGATTTGATTTCTGGTTGTTGTTTCATTGTGGATTACATATTTAGGTGGATAACAGCCGACTTGAACTCTAATAAGAATAGAGCTGCAGCGTTCCTTTTTTACCCCATCTCTCCTATGGCTATTATTGATTTATTATCAATACTCCCAACAGTAAACTTACTCAATCCTACTTTCAAACTTATGCGTGTTTCACGCCTTTTGAAAGTTCTTAGAGTCGTAAAGTTCATTCGTTATTTTGAGCCACTGGAGATAATACTTTCAGTTGTTCGTAGGCAAAAGAAAGTTTTGTGCACAGTCCTTTCTTTAGCTTTCTTCTATGTTTTTATTACTGCTTTAATCATGTTTAATGCAGAAGAAGATATTAACCCTGAAACTGGACAATATCTTTTTGATAACTTTTTTGACGCCTTTTACTGGGCTGCATGTACATTGACAACGGTAGGGTATGGAGATCTTTATCCTATCTCTGACTTAGGAAGAGGGATTAGTATTATGTCTTCAATGGTTGGTATTGCTATTATTGCTTTACCTTCGGGTATCATAACTGCAGGTTACATGGATGAACTGAAAAGCCGAAGAAAGCAAAAAGGTCAGGTAAATCATTAACCTATGACAATCCCCAACCAGTCCTCTTCTTTGTGCCATCCCAGTTGGTAAGTTCGCTGGTGGAACCACCTCCGCCTACACTAGTGCCAGCCCTGCCGCCAGCAGAGAGGAGTAGATTCGCCATCAAATCTTTGGAAACCGTCATGACATCACAAAGTTGCCGAGTGCGAGATGCTGTAAGACCAGCTTTGAACTCGGACATACCAGTCCACGATACCTTCTCTAACAGATAGGCAGTAGCCATCCTACGTTGCTTTTCGTCAGTTGGGTCAAGACCATACTTGAATGCTTCAGCAATGATGCCCCACGCAACAGCGTTACCCTGCTTTGGCTGGAAATCGTTGTCCTTGCCATCTGCATAACCCCTGATGGCTGCAACTCCATCTTCAATCCATTTGTCAATCTGCTTCGAGAAGGCTTCCTTTTTCTGCTGTATGCCCTCCCAGATTTCTTTGATTTCCGGGATGCCCAGCATTTCCCGGACTTGGCTTTCTGCACTTTCAGCCCGTTGTCAGTGGTAATGGTCTTCAGTCTGTCCTTGTATGGCAGCAGCAGTCTGCTGACTGCTTTTGCCAAAGGCTTCGACTGCTTCCCAAATGGCAGTTTCTGCATGAGTAGCATGTTGGTGGATTTCTCCACCAGTGTGAGTATGGCTCTTTGGGCAGGGTCGACGATCAGGTCCATCTCAAAGTCTCCAAATCTC
>JAQYET010000085.1 GCA_028723525.1 Prevotellaceae bacterium
TCTGAGATGGTTCTTTGAGGTGCAGGACAAAAAACTCAAAACTTCAGAGGTCGTGCGCTTCGTCGGCGGTGGAGCTCACTCAAAAACTACGAGCCAAATCCTGGCAGACGTAACAGGCAAAACGATTGTCACGGTAAAAGATCCTCAAAATGTCGGTGCGGTAGGAGCGGCAATTATCGCGTATAAGGGAGCAAATCCGCATATATCTTGGGAGGATTTGGTAGACAAAATCGAGGTTAATGAGACTTTTACGCCAAATCCTGAGAACAAAGCCGTGTACGACAAGAGCTACGCAGTCTTTAAGGAATTATATAAGTCAAATAAGGATAATTTTGCGAGAATGAACAAACTTTAAGAATGATAATTTTGCGAAAATGCACAAACTGCAAGAATGAGGATATTTTTGAGAGAATAAACAAACTTTAAGAATTGGAGAGTTGGATTATGAAAGAAGAAAATGGAAAAGTGAATCAGCCCAATAAGGTGGAGCAACCAAAGAAGGGCGGAAATGAGACCCTGCGACAATCTGTGATGTTTACGCTTTTGTCACTCAGCGCCGGGGTGGTGGAAACTGGCTCTTTTGTTGTATTAGACTTAACCAGTCTCCCTTATGGCTGGGCACATGGAATATCGGTAACTTTGAGCGTTCTTTGGAACTTCACACTAAACAGAAGGTATACCTTTAAATCGGCAAACAACGTACCAATCGCTATGTTAAAGGTGGCACTGTTCTACGTATTCTTCATTCCGATTACGGCATATCTTGGGCAGATGGCGAGCTCGGCGGGGATCAATGACTTTGTAATAAAAGCTGTGACTATGCTCTTGAATTTTGTAGGGGAGTTCCTGTGGTGGAAATTCGTAGTCTTTTACGGAAGCGAAAACACCAACAGTCTTGCGAAGAAAAAATAGCATAGGGTTGCAGCGGATGAATTTGTATTTGTGCGAATGTTAATATATGTTGCTTGTGGCAACAGTGTCTTTTCGTTATATTTACTGTGAAGGGAGGTTTTCGATATGTTAAATGAAAACATTAAAATAGGCAGAAAATCTAAGGGACTTTCGCAGGATGAGCTTGCTATTAAACTCAATGTTGTAAGGCAAACCGTGTCAAAATGGGAAAGAGGATTGTCCGTTCCCGATTCAGAGATGTTGATTTCGTTGTCAGAGATATTAGAAATTCCTGTTAGCGAATTATTAGGTGAAACTATTGAATTGTCAAAGGCGGATGAATTAGAAGCAATTTCTCAAAAATTAGAGGTGGTAAATCTTCAATTAGCACAAAAGAAAGATGCAACTAGAAAATTTTTTGATGGCCTCATGATAGCATCGTGCATTGGATTAATCCTTATTTTCTTTGTTGTCCTGGGGATGGATGGGTCCTATTTAAATTGGGATTACAAAAATCCTGAGCTAGCTGCAGCGGGTGTGTTGATCCACGGATTTGAATGGATTTTCATTAGATTGTTTCCTATCGCGTTAATTGGGTTGATTGTTGGGATTGTTGTCACGAGAAAAAAACACAGTAAGTGAGAAATTGGAATGTTGATTTAAATAAATAATTTAAAGTAAAAAATTGAGCACATAGCCTTATGAATTATATCTTTTGGTTATGTGCTTGTTTTAATTGTTGAGATTTTATAGATATAATTTTTAAGACTGCGATGAAAAATTTACAGAAAAAGATTTTTACTAATAAGCAAGAATTAAAAGGAAAGAATACTGTATTTAATTTTTTATATACGTTATAATAAAAAGTGAATAATTTTAATAATGTAATATGGAGAATAAATAATGGCTGAAAAAAATAATACTAATATTGGCTTTGAAAAACAGATTTGGGATGCTGCATGTGTACTTTGGGGACATATCCCTGCTGCTGAATATAGAAAGGTAATAGTAGGTCTTATATTCCTTCGCTATATATCAAGTGCATTTGAAAAACGCTATGAGGAACTTCTACAGGAAGGTGATGGTTTTGAAAATGATAGAGATGCATATGCAGAAAAAAACATTTTCTTTGTACCAGAAGAAGCACGTTGGAGTAGGATTTCTTCCGCTGCACACACACCCGAAATTGGCACAGTAATTGATGATGCCATGAGAGCAATTGAGAAAGAAAACGTGAGCTTAAAAAATGTTTTACATAAGAATTACGCCAGTCCTGATTTGGACAAAAGAGTTTTGGGCGAAGTTGTTGACTTGTTCACTAACGAAGTGAAGATGGATGGGACAGAGGCGAGCAAAGATTTACTGGGAAGGACTTATGAGTACTGTATTGCTCAGTTTGCAGCCTATGAAGGAACAAAGGGCGGCGAATTTTATACGCCTTCTAGTATTGTTAAGACAATTGTGGCTATATTGAAACCATTTAATAATTGCCGTGTTTACGATCCTTGTATGGGAAGTGGAGGAATGTTTGTACAGAGTGAAAAATTTGTA
>JAQYET010000086.1 GCA_028723525.1 Prevotellaceae bacterium
AGTTTACTGACGTATGAAAGAAGCGATGGTTTACAGGCACAGCTATATTGACAAAAGTGGATGTACTGTCGGCATCTTCGATCTTACAAAGATGTGTCTCTTTCAAATATGTCGCTTTATCAATTGAGTATAGATGAATACCTTGAATATGGTGGTCTACATTACCTTTTATTCCTAGTAATCTCAAAATGACATGCCCTTCTCTTGGTTGAGCATTGAAGTGCCGCATAATGTTATTGACGTAATCTATGGCTTCACGCTTTTCTAAACGTTCGCTGATTGCCTCATAATACGCCTCTTTATCATTATAGTTATTTATTGATAACTCGTAAACAGAGTCAGCAGCGGCGATTACGCGACCGCCTTCGGCAATACATACATTATCCTCATCTATGAGACTACTTATATCATTGACGTCAATTCCAAGACAGATAAGCTCAGTCACAAACAATTGCGTATAGTTGCAAATAGCTTGCTTGACTTCCTCTGTAAGTTCATCATTTGCTGAAATAACTTGCACTAACTGTTGAGACAATGCATTCAAATATTCAAAATCATGCATTGAATTAAGAATATTCTCACACATGGTTTTTACATATAATGGAGATTTATCCCATTGAATTAGAGCCAACGAACATTGGCTTCCATAGAGATGTGCAAATACTTCATCCGTCTTTATATTTTTGCCAAGAAGATCTTTAAACAGCTTCCTATTGTCAGCATTCTTAAAGTTGTTATACTTGATTTCAGTAACAACATCGCTCAAAATAAAATGAGAACTGTCTAACTTTATGTCATACCTATTTAAGTCACATAATTCTTTTATGTAACTATCCCAGTATTTCAGCCAAAACTTTAATGGTGAATCTGTCGGGTATTTCAATATCTTTCGCAAATTATCATTCATAAATGCTATGCTTTATTGTATTCTTCTTCTGTTATGGGAGTTTCGGGATCTACAATCTTCACTTCTTCAAAGGTTAAACCATAAAGATGATAAACTAGATTATCGATTTTTTGTTCAATAGAAGTCGTATCACATAATCTATTGCTTTTCTTTAGCTCATATACTTGTTTGGACAAATTGTCTATACGTTTTTTTATAGTCAAGTCCGATAAAATAATTGGAAACTTCGCTATTTCTTTGCTTGTAACATTCGTATTTGTGCTGGTCTGCTTGAAATAGAAGTTGATAAGCTTTGAGTTTATGATACCTAATAAGTAGTACATACTTTCATCGTTTTTATTCGATGAAATGTAGTTCGTTGAATTCGCACAGAACACTTCTGGAGCTATCATTGAGGCTATAATTCGCACTTTTGAATCGACACCTGTTATACGTTGCATTACAATACGCTCTTTACGAAAATCTTTATTTCTTGATTCAGTTAGCTTTACCTCATTTGGATTCAAAAACAAAACCTTTCCTTGCGATGGAGTATCTGTAATATGATTCCGAAGAACTTGAGCTCCAGTAATAACTCGCTTTTTCCCTAATGAATCATCTGAAAATAGAGCTTTGTATTTGGTCATATCTATTTCACCAGCTTGAGCAACTATAGACATTTCCGACTGTTGTTTCATGCTAACCAAAATGGACCAATTTACATTGTTACAAATAGGTATTATTAATTCATCAGGATAAATCGATCTAATTTCTTCTTTATCGATATGGAGAACCTGACATTGACTCATATATTTGTCTTTCCATATTCGTACGCTGAATCGAGATGTGTCTCTATCAGCCTTCTCTAACATCAAAATGCATACGCTCATTTTAGCCGATTCGAATACACGAAGTTTGACATTATCTCTTTCTGGAAATGAATCAACAGACAGAATTTTACAGCTGTCAAAAATCAACTTTCGATTTTGATATGCACTTTCCTCTGCTAAAATTGAATTTTGTGTTATTAAGCTGCAAATTCCATGATCTTTTATGATATGTAAACCTAGTGGATAGAAAAATTGAAACATGTTCACACGTCCACCTTTAGCAAATTTGTAAAAAGCTGATTTCTTATAAGCCATTTGCACTCCTTCTGATAGATCGCGTAATTCATTATACGGCGGATTCCCAATCACAATATCAAAGCCTCCCTCCTTGAATACATCATGGAAGTAGGTATGCCACAGAAAGAAATCTGTATTGGGCAGTGTAATCGTATCATGAATGCCAGACAAACTGATACATTGCTTGACTGCGAAGTCTATATTTTCACGAAGTTGGCGCTTCTCTTCGTTGTCAGAGGCACGGAAATAGCTCTTCATATACTTGCCAAGCTCATCTGCTTTTGTAGCTACAAACAGATTATCACTATGAAGCAGATTGGAGAGATCTAATCCCTTATAGCTTTCAATCAGAGAGTTACCCTGCATAATCTTGTAATCCAAGTTAGGCAGCGGCTCGGGCTTTACAGAGTCCACCACTAGCGCCAACCAAAAGCGCAGGCGAGCTATGTCGACAGCGCCTTGCTCAATATCCACACCATAGATATTGTTCTGAATAATCTCACGCTTGATTTGACCGCTCGTTTCCTCGTCGGTCTCCTCTATATTCTCATGCAGCACGCTGCGGCAAGCAAAGATTTCGTTCATCAAGCCCATGGGGAAGGCACCCGAACCGATGGCAGGGTCGCACACCTTCACGTTACGCAAATGCTTGTTTAGGCGCTCGCAGGTTTTGACATCCTCTTGCAATTTGGCCGTAAGCTGGTGGTTGTTCACCAACGTCTTGATAGAGTCGGCATGCTTCGCATCATTGTTGGAGCAAAGATAAGAGATCAAGCTCTCCTTGCACATATAGCGCACAATTTCTTTGGGCGTATAGAATGCGCCCTTATCCTTGTTGTCCTCCAGAAGGTTCTCGAAAATCTTACCCAGCATCTCGGGGTCAACGCCAATCTCAGCATCATTGGGGTCGTTCTCGTCGATGGTAAAGTTGTACTGCAAGAAGAGGTTCAGCAGGTCGTGGAAGTACTTTTTGGGGAACTTTGACTGCGCCTTATCCACCTCCTTTTGTTCAAAGAGCTCACCATTCAGATAGGGTACCTTGACAGTGCCGATACCATTGACGTCGGTGTCGAATACATCATTAGGGCGGAGCACATTGAGGCAGTTAAAGAACAAGGGTTCCAACACTTGATCCAAAAAGTCCTCCTTCTGCGCTTCGGTGGCATAGTCGTAAAGATGCTGCATGAAATAAGGGTCGCCACCAGTCCAATCGTTTCTATCAGTAGGTACACCCATCCACCCCTTCTTTTGAAGGAACTGTAGGAACACAATACGTCCCATCAGGTTCTTTACATAGTCGCGGATATACTTTTGGCTATCTTCATTGCTGTTCCACTTGGCAAACTCAGGGCCAAAATAACGACGGTCGTAGGCATTCTGGTAGATGAAGTCGCAGAAGCGCTCATAATGATCCTTGTACAAGCCAAAGAACTCTTCGGTAAGTGCTTCAACAGAGAATGCTTTTTTCAAAGCCTCAAACGAGGGCCCTTCAGAACGGATGAGTGCAAAGCGTTCAATAGCCGTACGATACAGGTTGTCTTTCTCACCGAAGACAAAAGTATAGCGTTTCGCTGCTGTTGCTTCGCTCTTAATATCGCTGATTAAAGACAAACGCCAACGCTTGCCATCAGAGAAGACGGCCAGGGCAGCATCAAATTGTCCCCAGTTGGGGTTGATAAAAGTGCGCACAAGGTTGCGCAAGCCTACTTTTTTACGAGCCACATTGCTGTGACCTATTTCGTAATAGAAAAGGCCAATACGATAGCTATCACTGGTGTTTATGGCACCAATGTAATAGCCTTTATCGCAGTCGGCAGGGTCAGAAATGGGCTCTGCCGTATTGCGCAGTTCGTCAGCCTTGAAGAAGTCCTTCAGCATGGCGAACCACTTGGTATAATCAAACTTTGCCTGAAACAAAGCTTTGAAATCGTCTTTTGAATAGTTCATATTTCAATCAGATAAAAGATTCAGAAATAATAATTTGAGGGTCACCGATGGCTATTTGATTGCCTTCCTTGGTTTTGTCTTGCGTGTTGTACTCGGCAACCAACGTGTCGAGTTTAGATTGCAGGACAAACTCGTCTTGTTTCATTTTTACTCGGTCGTTTTTATACTCACGTGCCAATTCACGGATGTATCTCGGTAACTTCTGATAGACACCGGCTGTTACAAAAGCCATGAGTGTATCGCAATGCTTCTTGAGAATAACATCCTGAGAAATCTGCTTCAAGGCGCGCAGGAACTTATTGGCTTCCAACGAGACCTTGTCAAGGTCGGTGCGAACAGCCGTATTGGTGTCTGCTACCTCCACAAAATCGCGCACATACTTCTCCAAAGCCTTGTTGACATTCTTATAATGTGCTTCTTCGTTCGTGAAGGGCAATGCCTTCTCTTCGGGTTTGGCCCTGAGATAATCTACGGCATCCAAGAAGTCGATGATATGCACGTCGTTTTCTTTTGCAAGGTAAAACTCAGTCTTGACGTTAGATGACACAAAGACAATGGTCTTATCCGCACGCTTCTTGTTGTTTCTAAGCACACGGCTCTTCATGGGAAGTGCCTTAATCTTGTGGTAGAGTTTTCGGTTGCTATTATACAGCTCACGCACCTCACGCAACAGGGCTATCTTTTTATCCACAGAGTCTTTTACCTTGCTGTCAAAGAGCTCAAACTGCTTGACGATTTCTTCCTTAGAATAAATCTGAGCATCCTCACCAAAGGCAGAATGGAAGCCTTGCAGTTTCACCAAGGCATTGGCATACAGCTGAATCTCATGGTCGCCCTGTTTGGAGGGATAGAACATGTAGTTGTAGATATTCTCTGCTTTCGATCCAATACGGTTTACACGACCGATACGCTGCATCAGTCTAGTGGCATTCCATGGAGAATCGTAGTTGATGATGACATTGGAACGGTGCAAGTTTACACCTTCGGCCAATACATCAGAAGTGATGATGATATTATACTCACAGCTATCTGTATCGTCGTTAGCATCGAAGTTGTGCTTGATACGCTCTTTCATGTTGTTACGGTTTTTAGCCGTTACTATCAATACGTCGTTACGACCTAACTCTCCAGTCAGGCGACCATAGAGGTAAGTCAGCGTATCGACACTTTCAGAGAAGATGACCAGCTTCTCTTCCGGATTTCTTTTCTTGTCCAAGAAGTCAGGCATCAAGTGGGCTTTGAACTCGTCGAATTTAGGATCTTCGTTTTCTTCTGCCCAGTCTTCATTCAACTCTTTCAGGAGCTTGACGTCGTTCTCAAGCATCTCTCGAAATGA
>JAQYET010000087.1 GCA_028723525.1 Prevotellaceae bacterium
TGCTTCTACGAAGGCACCAAACCTTCAGCAAGGGTTCCACTATTCCTGGAGATAGGAAAGCAAATTCAGCTTAAAGAAGGCAACAAAGGAAACATTATTTGCCACAAACAAATTGAGAAGAAATGGAATGAAGACAGAGATTATCTGTACCCCATCCCTATTAATGACCGCACTCTTACGAACGGTGCATTGACCCAAAACCCTGGATGGAATGACGGATTAAGTTTTCAATAATCACAAAGAGATAATATTTAATTATGAAAAATATGTTTTTATACAGTTTACTTTTAGCGGCTGCATCATTTAACTTTTCATGCGCCAACGAAGACGACAACTCAAAGTTCGACAACTTATTGCCATATGGCAAGCAGGAAGTGTCATACACATATCCAAAGGCCGATGGCAACTTCCGTCTCTTGACTTTTAATGTCAGAAGGTGTATGGGAAATGACAACCAGATAAATTATAACCGAACAGCCTCTGTCATCAAAGCCCTCAATCCAGACGTGGTATGTGTTCAAGAACTCGACAGCGTAAGGCCCCGCACAGGCTCTGTGTATCAGCTGGCCGAGCTGGCAAAGCTTACGGGCATGAACTATTATTTCGGACGAGGCATCAGATACGAAGGAGGCGGCTCATACGGTACCGGACTGCTTTATAAAGGCAAGCCCATCAGCACCCGTACCATACCTCTGCCTGGAAAAGAAAAACGATGCGTGTCTGTAGCAGAATTCGATCATTATGTCTTAATGTGTACTCACCTTGCTCTACAAGCCGAAAATCGTGAAGCATCGGTGAGAATCTTCACGGAAGAAGCAAAAAAATATAAAAAACCAGTCTATCTCGCGGGCGATTTCAACGAAGACAAAATGGAAAGTAAGTTTTTTGTTGACCTCCAGAAAGAGTGGGACATCGTATCTTCTTCAGAATTCACATTCCCTGTTCCCAAGCCTGTCAAGCGAATTGATTTTATCATAACATTGAAGAAGTATCCTGTAACATCCAATGCGTCAAAAGCTGTTTATAAAATGGATGGGTTGAACGTTGATGCCGTTTCTGACCACTATCCTGTCTATTGTGACTTCCCAACCCCACCACCCTTTGTTGTAGAGGACGACCCGCAAGAAGGTAAGGGAGAGATACCACTGGCTGCTAGCGATGTGCGAATAGCGAACTATTATACCCAATATTGCAGAGGAACTGATGGAAAAGTAGATTGCAACCGGTTTGCGACAATTATCAATAAGATAAATGCCGACGTGTTGTGCATTCAGCAACTGGACAGTTGCTCTGAGCGAGCCAACAACAAGTACCAGCTTGAAGAGTTAGCGAGAATGACAAAAATGCACGGATACTACATGACAACAAATAAACTAACGCAAGGCTCAATGGGGCAAGCTATCCTGACAAAAGAGAAGCCTCTCTCCATTGCGAGAGTACAGCTTCCTGGAAAGAAGGAGAATCGGGGTGCCATCATCGTTGAATTCGAAAAATATGTCGTTGCCTCAACTCATTTTGACACAGACATGGGCAACCGAATCATAGCCCTAAACATCTTGAAAGACAAGTTGGGAGCTTATCACAAACCGGCTTTCATATCAGGATATTTCAATGAGGGTAATTTGAAAAGTGATTTCTTCAAGGCTGTAGAGCAAAACTGGACTATCGTAAACAAGCGCATACCAACAGAAAATCGAGGAAAAAAACGTGAGTTGGACTTCATTGTCTATTTGAATGGCTTAAAGCCAACCTTGACAAAAACCGATGTGATTCAACAGCTCAGCGATGTTGACCTGCTAACTATATCAAAGCATTACCCTGTGTATTGCGACTTCTCTGGCTTGAAATAAAGTAAGCATCCAATATTTGCCGACTTTCACACTAAGAAATAACCCTTATATGTCTGGTGGCATATAAGGGTTATTTGTTATTTGAAGTTTGAAGGTAGCTTTGTAAGCATCCAACATTAGCCGTTTTTGTGTGGCTTTCTTGCTTTACTACCTTTGCCCGAAAAACTTATG
>JAQYET010000088.1 GCA_028723525.1 Prevotellaceae bacterium
GCGTTATTGGCAACGCACTGAGCGATTGTATTGTGTGCAAAGGTGCCATCGGCCGTCATGACGACACCGCCACCCTTGAAGCCTGTACAGTTGTAGATCAGGTTACCTACGAGCTTGCTCGAGCCGAGTGTCCATACGGCACCACCACCGCGATTTGCCATGGTAGGATCCTCGTAGATGGGGTCATCGGCAAAGCAGTTGTATAGGATATTGTTTTCGATCGTAGATGCGCTGGCAAAGATAGCACCGCCACGCATAGACGTACAGTTATATATCTTATTCGCCTGCAGTGTAGCGTCCTCAGCGTAGATAGCACCACCGGAGCCTCCGTAGCTATTGGTGATCTCGCACGCTCTGACCGTAGAGCCTATAGCTCTGATGGCTCCGCCCTGATCCAGAGCGATACAACCATCAAACGTAGAGTGCTCTACCGTACCCTGCTCGATATAGATTCCTGCGCCAGAGGCTACGCCGTTTGGCATAGAGACCATATTCTTGGAGAAAGCGCAGTTCTTGACCAGTGCCTTGCCATCGCCCTTAAGTATCGCAACGGCACCGCCTAGAAATGGCCATGTAGTCCCTGAAGGCTCTACCTGGGTGTAAGCGTAGTGCTCAGTGATGTCGCAGTTGAGTAATGCTATATTTCCCGAAGCGTAGAGTGCTCCACCACAAGCCTTGACGTTCCAGATGTCAGCATTGGCGCCCTTGAGGGTAAAGCCGTCGATCGTGGTGCGCTCGGCAAAAGGCGTAGCACTGTAAAGGACGTGGTTAGAGTTACCCTTATTGCCTGTGATCTCCCACTTCTCGCGCACCTTAGATCCAGCACCCTCGACACGCGTCCAGACGTCAGGAACATCATCGTCAGCTGAGAGGATCGTCTCATTGGTACGATAGCAGTTGCCTATCACCTTCGTAGCCGTACGATCGTCACGAGTCGTTTCATTACCCGCAAAGCCTCCGTAGAGAGATACTCCCTCCTTGAGTATAAAGGCGTAAGAGCGCTTCTTAGAGGTCTTAATGAGCTTGGTAGGATGATAAGTGCCCTTAGCGACCCATATCTCGTCACCAGCGGAAGAGGCGTCAATCATAGCTTGCAGGTCGCTCGAGGCATTGCTCCAGGAACTACCATCACCGCTACCAGTCGTAGAGACGTAGCGAATGGCTGCTTGCTGGGGAGCCGTGCCAGGCTCGGGATCGCCGTTTCTGACACAGTAGACCATCGCCTTCCAGCCTGGGGAGTTGGATCCGTTGAAGAGGGCTACCGACAGGCAACCATCCGCAGCGGTGGAGGTGACAGTAAAGCGTGGATTGGCTGGCGTACCCTTGACAGTCTTGATCGGGTCTACACCCTTAGGCCAGTCGTAGTAATACTCGCCATCTTCGTCGGGGCCATTCCATAGCTCGATAGCCCCATTGTAGAAGCGCAACTCGTCATACTCTCCTATCTCCATCTGCTCGAAGACGATGGTGATATGGGAGTTAGAGTTGAGTGGCTTGAGCTTGATAATGGTCTTGGAGTAGTTGCCCCTCATGCCCCTGTCGGGGCCACCATCGTCGTAGTAAGGGCGCGGTAGACCAGCTTCGACAGTGTAGTCGTAGACGGGTCCCTCACTGCCTGTGTGGAAGATTTGTCCCCCTTGGCCCTCCTGAGCTGTTACCCCAATGGAGGCTAGGAGATAGAGGAAGAGAAGCGGTAGTAGTCGTTTCATAGGATCATTTGATTATTGTCTATAGCTCTAGTGACGAGCGGTTAGGAGCAAGCGCTTACGATCGTCCTTTCTACTAGTCAGCGGACAAATGTACTTATATTTTTCCGATTGCTACCCTATAGTGGCGTATGAAGGGGCTAATTCTCATCAAATGGCTAGTTGTTGTACTCCCCTTTTGTTTGCTTATGGCGATGGAGACTATCTGATGAGCGTTAGCCTTTTTAGGGAAGAGCTTTTAGCTACGACTACTTGTCGGGGCGAGCGAAGAGCGCTTTGTAGAGCGACGAGAGGATTTTGTCGGCTTGGTAGACGGTGGTGACGTGGTGCCACTTGACGCTGCGGTGACCCTCACGGGTCTCGCGCACTTCGCACGCTTTGCCGTAGCTAGCCACGCTCTTGAGGAGTATGTCGAAGGCTTTGCTCTGGTAGTATGCCGAGCCACTGGGCGGGAGGAAGAGGATCATC
>JAQYET010000089.1 GCA_028723525.1 Prevotellaceae bacterium
GAATTACTGCGTTCACGGAACGCAAGCCTGTGTCGAGTTACCGCATTCAATGAATGCAGTAACACGGCAGGGCTTATCTATGTCATTCTTGATACAGCAAGGTGTGTCTTTGTACCACAAATTGCCATTTGTACCACAAAGACCCTTGCCCCGAAAGGGGATTAAATCACTCCAAAGTCGTGATTAGAAAGCAATGAAAAAGCAGAAACAAAAGAAGCCAGACGGCAGATGTGCCACCTGCCCAAAATGGGACAGATGGCATATCAGGATACCTAATTCTGAAGACCAGCAGAAACTTATCAGACTCTATCGCAAGTCGGGAGCACAGACCAAATCGGATTTTGTGCGCGGTCGTATTCTTGGAGAGAGTTTCAAGGTGATTACGGTGGATAAATCCGCCGTGGAATATTATTGTAAACTCTCTGAATTGACGGCACAAATCCATAAGATTGGCGTGCTCTATAACCAGACTGTGCGTGCCATCAACAGTTATCACAGCGTGAAAACCGCACAGATTCTACTTGAAAAATTGGAGAAATTGTCTGTGCAAATCATTGCCTTGCAGGAGCAAGCTATCCGTCTGACCATAGACTACCGCAAGAAATGATTGCGAAGATTTCAAGTACGAAGAACCTTGGAGGGACACTCGGCTATAATTTCAAAAAGGTGGACAAAGGAGAAGCAAGCATTCTCCTTGCCGCGGGAGATATATCAAAATAAGGATGGTCGTTATAAGATGGAAGAAATGCTTGCTGACATGGAGACTTGGGTTCCAAAGAAATGCCGGACAAAGAAAGCGATGTTCCATTGCTCCCTCAATCCTCACCCGGACGAGATACTATCCGATGAAACACTTACGCAGATAGCCAAGGAGGATATGGAGGCACTTGGCTACGGCAAACAGCCCTATATTGTGTTCAAGCATAATGATATCGCCCGTGAACATATCCATATCGTGTCGCTTCGGGTGAACAGCAAGGGAGAGAAAATCAATGACAGGTTTGAATACCAAATAAAAATCTGATTTTTGTTATTCCACTGCAAAAATGTTGATAATCAGCTGTATTAACCAACATAACCATGATATAAATTAGGTATAATTACTTCGTATATTTGCATTAATCAGCCCAAGAGTTATCACGTTGTCATTCCACAACCTGCAGGTGATGTCAATGACGTCCTTGCTCAGTCTTCTTCCGAGGGCATCATAGGTGAACACGGCATCAAACGAAAAGATAGAGCAAAAAAAATGGACAAAAGCAGCTCCCCTCCCAAAACGAAAAGAGAAACTTTTTTGCCGAAAAAAGTCATTTTTTTGCAGAATCCCCCCCAAAAAAACGCCGATGTTTCGCCAAAGGCGGAGAAAAGAAAGTAGAAAAGCCTCAATTGAGGAGGGTTGTTTTGTGCTTTTCAGATTTAGATAAAGATTACCTTTCCACAAAATTCTCCTCAATAAATTCTTCAAAGGAATTTGAAAGCACCTGCTTTTCTTCTGTATCGTAGTCAAGTAGCACCACTTCACCATTAGGCATAATAGCAATAGGATTGCCCGAACCATCATCAGCAATTACAAGGCTTTTATTAATTTCAGGGAAAAGATTGGCTTCATTGATGAGTTTGTCCGCTACTACTTGTAAATGTAATAGGGTTAGAACTCAATCCCAAAACATTCACCCAACTATTCACATCGTGAACGTAAGTGTAAAAACTCAATCCACCCGCTAACCTTATCGGGTCTTGAGATATATAAGCACCTGTGTTACAATCATAATACCTAAACCTATTATAACAAAGATCTATTTCCGCATCAAAGTATTGACCCTGAAATCTGAACGGTACAAAGTTACTATTTTCTTTGCGTACGCATCCGTAAATATCCAATTCTCTCTCCCAGACCAAGTTTCCCTTATTATCATACGTCTGCATAGGAGTTCCGAGATAATCCGAAACAATACTATAACTATTTTTACCTGTGAGTTTTGCCGTTGGCACAAAACTTTCCGCTTCATACACCCAAGTTATAACGTATTCACTATCATTGGTCTTAAGAATCTTGTGTAAAAGAACGTTTTTATTTTAAACACATCAGAAACATTACCGAAATACCAAATAGTCAAAAACAATGCTATATACCTTATTTTATTTTAATAAAATATTAGCAAATTACCTATCTAATTTATTGAGCATATCTAAATACCTCTTTCTACTATAATCATTATTTGCCAAATTATATTTTTCAGTCAAATAGTCGTACACTTCTGTTTTAATTTTTTGAGGTATTTTTTCTATATTTTCTTCTATTAAATCAATGAATTTTGTTTCTGCTACTTTTTTAGGT
>JAQYET010000090.1 GCA_028723525.1 Prevotellaceae bacterium
AATCGCAATTTCCACGCCTCATTTCAGGTTAGCCTGCGGTGGAGATTTGGAAAACTAAAAGCGGAAGAGCGGAAGACTGATGAGCGGTACGAACATGAAGACATAAAAACAAATTATGACGAATAAATAACGTGAGTTCGGCAAACGTTTTGGGATATTATAAGAATAACTTCTCCTGTTTCTAACATTCCAAGTTCTCACAATCACAAAAACCAACCGCCTGAATAAAAACATGGAAAAAATTTGTCTGTGTACTTTTATTTATCTATGTTTGCGACAGACCAACTCCAAAAAGGAGGCTGACAGAACCTTAAAACATGTATGGAAAGATGAAACACGCCATACTGATATTAGCACATAAGGATTGGGAGCAAACAGCACGTTTGGTTCGCTATTTCTCCAAGAACTGCAAAGTATATTTGCACTTCGACAATAAGTTTCCCCTCCCCGGGGAAGCCCTCCGTGTCCTTTGGTCTTTCTCTCAAACACAAGGTATCTATCAGGAAAAGAATGTACACTGGGGAGGATTCAGCCTTCTGGAGACCGAACTTTACCTGCTAAGTCGGGCTTATGCAGATAACGAGGCCGATTACTTCCATTTGTTAAGTGGGCAAGACTATCCAATAGTTTCCCTCGCCCGCTTCCTGCATTTTTTTGAATCTTCCCTTCCTGCCAACTATCTGGACTGTAAACCTTGGCAGTTAAGTGAATGGAAGGATGAACGATTCGACTGGTATCGCTATTTCTTTCCCTATGACGAGGT
This sequence comes from Prevotellaceae bacterium, assembly GCA_028723525.1. Lineage (GTDB taxonomy): Bacteria > Bacteroidota > Bacteroidia > Bacteroidales > Bacteroidaceae > Prevotella. The sequence goes on from JAQYET010000090.1 coordinate 764, forward strand.
GGACGCACGCACAGCGATTGGAAACACCTATATTCAAGAACGCCTTAGAGTGCAGATTAACAATGGGGAACAGCGTCCCCCCTTCACTATGTTTGATACGATATTCAAAGGTTCTCAATGGTTCTCCGTCACACGCGATGCAGTTCGCTATGTATTGGAGTTTTCTTCACGGTATCCTGATTTCCTGCTACGATTGAAAGACACCTTTGCACCGGAAGAAACATATATCAATACGATACTGTGCAACCGACCCGACTTATTCCGTATAGAATCACACAATTTGCGTTTCATCCTTTGGACTGGGGAGAATGGAAATAATCCTTCACACCTTTCCTTAAAACATTTTGCAGACCTCGCAGCCAGTGATGCTTTGTTTGCCCGCAAAATGGTTTACCCTCTTTGCACAGAACTGATAGACAAAATTGACCATCAACTACTTGAATCATGAACAGGGTGTATATGTTGGAAATGGCTCGCTCCGATGTCTTCAACGGAGTATCCCGAAGTATTCAGGCACTAATGCGATGCTTGGCTGACGATTCCGGAATGGAAGTCGCTTGGCTACGTCTGCTCTATTGGGGTGATTCTCGCACAACTCTACGTGATGTGGAGAGAGTGGAGCATTGCTTCCGCTACTTACTGCCTTATGGCGTGGATACCTTTCTGTCTGACAAGGAAAAGCGTGAGCAGTGCTGGGTTCAGATCCTGAATCGCTATTTCACAGACATCCCGGAAGGGGACACTTTGATATTCCATGTCCATACACTAAATTTGATTGAGCTGGCCTGCTTCCTCCAGACACACCTGGGTGGACACATAATCACACATCTGCATTGCATCCCATGGAAATCTCTCTACGATCGCAATCAAGCACACTATAAAAAACTCTACTATAACTATTATATTGAAAAGCAAAAGCCCCGATGGGAGGATTTTATCTACGCAGACTATGAGCGTAAGGCCTACCTTACCTCGGATGCGCTGGTGTGCGTAACATACAATGCGCGGGATTTTCTGCTCTCTTTGGGACTTCCTGAAAATAAGGTACATTGGGTGGCAAATGGTTTACCCAATGTGGCCGCGGAACAGAACGGGCGGCGTCAGGATGCGGAAGTCCCGACGGTGCTGTTCGTGGGTAATGCAAACCCCAGCAAGGGCTTGGAATTACTTTTAGAGGGCTTGACAAACTTGCGACAGAGAGCATTGCGTATAGTGGTTGCAGGTTTGTTTGACATGGCCACGCGAGAACACCTCCTCAACCGTTTTCCTCAATTAGACATCCGTTTTGTAGGACAAACGGATTTGGAGACCCTATCACGTTTATACACTCAAGCAACGGCAGGCGTGATTCCCTCGGCTCACGAGCAATGCAGTTGTGTTGCCATCGAAATGATGATGCACGGCTTGCCTCTCGTGTGTTCGTCAGTGGATGGCTTGGACGAAATGTTTCAACACGAGATAACAGCACTTAAAGTCCCTCTCTCTCCGGCGGCTGATAATCCTTATACCCCGGATGGGCAGGCTTTGGCTCAGGCACTCGTGCGCTTGCTGGCGGATGCTTCGCTAAGGCACAGACTCTCCTGTCAAGTACGAACCTTGTATGAGTCGGATTTCACGGACACCTTGATGCGAGAAAAGATGCGTTCGATATATTCATTATTAACCTCTTAAAATTTAACATTATGAGTGACTACATTTTGCAAAACTATCCGGAGAACACTTCGGAAGAAAACGAGAATCCTCCCGTTTCAGGATCAGGATTGATTTCGTCTGGTTTGATTATCTCTGGTTTAATAGATTCGGGCTTGATTCCGTCAGGGCTGATTCCGTCAGGGCTGATTCCCTCTAATGATGAAGGTGGTACTTCCGGCGGAGGAGGTGGTGGCACTTCTGGTGGTGGAGGCGGTACTTCCAGTGGTGGAGGAGGCGGTACTTCCGGCGGAGGAGATGGTACTTCCAGCGGCGGAGGTGATACTTCCGGTGGAGGAGGTGATACTTCCGGTGGAGGAGGTGGTACTTCCGGTGGAGGAGGAGGCACTTCCGGTGGAGGAACGACCTCTGCAATCGTTCCCAACGCTGGTGAAGGAAAGTCCTATTACACCTACACTTTTCAAGAAGTGGATGCTTTGATCGACGCTGGGAAATGGCCTGGAGGATATGTTCGTGGAGTTGGTTATGTAATGGCTTTGGTAACCAAAACGGCAGCCCGTTCAACTATTATCCCCCAGTCTGCTCAAGAAGCTTTCGAACGAGCCCTAACATTTGCAGGCACTCCGTATTCTTCTGGAGGAGTAAGTAAGGATGGAATAGATTGCAGTGGCTTAATTTGTGCAGCCTATGGCTTAAAACAGAGGTGGACAACAAGCAACGGCACGCCTTCTGGACTTACAAAGGTTACCCTTCATTCTTCAGGATCTTCGATTATCAATGAACTGCAATTAGGGGATGTATTGGTGTGGCGATTCAAGGATCGAAATGGTAAACCCGCAGGTCATACCGTTCTTTACGTTAATGGGACCAGAATTTTTCATGCACATGGAAAAAAAGGAACACCAACGGGCTATACGAGCGATTTGGTGAATTACTGGATACATACTTATGGCACCCCAAACGTCTATCGCAAGTACTAATTTAATCGAATGACTTTATGCAACGGCAAGGAACTCTGAAATGGTGTGTTCTTCTCTTCCTCATCCTCACTTATGCTTGTGGTGGGGATATGCGGAAAGGAAGGATAACGCAACAGAAAAATAAATCGCACAGGAAAGCGGAGGCCTTAAATGGACTTTTCCCAGATAGAAATTGCTTTCGCCAAGACAGCCTTTCAACCAAAGAGGACAATTTGGACGAGACCCTTCCAGATAGTGTCCTACTCTCCCCAGACAGCCTCTCTGCCAACAAGATATGGACTTACCATTATGCAGATGGGGCGTTTCCTTGCGACCCTGATGGCGGATGCGTTATCAAAGGCTTTTGGGCTGACGGGAAAGGTCGTTTTTACATTGTGGGTGGGGAACCGCTGCGGTTGGCCTGCTATCGAGGCAACAAACAAGAGTACTCCCGTGTTATCAGCCATGCCATCTGCAACAGTTGCCTGCTGAGAATGCGCGGGGACTCGCTTTGGTTCGTGGAAGACAACGAACACTCTTTTTTGCGCATCCACAAAAGTGGAATAGGAGAGATAGTGCGACATCCCATTCCCATGGCGAAAACCGACAGCATTATGTTCGGCCAACTGAACGAAGACACTTACGTCTTGTCAATAAAAGATCTGGCGGGAGCTATCAACGCACAAACTTATGAAGAGAATAATTCGTGGATGAGATCATCCAAATTCGCTTATCCTGCATCTTTGCTGCGCTCGGTTAATTATTCGAAACTATTTAGTATGTACGATCCCTACAAAGAATGGGACGCACCATTCACACCTTATGGATACATGGGTAAAATAGGGAAATGGAAAGTATATCTCAGTGTACGAGAGTATAATGAAGCATTCGTCGCCTTGCAAAGAGAAGGAGAAGACAATGTTAATATCTTTCCCGTAAAGGGATTGCCTCCTGTAGCAGCCATTGGAGTGACGGACGACATGCAAGGACCATATCACAACCCAAATCTTGACAATTTAATTAACGGAACCATGTATCTTTCTGGTTATGATTTGGAGAGTAAACGTTTCCAAATTCACGAGTTTGACATTGCCGCACTTTGTAGGGGGTTAGAGAGGAGAGAATAGAGAGTGGTGAGTGGTGAGTAGTGATTTTTTAGCGAAGATGCTATCACTTGGGAGGCCTCCTTATGTCTGTATCAAAAGAACAGGGGAAATACCACAATGACAACAAAGCGAAGCTTTTTCTGTCATTGTGATATTTCAAAACAGGACTCCCCAGACATACAAATAAATCAGAAAGCACCCTTATGAGGTGCTTTTTTTATGCAAATAATAGTTTTTGCTGAAACATATATTTGTTTTGGATAAAACAAATACATGATTTCGGACAATTACGCAGTTGTTTCGGTTGGCTTTGCGAGGCTTTTCGCTTGCCGCAAGCACTATTTATCATGGTTAAAAAGGTGAACGCTCTGTCAAATAAAACATAACAACCTGAAAATCAATATCGCAAAAATACCGAAAAACCAAGAGGAGGAGCATAAAGTTTTCGGGGAAGGCCACTTAAAGAGCCTTCGGAAAAGACAAAATGTAAGCAGGAAAGCACTTTTTCTTACATTTATCCTCCCACCATTTTTGTCCAAAACTTCGTATTCATGCAAAGAAAACTTATAGATTACGTTATTTAGAACACTACAAACGCCCTTTCAGAACAACAAAATCGAAAAAATCAGCCTACCTTTGCCGCCGAAAAGAAAATCAAAACAATAACAACATGAAAGTTAAGACCATTAGTGTCCCGTTAAATTCGGGACGAGTTAAGTATTAATCAAACACCCCCGGAATAAGGGGACCAAATTGATCTTTGACATCGTTGAAATTAGTCTTATCGAACAGGTCTCGAAGATGGGTCTTGTCTGTCAATGAGATGCTAAGAATCTGCAAAACCTCATAGGTTGAGCGTTCCAGTCGCATGTC
>JAQYET010000091.1 GCA_028723525.1 Prevotellaceae bacterium
AGACTATTATGTTGCTCATCTTTTTCTGTCGATACTCGAGCGTATGCAGCAACTTTTATTTTTTCAACTTTAATAATTTCCGGGAACTTAGGTCCGAGCTTTGTTACTTCTTTTCCCATACGGTACCCTCCAGCATCAGTATTGGTGGATCGTATTTCTCTTTTACCTCTGTACTTGATGCTATCCACTTTTCTTCATCTATTAATTTTCTGAAATATAAATAGTCCAATAATAATTTACAAAGGCTATAATCCATCTCGTCTTGTATTATTTGTTTGACTTCTCTCACTTCAATAACCTCCTTGGCTTATATACATCACTCTTTAAGCCAAATAAGTCAAGTAATATCAAGACACACCCCAAATGTTTTTATTGACCCCCTTATTATTGAAATTGACACACCTAAAATAAAAAAATCTAGCCTTTCGATTAGCTAGAACAACGATTATTTTTATTCGATTTTTGATTTTTCTAAAAGCCTTTATTTTAAGTACATTGAGTAATATAAAGTGTAGATTTGTGTATCCTTTTGATATACTTCTTCTCATAAACTCGTCCATCGTGAGGTTCAATCATAGCTACAATCAATTCAACTACACCGCGTGGAGTATAGAACTCTCCACCCAGTTTCCCTTCAGCACGTGCAAACTTTCCAAGAAAAAATTCATATACAGAGCCTAAAGTGTCTTTGTTTTTATCGTTTCCAATCTCAAGCTCAGATAATAGATCAACCAATTCACCCAAAGAACGTTTATCTAAAGATGCTCTTGCAAAATCTTTAGGAAGCACACCACGAAGAGAGGAGTTTTCCTTTTCAATCACATACATGGCATTATCGATAACCTGACCAATTGTTGGATCTTTAGCACTGTTTTTAATTGTTTCCCAACGTGCTTCCTGCGGCACCCAAAACACATTTTTTGCAAGGTATTCATCTCTATCTTCTGGATCGGCGTATTCATCTTGAGAAATTTCCTGATAAGCTCTTTCAAAACTATCAGAAATATATTTCAAGAATATAAGACCAAGGCATACGTGCTTATACTCTGCAGAATCCATATTATTACGGAGTTTATCCGCCATTACCCACAAATCTTCTTTTCTTAGTTCAGCCATTTTTATTCCTCCACCATTAAATAATCTGCGATACTTTTTCCCAGATTTGCTTTTCATTTGGGCTTTCTTTTGCCGTTCTAATAATTTTTAATATTGATTCATTTTCCATTAGGTATTCTTTAATATCTGCTGGAACATCTTTTCTTTCTTTTGCAGCTAAATCATACAGCCTGTTCTTTATATCCGGAAATTCTTCTAACTGTAATGCTAGAATTATTCTATCCAATAATTCTCTTTCGGGAGGTTTATTATTACCCTTTTCAATATCACTGATATATGTAGGTGTTTTACTCACCGCTTTTGCAAGTTGACGAATTGATATTTTTTTTGCTTGTCGGACGGAACGCAAATATTGACCAAATTCAGCATTTTCCGTTTTCAAATTCAAATCATCCACCTTTATCACCTCCATTGTAAGTTAGTTAGCTTGCATACTAATTATATGCTATTTGCTCAACCTTGTCAATCGATATACTTACTTCTTTGCCTACGGATAAGACAGAAACTTAATAATTTGCTTAACACTTGATGCAGCAAATTTATAAGTACTATACAGTTCTAACCTTATCCGTAAATTCAACTACATAATAATTTTATTTTTGTTTTAATAGCCGATACGATCTTTGTACTACAGAGACCATAAATTTATATCTCAACTTCTTTGTTTACTTCTTTCTTTTCTCTTGCCTTATCATGGTATTTAATGTGTTGTTTTTTAATAGCACTAATAACTGATTCCTTTTTCTTTTCAGTTTTATTTCTTCCAAGATACTCATTCATATTAACTTTCAGATGTTCCAACTCCTCATATTTTACTGATAACGCATTATGTTTCTTGGCAATCTCCTCTTGTTTAGCCTGTAATTCTTTTGAATGCTCATTTAATTTTCTGAAAAGATTTTTACCTGATTTTGTCTTTAAATCTCCCAACACTACATGTTTCAAATTCGGAAATTGCTTAAAAGGAAAAGTTAATTCAAGAATTTACATCCAGTGCTGAAAATTTAATAAAATAGCAAAAAAGCCAGCAGAATTTACACTCTGTTGGCTTAATTATTTTCTCTTAGAAGTGGCTTACCACTTTTTTTTCTTATGAAAAAGTACTTCAAAAATACTTCAGCTAACCACTTGAAACCTTAGAATAATCAGTAATATCAATGGTTTCAATTAGTACTTAGGCTATTCAAACTCGATAATTACCATAGCATATTTGTTTCTCATTTATACAAAACAACCTCTATTTAGTTTCTATTATTGAGTGTTTTATACCTATTTTTTATAGTTTTTGAGTTTTTTAGTATCAAAATAGTATCAACAGTGATACTGTTATTCTACAGCAAAACTAATAATTTATTTATAATACATATACTCTGTATATCATATAACTTTTTCACATTCTACAATCTCTGAAATATCACAGTCTAATGTGTTACAAATCCTAAGCAAAACATCTGTAGTTACATTTTGCCCATTCTTTATTTTGTAGAATGTACTTTTACTCACATTTGCCTTTTCCATAAGTTCATTGTTTGTCATATCTAAATCTATTAGTTTTTTAAACAAATTTTTATATGAAAACTTTCTCATTTTCATCTCCTTTACTCGCTTCCAATTACCAATAATTCTTGGATTTTACCCGTATTTTTTATAAATGCTGTTGCAGCAGAAAGTATAGTTCCAATTTTATCCGGAATTTGAAGAGACTTACTGATTGCAGGTTGTACAACATATACTTTTACTTGCAATACTTTCGGTCTTTGCAATATTTTTTTTAAGGTTTTAAACTCTCCCCTAATAAATTTCTCACTACTTGCTCTCGATACCCTATCATTAATTTTCTTAAGAAGCATCGCCTTAGAGGAAACCCAAATAGTACTTTTTATCGCCTGCTGAGTTACTTCATATACATCCCCTACTGACGAATTATATGCTCGCCCTTTCTTTGCTTTGCAATGGTACATTTCCACATAAATGAAATCTCCATTTTCTTCAATAGTAATAAAGTCCGCAACTTCACCTGTTCCATGATCAAATATAATATGTGAAAACTTGGATTCTTTTTCTAGGTAATTTCTAAGTCCGTCTTGAATGGAAATCATTCCACCAGTTCCAGTTCCGCATTCTAAACTTGTATCGACCTTCATATCGTCCCATTTCAACGCACAAATTCGTTTTGAATCATATTTTTCCAATTCTAAATTTCCTTTTAAGACTTCTTGTCCACAATAAACAGTATCATTCGCCGTCTTGAAAGAAAGAGGATTATTAGAAAAATATTCTGCCAAAGAATATTCTTCTTTTCCGTTTTTACAAATAAACTCTTCCTTTTCTGAGCTATAGTTTCCCAATAAATTACAGTTTAGAACTTCACTTTTATCAAATAGCTCCACTTCAAATTTAATATTGTTCATATTTACCGCTACAATTTTAAATGTGACATCTGTAATCAACGCCTTTTCATCCAGATTTTCTCTATCTGCTATGGTACAAGGAGATATATATGATTTCTTATCCAAGAAGCAAAACAGTATGTCGCTTTCATATTCTACAATCCTAACAGGGATTGGTAATTTATCATAATTTGTATTTGTTTTTACTTTTAATTTATCGTTAGAAATTTTTTCTCCGAATAAATCGCACCACTTAATATATTCAGGAATAGTAAAGTAGGAACTACTCCAAAATTTTGATCCACTACTATAACCAATTGTACTTTCATAACCATCTTTTTTAACTTTACAAAATGCGTGCCCAGCAGAAAGCATTTTACC
>JAQYET010000092.1 GCA_028723525.1 Prevotellaceae bacterium
AAATACAATACGGCTGTACAACAAGTTAATACGAAGACAACCATATTATACAGGCGACCGGAATTGCCACTATAGTCGGTTGTCCCACAATTCGCTATAACGGGCTGTGCAAGCGATAGTAATGCTGATAACAGTAAATAGTCGACCCTCAAAAAGGCGACATAGCATTTTTCACATTAACCTGCGTGATGAATTGGTATTGAAAATTTAAATTCAGTCTCCCACAGCACCATATTATCACCCTTTCAACAAGGCACAAAAGAAGCCTCATGGCTCTTTTGAAATTGAATGCGGCAGCTGCAAGCATGACATTGATGGAGTCTCCGAAGAGACGCTTGTAGAAGTTCCTCCCTAACCGATGGTCTGTCTTGCAGTGGCCAATAACAGGCTCTATTCCTGCCCGCTTGCGGAAGAGTTTGTGTTTTTTGTTTTTGGCGTACTGTGAGTCTGTTTTCTTGGGCGTGTCCGGAATTATGATTTGTGTCTGCCCACTCATGCTCCGCCCCCGGTAACCCCTGTCGCAGGCAAGTGTTTTTATTTTCCTGTCATACAGCCGCCTGACCTGCTCCATGGATTTGTCTATCGTATGACCATCATACTCATTGCGGAATGACAGCGCGCCGATGATGAGTCCGTCCCATAGCCTGACGATGGAGACCTTGTTGCCGAACTCGTACTTCTTGCCCTCTTTTCCCTTGCTGATGCAAAGTACGTGCGGCTCGTGAAGAGAATAAATCTTATGGCCATCCAACCGCTCGTCGTTGACAAACCTCATGCAGACGTCAATCCGTTCCCGATAAGCGTTTTTGTCAGGCAGCAGGCGAAGAAGCTCCCTGAGCAACCTGCCCGCGATGGTGCGCATCCGCTTGTCAGCCTTCCTGACTTTGGCCTTGCTGTTCTTCCTGCCCCTGAAACGTTGCACGAGCTTCAGTCCTTTTATCTCCCTGGCATAGCTCTGGCGGACCTTGAGGTTTTCCTTCTCCGCCACACCGTGGCAAAAGTCTATCACCTTGTTCAGGAGTTTCGAGTCCGTTGGGAAGGTCACGTTCTTCTCCTGCACCGTCGTGTCAATGAAAGCGGTCTGCTCCGCATCAGGCTTGCGTCCGCAGCCATCCTTACCGTCTTTCCCCATGGTCTCCTCTTTCCTTTGGTCGTCGATTAAAAGATTGATGCGGATGCTCTCCTTGAGTATCAGCTCCATGCCGGATTCCCCGATGCGACGGCGGAACTCGACAAGCTCGGTGGGAACGCAGGGAGCGTCAGTGCGGAAAGCCTTCATTCCACAAAAATACTGGAAGTAAGCGTTCTCCGAGAACTGCTCCACGACACTCTCGTCTGAAACGTCACGAAGGTGTTTCAAGATAAGCAACCCCACCATCAGACGGATAGGCTTGGCCATGCGACCAGTGTCCTTACTGTAAAGAGGAAAAAAAGACTGCTCAAACAAATCCCAATTGATCAGATTGGCTAACTTGTACAGGGAGTTATTGGGAGAGAGCATTGCCTCAAGATCCCAAAATAATGATGCCTGACGGACTTTGGATGGAGATTTATACATCGTTGTTTTGCAAGATTTTACTATACAAAGGTACAAAACTTTGTAGAAATATGCAAGTTTGAAAACGATTATTTTGTTGATAACCAGATAGTTAAATATTTCTTGAGGGTCGACTAAATAGAATAGATGGATGACATACTTTCATCCGCAGCCGTTATTCGGTTAAGTAGAGAGAAGTGGGTGAAAGATGGCGCATGTCGTTGACTTTTTTTACCAAATAATACCCCAAAAACGGCACATCAAATCTTTCAATATAGAAAAAATCAATAGGCAAACGGGATGCAAATAAGAGATAATTGAGACTGAAAATGCGAATTTCACCTTCAAAGCATAGCCTTTAACCGTTTAAAAGCATCATTTTGGTGCTCAATTTACATGGTCTTGGCCTGCAAAGTAAGCATCCAACTTTAGCCGCCTTTGTGTGGGCTTCCAGCTTTACTACCTTTGCCCGAAAAACTTTATGTTTGTACTCAACGAAACAAATGTTTTTCGGGTTTGTTGCACTCCAGTAGACATGCGTCAGGGTATTCTT
>JAQYET010000093.1 GCA_028723525.1 Prevotellaceae bacterium
TAATAACAATCAAAAACAAATCGCTTATGCCAACAATGATTAACCTGGGCAAAGAGATGCTGCGTATCTCACCCAAAGACAGCAAGAAGCTGGAGTATTCAAACACGCAAGGCCGCTCATGGATACTGCGTTATCCCGGCAACAACAGTATCGGGAACTTCCAAGACTTGATGGATGCCGGCAAGGAACTTATCGGCACCACCGACAAGGGCTTGTTCTACTCAACCACGCAGGGTCGCTCGTGGATTCTCCGTAAACGCAACTAATAACTATGAAGGACAGCTTCGTTATCAAGCCGTCGGACGCAATCGTCTCGGAAGTCGAACAATGGTTCGGCTTCCAAGACAGCGACCCGATACGCATCGAATCAGACGAGATACAACATCTTGTGCATAATGCTCAAAATGTGATATTTGTTGAAGCAACCGCTTCAGGAGCAGAACGGATGCAAAAAGCCATAAGCATAATAGAGGAAAAGGCCGCCGCTCTTGCTCCCCTTTGCACCCTTTCTTCGGACACCGCTTATATCATTCAGTTAGTTGATTCTCCCACCGACCAAATGCGTGTGGAAGAAATGGCTGCTGTGACGGAATGGCTCTCATCCTATCAAGACGGGAAAGATGTGGCCTGGGGTGTCAGCCGTAGAAGTACGCAAGAGGATAGCGTCTGCATTCGTATGGCAATAAGCAACCTGCAAATGAAAATATAAGCCTATGGAATCAATAATAGATAACCCACGGGTACGTGAGTGGACCACACAGGGGCTTTTCTCCAAACGTATTGTAATCCGATATCTGGAATACAAACTGGATGAAGTGCTTGTTTCAATTGCCAAGCCCCTCACCGCCAAGCCCCATAAGTTTGCCGCGAAAACGATTTTGCGCTCTAAACGTTTGTCTGAAAACGGCATCACGGCAACGTGTCCGAGCGATGCAAATATTAATAGCACCTTGCTTCTCTCCAAAGAAGATGTCGCTGTTTGTATAAGCAAAATCGCCAGTTTATGGCAGATTCGAGTGCTGACACCTGAAAAGGGATGGTCTACCATCAACACGGACAGGTTTCAACGAAGAATTAGCCTTATACTGCCATATATAGATGCAGTAAAATTGGAGACTTTGTTAATTGGAATTCTTAATGTTGTGGAAGAATGGTATCAACAATACAGACCTATGCGCTTAGAGCTTCTTAAGTTGCGGAAGCTACGCAATATACAGGAGCGATCTGCCAAAGCTTTTGTTGAAGCAGAATTGCGCAAGACATCTGCCAGACGATACAGCATAGAGTACAAGGCTGACTCATTTGAAGTAATCGTAACTCCATGTGCAAAGGTGATACGTTTCTCTGCGCGTTATGATGACTTCCTGATAACCCTGTCAGGACTGGCTGACGCAATAAACAGCCTTGACAAGATGTGGAAAGAAGTGACTGACCTTGCAAAAAGCAAAGGCATCAGCAGTGTCGGACAAATCGTGCACTTCTCTGACTATAAATGGACCAAGCTATACGATTGACATGAACATATCTATTAACACAAACGAACTGCAACAACTGCTCCAGGCAACTCCTGCGACGCAGAACGTGATGCTGGTTGGCAAGCACGGCATAGGTAAGTCGGAGATACTGACAGCCTTCTTTTCATCCAAAGGGCAAAGGGTGGTGACGTTGTTCCTCGGTCAGATGAGCGACCCCGGCGATCTGATAGGATTGCCGACGAAAAATGAGACAACTGGCAAGACTGACTTCATGCCACCATATTGGTTCCCAACAGATGGGAAGCCGATAGTGCTTTTCCTCGACGAGTTGAACCGTGCCCGTCCAGAGGTGCTGCAAACGGTGATGGACCTGACGCTTAATCGTCGTCTTGCTGGCCGAGCTTTGCCACAAGGTAGCCGTGTTATTGCCGCTGTGAACGATGGCGAGGCATACCAGCTCACGGATCTTGACCCTGCCTTGGTGTCCCGCTTTAACATATACCAATTCCGGCCAACGGCTGAGGAATGGTTGCTATGGGCTTCAAAGCACGAGGTGGATGAGCGTGTGGTCCGCTTTATCGGAGAGAACCAGGCATACCTTGAAAGTCAGGACGACACCAAAGATACAGGGCTTGACAAGACACCTGACCGCCGTGCTTGGAAACACGTTTCTGACATGATTGCTGGGACAAGCGAATTGGGCATATTCCACAAGAAACTCATTGCCGGTATCGTCGGCGTGAAGGCTGCGACAATGTTTTTCAACAGCGTGGTGGCCGAAAACAGCATATCAGGGAAGGAGGCAATGCTGAATTATGCCAAGCACCGCGTCAGGATAGCCAAGATGCAGTTGCATGAGTTGTCCCTGCTCAACGAGTCCATCTTCCGCTTCATCGAAGCGGCAGACATTCAAGACTGCAAAACGACCGTGGCCGAATCCTTGTCCGCCTACATCAAGATGCTGCTCTCCACTAAGAAAAGCGAGGCATTTGCCCACTGGATTTCAACTTACAGCAGCGGCAACTATCCTAAGACAACGGTGTTCATCCTCACCGACACCCCCGACCTGTACGCCAAGATTCAGAAATTCATTGCAGAGTTATGATGGTATCTCCTTCTGATCGCTTCAAACAGTTGGCAGAGCACTGGTTTCTGACTGAACCAGCCTTTTTCGCCATATATTGCAGCCATGAGTTGACGATGAATCCATGCATCAACTGCTATATGCGTGTAGGGAAAGGGCGGCTGGAGTATAATCCGGGATGGCTGCGCGAGTTGTCAGACGCGGCGTTTGAAGAAGTAGTGAGGATAGAGATGTTGCGTGCCTTCCTGAAACACCCCTATGAGCGTCAACCGACAGGGGCAACCCGCAAGAACATGTATTCTGCCAGCGATATGGTGCTCACCTCTCATTATAAGTTCAGAATCATCCAGTTGAAAAAGCCTTCGCTATACCATCTTCCCTCAAAGATGCACTACGAATGGTATCTGACACACATTCCACCAAGAGTACTCGGCGGGAACAGCGACCCGTCGGACATCCCTAATGACGACTCCAACCAAGAGT
>JAQYET010000094.1 GCA_028723525.1 Prevotellaceae bacterium
GCCATAGCCGGCAGGGCAAACATTGAGATGAACAGTGCAACTGTCGCTGCGAGCATGTTCCTTAGTGTGTTTGTGTTCATAATTGTTTTAATTTATTATTTGGTTAAGTTTATAATTAGTATTTTGGTTCATTGATTATCAAAGCACTACAGTTCTCACTGCCAACAAAGGGAGCAACTGCCGCAACGGAAAAAGATTTGTGTGGTCGCATATTTGTTTTTAATTTATCTTTTTGCGTATATTCCGATATTATTTTTTGCAAAGTTAATATTTTTTGGGGAATTGTACAAATCAATGAAAGATTTTTTATCCCCAATCTTGTATTTCAGACGAAAGGCACTCGTATGTTCGAAATACAAGGTAATAATCAGGGCTGAATCCATTGCTTGGAATTCAGCCCTTTGTTTATATAATATAATGTAGAAAAAGTGTTATTCCGTACCAATTATTATGCTTTCTTATCTTCGCGAAGTTTCTCCTGCCATTTCCATGCAGAGCGCAGAACATCTTCTATGTCGGCTTCCGCTTTCCAGCCCAACACACGGTTAGCCTTATCCACGTTGCCCCAAACTTTTTCTATGTCACCCTCTCGTCGCGGAGCAAAGGTCCAGTTGAGTTTCACCCCGGTTGCCTTTTCAAATCCGTTCACAACTTCAAGTGTACTCAGTCCGCGACCGGTACCGATGTTGAACACTTCCACAGGCTCGGAGTCTTTATTGCCCAACACGCGCTCCATTGCCTTGACATGAGCCTTGGCAAGATCCACAACATAAATGTAGTCGCGGATACATGTACCGTCGGGGGTGTCATAGTCGTTGCCGAAAATCTTCAGTTGCTCGCGTATTCCTATTGCTGTCTGCGTCACAAAAGGTATCAAATTCATAGGCACTCCGTTAGGAAGTTCCCCTATCATTGCCGAGGGATGAGAGCCGATGGGATTGAAATATCTCAATATTACAGCCTTTATGTCTGCACCGCTGTGTATGAAGTCGTTTATTATCTCTTCATTTATCTGCTTCGTGTTGCCGTATGGTGAAAGGGCTTTCTGTATGGGTGCATCCTCCGTAACGGGAAGATTTTCTGCCGTGGGTTGCCCATATACCGTGCACGACGACGAGAAGATAATGCCAGCAACGTCATACTTTGGCATCAGCTCGAGCAAATTGATGAGTGAGTTGATGTTGTTGCGATAGTACATCAACGGCTTCTCAACACTCTCTCCTACCGCCTTTGATGCGGCGAAATGAATTATGCCCTTGATGTCGGGATATTTGCAGAACACCCGCTCGAGAGCTGCAATGTCGCAGCAATCCACCTTCTCAAACGCCGGACGCACTCCGGTGATTTTCTCTATTCCCGAAATAACGTCTTCGTTTGAGTTGGAGAGATTATCTACAATGACTACCTTATAGCCCGACTCAATTAGTTCCACTGTGGTGTGGCTTCCTATGAAGCCCGTTCCTCCGGTGACAAGGATTGTCTGTTTCTTTTCCATTATCGTTTGTTTTATATCATTCTTTTGAAATACCACTTGCTGTGTGATGAGCGAAATCATTCTATACCGAACAGTTTTCTCAGACCTCCATCGACGCCCGAAAATCCCATGAAGGCAAGCGAAAGCAGACCTGCCGTTACAAGCACTATGCTCACTCCACGCATGCCTTTCGGTATGTTGACGAGCGAGAGTTGCTCACGTATGCCGGCAAACACGGTCAGTGCGAGCGCGAAACCAATGGCAGTGGAGAACGCATATACTATGCTTTGAAGCAGTGAGAAGTCTTTCTGTATCACGAGGATTGCCACTCCGAGCACGGCACAGTTTGTGGTGATGAGCGGTAGGAATATTCCGAGAGCCTGATAGAGCGGCGGCGAAACCTTTTTCAGTATGATTTCCACCATCTGAACCAATGCCGCGATTACAAGTATGAAGGCTATCGTCTGCAGATATTGCAGTCCGAGCGGAACGAGGATGAAGTATTGCACAAGATAGGTGACGAGGGTTGCAAGCGTCATAACGAATGCCACGGCGACTCCCATGCCCAAAGACGTGTTTACTTTCTGCGACACTCCGAGGAACGGACAGATGCCGAGAAACTGCGACAGGATTATGTTGTTGACGAATATCGCGGAGATGAATATCAATAGAAATTCCATATCGTATGCTTTTTAAGGGTTCTACTTTTGCTTTACAGTTAACTTGTTCATGATTGCGACAAGGTATCCGAGAGTTATAAACGCTCCGGGAGGAAGTACGAACATCAGCATGTTGTAGGTCTCCGGCATCAGTGTATGACCGAAGATGCTGCCGGCACCGAGTATTTCGCGACACATGCCGAGTAGCGTCAGTCCGAGCGTGAAGCCCATGCCTATGCCGATACCGTCCATAAGGCTCTCTACAGGACCGTTCTTTGCTGCAAACGCCTCTGCCCTACCGAGTATTATGCAGTTTACAACAATCAATGGTATAAACAGCCCGAGGGTGGAATATATGCCGGGAACGTAGGCTTGCATAACCATCTGCAGTATTGTCACAAAGGATGCAATTACGACTATGAACACCGGTATGCGCACCATGTCGGGCGTGAGGTTCTTTATCAGCGAAATGGCAAGGTTTGAACATATCAGCACGAACATCGTTGCCAGTCCCATTGAGAGTCCGTTTATGGCACTTGTCGTAGTTGCGAGCGTCGGACACATGCCGAGCATGAGCACGAAAGTGGGGTTTTCCTTTACTATGCCGTTGATTATGATATTCAGATGTTTCATTTCTTCAATTCTTTTTTATGTTCTGACTTACTTTGTTTTGAAGCTCCTGAATGGGCATCCACATTGGTCGTCTTGTAAGCATCGTAAGCACTGTTAACCGCATGGAGGAAAGCGCGGCTCGTGATTGTGGATGCCGTGATTGCATCTATCTCACCTTGCTTGTTGTCTGTCTTGCGCGTGTCTTTGGTCACGAGCAGCACATTGGTCTCCGGATTTTTTCCTATTATGCACCCCTTACCGCCTTTCTGAAACCACTTGTCAGCCTTTGCACCCAGTCCCGGAGTCTCAGCGTGCTCCAAGAGGGTGTAGCCAAGAATGTTTCCGTCAAGGTCGAAGCCCACGAGTATCTTCAGGTCGCCACCGAAAGCCCCTGTTGTGCTCTCAACGGCAGCACCGATGTCTTTATGATTAGAGTCCTGCGCACTGTATATCACGTAGGTAAGCGTCTTACCCTTGTCGTCGGTCTGTGTCACGGTGTCGGTTTTCGCAACCACCAGTTCACCGCCGCCCATGACAGTCTTTATTCCCTCGGCAAGTGTCTTTTCTTTCTGCAATGCTATCGGTTCTTCCGTGACATTATTGACAACCGCAAGAATTGAACCGGTGATGACTGCGATACCGGTCAGCACAAGCACCATATTTGTTATAGATGACTTTAGTTTTTCCATGTTCTTTTTTTTCTATACCCACTATTTCATTTTGTCGTTGCGGCGTGAAACTTCCCCGAAACGCTTTGGCTTAATGTATGTGTTTATCAGTGGCGTAAATCCGTTCATTATCAATATGGCAAAAGACATTCCCTCGGGATATGAGCCCCAGTTGCGTATAACTACCGTGAGCAATCCTATGCAAGCACCGTAGATGAGTTGTCCTTTCCCGGTCATCGGTGATGTTACATAGTCTGTTGCCATGAAAATTGCGCCGAGCATTAGTCCGCCTGCAAGTACCACATCCACCGGATTGGCGTAGATTGGGTTTGCGATGTGCAGAAGTCCGCTTGTGATGAACACTGTGGCGATGATACTTATCGGTATGTGCCATGTGATTATCTTCTTCCAAAGCATATAGGCAAGACCTATCAGCAGTGCGAGGGCACATATTTCGCCTATAGTTCCCGAACCCAACATGGAGCCATTGGGCAATGACGAGGCATGATTACCCAAGAGCATGGAGAACGAGTCGGGAAGTTGCTGCAGCAAGTCGGGGTTTCCGCCCTTTATTGCCCGTTTCATCAACGACAGAGGTGTGGCGCCGGTGGAGGCGTCGAGATAACTCCCCAGCTGTCCGGCAACAGGCCATGATGTCATCTGTGCGGGAAAACTCACTAAGAGGAAGCAACGACCCACGAGAGCCGGGTTGAACGGATTGTTGCCGAGTCCGCCAAAGGTCATCTTGCCTATTCCTATTGCCACCAACGCACCTATTATGATAATCCACAACGGGAGGTTTGAGGGAAGATTGAAACCGAGCAATAATCCCGTAACGATAGCAGAACCGTCGGTTATGGTGTTGCGCTCCGACTTCAATATGAACTTTGCAATCACCCATTCGAAAAACACACATGCAGCAACACTTACGGACAGAACCACCGCGGCTCCGACACCGAAGAAGTAAAGACCGGCTATGAGTGCCGGCATGAGCGCAATGAGAACGCCATACATATTCTTCTCTACACTGTCGGTGCCATGTGCATGTGGGGATAAAGATACTACTAATTTACCCATCTTGGTTATATTTCTTTTTACTGTTTTAAATTGCTATTTCTTGACATTACGCGCCCTTATAATACCCATTACCGTGGACTTTCCGAGGCGTATGGCATCAAGAAGAGGACGATGAGCCGGGCAGGTGAACTGGCACGAGCCGCATTCGATGCAGGAGGTTATGTCTTCTGCCTCTACCCTATCCCAGTTCTTCAGTGACGAGCATTTGGCAAGGAGATATGGTTCAAGTCCCATAGGACATACATTGACACATTTAGCGCATCTGATACATGGCTGTGCCTCCTTGCGACGGGCATCATCGCCTGTGAGAATGGTAACGGAGTTTGTTCCCTTGCATATCGGGACATCCACCGATGTCAGTGCTTTACCCATCATCGGACCGCCGGCAAGTATCTTGTTATCGCCTTCGGGAAGACCGCCGCAAGCTTCTATAAGTTCTCTCATCGGTGTCCCCATGCGCACAAGAAAGTTACCGGGATTCTTCAGCGTTTTTCCTGTGACCGTGGTATAACGCTCAAACAGGGGTTTGTTTTTCATCACTGCCTGATATACAGCGTATGCCGTGCCTACGTTCTGAACCACTGCCCCAACGTTCACCGGAATGGCAGGAGGAGCCGGGACTTGTCTGCGAATAACGGCATCAACAAGCTGTTTCTCTCCGCCTTGCGGATATTTCTGTGCGAGGGGTACCACTTCAATGCCATCAATGCCGGCCGTTTTCTCAACGAAAAGTTTGATTGCTTCAGGCTTGTTGTCTTCAATGCCGATATATCCTTTATCCACCTTCACTGCCTTCATCAGCAGCCGGAGTCCTACTATTATCTCATCCGCATGTTCCAACATCAGGCGATTGTCTGAAGTGATGTATGGTTCGCACTCCACGGCGTTGATAATTACACATTCTGCCTTAGTGTTTGGTGGAGGCGTGAGTTTTATAAACGTAGGAAAGCCGGCTCCACCCATACCCGTGATACCGGCATTTTTCACACGGTCAACTATCTCTTCCGAAGTAAGCTCGGAGTGGTTTTCAATGGTTTCGAGCTTTTCAGAACGGTCGATAGAGTTTTCCCATTCGTCGCCTTCCACATTTATTATGATTGAGGGAGTGAGATACCCCGTGGCATCTATGGCGTTATCGATTTTGAACACCGTGCCCGATACTGATGAGAAAATCGGTGCCGAGACAAAACCTCCCGCTTCTGCGATGAGTGTCCCCACCTTTACCTTATCGCCCTTCTTCACCACTGCCTTTGCCGGAGCACCTATATGCTGAAGCAAAGGGAATATGGCTTGCTTCGGCAACTCTGCCTGCTTGGTTGGCATATCGGCAGTAATCTTGTTTTCCTGCGGATGCACTCCGCCTATTCTGAATGTTCTGAGTTTCATTGTTCTGCCTCCTTTCCTGAGTTGTTTGCAGCTGTTTTCACTTCCGCTGCAACGGCATTTTCCTTAACTTTCGGTTCGGGGAAGTTGGTTGATATTATGGCATTGGTCGGACAAACGGCAACACACTTCCTGCACAGACGACACTTATCAGGATCGATATAACTGAGGTTGTTCTCTATTGTTATGGCTCCGAATTGACATTCCTTGAAACATTTGCTGCAACCTATACATGCAGCCTTGCATGCTTTCATTGCAACTGCGCCCTTGTCCTTATTGACACAGCGCACATATACGCGACGCCCTTTAGGACCTTTCTTTCTAAGTTCGATGATTACCCGCGGACATGCTTTCACACATGCGCCGCATCCGGTACACTTTTCCTCGTCAACCTCCGGCAAACCGGTATCCGGGTTCATGCTGATTGCGTCGAAACTGCATGCTTCAACACAGTCGCCGCAGCCCAGACATCCGTATCCGCAGGCTGTTTCTCCGGCACAGGCGGAGTGCATGGATGCACAACTACGCAAACCGTCGTAGGATGCAATACGAGGGCGCAGTTCGCAAGTGCCGTTACATCTCACCACTGCGATTTTAGCCTCCGAATTGCTGATTGCCATACCGAGAAGGTCGGCAACCTTACCCATAACCTCCGCTCCCCCAACAGGACAGTTGAGCCCCTCCAAAGAACCGGAGTCAGCCGCTTTCACCAAAGCACCGGCAAGTCCGGAACAACCGGGGAAACCGCAACCTCCACAATTAGCACCGGGGAGTGTTTCTGTCACCAACCCCAATCTCGGGTCTTCTTTCACAGCAAACTTCTTGGAGCATACGTAGAGTATCACTGCCGATACCAACGCTATCGCTCCGAGCACAATTACTGCAGTTAGAATAAAATTCATAATATCTTTGTATATGTTTTAATATAAAAAATAACGCATCTTGCTATGAGTTCCCTTCTATTCTGAATGAGAACTTCTCTCGAAATCTATGCCTTGATATATACATCAATATATAATAAGGTATCAATGCACATATACCCGAGAGTGCCATTGTCGGCTCGTCGTCGGTAAACAGGCTTACAACGAACACCACCCCGACAAGAATAACAAAAGGAAGCCCGAATGCTATCAACACGGCATTCATGCCCACACGTAAGGATGCCGTCACCGTGACATCATCACCCTCCTTATAACCCGCATCGGGGTCGAAGTCGTAAACGTCAACAATCTTCTCTTTCTTCTCTGAAGCTTGACAAATATGCGCAGCATTACATGACGAACAGGCAGCCATCTGAACTATACGTACCTTAATACAGCCGTCGCCCATCTTTTCAACTTTACCGCTGTGCTTAATCCTATTTCTCATAAATCAGATACCGAATTGCAATCTCTAAATTACAAATGCAAAGGTACTATTATATTTCCAATATGCAAATAAAAATGAGAATTTATTGTCTTTTAGTAAGAAAATATAGGCAAATGAGTGGTATTCGTCATTTGTCTGAAAGCAGATGACCGAGGAAATCATCGAGTTCTTTATCAAGTCCCGGCATCAAGTCGCCCCCGATTATTATTGTGTCGTCATCCACCACATAGAGTTCGGCGACATGCTCGTTATCATCGTTTTCAAGAACGAAGTTATAGGGCTTTATAATTCCGAGGTTTTCCAACTTGTCTTTGTTCTCAACGATTATTTCGCGCAGTGCCTTTGCCACGTCAGAATAGAACATATCATCCTTATTATCAATCCATTGGTCAACCACGCAACGAGTAATCTCGTTATCGTCGTCATCGAAAGCAAGGAGTTCTCCGCTGTCCTGAACAGCCCTTATGTGCAAGTCGGTTATAATCACAGGGTCTGCATCGGCAGGAAACTTCTGAACTATCTTTCCAATAAAGCGTTCAATCTTTTGATTTGTCTGTTCGTTTGTGTTCATATCTTTTTCTTTTTTCCGTTACTTTCATTACCCATGCGGTCGAGGGCAGTCACAACATAAGTTGCCTTGCCTTGCTCCTTTATTTCGTAAAACGTATTCATGGTTATGGCAACGATGTTCGCAGGGTTGTCAATGTTAATCTTTTCGCCGTGCGCAAAGCGATAGACAACATATTTCACAGCCTCGTCTTCCCAGCCCTTTCCTTTGGGAGCTGTCCAAAACAACACCTTACAATCGGGCATGCTTATAACCTTCATTTTTTTAACCTTGCCGGGAGCATCTCCGTCGATGAACGGCATTGCGGGCTGAAGAGCCGGGTAACGCCAATAGACATTCCTGAGAGTGGTGCCGTAGTTGCCGATATTATCCACAGCAGCCTTGGCGTACCACAATACCGTACCTTTGACATTGCGCATCTGGTCGTGCAGTTTGAACTTTGCCGGCATCTGATTTATGCCGGGGTTATTAAGGCCTGCTTTTTTAACTGTGCGCTCGATATCCTCTCCTATATACAAAGGACGCTTCGACACGTGGCTGTTCCACCATTTTATAAGCGTCTCGTAGTCAGCCGTTTTGTGCCCAATCTCCCAATATAATTGCGGCACCACGTAATCAACCCAACCGTTGTTTACCCACATCAACACATCGGCATAGAGGTCGTCGTAGTTCTGTAGGCCGTTGGTCTCGCTACCTATTGGTGAACTTTTCTTGTTGCGGTAAATTCCGAAAGGCGAAACACCGAACTTCACCCACGGCTTCACGGAACTGATGGAATCGTGAAGTTGCTGTATGAACACATTGACATTATATCGTCTCCAGTCGCCAATATCTCTTATGCCATTGTTATTCGCCTGAAACTGCCTGCTGTCGTCAATTTTCTGTCCTGCCACAGGGTATGGATAGAAGTAGTCGTCAATGTGAAGCCCGTCAACGTCGTAACGCCTAACGATGTCGTCAACGACACGGCAGATATACTCTCTACATTCCGGTATGCCGGGATTTAAAATCAATTGACCGTCGTAAGAGAACACCCATTCGGGATGTTGTATGGCGACATGACTACGCGCGAGATTGTTGGTTGTCTTCGTCTTCGCGCGGTATGGGTTAATCCATGCGTGCAGTTCCATTCCGCGTTTATGGCACTGGTCAACCATCCATTGCAGTGGGTCCCAGTATGGTGACGGGGCTTCTCCCTGTGTTCCTGTCAAGAAACGGCTCCACGGTTCGAGCCTGCTCTTGTATAAGGCATCGCACTCCGGGCGAACTTGGAATATTATGGCGTTCACACCGTCTTTTTGCAGTTCCTCAAGTTGGTGGGTCAGTGTGGATTGCATCTCCTTTGTTGTCATCCCTAAGAATTGCCCGTTTACGCATTGTATCCACGCACCGCGGAACTCTCTCTTCGACTGCCCCGACGCATTGCTGCCTAAAAATGCCAAAAACGACAAGACGAATATAACTATTTGGTATTTAAATATTTTCATGAAAACAACTGATTTTGTTTTCAAAGGTACAAAAAAAATATATAATCTCCAAATTTTTAATTAACATTGGTTACGTCATTCATTATGTATTACTTGGCAAAAGCATGTCTTTCATAAAGTAAAATCGGCGAAATTGTATTGTAAAATCGCCGATTTTAGTGACCAATTTCGCCGATTTTGGTCAGCAATTTCGGCGATTTTAATTTGCATTACATATCCTAAAGCACTCTATTATACCGTTAACCTCTAACTAAAAACATATCAAATGAAATTAAACACATTGTCCATCATTCCACTAAACACTGTTGATGACATATAAAAAGACCGCACCATGCTGATTGCAAAGGTGCGGTCTTGTATAAGTAAGTATTACAATACCTTCCGATTAGAAGAAAAGGTATCTGTTGTCCTTTATGTCTGCCTTTATTAAATATTCCTGCAGAGCCTGCTGTGCAGCTTGTGCTGCACGCTGGGCTATGCGTGAAGCGTATGTTGCCTCGTCATATTTGCCCGGGCGGTTAGTCTTGTCTTTTACTACGAAAAGATATACACCGGCATTACCCTTTACAGGCTTTGATGAGAACTTTCCTTTTCCTGTGGCAGCAACGGCACCGCTGAGAGCCGGCTCGCTTGCACCGGTTGCCTGTACGAATACCGGCGCGGCAAAGGTCACTTGAGCAACTTCACTCACCTGCGCTCCCTTTGATTTTGCTGCTTCAACAGACTTAACATCCTTGACATTGGCAATGATCTGCTCTGCTTTCTTGTCACGAATTACGGCATTTTTAACGTATTCCTTAACGTTTGCATCATCAAGTGTGCGGTAGCCTTTTCCATGAATTCCGGTCAAAGCGACAACAAGGAGGTTGTCATTATTGCCACACTCGTAGAGCGGTGACACTTCTTTTTCTTTTGCTTCGTAAATCCATTTCATTGCATCGCGGGTATTGCTTACGTTAGCGACATAGTGTTCTGCGCTCGACAAGTCCTTACGCTCTTCAACCTTATAGCCATACTTTGCGGCGTTCTTCTCCAAAGCCTCGATGCTCTGGCTCTCGCTTACATACTGGCTGAACTTGTTATACGCTGCGTTGTAGGTGTCTTTCGAGAAACTTATAGACTTGGAAATCACGGCAGCGGTGTATTTTGTTACAACAGAACGGCGGTCGGTGATTTGCACAATCATGTTACCTGAAGCGAGTTGAATGTTCTTTGTCTCATTAACTGCCATGTTGTTGATAGACTTAATGTAGTTTCTGAAGTCTGCATCAACGCCCGATGCGTTCTGATACTGACGCGTGGTAATCCATGTTTTCTCGCCTGTCTGACCATATTTCTTTGCTATAGCCTCGAAGTCTCCACCACCCTGAATGGCGTTGTAGATGCTATCTGCGCGCTTTGAAGCAACGTCGGCTTTAGCATCGGCAACCTGAATGGTACGAATTTGAATTGAGTCGGGCAGTTGTTCCTTTGCGATAAGACGAATAACGTTTATGGTATTGTCTTCACCTGTTACCGGACCGAGAGTCTGACCGACAGACATGGAGTCGAGTTTAGAGGCGACAGCCGCAGGGAATGCGTCTTTTCCTACGGGTACTCCATTGAAAGGCACGAGAGAAGAACTCCGACTTACTACGTTACCCGGGTTTTCCGCACCTTGCAATTCTTCTGCAAACTTCTTCATCTGAGCAGTGAGGGAATTGCGGTCTGCATCGGAAGCAACAACCTTTATGCTGACAAACTTAATGTCGCGGGTTTCCTGATACTGATTGAATATCGGCTTCAGTTC
The DNA here is from genome assembly GCA_028723525.1 of Prevotellaceae bacterium. Classification (GTDB taxonomy): domain Bacteria; phylum Bacteroidota; class Bacteroidia; order Bacteroidales; family Bacteroidaceae; genus Prevotella. The sequence continues at coordinate 11,086 of JAQYET010000094.1, forward strand.
TTCATATTTCGCGTTCAGGTCTGCGTCTGTAACAGTAACCTTGTTGTCGTTAATCGAAGAATAAGGGATCGCTGCGAGGTCGATGGTGCTCTCCTCATTCTCTGCCGTAAATGCCGCCTTTGCCGAAATGTTGTTTGTTATCATCATACAACGGGCAAAGAGAGACTGATATTTCTGTGCAAGAAGTTGCGTACGAAGGTTCTTCTCGGTGAAAGACCAGAACTTGCTGATTGCCTCGTACTGCTCTGCCAGCTGCGGATTGGACAGTGCCGACTTGTCGTTCAGGAATTTCTGAACCATTGTGTAGTCAAACCTTCCTGTTTGTTGGTTAACGAACGGTGTCTGAAGGAGCATTGGGTTGGTTCCTTCTTTCATGATGTTCATCAACTCTTCGTCTGTAACAGTGAGTCCGAGTTCGCCGGCTTCCTTCTCAATGATGCTGTTCTGAACCATTGTCTGCCAGACTTGATCCCGCAAAGCGGTTGTTTGTTCATCTGTAAGGTTTTCCATTCCACGAGCAATCTTCACGTACTCGGTAAACTCGTTAACACTCTCATTGAACTCGTTGATGTCAACTGCCTTTCCAAGCACGGTACCAACCTCGTTTCTCCTGCTAAAGAGAGCATCAACAATCTTGCTCCAGTCTTCAGCAATGAATGCGAAAAGACCCAAACCAATCACTACGATAAGGACCATTCCCCAACTTCTGATTTTTCCAATTGCTGCCATTTTGTTTTTTATTTAATTTTATTGTTTTTATTATTCATTGTTCCGATGCAAACATCTATATGGTTAAACACACGGGCATGATTTTTCCAAAAAGATGTTTCAAGGCGCAAAATTACAAAAAATATGATAATTATCGACACATAAAAGCGAAAAAAAAATACTTATTTCAGCACTTTCAGTTTTACCAACTCTATTTTTGTCATCGTATTCTTGATAATTTTAAACTCAAAGTCTCCCACGGTAACAACTTCGTTCAACTTAGGGAAACTCTGATAATAGTTCAATATAAGTCCTCCAACGGTCATGTAATCTTCGCTCTCCGGCAGATTTAGGGCAAACATATCGTTCACCTTGTCTATCTCAAGCCGCGCCGACAGGACGTATTCATCTTCCGAAATCTGCTTTGCCACATAGTTGGAATTGTCGTGCTCGTCTTCTATGTCGCCGAATATTTCCTCCACGATGTCCTCAAGGCTCACGATGCCACTTGTGCCTCCGAATTCGTCTATCACCACTCCAAGCGTCTTTTTCTGCTGCATGAATGTTTGCATCAGCTTCTGTGCCGGCATGGTTTCGGGAACGTAGGGCATGTTCTGTATCCCTTTATGCCAGTTGGTGGCGTCGCGGAACATTTCAGACGAGTGTATATAACCAATGATATGGTCAATATCTTCGTTATAGACAATGATTTTCGATTTGCCACTCTCAATGAAAGAGTTTTTAAGTTCCTCCACGGAGGCATCATATTCTACAGCACAAATTTCGGTTCGCGGCACCATGCAATCACGCACTTTGGTTTCTGAGAACTCAAGGGCGTTTTGGAAAATCCTTACGTCTTCGTCTATCTCCGAGTCGTCTCTCGCCTTTGCTATGCTGGAGTTGACCAAGTAATCAAGGTCTATTTTTGAAAATTCTTCATCTCCATTCTCTTTTTCTATCTTTATGCCGACCATTCTCATCAGCAGGTGTGACAACATGGTGGAGAACTTTGAGACAGGCCATAATACGATGTAGAAGATGAATGCGGGGAAGGCGAACACTGTAAGCAATCTGTTGGCATTGCTCTTGAATATGGATTTGGGGACAAACTCTCCGGTGAAGAGTACGATTATGGTGGAAAGTATGGTGTCGGCAGGGACTGTGATGCCCGGCTCAAAGCTTGCGAAGATTGTGTTGTCGAACAACTTTGCGATGAGAATACCGTAAACAACCAGCACGATGTTGTTCCCGACGAGCATTGTACTGACGAAATTGTTCGGGTGCTTATAGAACACGTGCAGCGGCAAGCGGGCTATGCCTACCTTGTCTTTTTCCATTTCTGCGAGCATACGGTTACTTGAAACAAACGCAATCTCCATTCCGGAAAAGAATGCCGAGAGGAGCATCGTTGCAAGTATTCCTATTATCAATGGTATGCCTATATCGTCCATAGAAATTATTTTTGTTGTGACGCAAGGGGGGCTACCGGGCTCTTGGCTTTAGGATTTACCGGAGTCCTAAGCTTTGACTTAACGGTATCGGGGGCAGACAATATTGTATCAGACTCGGATGTTACGAACCCATCCTGCCCTTTTACGAAAGAACCTTTGGAGTTTGTGATGATGTAATGCGTAAGCCGTTCATCGCTCAAGAAGTAAGAACCTTCCAGTTCTCTTGTCGGTGTTATCAGACGAGAATGTCTGTTGCTGTAAAGTTCATGGTTGTTCTGATCCCAAAACAGTTCCTCGCTCATGAAGCGCATGCCGTCTTTGGTGCGCACACGAACCCTCCCGCGCAGTTCCCACAGCCGTTTCACGTCGTAATAGTAAGCTGTGTCTGCCTGAAGATAAGCCTCTACATGGAAATTCTTATCAAACTCTTCGAGGAACAATCCGTTTCGGAATGTCCAACGCGAAGGATTTCTGTTTTGGTTAATCTCCCACTCCTCTGCCACAATTCTGTATTTCATTACTCCGGAGTCGCTTATCAAAGTGTTGACACCGTATGTAATCATGAGGGCTACGGAGTCTCTGTCGGTTATGGCAGGGGCTGTATGCTCTGTCCCGCTTTCACAAGCGACTGCGGTGAAGAGAGATAAAAATGGCAACACAAACATTTTGCTACGTCCCCATACATAGGTCATAGCAAAATGATGTAAGCAGGAAAAAGTTTTCCTTATCATGCCGATTTCATATCAGGATATTATTCGACTTTCCACTTCATGAACCAACGCTCGTTGAACGTTAGCCCGATATTTATTCTGAAAGTATTCTCGGTAATAAATCTTTTGGAGTCGGTACGAACCCACTGGGCAGATATGTTAAGGAGTGACTTGTTGTTATATCCATTGATTATAGGTATTCCGAAACCTGCACTTACGGAAAACTCTTTCGGTCCGTCTTCTCCGTTTATATCTAAATAAGGTGTGGTGTAGGATGCTCCGAACCTGTAACTAATCCTGCTGAGAAACCTCCGGCTCGTTATGGACGGGCAATATTCACCTCCGACAGTAATCTTATGCCTATCCTTAAAGTATTTGTCGTTCAATGAATAACTTGCTCTTCCTCCATTGTCACTATAAACCGGGAACGAAGTACTTCCCCACTTCTGAAGCGAATAGTCGATACCGACCCGCATCTTGTTCTTGTGATTGAACATAAATCCGGCACCGATGAAATGGGGAATTTCCAGCCCGTTCTTAACAATAAACGTCGTACTGTCTTTTACTCCGGTCTGACTATTGGTTGACAATATCCTACATTCGGCATCAGCATTCAACTTATGTCCGAGCCCGTATGTGGCACCTAAAGTCAATGTATTTGCCTTGCCTATGGGCAAAGTGTATTGCATGCCAAAGTCTAACCTGTAACTTCTTACATCTGTTGAATAATGTTTTGACAGGCTGTTAATATATACGTCTGTGTATGAATTGACTATATAGCGATTGTATTCACCCCATAGGTAAGAGGCGTTCACACCTATGGATATGTTTTTTAAAGGTTCTACTCCAAAGCCGAGATAAACTTGATGAACACCGCCGTCGCCTAAGTAGGTGTTGACATATCCCGATGTCTTGTCGCGGTTCATATAACCGGAGGATGTGTAGTTATAGCCCACGTTTGAGAAAGGCAATATACCGAAACTCAAACCGGCGTTTTTGAACATGCGGAATGCCGCAACCGCATACTCAAAGTTTGCGTTCTTAGCATTCTTTTTAACACCGTTTTCTGAGAAATTTGTCAACTGTCCGCTTACGCCAGCATCAAAAATGAAAGTAAGGGAGTCCATTGCGGAGTAAGACGCAGGGTTGATGTAATTGACCTGATTATTGTATCTGAAACCGATGCCCAGACCATTCATGCCCCTATTAAATCCGCTCGTCTGTTCGGCTAAAACTCCAAAACCGTATTGGCTGTATGGAGAATTTGTACCGCTTTGCGCTCTTGCCGCGAGTGTAATAGCCATAATCAATATGGCGAAAGTTATCTTTTTCATTATCTTTTGTTGTATTCAAGTATCGCATTCAGTCCTTTAGGTACCAGCAATCTGTCTTCTTTAAGACTAATCTTTGTACTGACCGGCTTTGCAGGTGCAAAGGTGTGACTTTTTTCTGAGAAATGCAAATTTACGCGACTTCCACCAGTTAAATAAACGTAAAGTTGGGAATATTTGTCGATAAACGTGTTTATATAGCCCTCGATTTCACGCAACACCCCGTTTATAACCCCACTCCTAATTGCCGTTTCGGTGGAATATCCCATATCAGGGGTGTCACCCTCTGCCGAGATTAGTGGCAACTTGGATGTGAATGAATGCAGAGATTTCAGCCGCATCTCTATACCCGGAGAAATGTTTCCGCCCTTATATTCCATTTCAGAGTTAATGAAGTCGTATGTTATACACGTCCCGGAATCTATCACAAGGATGTTCTCTCCTTTCTTGTCTGCCGACGCTCCGATAACGGCTGCCAATCTGTCAGCCCCCAATGTCAGAGGTGTGCGATATAAATTTTTAATCGGAATTGGCGTAACGCCGGGTATAAAGCGCGTCATCTTCACCGGTAGGCTGTCGAAAAAACTCTGCAGGTTGTCATCGAGAACTACCGTAGAGCAATATATACCGCAAGAGAACTTATATTTAGAGATAAACTCCGACGCCTCTTTCTGGGAAATATTGCTTACCCTTATTTCCTCAACGACATTCCGACCGTCGAAACATACCATTTTGATTGATGTGTTTCCGACATCCACAACAAGATGCAAATCACTTATCATGACCGATGAAACGGTTGTTATTGTTACGTATAAACTATATCGGGTGCAAAATTATTGTTTTTTTTCAAAACAAAAGCATGCAAAGTGGAAAATATAAACTAATTTTGCAACGTGAAACAGGTAATAAGCATATTGAAAGCATTTATTTTGGCAATGATAGTGCTGAATGTCACGCTTTCATACGGGCAGAACAAAGGTTTGTCGCCGGACTCTTTGGAGGTGAGTTTGTTGACATGTTCGCCTCGTCAACAGATATACAGTCTGTACGGTCACACAGCAATAAGACTCCGCGATGTGCGTACAGGGCTTGACGTTGCTGTGAACTACGGAGTATTCTCTTTCGACAAGCCTTTGTTCGTTCCGCGCTTCGTGTTTGGTATCGCCGATTACGAGATAGGTGTCATACCATTCCGGTATTTCATCATTGAATACCGGTTATCGGGAGGAAGCGTGACACAGCAGGTGCTCAATCTCAAGCCCGACGAGAAATTGGTGCTCTTTGATGCAATACAAGTGAACATGTTGCCGGAGAACAAATCTTACAGATATAACTTCTTTTACGACAACTGTACCACAAGAGCGCGCGACATGATAACAAGATGTATCAGAGGAGGAATTGCCTATATGCCCGATAGCGGGGACACTTCTTATAGGAAGATAATACACGGAAAGAACGAAGAACATCGTTGGGCGCGATTTGGCAACGACTTATTGCTCGGTATCGGAGCCGACATGTCAACGACTCAAGAACAACGACAGTTCTTGCCGGAAAATCTTATGCACGACTTCGGCAAAGCGATAAGGAACGACAACCGCGAGCCATTGGTAGATACGACAATGGTAATCCTTGAGGGTAGAGCGCAAGTTGTAGAGAGAGAGTTTTTATTAACTCCCATGCAATGCGCACTTCTTTTGCTCGCAATCACTGTTATTGTAACAACGATAGAGGTTATAAAGAAGAAAAATTTAAGATATTTCGACGCGTTCCTGATGTTTTTCACTTCGATAGTGGGAACGGTTATCTTTTCCATGATATTCTCGCAGCACCCCACGGTTAAGGTAAATCTGCAAATCCTTCTGTTCAATCCCCTGCCCTTCTTCTTCATAAGAAGACTGCTTAAAAGGCAAAAAAGCAATGATAGAGATTGCCAGTACATGATATGGACTACACTAATCTGCCTTTTCTTTATCGGAGGTCTTTTCCAATCTTATGCAGAGGGAGTTTATGTCTTGGCATTATCTTTGCTCATAAGAAACATAAAAGGTGTTCTTTTGTATTACAACAAACTTCCTTTCCGTTAAAATACCGAGTATGACACGCACAAGGAATAAGGAGCACCATAACAACATTTAAAGCATGCGAAACAACCTATTAAAGTTGAACAGGCGATACTTGACGGCAACCCTGCTTGCCATTATCTCAACAGGACTTCAGGCGCAGCAGACCGCAAAGCCGAGGCTTGTTATAAGCATCGCAATCAACCGGATGACATCAGCAAGTCTTGAAGAGTATTGCGAATATCTTGAGAAAGACGGACTGCGCCAACTTATTGAAACCGGAAAGGTGTATTCGTCTGCCACGATGCCGTTTGCACCTGCGGATATAGCATCGGCAATTGCCACGATATACACCGGCACTACACCATATTATAATGGTATAGCAAATGCTCAATGGCTGGACAGGAGTTCGTTGAGAAAGGTTTCCTGTGTAGATGACGGCAAATATCGCGGAATTGGGTCGGAAGAAGGCGGTTCGGCAAGCAATGTGTTGTCGTCGATGATTGGCGATGAGTTGAAGGCAAGGAGTGAAAATCGTGGCATGGTGTATTCCATCGCGTCAAACAGAGAGGCGGCAATCCTGTCGGCATGCCACTATGCAGACTGCGCTTTTTGGGTTAACGACAAGACAAAGAATTGGAGCACGTCAACATATTACTCCGCGGGACTTCCCGACTGGCTTCCAGACATAGATAAGAACGAAAAAAACGCCACATCATCCGACAATAACTACCTTGTCACAAACGCTGCAATAAGTTGCATTGCCAACTATTCCCTTGGTAAGGATGATGACAGTGACATACTGGCACTTACGTTTGAAGTGACCGACAAACTTGATTCCTACAAAAAACTTGACCAAAACATCAGCCGTCTCGTTAAGATAGCTAAAAGTGCGGTGGGTGAAGAAAACCTGCTCGTCGTAACCTTCGGAACCGGGCTATATCCGGAACAGCACATCGACTACGGACTGTTGAGAATACCAAATGGCAAATACTATATAAACCGTTCTGCCAAACTGCTTGAACTTTATCTCAATGCCATATACGGACAAGGGAAATATGTCGATGGATATTTGAACAATCATATATATATCAACACTAAACTTGCCGAGCAGAAAAGGATAGACTTGGGCGAATTGTTAAACCGTTCTCAAACCTTTTTGCTTGAAAGTTCGGGCGTAAGTGACGTATTTACGAGATACAGTCTGCAGACAGCTGCTTCTGATATGCTCAGGACAATGCGTAATTCGTTCAACAGCGCAACCGGAGGCGACCTTATAATACTCACGCAACCCGGCTGGACATTGGTGAACGAAGAAACAAAACAAGAGTTGGAAACGCATGCCACATCTGCGATATTCCCGATTATTATATGGGGAGCAGGCACTGAAGCAAAGCGAATAGACACTCCCGTCTCGGCAGAACAAATATCACCCACAATATCAAAAGCTATAAGGATAAGGGCACCAAATGCCTGCACGGCTCTACCCTTGAGATGATTTTTAATCGCTCAAAAGCCACTTTTGCGCCTATTTTATGTGCAAATAGCGAAAGATTTCGTAACTTTGCCACTCGATTTCATTATGTAACAACAAATTAAATATAAAATATGAACTTGAACAAATTGTTAACTTCGTTGTTTGGAAACAAGTCAACAAGAGACATGAAACTTGTAAAACCTCTCGTGGAAAAGGTGAAGCAGGTTTATCCGGAAATTGAAAAACTCGACAATGACGCACTTCGCGCCAAAACAAAGGAGATACAATCATACGTACAAAATTCTTCCAAGGAACACCAACAGAAGATTGCCGACCTGAAATCCAAGATTGAATCCACCCCGATTGACGAACGAGAGGATATTTTCAATCAGATAGATAAACTGGAAAAGGATATTCTCGAAATCTACGAAAAGGCTCTTGATGAGGTTATGCCGGTGGCATTCAGCATCGTGAAGGAAACGGCTCGCCGCTTCTCGGAGAACGAAGAGGTTGTGGTTACGGCTACAGAGTTCGACCGCGAACTTGCAACCACAAAAGATTTCGTGAGGATAGAAGGCGACAAGGCAATCTATCAGAACCATTGGATGGCAGGAGGGAACGACCTCAAATGGGAAATGGTGCACTACGATGTACAGTTGTTTGGAGGTATAGTGCTGCATCAAGGAAAGATTGCGGAAATGGCAACCGGTGAAGGAAAGACACTCGTAGCCACCCTTCCGGTGTTTTTGAACGCCTTGACGGGCAATGGCGTGCACGTTGTGACGGTGAATGATTACCTTGCCAAACGCGACTCCGAGTGGATGGGACCTCTGTATATGTTCAACGGACTATCTGTTGACTGTATCGATAAACACAGACCTAACTCGCAGGAAAGGCGCAAGGCATATCAGGCAGACATCACATTCGGAACCAACAACGAGTTCGGTTTCGACTATCTGCGCGACAATATGGCAATAAGTCCCGCCGACCTCGTTCAGAGAAAACACAACTATGCGATAGTCGATGAGGTTGACTCGGTGCTTATCGACGACGCTCGAACACCGCTTATCATTTCCGGTCCGGTGCCAAACGGAGGCGACCAGATGTTTGAAGAATACCAACCGCTCGTGGAACGCCTCGTTGATGTGCAGCGGAAACTTGCTTCGCAGTACTTGTCTGACGCCAAAGGACTTATCACCGAGGGAACAAAGATGGTGGAAGCAGGCAACAAGGACGGACAGAAGAAACTTGAAGAGGGCTTCCTTGCACTCTACCGCTCGCACAAGGCTCTGCCTAAGAGCAAGCCTCTCATAAAATATCTCTCGGAAGAAGGCATCAAGACCGGTATGCTCAAGACCGAGGAATATTACATGGAGAACAACAACCGTCACATGCCGGAGGCGATAGAACCGCTCTATTTCGTTGTTGACGAGAAACTGAACAGCGTTGACCTTACCGACAAGGGTACAGAATGGTTGGCTAAACAGGTAAACGACCGCGAACTGTTCGTGCTGCCCGACATAACAACAGAGATGTCGCAACTCGAGGCTCAGCAGATGAGCGACGAGGAGAAGGTGGCAAAGAAAGACGAACTGCTGAGCCACTACGGTGTACAGAGCGAACGAGTGCACACCCTGCAGCAACTCCTGAAAGCATACACAATGTTCAACAAAGACGATGAATACGTAGTTATGGACGGCGAGGTGAAAATCGTTGACGAACAGACAGGACGTATCATGGAAGGACGACAGTGGAGCGACGGACTGCATCAGGCAATCGAAGCAAAGGAGCATGTAAAGGTAAAGGATGCCACCCAGACTTTCGCAACGATAACATTGCAGAACTATTTCCGAATGTATCATAAATTGGCAGGTATGACCGGTACTGCAAGCACGGAGGCAGGAGATTTCTGGGAAATCTACAAACTTGATGTTGTGTAAATTCCTAAAAACAAACATATCCAAAGAAACGACATGAACGACCGCGTGTATAAGACGGCCCGAGAGAAATATAATGCGGTGATTGATGAGATACAGGCAATGAGAGAAGCCGGTCGCCCTACCCTTGTGGGTACTACGAGTGTAGAGATTTCAGAACTTCTCAGCAGGATGCTCGACATGCGTAAGATACCTCATCAGGTGCTTAACGCAAAACTTCACCAGCGAGAGGCAGACATCGTCGCAAATGCAGGACAGAGTGTAAACGGTCTCGGAGCCGTTACCATTGCAACCAACATGGCAGGTCGTGGTACCGACATTAAACTCTCGAAAGAGGTAAAAGAAGCCGGAGGACTCGCAATCATAGGTACAGAGAGACACGAGAGCCGTCGAGTTGACAGGCAGTTGAGAGGACGCGCCGGACGACAGGGCGACCCGGGTTCATCGGTATTCTATGTATCGCTCGAAGATAAACTCATGCGTCTCTTCGCATCAGAGCGAATTGCGAAGATAATGGACCGCCTGCACTTCGACGAGGGCGAGCGACTCGAACACTCAATGATTTCAAACAGCATTGAACGGGCGCAGAAAAAGGTTGAAGAGAACAACTTCGGAATACGTAAGCGACTGCTCGAATATGACGATGTGATGAACACCCAACGAACCATTGTTTATAAGAACAGGCGACATGCTCTTATGGGAGAACGCATCGGAATGGACATAGCAAACCTTATATGGAACCGCGTGGAAAGCATTATTTCCAACAACGACTACGAGGGATGCAAGGAACAGTTCATAAAGATAATGGCAATGGAATGTCCGTTCACCGAAGAGCAGTTGAAGAACGACAACCGCGACAAACTCATCGAGAGCACATATCAGAGCGCGATAGAGGCTTTCAGCCGCAAGACAGAGAGAATACAGCACGTTGCATGGCCTGTGATTAAGCAAGTTTACGAAAACCAAGGCGCAATGTACGAGCGCATCATGGTGCCGGTGACAGACGGTAAGCGAGTGTTCCAAATACCGTGCGAACTGAAAGAAGCCTACGAGACAGAGGGCAAGAGCGTGATAAGGCAGTTTGAGAAGTCAATCATGCTGCATATCATAGACGATTGCTGGAAAGAAAACCTCAGACAACTTGACGAACTGAAGCACAGCGTTCAGAACGCAAGTTACGAGCAGAAAGACCCGCTCGTGATATTCAAACTTGAGAGTGCGGAACTGTTCAAGGAGAACATGGTTGACCAAAACAACAACCGCATACTAAGTATTCTGATGCGTGGGCAGATACCTGAACTGCAGCAAGAGGAGGTTCGCGAGGCAGCTCCGGAACAACGCTCACAGAGATACAATGAACAGAAGGGAACCGACCTCGTTGACCGCAACCAGCAGGCAGCCGCACAACACGACACTCGCGAAACTGCCGAGCAGCAACGGAGAATGCCTATAATGCGCGAAAAGCTGCCGGGTAGAAACGACCCATGTCCTTGCGGAAGCGGAAAGAAGTTCAAGAATTGCCACGGACGAGGGCTGTAATAAGTTTTATTGTGAACAATGATAATAGAAATAAACAATCTCATTAAGACATATAACAAGAAAAACGTCGTTGATATCAACTCTTTTAGGGTTGACAACGGCGATTTTCTTGGTCTTGTGGGCAACAACGGTGCGGGAAAGACCACACTGTTCAGAATGATGGTTGACCTAGTAAATGCTGACGGTGGAGAAATATCGTTGTCTTATCTCAACGATGCAGGAGAGGCGGTAACGGTAAATCCGGCATTGAGCGAGGATTGGAAAAAACATACGGGGACATATATCGACGAAGGATTCCTTATAGATTTTCTAACACCGGAGGAGTATTTCCTGTTCTTGGCAAAGGTAAGCAACCTCAACGAAGAAAGCATGCAACGCCACATAGACAGGTGCAAGACGTTCATGGCGGGTGAAATATTGGGACAGAAGAAACTGATACGAAATCTGTCTGCCGGCAACAAACACAAGGTCGGGATAGTTGCAGCTTTACTTTCGCAGCCACAACTCCTGATACTTGACGAACCTTTTAATTTCCTCGACCCAACAAGTCAGAACGTATTAAAGGACATTCTTACAGAATATAACCGCGAGACTAATGCCACTATCTTGCTGTCAAGCCATAACCTTGCGCACACCGTCGATATATGTACGCGCATCGCATTGCTTGAGCACGGCGTGATTATCAACGACTTGAAGAACGAGAACGGCTCGGCAGCTACCGAACTGGAACAATATTTCACACATACCGGTAGCCACGATGTTGTTGCCGTTGAGGAATAAAGCACTAAGTCAATCGTTGAACGACAAACTTATACGGCATAAGAAGGCTTTCCTTTAAGTAATCTTTTGCATCAAACAATCTTTTAATTGATACGGTATTTCACCACAGTAAATATTCAACTGTAAGGGGGGTAAAACGAAATGTAACAAAATGGAAGACTGAAATATGTGTGTGTTATTGATTGTAAATCATTGAAATACATATAATTACGTTTCTATTTTGTATTTATTAACATGGTTGTTATTTACAAAACGAAATGTGACATCGTGTTACATTTGTGTTACATTCATGGATTGTTTGAACAGTATTTGAACGAAAAATGTTACATTGAATGGGAAAACGTGTAATCTGTTGAATAATAGAACTTTATATTTTATCTCACATTATTGCTTTGAGCGTAAAATACTAATCAAATAAGATATTTTTCATCACTTCAGTAGTATCGTAACACATTGATTGAACGAAACTTGAACGATTTACGCCTGTTTTTTGAACAATCGGGTATATTTTATGGACAAAAAGTTGTAATATGAGTGTGCGCGAAATGTTAAAAAACACGGTTACCTATACACTTACATATACGATAGGATATACATTCTTTTTGTGTGAATTTATGTGAAAGAAAAAAACAAGCGTTTATATTTTTTTACTTTTGATAATTCTATTTTCTATGATTGTTTTTAATCCGTATATTTGTATCAAAAAATGAAGAAAGGGAGAAGCTCAACACTCATAGAGAAGCGTAATGATGCGCTTTGGGGGCGATGGATTTATTGGACAGAAACCAAAAGATTACGCTTCGATGATGCTGTTAAACAACTTGCAAATGAGGAGTTCTTTTTATCTGAAGAACGTGTTATAGCGTTGCTTCGACAAATGATAAAAGAAAATAAGAAGGTAATCCCCAAAGTTGGTTTTATGGGATTTCGGGCAAGGAACAGCAGGTAGCAGCTACGTGAATGGTAACAGGCGTGATTTGCGTTGTCATAACGGACATTTCTCATTGTTTCCGAGCAGTAGCCCGCTTGCGCTGTTTCAAAGGCTTATAGGACAAGAGTATTTTGCGATGTTGGCAGGTATATCCAAACAAATAAAAACGTGCAACACTCGTTGCACGTTCCTTGTTATCAATTATTTAGATATAAATTTCGCAAAGTTTTTTCTTTGCTGTTATTTCCTTGCTATCTGAATCATGGGCGAAATATGACCGTATCATATCAAACATTTGATCGTCTGTAAACTCCATCTCGCTCATAAGTGTATGCAGATAGTAGTTATCATCGTGATTTGTGTAATCGCAGCCCCTTGAAGCCAAATGTGCCTCCGTTGTCTGCATATAGGAGTTTAGGGCTTTTCGGAAACGGGTAACATCTTCATAAGAAAAAGATTCGTCCAACACAATGGCAAAATGTTCCTTGCCGTCCAAATTGATTTTTGCAATCATGATTTATAATTTTAGGAATGAATAAAAAACACGCCTTAGGTGTCCTATGCTTATAAATCAAAGCATTGGGGCGTTTCCGCTTACCACACCATAGCGTGTGTAATTTCTTTCTGAAAATCTGTTTTGTTGTCATTATGATTTATATTTTAGGATGCTGCAAAGATAAGACCTTTTTGGGAAATACCAAAGAAAAACACAAATAATTATCGTAATGATAATGAATATTTGGCATTTCCTCACTTTTTCATATATTTGCAATGTATAAAAAAGATAAAATCATAATATGGGAAGATACTTTAACAGGCTGATAACGAGTGCGGACAAATGCACAATCTTGCTATATGGAGAGATAGGAGAAACAGAGGTAAACGCTTCCGAAATAAAGGAGGAGATTATGCAGGCGGAAAGTGTACACAAGCCTATCGAAATACGCATAAATTCAATAGGTGGAGAAGTGTTCACAGGCGTTGCCATTATACAGGCCATCAACGAATGTAAAGGGGATATTAGGATATTTGTTGATGTGGTTGCCGCCTCCATAGCAAGTGTTATTGCGCTGTGTGGAAAGCCTTTGGAAATGGGGCGTTATTCCCGCATGATGCTGCACACCGTTTCCACAGGTTGTTATGGGACGCAAAAAGACCTGTTGAAATGCGTTGAGGAAATGGGGAAAATTGATGCGCTGTTATGCGATATAATAGCACGTAAATGCCATAAGACAAGCGAGGAAATACGCAATTTGTATTTTGACGGCAACGACCATTGGTTTACTGCCGATGAAGCGTTGGAACTCGGATTGATAGATGGTATCTTTGAAACGTCACCCATAGAGGAAGACCCAACAACGGAAAACATTTACCATATCACAAACAAATCGAGAGGGTTTAACCAAAAAGTTGATTATAAGGCTTTCAAAAACAAGTTGAACGCTGTTTTATCACTTGACAAGACAGCCGATGAAAGGGACATATTAAACGCCATCAATAAGTTGCAAAGAGATAATGAGAAGGTTGATTTTTCGGGAATGATTGAAAACGCAATTAAAAAGGGCTGGTTTGACAAAGCGGAAAAAGAAGTGTTTCAATCGCTTGCAAAGCATGATCGAGTGACTTTTATGGCACAGTATGAAGCGTTCAAGCAACAGGACAAGGCAAACGTTATAGAATTGATTTCTGATGCTGAGGTGGACGGGCGGATAATGCCTTTTGAGCGTGAGATATACAAGAGTATAGGCGACCAATTAGGAGCACGTGCCTTAGGTGAATTATTCTATATTAAACCACGGCAAAAAAGGGTAAGCCGTTTCCTTTCTTTGGACTATGACAACAGGGCAGGGTGGACAATAGATGACTGGAGGAATTTTGCACCAAAAGAACTTGCGGACAATCCACAATTATATAAAATCCTGATGGCAAAAGACAATCAGAAAGCACCGCAATACAAGACTTTGGAATGGTATCGAAAAAATGACCCAGAATATTTAAAGGAACACCCAGATATATATAGGAAATTAGTTGAAAATCAATATAATAAGAATAGTAAACAATAAACAACATGGCATTAAACAAGGAAGTTTGGGTAAACCAACTGCAAGAGAATTTTTACCCCGATAGCAGTTTTCTAAAGCAGGTTTTGGATTTTTCGGGTGATGTGGACAACAACAAAATACACATGGCAGCAGCAGGCATTGACCCCAAGGTGTTGATAAACAACAAAACGTACCCAATCCCGATTGTAGGGCGTGATGACGTGGATTGTGAGATACCATTGGATAAGTTTGAGACGGAAAACACTATCGTGCGCCGTCCTGATGCAATAGAATACGCATACGACAAATTGGAGAGCGTGTTAAGGCAGCACAGAGCAACACTGCAAAAGGCTGTGGCTGTTAAGGCTGCCCATGCTATTGCACCAAATGAGGACACGGCATTTACCCCCATAGTCGCAACCACTGGCGAGACAAAAAACGGACGCAAGCGTTTAACCTTTGCGGATATTCTGGCACTCAAGGAACGGTTTGATGATGTGGAGATACCATTGGACAGACGTTTTTTAATCCTCCACCCAAAACACGTTTCAGATTTATTGCTTGAGGATTTGAAGTTGTTCAAGGACTTGACCAATATCACAGACGGAGAGCCGACCAAATTTGCCGGGTTTGGATGCTTTTCCTTTGCGCACATGCCAACCTACACTGTTGCAGGGGACAAGTACACAAAGGTTGCATTTAAGGAACAGGAAACGACAAACTTTGCGAGTGTGGCGTTTTATGGCGATGAGGTGATGAAAGCCGATGGGGATATTTATATGTACTCTAAGGAGGACGACCCAGAAGAACGTGCAACTATTGTCGGCTTTGATAAACGCTTTGTGTGTATGCCTATCAGAAACAAGGGCATAGGGGCGATTGTTAGTAGTAGTATTTGATAATATTTTTTTCATAATAGGATATTTGTTTTCGTGAGAAAATTAGTATCTTTGTGGTGTGGCTGCAAGGTTGCACCACTTTTTCTTTTAGAGTATGCAGACAAGACGAATAAAGGCAATAGAACAAGTTGGCGATATTATTAGTAAGCATTACGAGCAAGGAAACCAGAGTAAGTGCTACAAGCAAGTTTGGCGTTCCTTTGTATTTCCTCAAATGGGGTTGTCTTACCCTACATTTGTACGCTATGTAAAGGAATTAAAATGTAAGTAATATTTCGTTAAATATTTCGTTAAATATTTGTTAAATTTATTGCAAAAAATATGTTAATGAACCTAAAACGAAATGTTAATTTTGCACATTTCGTTTTGCAAAAACATCACATTTCGTTTTGTCGGATTTAACTGCAAAGTAATTTCGGCGAATTTGTTCTGCAAAATCGGCGAAATTGAAAAGTAAAATCGGCGATTTTGCAAAGCAATTTCGCCGATTTTACTTTTTCATTTATTACGAATGGGGTTATTATTTGATATAAACGATATTTCTGTTTGGCACAAATAACATTAAAGGCATTGTGATAGCAGACAGCGATGAGTTACAGTTTCAAGCGCAGTTGCAATTCAAGGTCGGTCATTGAAGAGTGATTTATCTTTCTAAGACCTGTCCCAATAGTGTTTCTGTCGAAATAGTTCGTGGTACCGATTTTTGCTATAAACATTAACTTCCTTGACACATCGGCACGCGCCAGCACCGAATAGCGAATACCGTTGCCGTAGAATGAAGGGAAATTGAATGAATAGAGAGTACCTTTCTCATATATGTATATTCGCGAGTCGAAGCCATCGGTATCGAAGTAAGCCAAATTTCCCTCCACCGAAAGCCACTGTAACGGCTTCATAGACAATGTTTCGCTCAACATCCACCCAAAATCGTTATCCTTATAAGATACGTGGGCAATGTCTGCCTGTGTCTTCAGTGTCCATGTTCCACCGTCATACCGCACAGCAACCCTGCCCAGCTGCTCTACCCTGTTTGTGAGAGCAGTCTTCTTTTGGTTGTCTTTCTCCTTGACTTTAATACGGTAGCGCGCAAGGAAATCCCAACGCCCGCGTATATATGAAGCGAGAACGAAGGCATCGTATGAATGAGAAGCGAATGACGACTGATATTTAGCCCAAGGGAAATAGACGATATCGAAATATCCGTTCAGCCGGAAATTTGCCGACGGATGCCAGTTTATACCGGTGTAAAGACCGCTCTCGTTCTGCACATTTCCTCCCTCGCTGAAACTACCGGAGTATAGCGAATAATACTTTTTGGAATAGAAACGTTGCAGTGCCACGATGTCCAATTCGTCTGTCAGTCTGTAGGAAACGGTGTTTATGGTTGCCAACGCCCCGCAACCTCCCGTTGCAGTCTCTCCGGACAGTTGCCACCTGTGTGAAATGTAGGCATAGTTGACGCTCGCGTTCCACAAGTTGTTTCCCATAGGATAGAAACGGCGGTAAGCAACGGCGGTGTTAGGGCGCAGGTCTCTCGACAGGTGTGAGAACACCCCGGTTGCCCCGATGCGCCACCCATTCTTACGGAAGGAGATGTTCATTCCTGCGTCAATGACAGATGAATTGTTCTTTTTCTCCATCTCTTTCTCTGTACGATGATAGCCGTTGTCGAGGATTGTTGCTATTGTCAAATCCTTGTTCAGCGTAGCATCTATGTCCCTATATGATACAAATGCCGTGACATCAATACCTTTTGCCAACTCCACCGTTGCAGCCATGCCCTGCAAATAATTCGCCTCCATTCGTGAAGAGTGGGCACGAATGTTGTATGTTGTGCTGCCCGGTTGCTGCAAAGAAGCCATTTTACCCAGCATGAAATCGTTGTTCATCACAAGTCCCATTCCGAATTTAGCCTTATATCGCCCAAGGACAAGACTCTTCAGCCGCCCCATTTTCCGCAGTTGTATGTAATAGGAATAGAAATCATAACCCAAGGAATTGCCTTTAGTGAAGAACGGTTCTCCCGCATCCTGCGACCCCAGCAGTCCTGCCTTGACATACTGTCCATAAGAAAATGTGTATTTAAAGGAATGAGCATACCGCCCACCAAGATACCCTTTGTCGTCACCCCGTCTCTTATAGAATGGCAGTTTTGCCGTTGCCAGCAACTCATGTCCGCCATATTTCATAATGTTGTCGACAGTCGGAAAACCTGCTCCTTTAACATCACCAAGCACTACAAAATGCCGAAGCAGTTCGCGCCGGTAGTAGTCGAGCGACTCAATCATTGCCAGTTCGCCGAGGGTTTTCATTGGAGCATACTTGTAAAGATACTCACAGATATCCATCACCTGTATCTCGGTTAAGAAAGGAATGGTTTCTATGTCCTCACGTGTTGCCGTGTTCAGGTCAATCGGATTGTCATCCAATTCGCACAACATGTCGTAAGTTTCCTGCCACGACAGTGTTTCGCTGTCTTCCATAGACATGACATCATTGAAAAGAGACTCCCATTCCCGTTTATCATTCTGTGCAAAAGAGAGCGACACAGGCAGCAGTAGAAGCAGCAAAACAGAAGTCCTCAAGATATTATGTTGATGTGTTTCCATTATTTATGATTGTCAACTTATATGTGGTATTTATCTATCAAGTATATATTAAGGTGTGTAACGTTTCATTGTTTAGTCCGTTCACGGCATCGAGAACTGAAAATGTTGGTAATCCTTCATCGTTTTCCAGTCGCCACCCCATACCGCACCGGCTTTTTTGAATAGTTTGAATGCAAGGTCGTTGCAGTCTATTTTATACGGAATGTCACTGCGTTTCTCCCTGTTGAAAGCGTATTTTGCACCATTCTGTGGCGACACTTTCCTGCCCCTCACATAAGGGTTATATCTCGGGTTTATGTCAATGGCAAGTCCGTAGGCGTGTCTTGACAACTTCTTCGTGCCCTCCACATTGCGGTAGTTGAAGCACGAAGTGTTGTTGGCAGCCATAGACTTATCATCGTCTCCACCGTAGTTATCTATCAGGAAAATGCTCTCTATACGGTATTTCTGCAGATAGAGTTCTTTGAAAATGCCTATCACCCGCTCGGCAATGCTCCTGTTTACAACCATTTCTCCTGTCTGTATGTCGCCATTCTTATTGCGATGCAGCAACCGCAGGTAACACAAGTCTGTGCGTTTCACCGGGCATCCCACACGCCATGACGTTCCGTTGATGCGGCTCCACACCTCTGCATCGATGTCGAGAATCATAAAGCATCGTTCAATTCCTGCCTGCATCACGTCAAACTCACTGACAACCATCCCGGGCTTCCAGTCGTGTATAATTTTAACACGCGGCTTGTCAGCCCATGACTCCGCAGTATATGTTGTCATGAGAATGGTTGTAAAGAACATTATAAAAGGAAGATAAGTCTTGATTTTCATAATATGTGACATTTATTTCCCGGCAAAGATAGTTCTTTTTGCAGAATTACGCAAGATAGTTTGTAACCTTTTTTAACCTCATTGAAAATATCTTGTAACATTTTTGAAAACTTATTGTAACATAATAAACGTAATTTTGCAGACCAAAATATCATAAATCATTTATCAATGACAACAGTAATAGCATTTAAATTATTGGGGTCGCTCGCCCTGCTAATCTTCGGTATGAAGATAATGAGCGAAGCATTGCAGAAGATGGCAGGCTCTCAACTGCGCCACGTCCTAAGCGCAATGACCACAAATCGCCTGTCGGGAATGTTCACCGGCATGCTTCTCACCGTGGCTGTTCAGTCGTCTTCGGCAACAACGGTAATGACTGTGTCATTCGTAAATGCAGGTCTGCTCGCCCTCTCACAAGCCATATCCGTTATTATGGGAGCCAACATAGGCACCACTCTCACGGCGTGGATAATGTCGGCAGGCTTCTCGTTTGATATAACCAACTTTGTCTGGCCCGTGTTCTTCATAGGAATACTGCTCATATACAGTAAGCGTCATCGCTATTTGGGCGACTTTCTCTATGGCGTTGCTTTCATGTTCTTCTCGCTCGGAATGATGAGTCAGACAGGTAAGGCAATGGATCTCGGTCACAACCAAACACTAATAGACTTCTTCTCGTCGTTCGACACGGGCAGTTATTCTTCTATTCTGATATTCCTTCTCATAGGTACTGTCCTCACCTGTATAGTGCAATCGTCGGCAGCTGTTATGGCTATTACGATGGTTCTCTGCACAAGTGGGGTGCTTCCGGTATATCTCGGCATTGCGCTCGTAATGGGAGAGAACATCGGAACCACAATGACAGCAAACCTCGCGGCACTCACCGCCAACACTCAGGCACGCCGAGCAGCACTCGCCCACCTTACTTTCAACGTGATAGGTGTGATTTGGGTGCTCATGGTATTCTATCCTTTCGTGAATATAGTATGCTCATTCGTAGGACTCGACCCCTCATCTTCTTCACAGACTGTGGCAAAAGTGTCGTTTGCTTTGGCAGCATTCCATACCGCATTCAATATCACCAACACCTCAATTCTGATTTGGTTCATACCGCAGATAGAACGCTTCGTGTGCTGGATGCTGCCGGAGAAACCAAAGAAAGAGGATGAAAGTTTCCGCCTGAGGTATATACAGGTGGGCATAATCAAGACCCCGGAGATTTCAGTTCTTGAAGCACAGAAAGAGACTATGCTGTTTGCAGAACGCATGTATATGATGTTCGGAATGGTGCAAGAACTTACTAAAGAGAAGGATAAGGAGAAATTCAAGACTATCTTCGAACGAATAAAGAAGTATGAGGACATCAGCGACAACATGGAAATTGAGATTGGTAAATATCTCGAACATGTAAGTGATGCTCATCTCAGCGACGACACTAAGGGGAAAATACGCGACATGATGCGTGAGATAAGCGAACTGGAGAGTATCGGAGACGCATGTTATAACCTTGCACGCATACTGCAGCGCAAAAATGAAAGCGTTGATGAGTTCACGTTGGAACAAAATGTTGCCATCGAAAAGATGATGCAACTCACCGACCACGCGATAAAGCAGATGCTGGAGACTATCGGTGGCAGACGCGAGGAGGTGTCTATTGCCCCGACTCGTGCCATAGAGAAAAGCATAAACAACCTGCGTGATGAACTGAAGTTGCAGAACACCACCGACGTTAATTCCCACAAGTATGGATTTGCCACGGGAGCGATGTTCATAGACGTTATCAGCGAGTGTGAGAAACTGGGCGACTATGTGATGAATGTGGTGGAGGCGCGGCTGGGAAAAAACGCTGACTAAGAATTCCTTTCTACAATATCTTCACCGAAGTTATTTGCTACGGTGATGATATAACATGGTCGGAAAATGACATTTTCCCCCTAATGTGCATTGTCATAACATAAAAATTATGTAAATTTGCAGCCAATATGAAAAAGATTTTGGTTGTTGACGATGAGCAGGCTCTGTGCGAGATACTGCAATTTAATTTGGAAGCGGCAGGATACGAAGTTTATACGGCAAACTCGGCAGAGGAGGCTATGACGCTTGCTATTTCAGACTTCAATCTGATATTGCTTGATGTCATGATGGAAGGCATGTCCGGATTTGACCTCGCGAGACGTCTCAGAAGTGATGAACGAACTGCAAACATACCTATAATATTCATTACTGCACTTGACAATGAGGATGACCGAGTGACGGGACTCAACATTGGTGGAGACGACTATATCGCAAAACCGTTTTCAATACGGGAGGTTACGGCACGCATTGCGGCTGTGCTGAGACGTACCACTGCCGCCGAAAAGCCCGAGACAAATATGCTCGGGTATGAGGGAATACAGATAAACCTCGACCAAAAGACCGTTAGAATTGACGGAGAAGACGTACCATTCACCAAGACAGAGATTGAAATTCTGAGCCTTTTCCTGAAAGAACCCGGAAGGATATTCAGCCGTAAGGAACTGATAGATATTATATGGCCAAACGATGTGGTAGTGCTGAAACGCACCGTTGACGTAAACATAACACGATTGAGGAAGAAGATAGGTAAATATTCAGACCGAATAGTGACACGGCAAGGCTACGGATATTTCTTCAAAGAGTGATGAAAGGGCGTTATAATTCCTTAAAAGAACCGAAAAACATAACACTTACGAAAAGACAATGATGGAAAAGGCAGACGAATTGATTGAGGCTCTTCGCAGCAAATCTGACGATAAGCAACGCCGAATATTGGCAAGATTTTTCAAGACCGGCAAAGGTGAGTACGGCGAAGGAGACAAGTTTTTCGGAGTGAGAGTGCCACAAGTGCGCTCCATAGTGGCAGAATATAAAGAAATCGGGCTTGATGAGATAGCCGGACTGTTGCAATCTGAATGGCATGAAGTACGCCTTTGCGGACTGCTTATGCTCGTGTCACGATTCGGAAAACTATGCACAAAAAGATTTATAGACGACGAAGAGGCTATCAAAGAGCGTGACAAAATAGCGGAGTTCTACATCGATAATGCCGAGAGAATCAATAATTGGGATCTCGTGGACTTGTCTGCGCCAAAGATTCTTGGATATTGGCTGATGACACCTTCGCGCTATTCGGAAAAAGAAAAGATAATGGCACTTGACCGTCTTGCCAATAGCGGGAACCTATGGAAAGAGCGCATATCAATGATTTGTACGTGGGGAGCACTGCAAAAGGGAAACCCTGCTTTCACTCTACGGTATGCAGAGCGACACCTACGACATAGTCACGACCTGATGCATAAAGCCGTAGGATGGATGCTTAGGGAAATGGGGAAACGGGTAAGTATCGAACTGCTGCGCTCATTCCTTTCTGAACATGCTGCCGAAATGCCACGAACAGCACTGCGATACGCCATAGAAAAGATGAGCGAAGAGGAGCGAAAACATTGGTTGAGCGTGAAAAATAAACAGTAAGCAACACCGTATTATCAAGATATTGCAAAGTGTGGCAATGACAGTTATGAATAAGAAAAACAGAAAACACCTTTGCCGTTAAAGGAAAAAAATGTAACTTCGCAGAAAATTATTAAAACAAAGCAACGAAATGAACTTATATCCGAAACTTATAATGGATGCACTGGCTACGGTAATGTATCCGGGCACAAAGAAAAATATAGTTGACAGCAATATGGTTGCCGACCAACCTGTCATTGAAGGAATGAAAGTGAAGGTGGTAATAGAGTTTCCGAGAGAAACCGACCCGTTCCTGAAATCAACCGTAAAGGCAGCAGAGGCAGCCATACACTACCATGTATCGAAAGACGTGGAGGTGGAAATCGTGACAGAGTTTAAATCGAAGCCTCGTCCCGAAGTCGGCAAGATGCTGCCCGGAGTGAAGAATATAGTGGCAGTGAGTAGCGGTAAGGGCGGCGTCGGTAAGAGCACCGTATCTGCCAACCTTGCCATTGCTTTGGCGCGTCTCGGTTATAAGGTCGGACTGCTTGATGCCGACATCTTCGGTCCAAGCATGCCTAAGATGTTTGATGTGGAGGATGCACGCCCCTACTCCGTTAACGTTGACGGGCGCGACCTGATAGCCCCAATCGAACAGTATGGTGTTAAACTTCTGTCTATAGGATTTTTTGTCAATCCCGATACAGCAACGCTGTGGCGTGGAGGAATGGCATCTAACGCATTGAAACAACTGATAGGCGATGCAGATTGGGGCGAACTCGACTATTTGGTAATAGACACTCCGCCGGGAACGAGCGATATTCATCTTACACTTTTGCAAACTCTTGCCATAACCGGAGCAGTGATTGTATCGACGCCTCAGCAGGTTGCGCTCGCCGATGCACGCAAGGGTGTTGACATGTATCGCAATGATAAGGTGAACGTTCCTATACTCGGACTTGTTGAGAACATGGCATGGTTCACCCCGAAAGAGCTCCCTGAGAACAAATACTACATCTTCGGAAAGGAAGGTTGCAAACAACTTGCATCGGAACTCGGAGTGCCATTGTTGGCACAGATACCCATTGTGCAAGGCATTTGCGAAAGTGGCGATGGCGGGAAGCCTGCAGCATTGTCATCGGAAACTATGGCAGGGCTGTCATTCATCAACCTTGCGCAGTCTGTTGTCACCGTTGTCAATCGCCGCAATAAGGAGCAACCGCCAACAGAAATAGTAAGAACAAACTAATGTCTGTTAATGATGCTCTGATTGAAAAAAAATATTAACTTTGCAGAATGGGCTGCTTGCCGCTGGCATATAACAAGTAAGTTGGTGTGCTACGTGAGAGTTGAAAAGGCAAACACAAAGGATATAATTAACTTCTAACGTTTAATTTTTACCTTTAATATTGAAAGATGTGGAACAGGACGGATATAAGTTACTTACAAAGATAAACAGTGCGGAAGACCTGCGCAAGTTGAGTATCGACCAGTTGCCGTTGCTCTGTAGCGAACTGCGTCGTGACATAGTGAACGAACTGTCGGTAAATCCGGGGCATTTAGCCTCAAGTCTTGGTGCAGTAGAGATCACCGTAGCCCTTCATTACGTGATGAATACACCCGATGATAGGATTGTATGGGACGTCGGACATCAGGCTTACGGACATAAGATATTGACCGGTAGGCGCGATGTGTTCTGCACAAACAGGAAATTTGGAGGCATACGCCCTTTCCCGTCACCGGAAGAGAGCGAATACGACACCTTCGCATGCGGGCACGCTTCTAACAGTATATCGGCTGCATTGGGAATGGCTGTGGCTGCTGAAAAGTTGAGCGATGAGAGAGAAGCGTGTAGCGAAGGCTATAAGGAATGTTCAACCCTCAACTCCCCATGCGAGGTCAAGGCGCGTGGTGGCAGTAATCGGTGATGGCGCGATGAGCGGAGGGTTGGCATACGAAGGTTTGAACAACGTTTCAAGTTCACCAAACAATCTTCTCATCATACTGAATGACAACGATATGTCTATTGACAGGTCTGTCGGAGGTATGAAACAGTTGTTGCTTGAATTGAATACAGGTGCGACTTATAACCGCTGGAGATACAAGGCTTCGAACTGGTTGAAAGGCAATGGATATCTGAAAGACGACCGCAGGAAAAGACTTATACGTCTCAGTAATGCCGCAAAGGGTGCTATCAGTGGACAGCAGAACATTTTCGAGGGCATGAACATAAGATATTTCGGTCCGTTCGATGGGCACAACGTGAAAGAGATTGTTCGCATCCTGCGACAATTAAAGGACATGGAAGGTCCGAAACTTCTCCATCTTCATACCACTAAAGGATATGGATATAAGCCCGCAGAACAACAAGCCACGATATGGCACGCACCCGGAAAGTTCAATCCAGACACCGGCGAGAGACAGGAAACCGAAACAAGCAACCTGCCACCGAAGTTTCAGGATGTGTTCGGAGAGACTTTAGTGGAGCTTGCAAAGCAAAATCCGCGCATCGTGGGAGTTACGCCTGCCATGCCAAGCGGCTGTTCAATGAATATAATGATGAAAGAAATGCCCGACCGGGCATTCGATGTTGGTATAGCCGAAGGACATGCCGTGACTTTCTCCGGAGGAATGGCAAAAGACGGATTGCTGCCTTTCTGCAACATATATAGTGCGTTCTCACAACGCGCTTACGACAATATCATACACGATGTGGCACTGCTCAATCTGCCCGTAGTGTTGTGTTTTGACCGCGCAGGACTTGTTGGAGAGGACGGTCCGACCCATCACGGTGCTTTTGATATCGCCGCACTACGCCCTGTTCCGAACCTTACGCTTGCCGCACCAATGGACGAACCCGAGTTGCGACGCATGATGTTCACTGCACAGTTGCCTGAGAAAGGTCCGTTTGTAATACGTTATCCGCGTGGTAGAGGGTCGGTTGTTGATTGGCGTTGCCCATTAGAGGAAATTCCGGTTGGTAAAGGACGTAAGTTGCGCGACGGCGAAGATGTTGCCGTTTTGAGTTATGGTCCGCTCGGAGTTGCCGTGAGGGAAGTATTAAACGATGAAGGTTCGTTGAGCGTTGCCCATTACGACATGCGCTTCGTGAAGCCTATTGACGAGGAGATACTTGATGAAGTGGGGCGCAAATTCAAGCGTATTGTTACCATTGAAGACGGTTCACGCGAAGGCGGCTTCGGCTCTGCCGTGCTTGAATGGATGGCAGACCACGGATACGCTCCGCACATAACGCGTCTCGGATTGCCAAATTCGTTCATCGAGCATGGCTCTGTACCGGAACTGCAACGTGTTGCCGGTATTGATGCTGAGAGCATAAGAAAAGCCATTTTGGGGACTTGATAACCGTCAATAGACTGTTTCTTGTCCGATAACAGAAAAACTCATTCATACAATATGAAGATTATCATAGCAGGTGCATACGCCATAGGAACACATTTGGCAAAACTATTGTCGCGCAGTAATCACGATACTGTGCTTATAGACGAGAACGAAGCTCGTCTTGCCGACATAAGCGGTGATTATGACTTGATGACCTATCTTGCATCTCCTGCAAGTTTCAAAACCTTGAAAGAGATCGGAGCGAACAGTGCCGACCTGTTCATTGCGGTAACACCCGACCAACATCTGAACATGACAAGCTGCATAATGGCTCATTCGATGGGTGCCAAAAAGACCGTTGCAAGGGTTGATGATAATGAGTTCATGGAGGAGAAAAACCTTGAGTTTTTTAAACAAATGGGCATCGACTCACTTATATATCCAGAAAACCTTGCAGCAAATGAAATATGCAATGGACTGAAGATGAGCTGGGTGAGACAACGTTGGGACGTGCATAACAGTTCGCTTGTTATGCTCGGAATAAAGATGAGAGAGTCGGCAGAGATACTCAACAAGCCCCTTAAAGAACTCTCAAAACCTGAAACTCCTTACTATGTCGTGGCAATAAAACGGGGCGAAGATACCATAATTCCACGTGGAGACGATGTCCTGAAACTGCATGATATGGTGTTTTTCATGACTAAGCGCGACACAATATCATACGTAAGGCAAATCGTAGGCAAAGAACATTACGTCGATGTTAAGAACGTAATGGTGATGGGTGGCGGCATGACAGCAGTCAGGGCAATGGCAAAGCTCCCGGAATATATGAACGCCAAGATAATAGAAATAAACGAAGAGCGTTGTGAAGAACTAAACGAACTTATTGACAACAAGCGTGTAATGGTAATCAATGGAGACGGACGCGACTTATCATTGCTTCGCGATGAAGGCATCGGCAACACTCAAGCGTTTGTGGCTTTGACAAGTAATGCAGAAACGAATATTCTCGCCTGTCTCACGGCGAAGCGTATGGGGGTGCGCAAGACTGTGGCGATAGTAGAAAACATGGATTATGTGAGGACTGCTGAAAGTTTGGATATAGGTACTATTGTGAACAAGAAAGCACTCGCAGCAAGCCACATCTATCAGATGATGCTTGACGAAGACGTCAGTGTTAGCAACATAAAGTTCTTCACTACAGCCAATGCCGACGTTGCAGAATTTCTCGCACAGCAAGGTTCAAAGGTCACACGTAAGCGTGTGTTCGAACTCGGACTGCCAAAAGGAGTTGCCATTGGCGGACTTGTACGCAACGGAGTCGGCAAACTGGTAAGCGGTGGCACGCAGATTGAAGCTGGCGATGTGGTGGTAGTATTCTGTCACAATATCAATATGGAAAAGATAGAAAAGTTCTTCAAATGCTAAATCTGAAGATTATATATAAAATCATCGGGCAACTGCTTTATATTGAGGCGTTCATGATGGTAACATGTATTGTAATGACATGTTACTATGGCGAGGATGACTTTATGGGTTTCATATTCTCCACAATAACAACAGTAGTTGCCGCACTCGTATTCCGTTATCTCGGAAAGAATGCCAAGAACAGTCTCGGCAGGCGCGAGGCTTACCTTTTGGTTACGGCAGTATGGTTAGTATTCAGTTTCTTCGGTGCCCTGCCCTTCTACATAACCGGTTATCTCCCCCACTTCACCGATGCCTATTTTGAAACCATGTCCGGCTTTACCACAACCGGTGCGAGCGTAATAGAAAGCGTTGAGCGACTGCCACACGCATTGAAATTCTGGCGTTCACTGACACATTGGATTGGCGGACTCGGAATTGTTTTCTTTACCATAGCCATAATTCCGTCGCTCGTAGGGGGTAATATGAGAGTGTTCTCTGCCGAAGCTACCGGACCGATACGTGCCAAGATGCACCCACGTCTGAAGACCACCGCCAAATGGATTTGGAGCATATATGGTGTACTTACAATAGCATGTGCCGGCTGTTTCTTTATAGCAGGAATGAACGTTTTCGACAGCGTTAACTATTCTATGGCAATAACAGCCACAGGAGGTTTTGCCACGCACGACGCATCTGCCGGTTATTTCCACTCCGCAGCGATAGATTACACCGCCATAGCGTTCATGTTTCTCTCCGGGATTAGTTTCACTCTGCTCTATGCCTTGTTCTTCAAGGGAAAGGTGAAATCATTCTTCAAAAACTCCGAATTGCGGCTTTATATATCGTTGGTGGTAATAGCTACGGCGGCGATTATGTATTTTTTGCTGCGCTCCACAGACTATAGTTTCCACGATGCCTTCCGCAAATCGCTTTTTCAGGTGGTATCATTCATAACCACGACGGGAGTCTTCAACGACGATGCCGGCAAGTGGCCGCACATCACGTGGGTTATTCTCAGTGTCTGCATGTTCTTCGGAGGTTGTGCGGGAAGCACGAGCGGAGGCTTCAAATGTGTGCGTGGTGTGATTGTACTGAAGGTTCTACTCAACGAACTGAAGCACGTCCTGCATCCCCATGCAATACTTCCCGTCAGGGTGAACGACCGCATTATTCCATACGGAGCACAAGTATCGGTGCTCATTTTCCTCGTACTTTATGTGATGTTGTGTCTCCTCTCTTATTTTATAATGATATTATCGGGGGTAGATAGCACAAATTCCATAACCATTGCGCTGAGTTGTGCCAGCAACGTCGGTCCGACACTGGGACTTGAAATTGGTCCCACGATGTCATGGACAATTCTGCCCGATATAGTGAAATGGATTCTTTCTATACTAATGCTTATTGGACGTCTTGAGATAATAACCGTTGTTGTGCTGTTTACATCTTCATTCTGGAAAGACAATTAAGTGATATTGATATGCAAATACTGAAATTTGAGCCCCTGTTAAAGCAGACTTTATGGGGAGGAAACAAAATTTTACCTTTCAAGAACATCAATTCCAACCTGCAGAATGTTGGTGAGAGTTGGGAGATTTCTGGAGTGAAAGACAACGAAACCGTGGTGAGTGAAGGGACTATGAAGGGACTAAAACTCAACGAGGTGGTGGCAGAAATGAGAGAAAAACTTATGGGACGCGAGAACTACGAGCGTTTCGGCGACGAGTTCCCTCTGCTTATCAAGTTCATTGATGCTCGTCAAGACCTCTCCATTCAGGTGCACCCTAATGATGAGACAGCGCGCAGACAGGGGAAGAAACGAGGCAAAACAGAGATGTGGTACTTCATGTCGTCAGAACCGGAAGCAAAGATATTCTGCGGACTGAAGGAAAAAATTTCGCCGGATAAATACCGTGAAATGGTTGAGACCGATACGATATGCGATGCACTTGCTCAATATAATGTAGGTGAGGACAACGTCTTCTTCCTACCCTCCGGCAGAATACACGCCATACGTTCAGGGTGTTTCCTCGCCGAGATACAGCAGACGAGCGATGTCACGTACAGGATATATGACTTCAAACGCAAGGATAAGGATGGCAATTTCCGCCAACTGCACACGAAAGAGGCTGCCGAAAGCATAGACTATACCGTGGAAGATGATTATCACACACACTACGAAGCACAGAAAAACATTGGGGTGCCGCTTGTGTCGTGCCAATATTTCTGCACGTCAGTCTATGACCTCGACGAACCGATGATACTCGATTACTCCGAGCTCGACTCTTTCGTAATACTCATTGCACTTAAAGGCGAGGGGCAGATAATTGAGGAAGACGGTACGTTGGTGTCTTTCCGTGCAGGAGAGACGGTGCTTATACCGGCAACGACACAAATATTGAAGGTGGAAGGAACGATAAAATTTCTCGAAACATACTGAAAACAATTAAATGGCGCACAATAAAGTCTGTGCGCCATTTAATTGTTCATATCATTACTTAATATGCTTCTCCCTCCGAAATCTCTTCTTTTGTTATCTGCTTGCGGTCGAGCGAACGCCAAGCATAGATGATATAGGCAAGAACGAAAGGAACAAGGAACGAAACATAGAACATAGTGCGCAGTGTGAACTCACTGCTTGAAGAGTTCTGTATGGTAAGCGAGCTCTGCAAATCTGCGTTAGACGGATAGTATGCCGTCCCATTCCAACCGGCTATCAGGAAGAGTACAAGCACCGTGAGCACCGTTCCGACACCGGCAAACCATATACCTTTCCTGTAGGTCTTTTTGATTACAGGCTTTATAATGCCATAGAGCACGAGAGCCACACCAATCAAGAGCACCACCGCGAGATACCACATATCTAAGAGATTGTTCAGATATTTCATCGGTTCCATGAATATCACGCCCGTAGCAGGCTCCACGGCATATCCGTCTTTCAGGACAGTACGCACGAGGAATGCCACGAAAAGAACAAGGAAAGGCACTGCATCACCGAGCAGTTTTGCATGGCAGCGACTCTCTATCGTCTTGTCATTGATGTTGTTCATGAAATACAAGTTGCCCAGAATGCGCGAAAGGAAGAAAACTGCAAGTCCGAGAATAAGATTCCACGGGTCGAGAAGAGCGTCAAGACCATGTGAAGCGTTGGCCCAACTACTTATCACCGGCTGAATGCCGTCGGTTAAGTTCTGTTTGTCAACGAGGAAGTTAGAACCGTCGAAGAACGTTGCTACAGCACCGCCCAACAACAACGGTCCGAAAACTCCGTTGAGCACGAGAAACCACAGGAAGGTCTTTGTTCCGAGTATATTGCCAATCTTGTTCTGAAATTCGTAACTCACGGCTTGAAGCACGAAAGAGAACAGGATAAGCATCCATAGCCAGTAGGCTCCGCCGAAGCTGGTACTATAGAACAATGGGAAAGAAGCGAAGAATGCTCCGCCGAAAGTAACGAGTGTGGTGAACGTGATTTCCCATTTACGACCTGTACTGTTTATTATCATACGGCGTTCCTCCGGAGTCTTGCCGAGTGTGAACACGAGCGAGTTGCCCCCCTGAACGAACATCAGGAATACGAGCAACGCTCCAAGCAGTGATACGAGGAACCACCAATAATGTTGCAAAAATTCGTATGTCATACCTTTATATTTAAAATTGAATGTTATATATTAAATAACTCCTATTTCTCATATTCCGGTCCTTTCTTCACCTGCTTTATCAAGATGTTTATCTCAACGGCAAGCATCGTGGTGAAAAGAGCGAGGAATATGAAGAACGTAAGGGCTACAGAACCTGACGAAATGTTGCTCACAGCAGCACTTGTGGGTAGAATGTCCTGTATTGTCCAAGGTTGACGACCGAACTCTGCAACGAGCCAGCCGCTCTCACTTGCTATATATGCCAGCGGCAAGAGTATCACTCCCAACCACAACAGCCAGCGTTTGGTGTTCGCAAAGTCCTTGCGATAGACGATGAACGTCACTATTGCGAAGAAAAGGATGAACAACACTCCGAGACCCACCATTATACGGAAAGCATAGAAACATACAGGAATAGACGGCACCAGTTCGTCGATATTCTTTATATATCCATATCCGAAGTATGGCATGTTTGCCTGAAGCACAGGCAACTTGCTCTTCGCTTCAGCCTCATTGCCGGCAGCTTTTGCCTTGCGGTAGTCGCTAAGAGCCTTGATAGCGAGTTTTCCTTTTTCTATCTTCTCGGCGTATGATATTTCCGTCTTTCCATCGGGAGTGGTATAACCGTTAATGAGTTCGTTCATTCCGGGCACGTATCCGTTCATGTCGCGCGTTGCGAGAAACGACAGGGCATTGGGGATTTCCAGTTTCATCGGAGGCTGCTTCTCGTTCTTATAATCGGGCTGCGAGAACGGACTAACCAATGCGATGGCTGTAAGTCCTTGATTAGAACCACCGTTGTAAAGCCCCTCCATTGCTGCCAGCTTCATCGGTTGCGACTGTGCAACGCGATAAGCACTTTCATCGCCGGTGAATGCGGTAAGCAGCGATGCCACCAATCCTACCACGGAAGCAATCTTGATGCTCTCAACAGCAAGTTTTGTCTCGCGCTTTTTCAGTAGATACCACGAACAAACGGCAACCACGAAGATTGCTCCGATAATCCAAGACGAAATTACAGTGTGGAAAAACTTGCTCACTGCGAACGGCGAGAGGGCAACCTCTGCAAAGGAAACCATCTCATGGCGCATAGTGTCCGGATTAAATTCGCATCCCACAGGATATTGCATCCATGAGTTAGCAACAAGAATCCACCACGCCGATATGGTTGCACCGAGACCGGTAAGCCACGTAGATGCAAGGTGGAAACCGCGCGACACTTTCTGCCACCCAAAGAACATCACGGCAACGAAGGTACTCTCCATGAAGAACGCCACAATGCCTTCGATTGCGAGCGGAGCACCAAAAATGTCGCCCACTATCCAAGAGTAGTTGCTCCAGTTGGTTCCGAACTCAAATTCAAGGATAAGTCCTGTTGCCACGCCCATTGCAAAGTTCACACCGAAAAGTTTCTGCCAAAAACGCGCAGTGTCTTTCCAGAACTGTTTTTCCGTGCGGTAATAGCACGTTTCAGCGATGCCCATAATAAGTGCCAGACCGAGTGTGAGTGGCACAAAGAGCCAGTGATAGATGGCTGTCAGCGCAAACTGCGCCCTTGCCCAATCCACGGCTCCGGCATCTACTGCAAGAAGTAAGTTGTTCATAATGATTTTTTTTAAGTTATCTGTTTAATATTTCTGTCGCTACAAACGAAGGTTCCTGCCCTTTCTCACTATGTTGCGAGATGAAGTTGGGGAAAAAGAATATCTTTAATATCACGAATATGACAAATAGTTTTATGCCGATAACGAGCCATAATGTCTTTCCGAGTTTCATATTACGAAATCCATCATAATACAAATAAAACACTTTGTGCAGGAAACTGTCTCTTTTCATATTAACCTTCGGGAGTTATTTAATATTTGATAATGATTGACAAAGGTAGTGTTTTTTTTTATAATTCACAAAAAAATGTCTATTTATTGTTATAAAAAATATCTTTTTCATTATTTCGTAGGGTCAACCTGCAAGTGCAAAATTGTTTTATTTTTCTGTAAAACTCTGTTTTTGGTATGTTGAACCCGAGTGATTTTCAATGGCTTCAGTTGTGATTTTGCGTATGTATTTTTTATATGCCAATGGTGCTGACAATGCGGGCAATACTTTTTTCTTGGGCTTTTTCTGTGGAGTAAGACAAAAATTTGCAGCCTTTGCTCCGAGACTTATTCATCGAACTCACATTAAAATATAATCTCAAATCGCCAAACACATCATGAGAACGATACAAAGCGATAGCTCATTCATTATCTATGACTTTCTCAAGGCATATCTTTTGCAGAGTAAAATCGCCGAAATTACTGACCAAAATCGCCGAAATTACACTTTAAAATCGCCGATTTTGCTTACCAATTTAATCGATTTTGCAAGACGTTATATATCGGAGTACGCAGCCGTTCGACGCTGACCGCTATATTACATGTATGCTATCTGATGGGGAATATACAAAAAGGAGATAGAAGAAAAAACCTCTATCCCCTTCCATTGTCTAAGAATTATCCTTCGTTATGCTCCGGGCACAGGCGGAACTTCCGTACCTTTCTTTTTTCCTCTGATAGCAAAGAAGACTATAGCACCTATTATTATAAGCAATAGCGGGATTGCAATTAACGGGCGATAGAACAGCCATGCGATTGCTATTATAAGCATCCCCCATACGAATGCGAACAGTCCGCAGACGATATTGACGCCGAAATTGAGGATGTTAGACACAAACGGGATAATCTTTGCGAGAATAACCACGAAGCCGAAAATGCCCTTCAGACCTAAGAACAGCATCACGATACCGATAATACGAAGCCCCCACTTCAGCATGTTGTTCTCACTTTCCTGATGAGCAAACATACCTTCTTTCGACACGTCACCATTTTCAACGCGCGTGAACTCTTTCTTATTCTTGCCAACATACTTCTGGAAAGTGTCTCCCTTGACCTTTGAAATGATTGAAATCACGTGAGGTTTCACCATAGTGAACGTCACACGGACATCTCCGACCTGCGGTGCAGAAGGAGATGCACCGATGTATATCTCGCCTTCTCCTTGATGTATGTAGCGAGCCTTATACTTGTTTGTGGTCTCTACAGCAACGAAAGCCTTGGCGGAATCGCCGGCCGTGGTGTCGTTCTGTGCAACTTCTTGTTTGGCTGTAGGTTGAGTTTGGTTTGTTGCAGGAACACTTCTGTAATTTGCTCCATAGTTAGAAATTGCACTTGCCACCTGCTTGTCGAGTTGCTCCAGCATCTCGTCAGAGATTGTTATGGGAGCAGGCTCCGATCCGGAGATAGAATGAATGATGAACTCCGGCAACTTATACGCTCCGAAAGTGACGTTGCCGGCGTAAAGTTCCTTTTCATCCAGAGTTGCCAACGTGCCGTTGAAGATGTCACGATACTGTGGATCTGCAAACGAAGACGAGTTTACGTGATCAGAAACCCACCGTTTTTCGTAAGTGTAAGTTGTGACTGTCTCCTCGCCACCACCGAGTTTGTCGCGTTTCTCCTCGTGCTTCTGCTCAGTCCATTGGTAGTACTCCACGGTTCGCTTGAGGTTGATTGCGTTCACCTCGAAACCGAAAGTGGGTTCGCGAAGCATTTCGTTGGTCTTCGCTTCGCCTGTAGCATGAACCAACTGTCCGTTGAAACTCGGATCCACTTTGTTGATATTCTCCATATCAACAGCATTTTCACTCACTTCTTCAAGAAGTTTTGCATTGGCAACTGCTTCCCCCTCGTTCCACCAAAGGAGAGCCGTTCCTGCCAAAAACAGGGCAATACCGCCAAAGATACCGCCACATGCGCTTTTCACTCGAGAGCCATAGCTCGTTGTTGTAGTTGTTGTGTAAGCCATAATTTATTTTTTATTAAGTTAAACATAAATGTTATTCATTCTTCAGAATGCTTCTCGATACTTTCCTTCATCCTTGTCTTCAAGCATGCTGAGGTAACTATTGTATCTGCTTTGACTGATATAATGCTCCTCAACGGCTTTCCTTACGGCACATCCCGGTTCGTGTGTATGTGTGCAGTTATAGAACCTGCAGTCTTTAGAAAACCTGAATATATCCTTGAAATATCCGCAAATCTCTCCCGGATTCATATCGAATGTGCCGAAACCTTTTATTCCGGGAGTGTCTATTGCCCAGCCACCGAAAGGCAGGCGCAGCATCTCGCTGAACGTTGTTGTGTGCATACCGGTGTTGTGAGCATCGCTTATCTCAGCCGTTTTTAAATTCAGCCCGGGTATGAGTTGGTTCAGAAGGGTGCTCTTTCCCACTCCGCTGTTACCGCTGAACAGCGTTATCTTGTCCTTGAGCAAAGCTTCAACAGCCTGACGTTCGGCAAAGGTGGTGGCAGAGATTGCCAGACATTGGTAGCCGATAGTTTCATACAGTTCCACCATCATTTCCTGATAACGCCGTTCTTCGTCTGATAACAGGTCTGTCTTGTTGAAGATCAGCACTACAGGAACTCTGTAAGCCTCTGCCGATGCGAGGAAACGGTCGATGAACGTTGTACTTGTTTCCGGAAAATTCACCGTCACTATCAAGAACACTTGGTCAATGTTTGCAGCAATGATGTGGCTCTGCTTGCTCAGATTGGGAGACTTCCTGACTATGTAGTTCCTACGATTAAGTATCTCGGAAATAAACGCCGTTCCTTCTTTGTTCGGCATTATCACCACCCTGTCGCCCACTGCCACAGGGTTGGTGCTCCTGATACCTTTAAGTCGGAAGTTCCCTTTAATCTTCGACTCAATTACCGTTCCTTCGCCGGTGAGAACGGAATACCACGAGCCGGTGTTCTTAATTACAAGTCCTTCCATCAGGAATGTTTTAAGGTATGAACGATGAGCATCGTTAGACCGTCATTATTTCCTTTGTCTTTGCGGCGAGTAAGTCGTCTATTTTCTTTATAAACTTATCATGCAACTTCTGGAGTTCGTTCTCCGCATCTTTCTCATTGTCTTCTCCGAGACCGTCTTTTACAGCCTTCTTGAACTTATCTTTCATCTCGGCACGTACGTTGCGCACCTCAACCTTTGATTTCTCGCCAATCTTATTGCACTGCTTCACGAGTTCCTTGCGGCGTTCCTCGGTTGGCTGCGGTATCGAAAGGCGTATCACCTCGCCGTTATTCTCAGGCGTGATGCCTACGTCGCTGCCCATGATTGCTTTTTCAATATCACGTATAGCCTTACGATCCCACGGTTTTATTGCTATGGTGCGGGCATCGGGAGCGGTCACACTTGCCACCTGATTGAGTGGAACCATTTCGCCGTAACTCTCGACTTTTATACCTGAAAGTATGGCTGTATTGGCGCGTCCGGCACGTATCTTGGCTAGTTGGTCGTCAAGAAACATCGCTGCCATTTCCATTCTCTCTTCACTTTCTTTTAATGTAGCTTTAACGTCTATCATAATTGTATTTCCGTAATATTTGTTTTCAAGTCACAAAATTAAAGTTTTATTTTCAAATACACAATGAAAACGATAAAAAAAATCACCGGTAGAGCTGTTTTGATACTAAATTGGTAAGGGCGACAAAATCTGCAACGCAGAGCTGTTCCGGTCGATTTGTCATTATCTCATGTTGATAAAAACTGTCAGGGGCAGGCGTTGTGAACATCTGTTTCAGACTCACTCGCAACATTTTACGCCTCTGATTGAACACGGTTTTCACGACTCTCTTGAACAGCTTTTCGTCGCAACCAAGTTCCGTTACATTGTTACGCATCATCCTTATCACGGCACTTTTCACCTTTGGAGGTGGATTAAACACTGTTTCGTCAACCGTGAAAAGATATTCCACATCATACCATGCCTGTATCAGTACGCTTAGTATCCCGTATGATTTGTTGCCCGGCTCTGCCACGATACGCTGCGCCACTTCACGCTGTATCATGCCTGTACAGCAAGGAATGAGTTCCTTGTTCTCTATCATTTTGAAGAAAATCTGCGAGGATATATCGTAAGGATAATTTCCGGTCAGCACAAATGGGCGACCGCCGAAGACGTTATCGAGAGCCATTCGAAGAAAATCTCCGCCAATGATGTTCTCCCGGAGGCGTGGGAAATGCTCGTTAAGGTATGCCACACTTTCGCGATCTATCTCAACAACTTTCAGTTCGCGTGGTTTCTCTACGAGGAATTGGGTCATCACTCCCATACCGGGTCCCACCTCAAGCACCGGTATTTCGGGACAGGCATCCACCGTGTCGGCTATCATTTTTGCAATATTAAGGTCAACAAGGAAATGCTGTCCGAGTTTTTTTTTAGGTCTTACTTGTTTCATCTATCAAGAATTTCGACTGCAAACTTAATACTTTTTTTCCATATATCCACAATTCTCACCGAATAAAGAATAAGCAAGTGTGTATTCAGGAGTGGTCTCAACGAAAAGACTTACGTCTATACCGCTGCGCAAGTTGGTGACAACGGCGAGCGTTTCAGAGTTAACCCTCATTTCTTTCAGTTCGAGATGTTGCGACGAAAAGAGTTTATACACCGCTTCTTTTGCACACCAATGTATCAGAAGTGATTTTGCATCGTAGGCATGTTCGTCCTCACGCATGAAACGCCCGGCAATCTTTTCCACCCTGCTGTTAGGATATTCTATGTCTATTCCAACCTCGTATTGCTCGGACAAAATCATCGCTACGTAACCACGAGTGTGACTTATGCTTATGTTGTGACTACCGGACAGAATTGGTTTCCCGTCTTCATTATGCCGTATTTCTGCCCATTCGCCATTGAGAATTTCCCTAAGCAAAAGTCTTTCCGCCACAAACTCTTGTCTGCGAGCATCACTCTTGAAACTAATTTCAGCCTCTGAAACAATCTCTTTCAGGTGACAATCCTGCATTATTGCAACATCATCATCAGAAATTTTCCAAAGTCCTGTAACGAAATCGGAATGTTTGTCTATTCGCAATAGTGGCATCCGGAGATATAATATAAAGATATGTCAAACGGCTCTCACCACGACCTTCACCTTTGAAATACGCATCTCGTCTATCTCAAGAACCTCAAACAGATAGTTCTTGTATTCGAGTTTCTCATGGATTACGGGGAAATCGCCTTTCAGTTCGAGCACGAGTCCGGCAAGGGTATCGGCATCTCCTTCCACGTCTGCAAACTCATCGTCATCAATTTCAAGTATCTTGCAGAAGTCGGATATTACTACCTTTCCCTCAAATATATACGTGTTGTTGTTCACTCGAGTGTAACACTTCTCTTCTTCGTCATATTCATCGTTTATCTCTCCCACTATTTCCTCAAGAATATCCTCAAGAGTTATTATTCCACTCGTACCTCCGAACTCATCAACAACAATGGCAATGTGTACTTTGTTGTCCTGAAACTCTCTCAGAAGGTCGTCAATTTTCTTTGTCTCCGGAACAAAGTATGGAGGTCTTATCAGGCTTTGCCACCTGAAATTATCCGGTTTCCCAATATGCGGAAGAAGGTCTTTGATGTATAGTATGCCCCGAATATTGTCTCCATTGTCCTGATATACAGGTATGCGACTATAATTATTCTCCACGATACAGTGCAAGACTTCTGCATAAGTGCACTTAATGTCGAGATCAACGATGTCTTTCCTGCACGTCATAACCTCCTTTGCAGTCTCGTCACCAAAGCGTATGATACCCTGCAAGATGCTTTGTTCGTCCTTGATATCTTCCTTATCGGTCAGTTCGAGAGCCTGTTCGAGGTCATCCACGCTCAACATGCGTGTCTCTGTCTGCACAACCTTCTCGGCAAGAATACCACTTCTCATCAAGATTGTCTCAAGAGGCCAGAAGAGTTTCATCAGCATCGTCACCCCGCTTGCCGCCATACGACAGAATGCGAGTGGCTTCTGTCGGGCATATATCTTAGGAATTATTTCTCCGAAAAGCAAAAGCAGGAACGTAAGTATCACCGTTATGCTGATGAACTGCAGCCAATAGGAGTCGTGAAAATCCACGATATTTGCAAAGATATAGTTGCAAAGCATGATGATTGTCACGTTAACGAAGTTGTTGGTAATAAGTATTGTTGCCAACGTTCGTTCACTTTTCCCTATAAGGTTTTCTATTTTACGGTCGGCATGTATCTTGTCTGCATCAAGTTCGTTGATGTCTGCAGGTCCGAGACTAAAGAAAGCAATCTCCGAAGCACTTGCAAAGGCAGACATAAAAAGTAGCATGGCAGCCAACACGGCTGCCATCACAACGCCTGCGGAGGGTTCTCGCAGGGTAACTTCGTTAAATATATTTGCTATAAAAGATAAGTCCAAGATTATTCAGTGATTATATGTTTCAAAACGGCACGCTTTCATCCTGTCCTCCGTCTGCCTTGTTTACTTCGTTCTGTGACGGTTTTGCCTGTGGCTGTGAAGCAGGTTTAGGCGACAGCAACTCCAAATTCTCGGCATAAATCTCTGTCATATAATGCCGTTGTCCCTTCTTATCGTCATAACTGACATAGC
Organism: Prevotellaceae bacterium; assembly: GCA_028723525.1. Taxonomy (GTDB): domain Bacteria; phylum Bacteroidota; class Bacteroidia; order Bacteroidales; family Bacteroidaceae; genus Prevotella. The sequence continues at coordinate 50,714 of JAQYET010000094.1, forward strand.
GTATGCGACCTTCGATATACAGTTTGTCGCCCGTATGCACATACCTTTCCACGATCTTGGCGAGGTTATTCCATAATCTAACCGTATGCCAGTCGGTGCGGTCGGGCACTTGAGTACCGTTCTGAAGGGTATATCCGCGCTCTTTGGTGGCAAGCCTCACGGTGGCGTAAGCCTGGTCTCGGTCGTAATATCTCACTTCCGGTTCCTTGCCAACATTTCCTATCAGCATCACCTTATTCATCTTATATATTCTCCTTCCTTATTTGTTTCATTTCATCACTTCCACCTTCCGAGGTAGCGGAACTTGAAGTTCTTGCCCTTCGCCGACGGGAATTGACTTCTACCATCCACGCGGGTATGAAGATGGTCTATGATGCGATTGTAGCAATCAAGACCCGAATTTGCCTTGCAGAACACCACAAAATGCGTGTCGCGATATTCGTGTTTACCGGTCGATGGCACAAGAACCACGCGCTTGAAATCTACCGCACCTTCATACCATCCTTCGCGTATCTCACTGAGTCTCACCATCGACGGTGTTATAACATCGCGATGAGCGCCCTCGCTGTTGTTGTTAGAACGCAAGGCTTTCTTCTGTTTAAAGTCGAGCATTGTTGCCGCCTCGGTCTTTATAACGATGAAATAGACCCTCGGGCGAACCTTATAACGTTTTGGATAATAAACCTCGCTGTTGGCGTAGTCGCGTAAATCTGCTTCTAGTTCTTCATTCAAACCAACTTCCGGAATTGATGCAAGGAAGTCTAATGCTTCATCAACATTCTGTACTAATGTTTCCTTATCGAAATATCTTAAATAGAGATTCATGTGTTCTGTTTATCTTAATAAATAACATTCAACTCGACCTTTTTACCGCAAAAAGAAAAAACAAAGAATCGAGAACATAAAAAGAGCGGAAAACGGGACTCGGACCCGCGACCCCAACCTTGGCAAGGTTGTGCTCTACCAACTGAGCTATTTCCGCGACCTTTAATAAAATGTGTGAAGAGGAGGAGACTCGAACTCCCACGTCGCGATTGACACTACCCCCTCAAAGTAGCGCGTCTACCAATTCCGCCACCTCTCCAACATATAACATTCCGAAACAACCAGTGCCCAGAACAGGACTCGAACCTGCACACCTTTCGGCACACGCACCTGAAACGTGCGCGTCTACCAATTCCGCCACCTGGGCATTTCAATGGTATGTTTCATCCAAAATGTTGAGCGGAAAACGGGACTCGGACCCGCGACCCCAACCTTGGCAAGGTTGTGCTCTACCAACTGAGCTATTTCCGCCTCTTCAACTCCCTTCCGGAAGTGCATTTCTCTAAATGCGGTGCAAAGGTAATGCTTTTTTTTAAATGCCGCAAACTTTTTACACTTTTTTTTATTTTAGTTCTTCATTGCAATACTTTTGCCGCATCATCAATATCATTTGATAAAATAAAATCGCCGAAATTGCAAAGTAAAATCGCCGGTTTTGCATAGCAAATTCGGCGATTTTGGTCGGTAAATTCGGCGAAATCATACCACCATAGATATTCTTTCGCGCTATATAAGTATATTTTTATCCTTATTGTCAGGCACTTCCGGGCAAGAAGGTCAGTCCATGCGGTCTCTGTAATCTTCATAAGAATACTCTCGAAGCATCACCAACTCGCCCTCGCATGTGAGCATGGCGATTGACGGGTGGGTAATTCCGTTGAACATACATGTCTTTACCGTTGTATAATGAAGCATATCTTCGAAGATTATGTTTTCGCCCACCTGCAGCTCATGGTCGAAACGCCACGTTCCCATGAAGTCTCCACTGAGACAACTGTTCCCTCCGAGACGATATGCCTCCGCGGTGTTTGCAATCTCCGCACCGCGCACATTCGGCATGTATGGCATTTCAAGACAGTCGGGCATGTGACACGTAAAACTTACGTTGAGAATAGCCGTGCGTATGCCTTTGTCTTCAACCAAGTCCACCACTTGCGACACCAGCGTTCCTGTCTGCCATGCGAATGCGCTCCCGGGTTCGAGTATTATCTTCAGCCAAGGGTAACGCTCGTGCAGCCCATTTAAGATATTAACAAGGTGTGCTACGTCGTAATCCTCGCGTGTCATTAGGTGTCCGCCACCGAGATTGAGCCATTTCAGTTGGTCAAACCAAGCCGAGAACTTTGACTCTATATGCACGAGGGTGCGCTCAAGCACGTCTGCCCCACTCTCGCAATGGCAGTGGCAATGAAACCCTTCAATGTTTTCCGGCAAGCTCTGTGGCAACTTGTCTGCCGACAAACCGAACCGCGTACCGGGCGAACAGGGATTATAAAGTTCAGTGCCCACCTCCGAATATTCCGGATTAACACGTATGCCGAGGCTCAAATCCTTGTTCGCTGACAATGCCCTGCTGCCAAATCTCTCATATTGCGATAGGGAGTTGAATGTCAGATGGTCTGAACAGCGTGCTATCTCGTCTATCTCATAGTCTGTGTAAGCCGGTGAAAAAGTGTGCGCCAGACAGCCGAACTCCTCACGAGCCAGCCGCGCTTCGTACAGCGAACTTGCGGTAGTGGCAGAAATATATTCCTTGAATATCGGGAATGTCTTCCACAGTGCGTAGGCCTTGAAGGCAAGAATAATCTCCACATCGGCTTCTCGCGCCACTCCGGCAATGAGTTCGAGATTATGCCTTAGCCGTTCTTCCTCAATGATATAGCACGGACGGTCTATTCCCTTGAATGTAGTTTTGTCTATCTTCATCGATTTATATTGTATAACCGATTGCAAAGATATGAATTAAAAATTAGAAAATCAGTAAGCGGATAATAAAAAAACTCCTTCGGGAAGTGCCGAAGGAGTTTGTGTTGCTTACTTGAAATAGCGTTTGTAGAGACCTTCGAAGCCTGCGCAGTGGCGTGCCTCGTCTTTTGCCATCTCGTGAACGGTGTCGTGTGTGGCATCCATTCCGGCAGCTTTCGCATTTCGTGCGATGCGGAACTTATCTTCACAGGCACCGCGCTCTGCTGCTATGCGTGCCTCAAGATTGCTCTTGGTGTCTTTCAGTACATCGCCCAGCAACTCTGCAAACTTGCTTGCGTGTTCAGCCTCTTCAAAGGCATATCTCTTGAAAGCTTCTGCTATCTCAGGATAACCTTCGCGGTCTGCCTGACGGCTCATTGCCAGATACATACCGACTTCACCACATTCGCCATTGAAATGGCTGTTCAAGTCTTTTATCATCTCTTCGTTTGCGCCTTCCTTGCGGGCTGCGCCTATTTCGTGAACCGTGGCAAATGCTTCTTCAACACCTTCTACCATTTCCTTAAACTTGCTTGCCGGTGCCTTGCATACGGGGCACTTCTCCGGAGCCTCTTCACCTTCATGGATATATCCACAAACGGTGCAAATAAACTTTTTCTTCATAATGTTTAGTAAATTAAATAAGTTAAAGTCATAAAAATGACCATACACAATATAATATAATGCCTTTAGGCAAAAATCTCTTGGTGGTATCCGTCAGGACACCATTTCCACAAGTTCTTCGGGGGTGATGAGCTTCTGCTCGCCCGTAAGCATATCCTTGAGCATCACCTTCCCGTCTTTAATCTCGTCTTCGCCTGCAATGGCAACGAAAGGAATGTGCTTGGCATTTGCGTATGCCATCTGTTTCTTCATCTTCACGGGGTCCGGGTATATCTCGGTTGACACCCCTGCATTGCGTACCATTGCAGCAATCGGCAGGCTATATTCCGTCTCTTTCTCTCCAAAGTTGATGAAAAGAAGTCGCGTGGAGTCAACCGCTTCTTTGGGATAGAGGTCGAGTTGGTTGAGAACATCGAATATGCGGTCGGCTCCGAAGGATATACCGACGCCGCTAACTCCCGGCATTCCGAATATGCCTGTGAGGTTATCATATCGTCCTCCGCCTGTAATGCTGCCGATTTGTACGTCAAGAGCCTTCACCTCGAATATTGCTCCGGTGTAGTAGTTCAGTCCTCTGGCGAGCGTAAGGTCGAGTTCTATCTCATTCTTCAGTCCGCATTTCTTCAGAGTTTCAAGTATGAAAACTGTTTCTTTTACGCCCTGCATACCGACCTCTGATGTTGCAAGCACATCGGATATGGTATGCAACTTCTCATCGTTTGAGCCGGACAGAGAGATGATAGGCTGAAGTTTTTCTATCGCGTCATTGCTGATACCAGCCTCTGCAAGCTCTTTGTTCACTGCGTCAAGTCCTATTTTGTCGAGCTTGTCCATAACCACCGTTATGTCGATGATTTTCTCCGGCTCTCCTATTACTTCCGCAATACCGGAAAGTATCTTGCGATTGTTGATTTTTATCGCCACTCTTACGCCGAAGCGTGAGAACACTGTGTCTATGATTTGCATCAACTCTATCTCGTTGAGCAGTGAGTCGGAGCCTACAATATCTGCGTCGCACTGATAGAACTCGCGATACCTGCCCTTCTGAGGGCGGTCAGCACGCCACACCGGTTGTATCTGATAACGCTTGAACGGCATTTGGAGTTCGTCTCTGTGCATTACCACATATCGTGCAAATGGCACGGTAAGGTCGTAACGAAGACCTTTTTCGCAAATTTTCGATGCTATGCGAGGCGCGTTGTTTTCGTGGAGTTCTTCCTCCGATACCTTGCTCAGGAAGTCTCCGCTGTTCAATATCTTGAATAGAAGTTTGTCTCCCTCCTCACCGTATTTGCCCATAAGCGTCTGCAATGTCTCCATTGCCGGCGTTTCTATTTGCCTGAAACCATACAAGGCGTACACATCCTTTATGGTGTTGAAGATATAGTTACGTTTCGACATCTCTATCGGAGAGAAGTCGCGTGTACCCTTTGGAATACTTGGTTTGTTCGCCATTTATTTTCTAACTATTGTCTGGTCACGATCCGGACCGATTGATATTATCCTTATCGGGGTTTCAAGTTCTTTCTCAAGGAAGTCGATGTAGTTGCAGAACTCTTTCGGGAATTGCTCTTCTGAGGTAAATTTCGTCATGTCGGTTTTCCACCCCGGCAGTTCCTTATATATCGGTTCGATGTCTTTCTCGATACTATAGGGGAAGTGGTCGGTCTCTTTTCCGTTCTGTTTGTATGCCACACATGCCTTTATAGTGTCGAAACTGTCAAGCACATCACTCTTCATCATTATCAGTTGTGTCACTCCATTCACGGCGATTGCGTAACGCAGTGCCACGAGGTCTATCCACCCGCAACGACGCTCACGCCCTGTCACGGCTCCATATTCGTGTCCCAAATCCCGCAGTTTGTCGCCTGTCTCGTCGAAAAGTTCCGTCGGGAACGGTCCTGCTCCTACGCGAGTGCAGTATGCTTTCATAATTCCGAACACCTCACCGATTTTGTTCGGTCCTATACCAAGTCCGGTGCAAGCCCCGGCGCAGACCGTATTTGATGAAGTAACGAATGGGTAACTTCCGAAATCCACGTCGAGCATAGTGCCTTGTGCGCCCTCACAAAGTATGCTGTTGCCATTCTTCAGCATCTTGTTAATCTCGTACTCGGAGTCGATTATGCGGAATTGTTTCATATATTCTATGCCTTCCATCCACTCCTTTTCTATGTCACAGATGTCGTAGTCTGTATAGTTAAGCGAAGCAAGCATCTTCTCATGACGTGCTTTATGGGCTGCATATTTCTCCTCGAAGTTCTCGAATATGTCACCGACACGCAGTCCGTTGCGGCTGATTTTGTCGGTATAGGTCGGACCGATACCTTTTCCGGTTGTGCCCACCTTACTGTTTCCTTTTGCAACTTCATACGCAGCATCAAGCAATCTGTGTGTAGGCATTATGAGATGAGCCTTTTTAGATATGCAAAGACGTTCCATGAGACAGTGACCGTGCTTCTCAAGTTCTTTTGCCTCATTCATGAACAAGTCCGGCGCAAGTACCACTCCGTTGCCAATGATATTGATTTTTCCGCCTTGGAATATTCCTGATGGGATGCTCCTAAGAACGTATTTCTCTCCATCAAACTCAAGAGTGTGCCCGGCATTGGGACCTCCTTGAAAGCGAGCGATGACATCATAGTTCGGCGTCAGCACGTCAACAACCTTTCCTTTACCCTCATCGCCCCACTGAAGACCGAGCAAGACATCAACTTTTCCTGATTTCATTTCTTATCGTGTTTTATGTTTATACGTCTGCAAACAACTCCGTTGCGAGTTGCTTTCTTATGTCCTTTCTGCTGTTTTGCTGCGCAGGAGCTGCACATCCCATAAACGTAGAGGGAGAAACTTTCCATGTTGAAACGCTTGAATTTCATGTTACCAACAGCAGAAAGCACCTCATCGGAAGCTATGTTTGTAATCTTTCCGCACGAGGTGCATATCTGATGGCAGTGATTATTTCGCGAATACACTGCCTCATACCTAATTCCCTGACTCAACCTGTGGCACGCAATCAATCGCAACTCCTGAAATAACTTCAGCGAATTGTATATCGTAGCGCGGCTTACCGGGAAGCCATAACCTTCGAGAATATGCCTAAGTTCCTCTATAGTGAACAATGTGTCGAGACTGTATGCTGCATCAAGCACAGCGAACCGCTCTACAGTCTTTCGCATATTGTTTTGTTCAAGATATTTGGCAAGGGCATTTCTTGCCTCAAGTTTTGCTTTTTTCATTTCGCACCGAGAAACTTTGTATGTGCAAAAATACAACAAATCTCAGATATGACAAAACATTTTATAAACTTTTATATTTCCTATATCAGTCGAAATTGTCATGGTTTAAAAGCGGCATTGCCAATTTCTCTTCCCTTTCACCGAGTCCAGCATATCTCTGCAGACATACAAAGGCGGCATGCTTCACAGCCAGACTTGTGTCGTGTAACGCTACTTGCACTTGGTCGAGAAACTCATCTTCTGCCCTGTCGCTAAGTCCTCCATACTTCAAAAACAGTCGCGAAAGCACGTGATAGCCGCAGACTTCATACAATTCTTTGTCTGACGAAATCCATTCAAACGCTTTTTGTGAAGCATAAGGCAGATGTTGGAACAGATTGAAAGCCAGCTGTTCCGCTATCTCAGGCGACGAATTCTGTTCCATCCAAATGTCAACCACCTCCGGAAGTATTACTTCTGCAGGCATGATTATGGTCGCGAGGATTTTACATTCTCTTATATCTTCTTTCCAAAGGGCTATTGCGAGGTCATAGTCCTTGCCATATTCCTTTGCCATACTTCTGAGGTCATTCAATGATACACCCCAGTTTATATGATACGAAAGCCCTTTCTCGCGCATAGAACGAGAGGTTTCGCCGTTCATTCTCAATCGGAACGATTGCTTTATTTGTTTTAACTTGTCTGAAGTATCCATAAAAAAAACTTGATTAAATCAACGTACCATACTGCCTTCCGTATCTCAGCATTTGGTCGGTGTAACTCTCCGTGTAGTCGAGTTCAATGTCAATAATCTCCCCCTTGCCATCAAGTACGGGAGACATCACAGGGTTAAGGAAGCCCTTATATGGCGCGAGGTCGAGGCGTTCGTATCTTTCAAGTATCTCGAAATGAATTTCCGGGTCAACCTTAACGGCGTATCTTTCCACGATATTCCTTGCTGCGGCATAGTCTCCTTCGCTCTTTATTCGCTGAATTTCTGCCAACAGTATTGCAAAAAGGTCGCGCAGGGCAGAATAGTCATCTATTGCAACGAACAGTTTGCCGTCTTTTCTTGTCAGCCTTATTGCCTTTCCGTTCTCATAACACCAATGTGCAATGAGGGCACGGTTGCGCATGTGCGCCTCCTCAATGTTGTTTCCGGGCTTTATTCTGGTGAGTTGCGTCAACAGACCGTTCATGATATACGTGTAATATTGACTCTTGTAGGCTTCTCGGTCGGGAACAAGTCCGAGTTCTACAAGTTTCTCATCCGCGATGTAATACAGCGCAAAAAGGTCGGCGCGAGCCTCTTCTATCGTATTACCATACGCCTTTAATGAGTCAGGATCCACCCCCGGCAACAGTCTTCCGCTGCCATGTCCGAGACATTCGTGCAAGTCGGTATGCAAATCATCACATACATCACCGTATTTTTCGATAAGAGCAATCGTATCGTTGTCAATGACAAACTCCTCCTTAAACCCGTTCCCACGGGCTGCTTTGTTATAAGCATCTGTCAGGTTGCCTATTGTCACGCTCTTACTACCGTGTTCTGCCCTTATCCAGTCGGCATTGGGAAGGTTTATGCCTATTGCAGTTGATGGATATTCATCACCGCCAAGCATAGCCGCACATACCACATTTGCCGTTACGCCGCTCACCTTCTCTTTCCTGAAACGAGGGTCGATGGGACTGTTATCTTCAAACCATTGCGCGTTGTTGCTTATGGTCTGAGTGCGCTTCGTGGCTTCTTTATCCTTATATTCAACGATGCCTTCCCATGAACCTTTTAGTCCGAGAGGGTCGCCATAGACCTCTATAAAACCATTAACGAAATCCACTTGGGCTTCATGTTCTGCAACCCATTCTATGCAATATTTGTTGAAATCCTTCAAGTCACCACTTTTGTAGTAACCGATAAGTGTTTCTATGTATTCCTTTTGGTTCTCATTTTCAGCCACATCAGCCGCCTTTGAGAGCCAATGGACAATATGGCGTATGCACTTGCCGTACATGCCGGTTTCTTTCCAGACCTGTTCTTTTATCTCTCCGTTCTCTTTTATAAGTTTTGAATTCAGTCCGTATGAAATCGGTTCGCTGTCATTAGAGTTGTCGTTCTTATTTTTGTTATAGAAGTCTTCAACCTCCTGCTGTGTGACATTCTCGTAAAAGTTGCATGCAGAAGAGGCAACCACGTCTTCTCCTTCTGCCTTGTTCACCCTTTTCGGCAGCACTTCGTGGACAAACATCACGCCTCGCAGCATGACGAACAAGTCTTCCGCACTCTGACCGTCGGTCAAAGGAAGCATTTCCTTGTCGGCAGCGAGCAGTGCAGACTTGAAAAACTCTTCAGAGAATGAGGGTATAAACTTCTCGCAACCATAGTGATGATAGATACCGTTCGAGAACCAAACCCTTTTCAGATATGTCACAAGCGACTTGAAATCTTCGCTTTCCCTGTCGCCCTTGTAAGTGAGATAAACGGCTTCAAGTGTTTTTCTTATGATGAGGTTGTATTTACCGAACTGGTCGAAAGTTATGTCCCTTCCATAAATGGTTGCTTCCGAGAGGTAATACACCAACTTCTTTTGCTGTAGAGAAAGATTTTCAAAACCGTTCAAACGATAACGCAGCAGTTGCAAGTCGGCAAACCTTTCGTCGGTATAACAGAAGTTTTCCTTATCCATATTGTCCTGATTTTGCAGATTAACGGAAAGAGTTGACTGTCGGCAAACAGTACTTAGAGATTTACTTCTTCCGGCTTTTAGCCTTGGCATGCTTCAGGTAAGAAGTAGTTTCCCCACTCTCCAACTTCGCAAGTTTGTATTCCCTTGGCGTAAGTCCTGTTATTTTATAAAAGGAGGCATAGAAAGACTGCCTGTTTGAGAAGCCCACCAGCGAACTGGCATCCTCCATATTCATCTTGCGGTATTTAGGATCGGCGAGCACAATTTTTGCTTCCTCTATCCTGTATTTATTCACAAGCGATGTGTAGTTCATGCCAAATCTTACGTTAACCACCGCCGAGATATACCTTGTATTGGTTCCCAAATCCTGCGCAAGCTTCTTGGCAGAGTACTCTTTGTCAAGATACTTCTTCTGTATGCAGATTATCTCATAAATCTTTTTTTCCAATCCGTCCATTATAACCGGATTGATTAAATTGCGATACGTTGCATTCTTTTCTACCTTCTCCTTGATATTATACTTAGTCATATTTAAAAATTTTTCCCCGAATATTTAAACGCAAATGTAGTTAAAATATCAATAAGTGGCAAAAATGTCACATCGCTTTTAATAAAATTTATACAATCAACGTTTAAATTGTACGGTTTCACGTATATTTAAACGGAAGATTGGGAAATATGCATTATCTTGACAGCACGCTGTCACTCCGCTACTATGCCCAGCGACACCCACTGCCCGGCAAGCGTTTTGGAGTCGGCAAGAGCCGTTGGCATATCCACGTCATATTCCTCCATAAGCAATCGGGCGAGGTCTTCCACCGAGAAAGACTCCATATCTTGAGCCTTTTTCCACAAATATGCCGACGACTCGTTAAGACTTATTATGTTGCTGAAGTCGATATTTTCCTTTCCTTCTGCCACGATTATATACTCCCCACACACATCACGTAGCGTAAAACCTTTCTTTATCTTCATAATAATTACTTTATTGATTTAACTTTGTATTATTATAACAATATTCATTTCTTACCATTTACCGGGAAAAGCTTCAACCATATTCTGCGGTGAAAAGCAAGGAGATACCTCCTTATGGGCGACAAGCGCATCCACAAATAAGAATAAATATGCCATTTTGTTCCGTCTGTATAGTCAAGTGTGGTTCTGCCCTTACGGTAGAAGCCTATCACCGCTCCCTTCACGTCGCCTATTTTGCAATATTCGTTAGAAATGTTTCCGTCGCCTCGCAGCACCACATCATCGCCATCGATTTTAATTATACGGTGAAGCACGAAGTGGAGCGGTTCAATCTCTGCCAGCACAGGGTCTCCCACCTTGATGTTTACCGGTTTGGTAAGCAACGCTTTGTCACGACCATCCTCAAGGAACGGTCGCATGCTAAATCCTTTCAACAGCAAAGTGACGGTGTGCCCCTCGTCAAGCAGCCTTATAATTTCCGGAATAAGAACAGCATTGCTTAACTGTTTTTCTACTACTTTGATATTTCCCTGTGACATATTATTGCAGAGTCCTTGTCTGGAAGACAGTGAAGTGTGTATATGCCCGTGGTCTCTATAATCCGCGTCACGGTGTCACACACATTATTAAATATGTCCTTGTCCCACTTCATCGACGAGCACGACGGCAACAATGAGGCGAAAGCCTCCACCGGGCGTAGTTTCTCCACGCTGTTTTCCGTCGCTCTGTTAATGCGCGTTATGGCTCCCAACGGTGCCTTCACATCTCTGTAACAGGGTGTCTTTCCGCTCCAAGGACCACCGTATATATATGGTTTTCCGTCGTCTAATATCCTTATGATTGGGGTGTCATCGTTCATCAAATCGCAGTTGGGAATATATTTCAGCCAGTTGCTCACTTGTGTACTCTTACCCGTTCCGCTTTTTGCTATGAACGCATATCCCTTTTCGCCGTTTCTCACCAGCGAGGCATGTATAAGCACCGTGTGTATGCGACTGCCTGAATATGCAAACGTAAGCATCAAGGCATTGTTCAGTCCGAAACAGCGCATGTTGTAGTTTCCGTTCAAAGCACAACGACAGTCGTCGAAGTTCTTATTCGTCTGCAACAAACAGCAGGCTGCACCGTTTATGTCTTTTATCAAAAACTGGTATCCCCCATTGGGAAGTCTGTCAACGATGGTATGCCCATTGCCGGTGTCAAAATCTTCAATACGTTCAACATCCTCTTTTATCAACTTCAGACTGTCATCAACCGTGATATGAAAAAACAGATTTTCGCCTTCCTCTTTTTTCTCGAATGGCGCGAAAGATGGCAACAGCCTCATGCTGTTGTATTTCGACTCACGGAACGTAATCTTTACATTCAGTTCTGCGATATTGAAAAAGTATGACTTGTGTTCTCCCATTACACTACATTATACATTGTTTACACGGCAGGTATCGTTGGTCATGCGAAAGCAACTGCCTGCCAAGGGGTGACAAACTAAGGGATTATTGGGGTGAAAGTGAACTCCGACTTGTCTATCAAGAGTATGTCAACCCCGCCTTTTTTTGTGAACCGAGACCTCATCTTATCATACTTTTTGGCAACTTTCTTGCGGTCTTTCCCCGAAACAAACAAGCAAGTTCTTTTCGGGTAGCCCCTGCTTTCAAGATAGTTGCCCAACTGCCAGCTGTAGTTGTCGCGCCCCATAATGAAGCCAGACTTGCTGTCTTCCCAAACACTGTCAAGCGGCATTATGTCGGTGAAAAACACTATGCTGTCATTGAAAGACAACGACATGCCGAAAGCATAAACCCGTGGCACCACCTTGTTGCCACCCTTTGCCATCGTGCCCAACGTGCAAGCCATGCACAGCACGACAACAACCGTATATAATATTTTTCTCATATTTCGGATTTATCTAACTTCCAAGATAAGACCTCAGCAATCTGCTCTTGGTGTTGTTACGCAATCTTCTTATCGCTTTTTCTTTTATTTGTCTCACCCGTTCGCGAGTAAGACCATACTTTGTGCCTATTTCTTCGAGCGTCATCTCCGGCTGGTCGATACCGAAGAAAGCTTCTATTATCTTGCGCTCACGGTCGTTGAGCAACTGCAATGCGCGTTTTATCTCATCCCTAAGCGACTCCACCAGCAGCATCTTGTCTGCCATTGCCGCATCTTCGTTAGGCAGTACGTCAAGCAGACTGCCGTCGTCACCTTCGGAAAAGGGGGCATCCACGGAAATATGTCTTGCCTGAACCTTCATGGCATCCTCAATCTTATCCTCCGGAATGTCTGTCCCCTCGGCTATTTCATCTACGCTCGGACGCCTCTCGTTCTCCTGTTCAAACTTGTTGAGCATTCGGTTTATCTTATTTACCGACCCCACCTGATTGAGCGGCAGTCTCACAATCCGGCTATGCTCTGCAATGGCTTGCAGTATGCTTTGGCGTATCCACCACACGGCATACGAGATAAATTTAAACCCACGGGTTTCGTCAAACTTCTCTACTGCCTTCACAAGTCCCAAATTTCCCTCGTTGATAAGGTCTGGAAGTGACAAACCTTGGTTCTGATATTGCTTTGCAACGGAAACCACAAACCTTAGATTGGCTTTTGTCAGTTTTTCAAGAGCCTCGCGGTCTCCATTCTTTATCCGCTGGGCAAGCTGCACCTCCTCATCCACAGAGAGAAGTTCCTCGCGCCCTATTTCCTGCAAATACTTATCCAATGCAGCACTCTCGCGGTTTGTTATCGACTTAGAGATTTTCAGTTGTCTCATTGGTATCAAATTTTAAAGCATTTGCAAAAATACATACTTTTCATAGAATAACAAAAGATTACAAGTTATTTTTTCAATAAAACCATTGTTCTTGACAATCGCGCCTGAATATTCCAAACAATATACCGGCACAACCGATATTATAACCGCATCCGTTTTAAACAAGGTGTCAGGAAAACGCTTTATGCCCGTTATATGTTTTCTGCTACCGGTTAACGCCACGCAAAAATCTGTTTGGATATATAACATATTGTAAAATCGCCGAAATTACCGACCAAAATCGCCGAAATTGATGAGTAAAATCGCCGATTTTGTTTACCAATTTCGCCGATTTTACTTTATCAGAGGAGTGCTTTTTCTGCACGAGAGATAATAAAAAGGGAAAGTATAAGGCTGGTTTAGGTATGAAGTATCAGTTAGCAGGCATCATATTTACACAAAAAAATTAGGAGTGTTAGGATAAATTCATATCATCTCAACACTCCTAAATCTCTTCACTATCAAGTGGTTGAAAAACACTAACAATCGAGGTTTAATTCGAATTGGTATGTTTTCCGCATATCAATTATTTCTTATGCTTGCACTTAGACTGCTTTTTGCAATTCTCATATTTTGCATACTGTTCCGCATTGAGGATTGACTTGAGTTCTGCATCATACTCGGCACGCTTTTTATGCAGTGCTTCAACATCCTCTTTTGATTTGGCATTCGGACATTTCTTCTCTGCTGTGCACTGCTTTTCAGCACCTTGCTTATCACACTCTGAAGAGGATTTGCTACCGCAATCCATGTTTCCATTATGACATTTGCCGCAACGCTTAGATGCAAGTTCAGGATATTTTTCTGCCAAAGCCTTAATTTTTTCTGCCTGCTCGGGGGTAAGTTCGAGGTTCTTTATCATAATATCGGTCTTGTTGGTGCACTTGCGCGGCTGCTTGTCGCAATTTCCGCTGCACTTATCCTCTCCTTTTCCGCATTTGCAGTTGTCACACTTGCAACCCTTATCGGCTGCATTCTCTTGTTTGTCACACTGTTTGCGCTGTTCGCAACTACTTTTACACGCTTCCTTGTTTTCGGTCTGAGCACACTGTGCCGTTGCATAACTAATTGCCATTACTGTGGCAACCATAACTAAAAAGAATCTTTTCATGAGTTTAAATTTTATATTAAAAACAATTTTATGATGCCTTTCGTATTGAAAGGTTTAAAAGAAAGTAATCTCTTTTTTTATAATTTCATTCTCTCAAGGCGGAGAAGTGTTTGCTCCTCTTCACGTAATACTGCCACAGAATGCTGAACTTTCGCCGCTCCGGAATGTCATGTGAGACGGCAGCAGACTGTATTTTACGCCTGTCTTCGGCAAAATCATTCTTCCATTTCCTGAACGAACGTCGTGCCTTGTATATCGCCTTGAAGTCGCCAACGTTGCCACCAAGAAGCAGAGTCTGCCACGCTGCCACATAGTCAAGCACCCAACGGACAAACATAACATGGCGCAATTCCCGCTCCGGGAGGTTCTTGTAGAGCATGGTAAGGTTGTTTCGGAAATTCAGGAAGGTCTTGCGGGAATTACCCTTTGGTAGCGTACCGCCACCCACATGGAACACGCGGCTTTGCGGAATGCAATATATCTTCCTACCCTGCAGCCGCAAACGCCAGCAAAGGTCTATCTCTTCGTTGTGAGCAAAGAAGCGACCGTCAAGTCCGCCTGCCCTCCAATAGTCTTCCGACCTTATCATCAGGCATGCACCTGTTGCCCAAAAAATCTCACAAGGGTCATCATATTGTCCGTCGTCTTTCTCCACAACGTCGAAGATACGCCCCCTACAGAAAGGATAACCGTAATAGTCGATAAACCCACCGCTTGCACCGGCATATTCAAAACAGTCTCTCGCCGACTCCGACAGAAGTTTGGGTTGGCACGCCGCGACATCGCCGTGGCTATCCATAAAGTCAATTAAAGGGGCGAGCCATTGCTGTGTAACCTCTATGTCGCTGTTCATCAGTATGTAATACTCCGCCTCCACCTCCTTCAGTGCCTTATTGTAACCGTCGGCAAAGCCCCAGTTGCGGTCGAGTGTGATGATTTTTATCTTGGGGAAATGCACGCGAAGAAGTTCCAAAGAACCGTCTGAAGAAGCATTGTCTGCCACATATACCGTAGCCTGACCAGAATTTTCGATGACAGAAGGGAGGAATTTGCGGAGCATTTCCTCTCCGTTCCAGTTCAATATAACTATAGCAACCTTATCCATCTGTCTGCATTTATAACAACTCGCACCTCAATGCCGAGCCGTCGTGATTAAATTCTCCGAGCCTTACCGACACGAGCTGATTGTCAAGTTCATCACTTGCAAGTTTCGGCGGCAGCTCCACTCTTATGTAGTTGCGCGTGAAGCCGTGCATAAACTTTCCTTTTGTGGCTTTCTCAAGAAGCACTTCTGCCTCACTCCCGATATGTTTTTCGTAGAAAGCATGTGTCTTGGCATCTGACAATTCGAGCAGTTTCCGTGAACGAGCCTTCTTGTCGGCATCGCTAACCACATGTTCTATGCGCAGCGCGGCAGTACCGGGGCGTTCGGAATAAGGGAACACGTGAAGTTGTGTCACATCCAATGCTTCAAGCAGTCGGTAACACTCGTCGAACCTTTCGCCGGTTTCTCCCCTTGTGCCCACCATTACATCCACGCCTATGAATGCGTCGGGCATTGCTTCTTTGATAAGATTGATTTTGTGGGAGAACAATGCCGTGTCGTATCTGCGGTGCATAAGTTTCAGCACCTCGTCGCTACCGCTCTGCAGCGGGATATGGAAATGTGGCATGAAACATTTGCTGTTGGCGCAGAACTCTATAATTTCATCTGTCAGAAGATTAGGCTCTATACTGCTTATCCTGTATCTCTTCACCCCCTCTACAGCGTCTAATGCCCTCAACAAGTCAAGAAAGGTGTCGCCGGTGGAATGCCCGAAGTCGCCAATATTTACACCGGTGAGAACTATCTCTTTACCACCTTCGCCGACAGCCTGTTCCACCTGTCTTACGAGGGAGTCGATTGTAGGATTTCGGCTGAACCCTCTTGCAAACGGGATGGTGCAATAGGTGCAGAAATAGTCGCATCCGTCTTGCACTTTAAGGAAATATCTTGTTCGGTTGCCCCTTGAACATGAGGGAGAGAACGACACAATATCCTTCGTTTTCTCAACATGACATACACCGCCTTTATTCTCGCTCCCCCACTCTTCGGCAAGGAACTGCACGAGATTTGCCTTTTCATTGCTGCCCAACACCAGACTGACACCAGGGATTTCTGCCAGCGTTTCAGCACCGAGTTGGGCATAACAACCTGTCACGACAACAAAAGAATTGGGATTTTCCCTCACCAAACGATGTATTGCCTGCCTGCATTTATGGTCGGCAACTTCTGTTACGCTGCACGTATTTATCAAGCAAATGTCTGCCTTTTCTCCCTTTTCTGCCTCACGCACGCCCAACTCCTGAAGCATCCTACCGAAAGTTGAAGTCTCGGAAAAGTTCAACTTACAGCCCAAAGTAACATATCTCGCAGTCTTGTTTTGAAAAACCGAACTATCTATCATACCTTATTATATATAAACAAGAGCGTAATTAACCCTTAGCATCTGCAAAGATACAAAATAATGTCTGAAAAACTGACATGTGAGAGTAGAAGTTAACAATGGTAATATGATTAACAATTATTTGCATTGTGTAAAATGATGATATTCAGTATGTTGTAAAAAAGTTACAGAAAAGACTAAAAAAAAACACAAAAAAAAGAACAACATATAGAAAAAATACTTACCTTTGCAACGTTTTAATAAACAAATGATTGTTTTACAGATTAAAAAGCAAAGAAAATGAAAAAGTTAGTTTTAATGTTCGTGGCTATCGCAGCTATCTCATTCGCATCTTGCACAGACCAGAAAGCAAATCAGGCTCCTGCAAACACTGACTCTGCAAAGGTTGACCCAATGAATGACAGCGTAAAGACTCCTGTTGATTCAACAGCAAAGGCTGATTCTGTTAAGAAGTAATCAGACACCGAACAAAAAAGCAAAGAAAATTGCCGCCGGACTCTTAGAGTTTGGCGGTTTTCTTTTTGTAAAAGTAATACTTGGACAAATAGGCTTCAAGTTTTGGCAGTTACAAATATTTTTCTTACTTTTGCATCGTTATACAAAAGTCATATTAAAAAACATATTATGCTTACTATAAAACTCATAAGCGAGGAAAAAGAACGCGTTATCCGCGGACTGAAAAAAAAGAATTTCAGGAATGCTGAAGAAACCATAGAAAAGGTTCTCGATATGGATAAGTGTCGCCGTGAGGCACAACAGAAACTTGATGCCAACCTATCGGAAGCGAAAAAAATGGCAGCACAGATAGGTGCTTTGATGAAAGAGGGGAAAAGAGACGAAGCTGATGCCGTGAAAGAAAGTGTCTCAAAAATAAAAGAGACGAACAAGGTTCTTGAGGCAGAAATGGACAATGCTCAGGCACGCCTTAACGAAATGCTGTGCCAAATTCCGAATATCCCATACGATGAAGTGCCGGAGGGCATTTCTGCCGACGACAATCACGTAGTGAAGAGCAACCTGCGAGAGTGTAAGGCAGGCGATACTGTGGCAAACTGGAACTACGACCCGAAAGTTGAGGGCATCCGCCTACCCCATTGGGAACTGGCAAAAAAGTACAATCTCATTGACTTCGACCTTGGAGTAAAAATTACAGGGGCAGGATTTCCTGTATATATCGGAAAGGGAGCACGCCTGCAAAGGGCACTGATAAACTTCTTCCTTGACGAAGCACGCAAGTCGGGATATACGGAAATAATACCCCCCACGGTTGTAAATGCGGCTTCCGGTTACGGCACAGGACAACTGCCAGACAAGGAAGGGCAGATGTATCATGCGGAGGTTGACGACCTCTACCTTATACCCACGGCAGAGGTTCCGGTGACGAATATATATCGTGACGTGATAATAGACGAGAAAGACCTGCCAATAAAGAACTGTGCATACACGGAATGTTTTCGCCGCGAAGCCGGCTCTTACGGTAAGGACGTGCGCGGATTGAACCGTCTGCATGAGTTTTCTAAGATTGAGATTGTGCGCATTGACAAGCCTGACCATTCTAAAGAGAGTCACAAGGAGATGCTGGAGCACGTGGAAGGGCTGTTGAAAAAACTCGAATTGCCATATCGCATACTACTGCTTTGCGGTGGCGACCAGTCGTTCACCTCTTCAATCTGTTACGATTTCGAGGTTTATTCTATGGCTCAGAAAAGATGGCTTGAGGTTTCGTCTGTAAGCAATTTCGACAATTATCAGGCTAACAGGCTGAAATGCCGTTATCGTAACCCCGAGACAAAGAAGACGGAGTTATGCCATACTCTAAACGGTTCGGCACTGGCACTTCCGCGCATCGTGGCAGCCCTGCTTGAGAACAATCAGACAGAAGAAGGTATTCGTATTCCAAAAGCACTCATACCATATACCGGTTTCGAGATAATAGACTGATATAAAAACGTTTAACACGATAATCTTATAATCTTAATAACTTAAAAGAAAACATCATTGATTTATGAACAAGATTATTAACAAGAAGCAATTCTCGGAAAAAGTGTTCCTGTTTGAGATAGAAGCACCGCTAATTGCCAAAAGTCGCAAGGCAGGAAACTTCGTTATTGTGAGAGTTGGCAAACGCGGAGAGCGCATGCCGCTGACAATAGCCGATGCCGACATAGAGCGTGGTACTATCACGCTTGTGGTACAAAAGGTTGGACTTTCGAGCATAAAACTCTGCAATCTCAACACAGGAGACTATGTGACTGACGTTGTAGGACCTCTTGGTAATCCAACCCATATAGAGAAATTCGGAACCGTAATCTGTGCCGGGGGCGGTGTGGGCGTTGCGCCGATGCTACCTATTATAAAGGCACTGAAGGCGGCAGGGAACAGAGTGCTTTCGGTGATTGCAGGACGCAGCAGAGATCTTGTCATACTTGAAGACGAAGTTAGAGCATCCTCTGACGAGCTTATCGTGATGACCGATGACGGTTCTTATGGAGAAAAGGGACTCGTGACCACAGGTATAGAGAAATTCATTCATCAAGAACCGAAAATAGACAAGGCTTTTGCCATCGGACCTCCGATAATGATGAAGTTCTCTTGTCTGCTCACACAGAAATATAACATACCGACAGACGTATCACTCAACACCATTATGGTTGACGGTACGGGAATGTGCGGGGCGTGCCGACTGACGATTGGCGGAAAAACAAAGTTTGTTTGTATCGATGGACCGGAGTTCGACGGAGCACTCGTTGACTGGGACGAGATGTTCAAACGCATGGGAACATTCAAACGCGAGGAACAAGAAGAACTTGCTCACTTTGAACATCATTTGGACAGCAGTGCCGATACCGATATTGCAAATAAGGCACACAATTCCGTGGAATTGCAGAACATCAATCCCACAGACGCCCCTATCGAAGTGCTCACCGACAGTAAAGCCGAATGGAGAATGGCTTTGAAAAAGAGCATGAAGCCAAAGGAGCGCATGAGTATCGAGCGCGTTAAAATGCCGGAACTTGACCCTGTTTATCGCGCCACGACACGCACGGAGGAAGTTAATATCGGACTGACAAACGAAATGGCACTCACAGAAGCCAAACGATGTCTCGACTGTCCGAAGCCTTCGTGCGTTGAGGGATGTCCTGTAAACATCGACATTCCCTCGTTCATAAAAAACATAGAGCGCGGACAGTTTCTCGCTGCCGCAAAGGTGTTGAAGAACACATCGGCATTGCCTGCCGTTTGCGGTCGCGTTTGTCCTCAAGAAAAGCAATGCGAAAGCAAGTGTGTGCATCTGAAGAGTGGTGGTCAGGCAGTTGCTATAGGCTATCTGGAACGTTTTGCTGCCGACTATGAACGAGAAAGCGGCAATATCTCAATGCCGGAGATTGCGCCTAACAATGGTATTAAAGTTGCTGTGGTGGGTTCGGGACCGGCAGGATTGAGTTTTGCCGGCGATATGGCAAAGAGAGGCTTCGATGTGTATGTGTTTGAAGCACTTCACGAAGTCGGCGGTGTGTTGAAGTATGGTATTCCTGAGTTCAGGCTTCCCAACCGCATTGTGGATGTAGAAATAGAGAACCTTTCCAAAATGGGTGTGCATTTCCTTACTGACATTATTGTGGGAAAGACTATCTCGGTGGAAGAACTTGAAGAACAAAACTTCAAAGGAATATTTATAGGGTCGGGTGCCGGACTTCCCAACTTCATGAACATACCGGGCGAAAATGCTATAAATATAATGTCGTCTAACGAATACCTTACACGAGTAAACCTTATGGATGCTGCCAACCCTACTGCCGACACACCGATAAATCCGGCAAGGAATGTGCTTGTGGTGGGTGGCGGAAACACGGCAATGGACTCGTGTCGCACGGCAAAGCGACTCGGTGCCAACGTCACTCTTGTTTATAGACGCTCTGAAGCAGAGATGCCGGCACGCCTTGAGGAGGTGAAGCATGCTAAGGAAGAGGGCATCAACTTCCTCACGCTGCACAACCCGATAGAATACATTGCCGATGAGAATGGGGCTGTGAAACAAGCCGTGCTGCAGGTAATGGAACTCGGAGATCCTGATGCGAGCGGTCGCAGGTCGCCTATTCCTGTTGAGGGCAAGACTGTCACGCTCGACATTGACCAAGTTGTGGTTGCCGTCGGTGTGTCTCCAAACCCACTTGTACCGAAATCTATAAAAGGACTTGAGCTCGGAAAGAAGAACACTATCGTGGTAAATGAACAGATGCAGAGTTCTCGTCAGAGTATATTTGCCGGAGGCGACATCGTCCGTGGCGGTGCAACCGTTATCCTTGCTATGGGTGACGGTAGGCGCGCAGCAACCTCAATGGCAGAAAAACTCTTGTATTAAAACAGAAGTGAAACTATTATGAGAATATTGATTGTGGTGTTGTCATTGCTCTTAGTTGCGCCTACAATGGCACAGAAGGGCAAAAAACGTTCGCAAAACAGAAAGGTCGTGGCAGAGAAAGAAAAACCTACCGCCGGGCAACTCATGTTTGACAATATGCTTGCATCTACTCGTCGGGTGATGATTATAGACAGCATGGTTGTGGATAAGAGCGACTTTCTGAGCAAAGTGCCATTGCCTGCAGAGTGCGGAAAACTCTCAGGCGACGGTAAAGGGGCTGCGTTTCAAAATGATTTCATCAACAAGAAATATTTCTCAAAGCGCGACACTTCCGGGATTTCAAAAATATACACGACAGATTTTCTGGCAGGACAATGGACAAAGCCACAGGAACTTTCTGAGATTGGCTATGCCGACTACCCTTTCCTGATGATTGACGGAACGACGTTATATTTTTCGGCAGAAGGAGAGGCATCGCTCGGAGGCTACGATATATTTGTCACCCGGTATGATGCAGACAGCGGCTCTTTTCTCGAACCACAGAACATCGGGCTGCCTTTCAATTCTTTTGCCAACGACTATCTATATGCGGAAGACGAAACAGACTCGCTCGCGTGGCTCGTGACAGACCGCAACCAGAGCGATGATAAGGTGTGCATATATACTCTCGTGCCTGACACTCATAGCAATTATGATGTGGCAAAATATTCCACAGAAGCTCTCAAAAGATTGGCAACCATTTCAAGCATCAAAGACACTTGGGTGGATAAAACTGCAAGGGAGGCTGCGCAGAAGCGTCTTAATTCGCTTAATAAAGAAAGTGAGAAATCAAACCGCGACGAGGTTGTATCGTTTGTCGTAAACGATAGACTGACATACACATCCATTGCACAGTTCAAGTCGCCCACGAATGTCGTTGACTTCAAGAAACTTCAAGTTCTCACTAAAGAACTTGAGGCGAACTACAAGGAGTTGGAAGACTTGCGAGACAGGTTTTCTTCTGTAGGAGTATCTGCCCAAAGACGAATGGCAGAGGATATTCTTACACTCGAACAGAAAGTAGAGAAACAGGAAAGAGACAAGTATTATATTGAGAAATCAATAAGGAATACAGAAAATTTATTAACCAAATAACTTGAAAAACTATGGCAAAAAAGTATTTCCCGGAATCGGAACTCATAATCAATCCGGACGGAAGTGCATTCCACCTTCATCTTAAACCGGAGCAGTTAGCAGACAAAGTAATACTCGTTGGCGATCCGGGGCGTGTGGCAACAGTTGCTGAACATTTTGAGAATAAGGAATGTGAGGT
This sequence comes from Prevotellaceae bacterium, assembly GCA_028723525.1. Lineage (GTDB taxonomy): Bacteria > Bacteroidota > Bacteroidia > Bacteroidales > Bacteroidaceae > Prevotella. Next base: position 73,050 of record JAQYET010000094.1, read on the forward strand.
TGAGAACAGAGAATTTAAATCTATAACAGGAACATATAAAGGAAAGCGTATAACGGTTCAGAGCACAGGTATCGGATGTGACAATATTGATATCGTGGTGAATGAATTGGATGCGTTGGCAAATATCGACTTCAGCACCCGCGAGGAAAAACCGGAACATCGGCAACTTACTTTCGTGAGAATAGGTACTTGTGGAGGTCTGCAACCTAACACACCGGTAGGCACTTTCATAGCTTCGGTGAAGAGTATCGGTTTCGACGGGTTATTGAACTTCTATGCCGGGCGTAACGATGTGTGCGACTTGGAGTTTGAAAAGGCTTTCACGGAATATATGAACTGGAGCCCACAACTCGGTGCTCCGTATGTTGTTGATGCCGATGCCGACCTTATAGAGCGTTTGGCACAGCAGGACATGGTGCGCGGTGTGACTATTGCATGCGGCGGCTTCTACGGACCACAAGGAAGGGAACTGCGTATTCCACTTGCCGACCCGAAACAGAATGAGAAAGTTGAAGCTTTCGAACATGGCGGTCTGCGCATAACGAACTTCGAGATGGAGAGCTCTGCCGTTGCCGGGCTGTCGCTACTCCTCGGACATAAGGCTATGACCTGTTGCATGGTTATAGCAAATCGTTTGGCTAAGGAAGCGAATACTACCTATAAGAACAGTATTGACGACCTGATAAAAATTGTACTTGACCGCATATAAACCACGATAACGAAAATCAGTAATATGATTTCATTCGAAAGTGATTATAATAATGGAGCACATCCCCATGTGCTCCAATATCTTTTGGATACGAACGAAAGTCAGAGCGCATCATACGGATATGACGAATGGAGTGAGAGGGCGCGAATCAAGATACGCGAGGCGTGCCGGCTGGAAGATGCCGATGTTTATTTCCTTGTTGGAGGAACTCAGACTAACGCAACTGTTATTGATTCTTTGTTGTCACAATACGAGGGAGTAATTTCCGTAGAAACCGGGCATATCAATGTACACGAATCCGGGGCTATTGAGACAAGCGGGCATAAGGTCATCACTCTACCCTCTCACAAGGGAAAGATGCAAGCAGAGGATTTGTTGGCACTGCTGAAGAGGTTTTATGCAGACCCGACATACGAGCACATGGTTTTCCCGGGAATGGTTTATATCACATTTCCAACAGAGCTCGGCACTGTATATAAGTCTTTCGAAATAGAAAAAATACAAAATATATGTAGAGAGTATAACATCCCGTTATTCGTGGATGGTGCCCGTTTGGGATATGGTCTGATGTCTGACGAATGCGATTTCGACCTCCCTTGGCTTGCTCGCCACTGTGATGTCTTCTATATCGGCGGTACTAAAATTGGTGCGCTGTGCGGAGAAGCGGTGGTATTTACCAACAACAATGTTCCAAAACATTTCTTCTCAATAGTGAAACAACATGGGGCGTTGCTGGCAAAAAGCCGACTTGTAGGTGTACAATTTGATGCCCTGTTCACAGACCGCCTGTATTTCAGGATTTCTCGCCATGCAATAGATATGGCAATGCGCATGAGAGAGATTTTCTCTGAAGCAGGGTTTATGCTCGAAGACTCGCCCACCAACCAGCAATTTGTTGCTCTGCCCAATATACAGATGAAGCGTTTGGCAGAACAAGTTGCGTTCGAAACGTGGGAACCGATTGATGAGAATAACACTCTGTGTCGCTTTGTAACAAACTGGGCGACCAAAGAATGTGACCTTGAAACACTTAAAAAGGCAATTTCTTGCATATAAATTGAGATGATAACAACCGATAACGATACTATTTGCGCTGCTGCCACTGCTCAAGGAGGGGCATTGAGCATCATCCGCATCAGTGGCAATGAAGCCATATCCATTGCAAGTGCGGCATGTAAGGGAATTTCTATAAACACTCCGGCAAACACCGTTCATCACACTAATATTTATGATGGCAATGGAAAGATTATTGACGATGTAATGGTCAGTATTTTCCACGGACCGCATAGTTATACCGGGGAAGATTCCATAGAAATATCATGTCACGGTTCTGCATATATAACAACAAAAATAATGGAGTCGCTTGTACAACGTGGATGTCGGCAGGCGATGCCGGGAGAATATACACAAAGGGCGTTTCTCAATGGAAAACTGTCATTGGAACAAGCAGAGGCTGTGGCAGACCTCATAGCCTCTGCAAATGCAGCAACGCACAAAATGGCTCTCTCGCAACTGCGTGGTAAGGTGTCGTCGGAACTCGTAACGCTTAGAGAACAACTGCTAAAAATCACTTCATTGCTTGAGTTAGAACTTGATTTTTCTGACCATGAAGACATAGAATTTGCCGACCGGCATGAACTTCTGTCTTTGGCAAACACCATTGATAAAAGGATTTGTAAACTCGCACATTCTTTCGAGACCGGTAATGCCTTGAAACATGGCATCCCGGTGGCAATTATTGGAAAGACAAATGTTGGCAAATCAACTTTGCTAAACAGACTGTTGAAAGACGAACGGGCAATAGTGTCTGATATACATGGTACAACACGAGATACAATAGAGGACACAATGGACATAAATGGTGTTCAATTCAGATTTATTGATACGGCAGGCATACGACATACAACAGACCAAGTGGAACAGATTGGTATTGACCGCACTTACCAAACAATTGATAAAGCACGTATCATATTGTGGGTTATAGATGAGTTGCCGAGCAAAGAAGAGGTTGGAGAAATTGTAAAACTGACGCAAGACAAAACCTTGTTGATTGTGCAAAATAAGATAGATAAATGTCCTGACAATATTATCGAAATCAACGATATAAATAATAAATATACCCAAATTCAGGTCTCTGCGAAGAATGGCATCGGAATAGACGCACTCGAAGAGTGTATCTTCCACTCTGCAAACATCCCCATATTCACAGAGAATGATGTCATAATAACATCGGTTCGTCATTATAATGCTCTGTCACGTGCTCACGAAAGACTATCGTATGTTATAGAAGCACTTGAAAACAACATAAGTGGTGACCTCATAAGCGAAGACCTCCGCCTCGTAATCTATCACCTCTCCGAAATAACCGGAAAAGGAATCGTTACTCCAAACGAAGTCTTAGAAAATATTTTCAAGAATTTTTGCATCGGAAAGTAGAGAGACAACAAGACAAAATAAGACACTCACAAATCAAAGACAAAACCCATATAACTTGTGAGAAAGAACGCTCTGAAATTCAAGTTTCAGGGCTTTTTTCGTTAAAAGAGGGTTATTTCTCACAAATTATATTAGAGTTGTCGTTTTTTTGTTGTTATTTTGTTGCTTGAATTTTCTGAGCAACAAAAGCAACAAAAAGTATGAGTACATCAAAAGAACCGATAAGGCTGAGAAAGAGAAAGAACCGATAAGGCTGAGAAAGAGAAAGACTTCAAAAGGTCTGACATCTCTCTACCTTGACATTTATCTGAACGGGAAAAGGTCTTATGAATACCTGAAACTCTATCTCATTCCTGAGAAGACCCGTGAAGACAAAAGGAAGAACGCTGAAACCTTGAAGCTCGCAGAGGCAATCAGGGCAAAGCGTGTTGTTGAACTTCAAAACGGAGAGTTCGGCTTCAAGTCACAGTACAAGGAAGAAACCCTGTTCTTTGATTATTATGAGGCGATGTGCGCTAAACGCTTTCTGACAGAAGAGAGCAAGGGGAATTGGGGTAATTGGCGTTCCTGTCTGAAACATCTTGAAAAGTATGAGCCGAACAGAAAAATCACGTTTGCCCGTGTAATTCAGGATGTTCAGGAACCTTGTAGTAGGATTTTAGTTTTTTCTTTGCCTCATTAGCAATGCCCTCAAAAAAAATCAAAAATTTTAACGCCCGCATTAACCTTGGCTTTTTCTAATTGAAAGTATATATCTTGGGCTTTTTCCGGATTGTATTTTTTGTCTCTAAATTGATATAACATATCAACAAAAACATGACCGGGATTAGAAAACATCAAAGAGCAATCGGCTAAAGCTAATACATTTAATATCCTTTGCCCAAATTC
>JAQYET010000095.1 GCA_028723525.1 Prevotellaceae bacterium
TATTTTTATTTGCTGCACATTGGTGACGATTTGACATTCTTCTTCCTGTTTTCAATGCATTGCGTAAAACGTAATTTTCAAAAAAAAGTTGTAGGATGATGTTCATTCTGTGCTTCAATGTGTGACAACGATGGTAAAACAAGCCCTTTTTACCGATATTATATCGCGAGGAAGCGCATGCCTCGCCATGTCGTCGCTTCCTCTGCGTGCGTCTTCTTGGGTGGATGGTCAGCTCGATGTATGTGCGGGTGAAATGGCGAACGCGTCGAATGTTTTCTACAGAATCCATGGCCGATTCATCTTTATTTTCTATTTTTGCAAGGTACAATATAAATATATAAGGTATGGAAATCATAGCATTACTGGTGTTTATAGCCATTGCCCTTCTGGGCTGGGGGTGTGGTGTGCTGCACGACAAATGGTTCAACTACTGCCCATCAGCCGACGAGGAGGGTGCTTTTAACAGCGCTTCACACGCCTCGGATGGCGAGCTGAGCCTGAGGGATATTCTAAAGACCAACAGCATTAAAGGCTTTGAGGCCATCTAATGGTTTGCCTTTTTGGTATGGTCGATTTCTGCTGTTGTTTGTCGTTGTAATACATTGATAATAAATGCGCTAACTCTTTCATGTTTAATGATTTAATGCATCCAAAAACATGGCATACTTGGTTCCGAGGGAAAAAATGCACGGCATAGAGCTTATGATTACATGGTTAGAAGATCAAAAAACTTGGAATAGAAATTGCGGCCGTGAATCTAGATGATAAAGGAGTGCTAGTATACAAAGAAGTTGACAATACATACACTTCCTCGCATAATTATTTTGTTAGTAATAGTAATGAAGTTGAGTTTATACTTGGAGGTAAACGTCATACAGTATTGGCAACAGGACAAGTGCATACCCATCTTTCTTGGAATCCAACTCAGACTGAAAATCCACTAGGGATAAGTGGGGCAGATATAAATTTGGCTAATAAATATTTTGATGGAATTATTAATATTTTGCTAGTCCCAACGAAACAATTATTCAATGTCTCGGTAAATGGAAATGGACTGGCTTTTCCCGTACAGAAAAAATGGTAAGTTTTTTCATAATATTTTAAATTTAAAGGAATGTATAAAGTTATATTTTTCTTAATATCGATAATTCTCTTATGTCTTTCATGTAACAATGAAGGCTATAAGGAGACAGACAGGTACATGGAGATAGACAATCAAGATTTGAAAAGGGAACTGGCTTTTTATGTTGACTCCTTGGATTCCATTCATAAAGGCGAGGACTATGTCATAAGAGTATATTGTCGGGATATCAGCAACATTCTGAAGCGATATACAATATCCGATGAGATTGATTATGATTCGTGGAATAGATGTCCATATAATTTTAAAAGCAAAGTTCATGGTAAGGACATCTTGTTTGTGATGTGGACGGCGAATCCGAGACAATCGCTGGCTATGAGCCCCGTTTTCAAATTAGATGACAAAAGCTTTGGCAAGGAGGTAAAGAAATACTTTCCAAAAATATACAAGAAATTTGGCTTGAAAGATTCTCGTTATCCTCAGATAATATACGAGCCAGACTTGATATATCTTACTTTTTTACGGAATAAGCTCATTGGAAAATATAGGAGTAGAGGATTGCCTGGAGACCATGTTCCCGTCAATGTTAATAAAAGAATCATATATATGTGATTGATAAGCATATTAAAGTTAATGTATAGGATACTACATAGTGTAATAAAAATGGAATATAAATTTGCAAATCACGACTTCTGAGTGATTTAATCCTCCTCAGGGTAAGGGCCTTTGTGGAACACACGGCAGTTTGTGTCACAAAGACACACCTTGCCAGTATAAAGAAATGATACTTTTGTTGTTGATATTACCTCCCAATATTTCCTGACCAAAGTTTAGACTTATCGACTTATTAGCTTCTTGACTTATCGACTGAGTTAAGTATGTAGTTTAATCAGTGGGTCAATTTTGACCTGAGTTAAAACTAACTTACTGACCATCTGACTTATAGATTTACTTTATTCTTGATCATACTTTGTAAACGAGGGTGTTGCGTATTGGATTTTGGAAGGTAATGGGGACCTTTACAATAGGGTTTTCCCTACGGTTTTATCGGGAAAATCCCCGCTGCATGAAAGTTTTGTTTACTATCTTTGTAGTGCTGGAAAACGGGCTTGAAGATATTATTTGGGTCGTGTCCTGGCGTTGAGCTGAGGTCTGTTTGGCACGCTTGACAGATGGGAATTAGGATTTATAAAAACAAGAAAAATGAGAAGAGGTTTGGTTACAGCTGTTTGTGCCACGGTGCTGTTGAGTAGCTGCGGCACTTATACGGGTAGCGGTGCTTATACGGGCAGC
>JAQYET010000096.1 GCA_028723525.1 Prevotellaceae bacterium
TGCCTCCACCTGTTTCTCGTAGTCCTCGTTGTGCTGGCGGAACACCTGCATCAGCGTGTGATAGCGGTGTTCCAGTCCGAGAAAGGCGTTTTTCACCTTTTCCGCTGTGACGAAGTTGTCACGCTCCATGATTTCCTGATAATGCCTGTTGATGCGTACCCGCATCTTGTCAAGCATACGGTTCGTTTCGAGTGCCGCCGTGCTTCTGCCCGTGACACGTCCTCCTTTGGTGTCCCACAGCTTCGGATCGACAGTCAGCTTGCAGCTGAACTGCGTCTGGCTGCCGTCCACCGTGATGCGTCCCATGACGGGAACTGTCCCGTCCTTTTTCACTACCTGACGCTTGAGGTAGTAGATGACTGAAAATGTACTCTTCATCGTCCTTGATTTTTTGGTTTCAAAATTAGTTGATGAAGAGTCCGGTGTCGGTACGCAAAACGGGGAGGAACGGCGCAATCTTTTTCCGTAACCGTATTTGTTACGTGAGTTGTGGGTAACTCACTATACCATAACGTCTTGTTTCGCCATCTGTACCCGTTTGTCGCATTATCGGGCATGGTTACGAACAAGTAACGTTGTGGCGTCAAGATTTGGCTTCGGCAGGGATTGTAATGGCTTCATGAATTATCGCCACTTCAACCAAAGCCCTTGTAACTCAATTCTATCACTATATCTTTCCGCATTTCACTTTTTTGTAGTAACTTTGCATTCTAAATATAGTCATCTGAATAATTTTAAAAAGCAATATAGCAATGGAAAAAACAAAACTTACTACATTTATGAATTATCGTAATATTTTACAGTCTATTCTAAGTCTTGTTATATGCGTGTTGCTTGTAATGGCTGTTAGCATACGCAGAGATGGAAAAATCATGGGATATGATTTACAAGCTAAAAAGCATGTAGTAAATGGGAACGTTGGTGATACTCTCAGGGTACTTGAAGACGGAGCTACCATTGTGAATACCACAGAGTTGGCAAAAGATATCGTCGGATATGGGGGCATTGTTCCTTTGGAAATATCACTTAAAGAAGGGAAGGTCGTAAAGATAGATGCGCTGAAGAACTCTGAAACACCGGCTTTCTTCCAAAAAGCATCCGAACTGCTAACTGTTTGGAACGGAAAGGATATTGATGAAGCTCAGAGAATGACAGTGGATGTGGTTTCAGGAGCTACTCTGTCGTCAAATGCGATTATTGGTAATGTGCAGCGTGGTTTGTCGTATGCGTCAATGAAAAATACAAAATCAAGCATGCTTGATAAATTTGAGTTATCGGCAAAGTCTATCGTTGGACTGCTTGTTGCGCTGATGGCTGCAGTCCTTCCGCTAATCATTAAGAACAGACGTTATCGTATGTTCCAGCAAATTCTGAATGTAGTGGTTTTAGGATTTTGGTGTGGAACATTTCTAAATTATACGTCAATAATTAACTACATGTCAAACGGGATGAATTTGTTGACGCTGCTTGTACCTGTTGTAATGCTTATCACAGCCTTTGTATATCCCCTCTTAGGAAAGAAATCCTACTATTGTACCAATGTATGTCCGTTTGGTGCCCTTCAAGAGTTATCGGGAAAATGCGTAAGATATAAGATAAAGATGAAACCTGCTACTGTTAAACGCCTTGACCGGTTGCGTCAACTATTATGGGCATTCCTAATGATTATGCTTTGGACGGGAGCTTGGTTTGATTGGATTGATTACGAACCTTTTTCTGCTTTTATTATCCAGTCGGCATCATGGGTGGTTATTGTTATAGCAGTAGTATTCGTCGCCTTATCTACTGTTATCATCCGACCGTATTGCAGGTTCGTATGTCCTACCGGTTCACTATTAAAATTCAGTCAATTTTCTCGGAAGATAATACATAAATGATAAATGAAGATAACATAAATTCTTAATGTTGCCATTGCTCTTGCACTTGTCATATTAAGTATAAAATCGGTGAGAGGTAAACATGGTGGGGCACAAAGTGGAAAGGACTTTGGTTCTGTTCACAGGACATATCTTTCATTGTTGGCTATCATATCGTTTTGTCGGTCAGGTCATCGGCGCACGGAAACGATAGAAACAGATAATCTTTCGGGTAATCGAGATAATCTTTCAGGTAATCGGACATAAACTCATTGTTTACAGATTACCGATTTGAAAAAAATGAGGGGACTCTCTGCATCTCGCAGGGAGCCCCCGGCTGTGTTTTATAATATTTGATAAAAGGTAATTCCTTTGGTGTGTTTATTTCTTCAACAACTCTGTCTTGACGGTTTCCACGGCACCGGTGGTCGGGTCGAGGGTCAGTTCGGTGTGCACCTTCCTGCCGAACAGTTCGCCACTAAGGTTGATGAGAGTGCCGAATTGGGCTGCGAAGAACTCGTAGGGCATTGTGGAAAGGGCATTGGAGAGGGTGCGAATGGTGGCGCGAACCTTTCCCGGAGCCACTACGCGCAGCCCGATGTCGTCTTTCGAAGGCTTGATACCCTCCTGCAGGATGTCGGGAACAGGCGTCTGCTCTTTCATGTCCTCTATACTTATATAGTAAGGGGCACCGGCGAGGTCGTCGTCGTCGAGCATGCCGAGTTTTTCCGAGAAGCGGAACAGTATGAGGTCTGAGACTTCGTCGGCAGGCACATAGCGTATCACGTTCTGCATGGTATCGCGGATGGTGGTGCCGCAGAACATCTGCGTGAGAGCCTGCTCCTGCGTGTCCATGAGTTGCAGCATAAGTTTTAGTTGCTCTCCGTCTTTCGGCATGAAGTCGGCTTGTCCGCGCGCCACCTCGTTCCTGCTCTCCCGTATATCATATATTTCCCGCGCCACGAGTTCTGCCATTTTCGCCTTGCTTCCTGCCGCGAGGATTTCTTGGCTGAGGAATTTTCGCGCATCGATGCGGGTGTCTGTAGGCTTACTTTCGAACGGCACGAACTCACGTGCAGCCCTCGCCTCGGTGTTTATTGCCGCGAGTATGCCGTTGCGGTCAATCTCCGCATAGTTGATTGAGTGTTTTGCGTCTGCCTTTAGCACAAAATATCGCGCCGTGTCTCTCACTGCCTCGGTAGCCATTGATATGCTCACAATCCTGTATCGCTCACTTTTCGTCTGCGGTGCGTCGCTCTTTTTCAGGTATCTGTCGGCATAGATGCAGAGTTCGCCGGGTGTAACCGTGGTTTTTTCCACAAGAACGCTCAGTCTCAGCGATGTCTTGGGGAGGAAGTAAGAATATCCCTCCTGCGGCTCGCCTGCCTGCTGTGCCTTCACCGTTGCGGCAGTGAGTAGTGCTGCGGCGAACGCCATTGCAGCTATTGCTTTGTTCATCTTTTAATCTCGTTGTTATCTTATTGCTGTCATTTCAGCATTTTTATTTCTCCCGTTGTAGGATTCAGCTCGAGCGAATACTTGCTGTTTTTTGCAAAGAATTTGCTATCCACAGCCTCCACTCGCCCGAACTGCGCGAGGTATAACTCCTGCGAGGAGAGGAAGTTCTTGCCCTTTTCGAGTATCATTGTTGCCTTTCCGGGCAGGTTGACGTAGATGTTCGGGTTGTCTTTCCCTGCCTTGCTCATCTTCACTGTGGCCTGCGGACTGTATATGTCGTGGTTGTCTTTTATCGTGAGATAGTAAGTATTCTCCGGTTCTCCTTCCCCGATGAACACCCCTTGGTCGTATAGCAGATTGCAGAGCGGCACCCGCTTCACTTCCTTTACGGGTATGTAAATCACCGATATTTCAACCACGTCGGGCTCAGACGATTTCCGCTCCATTATGTCTTTCGCCTTTTCCTGCTCAGGTTGTTTCACTTTCTTGTTCACTCCGAGCAGCACTCCGTGTTCGTCCTTGCATATATAGTCTATCGAGTTGCTATTGTCTATCACAGCCTCGTAGTGCTTTGACTCGTCGGGAACGCCGAACAGCGATGTTCTTACGCTTACGAAAGAGTATTCCGTCCGGTCTATCGGACCTCTGCGTTCAATCTCGAAAGTGAACTCTATGCCTGTCATGGGCAGATAATAGTCGTTTCCCTGCGCCGCTGCACATATTGCAAACAGCAGCATTGTCAATGATAATACAGTCTTTCTCATGTCATAAATAGTTTGGTTGTTTGTTCTTTCTTCGCTTAAAATCTTGCCGCCCTTGACTTTACCTGCCGCTGCCGTCAGTCTTTCAGACGCTCAAACGCCTTCGGCAGATACCTTATTATGTCTGTCGCCACAAGGCTCTCCTCGCCCAAGTCTTTTGCTGCGATGTCGCCGGCAAGCCCGTGCAGATACATCCCGAGCATGCAAGCCTCTGCCTGTCGGTATCCACGCGCCAACAGTCCGGTGATGATGCCGGTGAGCACATCGCCGCTTCCTGCGGTTGCCATTCCTGCATTTCCCGTTGGGTTGAACATCACCCTGCCGTCGGGCATGCACAACGCCGAGTAGTGTCCCTTGAGTATGATGTAGGCTTCGAGGTGCTCTGCCATGTTGCGAGCCTTCGAAAGCCGCTCGTAGCTGTCGGCACACGGTGTTCCGTTCATTCTGTCGAACTCCTTGGGATGCGGCGTGAGGATAATCCCTTTAGGCAGTTGTTGCATCCACGCCCGGTGACTTGCCAACATATTCAGCGCGTCGGCGTCTGCCACCACCGGGCATGTGGCGCGCCTTATCTGCGAAATCATCGCTATGGCAGTGTTCTCCACCTGCCCCAGCCCGGGCCCTATCGCCAGCGCGTCGAAATCCTCTGTCGCTATGGCAGTGCCCACGCAGGTCTCTTCATGGTCAAGATTTACGACTACTTCCGGCACGGCAGTCTGTATTATGGAGTTGTTCTTCCGCGGCGTATGCACCGTGACCTTGCCTGCCCCTGCCCTGTAACACGCCTTCGCTGCCATTATCGCAGCCCCTGCCATGCCGAAACTTCCTGCCACGATGAGCGCATTGCCCATTGTTCCTTTGTGCGAGAAGGGGTCGCGGGGCATAAGCAGGCTGCGCATCTCGTTCTCCTCCAATATGCTGTATTGCGCACAGGTGCGCTCTATTCCCTCGGCACTGAGCCGAATGTCGAGCACCTTCAGTTTGCCAATAAACTGCTGATTTTCCTGAAAGAGGAACGATAGTTTCTTGTGTTGCAGCGTAAGTGTGGCGTGAGCCTTTATTATATTTGCTCTCACGTTGTAGGTATTGTCTTCGGTCATAAGTCCCGAAGGCAGGTCAATACTCACCACCTTGGCTGCCGACTGGTTTATATATTTCACGAGAGAGGCGAACCCTCCGGTCAGCGGTTTGGTGAGCCCGGAGCCGAACAAACCGTCTATGACCACCGTGTCGGCACCGAGTGACGGTGGGTCGAACTCCTGTGTAATCTCCGTGAACAGCTTAACCCGCTTCGACTCCAATATCCGCTGCTTGTTTGTTGCGCAGTCGTCGCTGAGTTTTTGGTTTATATTGAAGAGATATACGCTAACCTGATAGCCCTGTTCGGCAAGCAACCGCGACACGGCAAGCGCGTCGCCGCCGTTGTTTCCGGGACCGGCAAAAGTGACCATCGGCGTATGTGCCGACCACATCTCGCCGATAGCACGCGCCAAAGCCTTTGCTGCGCGCTCCATAAGGTCTATGCTTCTTATCGGCTCATGCTCTATGGTATATTGGTCGATGCCGCGTATCTGATTGCTTGTAAATATCTTCATCGCGATGCAAAAATACAAAAAATAGATTACAGAAGGCAAAAGTTTAGGGATATTTTTATGTTTTTCTTCTCCAAAAGGTAAAAATATGGATTATTTTACTAATTTTGTCGCAGAATAAAAGATATTTGTTATGGCGGAAGTTAAAATCTTAGACAAAACTTTCAGGACTTCCATTCCGGAAGCAGAAATAAAGAAACACGTGAAGGAAGTGGCTGAACGCATCAATCGCGACATGGCAGGCAAGAACCCGCTCATGCTTGCAGTGCTCAACGGCTCGTTCGTGTTCGCTGCCGACCTCATGCGAATGATAACCATTCCGTGCGAGATTTCGTTCGTGAAACTGGCATCATACGAGGGCACTACGTCATCGGGTAAAATCACAGAAGTGCTGGGAATAAACGAAGACTTGAACGGCAGGACAGTGATAATCGTGGAGGACATCGTGGACACCGGACTGACAATGAAGCGCATGATAGAGACTTTGGGCACGCGAAACCCTGCGTCTATACACATCTGTACGCTGCTGCTGAAGCCCGACAAACTCAAGGTTGACCTCAACATAGAGTATGCCGCGATGCAAATTCCCAACGACTTTATCGTGGGCTACGGGCTCGACTACGACCAGCAAGGGCGCAATCTGCCCGATATATATACTGTGGTGGAGTAGCCCGACAATCTTTTTACCGAAAGACATCCATTAACAATAACAACAAAACAAGGCAATCAATGGAAAATATTGTTATTTTCGGTGCACCCGGCTCTGGCAAGGGCACACAGAGTGAGTTAATTATTAGAAAGTATGGTCTGGAACATATCTCCACAGGAGAGGTGTTGCGCGACCAAATCCGGCGAGAAACCGAAATCGGAAAGGCGGCAAAACTGCTCATCGACAAGGGACAACTGATACCCGACGACCTGATGGTGGGACTGCTGTCGGAGGTATATGACGGTTTCGGCAACGACCACCGCGGCGTTATCTTCGACGGTTTCCCGCGAACAATAACGCAGGCAGAGGCTCTCAAGGTCATGCTCGCAGAGCGCGGACACAGCGTTGCGGCGATGATAGAACTTGACGTTCCGGAGGAGGAACTCATTGAGCGACTCATAAAGCGCGGACAGGAGAGCGGACGTTCAGACGACAACTCGGAGACGATAAAGAAGCGGCTCGACGTTTACCACAGGCAGACACAACCGCTGATAGAGTGGTATGTCCGGGAAGGACTTCATAACCACGTCGTGGGAACAGGTTCTCCGGAAAGCATATTCGCGCAGATAGAGAAAATCATCGGATAGGAAAGTAATTCTGAAGCCCCACACTCTGAGGCGCAACAAGCGGGCATCCGACCGGCTGCGGAGCACAGAGTGGGGGCTGTTCTTATATTCATCATGGAGAGCAATTTCGTAGATTATGTGAAGATATACTGCCGTTCGGGAAAGGGCGGCAGGGGTAGCATGCACCTGAAGCACGTGAAGTATAACTACAACGGCGGTCCCGACGGCGGCGATGGAGGCGATGGCGGAAGCGTGATATTGCGAGGCAACCATAACTTCTGGACCTTGCTTCACCTCAGATACCAAAGACACGTGTATGCCGAGCACGGAGGGAACGGCGGAAAGGACAAGTGTCACGGCACCAACGGCAAGCACCAGTATATAGATGTGCCGTGCGGAACGGTGGTGTATGATGCCGAAACGGGAAAGTATGTGTGCGACATAACCTACGACGGACAGGAGGTGGTGCTGCTGAAAGGCGGGCGCGGCGGACTCGGAAACTTCCAGTTCCGCACCCCCACCAACCAAGCACCACGCTTCGCACAGCCGGGTGAGCCGATGCAGGAGATGACCGTGATACTCGAACTCAAACTACTCGCCGACGTGGGTCTGGTGGGTTTCCCAAACGCCGGTAAGTCAACGCTGCTTGCGGCACTGTCATCGGCACGGCCTAAGATTGCAAACTACCCTTTCACAACGCTCGAACCGTCGCTCGGAATAGTGGCATATCACGACCAGAAGTCATTCGTAATGGCAGACATCCCGGGCATTATAGAGGGCGCAAGCGAGGGGAAAGGACTCGGACTGCGCTTCCTGCGGCACATAGAGCGCAACTCACTGCTGCTCTTCATGGTGCCCTGCGACTCCGACGACATCGTGAAAGACTACGGGGTGTTGCTCAACGAACTGCGCCGGTTCAATCCCGACATGCTCGACAAGCACCGAGTGCTCGCCATAACGAAGTGCGACATGATCGACGATGAACTGGCAAACATGCTACGGGAGGAAATCGCCGGGAAGATTGACGAGACGCTGCCGATAGTGTTCATATCTGCAGTGGCACAGCAGGGGCTGAATGAACTGAAGGATGTTCTGTGGGAAGAACTGAACAGCGAGAGCAATAAACTGCAGAGCATCACTGCCGAAGACGTGATAGTTCACCGCGATAAAGACATGTCGCGCTTCTCAAAGGAACTGGCAGCAGAGGGCGAAGACATAGAGATTGAGTTCATCGACGATGACGAAATAGAGGAACTCGACGACTACGAGATTGAAGACATAGATGAATGAGGCTGCATGAATACTTGCTCGGCGACGGTGTTCGCGCGTTCTCAACAATGCGCACGGGTGGTGTGAGCACCGGAAACCATGCGTCGTTCAACATCAATCGCCACTGCGGTGACTCCGAGGAGAGCATCAGCAGTAACAGGGCGTTGCTCGCACGGGAACTGGGTGTGGCTGCCGAGGACATATTATATCCCCTACAGGTGCATGGCTCCGACTATAAAATCGTTACTACCGAACTTCTTTCGCTTGACGCCGACGGGCGACAAGCGTATATTGACGGTTGCGATGCGCTGATTACCGACATCGCAAACGTGTGCATCGGGGTATCCACTGCCGACTGTATTCCTATCGTTATCTATGACCGTGAGCATCATTGTGCCGCCGTGGTTCATGCCGGTTGGCGCGGAACGGTGAAACGGATTGCCGAGGTGGTGGTGGCAGCAATGGGCAGGCACTTCGCTTCGCGCCCCGAAATGCTGCGAGCCGCCATAGGACCGGGAATATCGCTCGCAGCATTCGAGGTGGGGGATGAGGTTTACGAGACATTTCTCGCAGCACATTTCCCGATGCAGAAGATTGCAAAACGCTATCCGCCTATGGACACACCCGACTGCGAAAGACATAAAGACGCACCAAAATGGCATATCGACTTGCCTGCCTGCAACCGCCTGCAACTCATCGATGCAGGACTTACTGACGAGAATATCCTGTCGTCCGGCATCTGCACTTACCATAACTCTGCCGACTTCTTTTCCGCACGCAGGCTCGGAACGGAGTCCGGGAGGGTGTTCACCGCGGCTCTCCTCACTTGAGGGAGCAACAGAAATACAACATCTTTTAACCCCAATCGTTCATTAGACCGCATACTGATTATGTTCGATTGTCGGGAAGATTGTCCGGCATATTATCGAAGGCGTAGCGGGCTACGTCAAGATAATATGGCTGATAAGATGCAGGCAAGCGGACGAAAGCAGTCGTGGAACGATACAATTAACAGGATATAGGTAATTAAGTGTTCTAATGATCGATTGGAGTTTAATATAAAAGGCATGAACGGTTGCGGCATAATGGTGTGCGGCATACTGTGTTCATGAAGACAAAATCGCCGAAATTACTGAGCAAAATCGGCGAAATTGGTCGGCAAAATCGGCGGTTTTACTCGGCAATTCCGCCGATTTTGTCGCGCAATAGGTATGCTATCGACGAGCAATAAGCACCTTTCCAAACTACGAAAGGGGGCTTATCGGTCTATGGCAAGCATGACATGGTTTCGACACGGCATAAAAAGAGTACTCCCGCCGGCATCAAGTGCGAGCGGGAGTACGGGTTTTATGGTTGCTGCGCGGGGCAGCGAAAGGTTGTCGGTCGTGGTTATTTCTTCTCCTCCACCTCAACTTCCTTAATCTTGCGACCCATAACGAGGTATGCCACAGGCGATGCAATGAAGATTGAAGAGAGGGTTCCGAATATCACACCGAGTATCATCGCAAACGAGAATGAGCGTATGCTGTCGCCTCCGAGGAAGAAGATACAGAGCAGAACGAGCAACGTAGAAGCCGAGGTGTTTACCGTACGTGCCAGCGTTTCGTTGATAGAGTTGTTGAAGTTGTCCTGCATGTCGCGCTTCTTATACAGCCCGAGGTTCTCACGAATACGGTCGAACACCACCACCTTGTCGTTGATAGAGTAACCAATCACGGTAAGTATGGCACCGATGAACGTCTGGTCAATCTCCAGCGAGAACGGAACGATGTTATAGAGTGCCGAGAAGAAACCGATAACGATTATAGTATCGACAGTCAATGCCACGATAGAACCGATAGAGAACGCCACGTTGCGGAAGCGCAATAGTATGTAGAGGAAGATTGCAAGGAGGGCTATCACGAGCGAGAATATCGCGTTGTATGTGATGTTCTTTGCAATGCTCGGACCCACTTTCGTGCTGCTGATTATCGAACCGCCCTCACGTATGTCCGGGTTTTTAAACGCCTCAACGCTTGCTTGGCTGACAAAGCCGCCCTTCTTGAGCGCATCATAGAGTATTGTCTCTGCCTTGTCGTCCTCGTCGGGAGAGTTGCTGTCGATGTTGTAGTTGGTTGACACGCGTATTGTCTTGCCGTCTGTGCCGAGTGCTATCACGTTGGTGTTTGCCACCTTGCCTGCCTGTTCGCCCACGGTGTTCACGAAAGCACCGTTGAGAACCTTACGGACGTCTTCCACGTGGGTGGTCTTGTTCAGAGTGATTACGTAGTTGCGACCGCCTGTGAAGTCGATAGAACGGCTCAGACCGCGCACTGCGAAGCTCACAATGAAGAGCAGTGCTATCACTCCGAAGACGGTGAACGACTTCCTGTAGTTAGACATGAACTTGAAGTTTGTGCCCTGAAGGAGGTTCCTTGAGATGCCGGTGAAGAACTTGAGGTTCTGCCAGCGTCCCTTGCCGAGACGGTTCTCATAAACGAGACGGGTAAGGAACACTGCGGTGAAGAACGAGCAGCAGATACCGATACCCAGTGTTATGGCGAAGCCGCGGATAGGACCTGTACCTATTACGCCGAGGATTACGGCGGTTATCAGTGATGTAAGGTTAGAGTCGAAGATTGCAGAGAAAGCGTTGCTGTAGCCTTCGCGCACAGCCTCTTTCATTCCCTTGCCCTTGCGCAACTCCTCTTTTATGCGTTCATAGATGAGCACGTTGGCATCCACAGCCATACCGAGCGTGAGCACGATACCGGCAATACCGGGCATTGACAGTGCCGACTGGAACGACGCCATTATGCCGAGCGTGAAGAAGAGGTTGATGAGCAGTGCGCAGTTTGCGAGCATACCGGGGATGAAGTTATACATCATCACCATGTAAATCATCAGGAGCACGAATGCCACTGCGAACGAGATGAGTCCCTGCTGTATCGACTGTGCTCCGAGTGTGGGACCTACCACCTCTTCCTGAACGATGCGTGCCGGCGCAGGCATACGTCCCGACTTGAGGGTATTGGCAAGGGCTTTGGTGTCTTCGATGCTGAACGAGCCGGTGATTTCAGAACTTCCGCCGGTGATTGGGTCGTTAACTCGCGCTGCGGAATATACTGCGTTGTCGAGCACAATGGCGATAGCCTTGCCCATGTTGGCTTTAGTGAGTTCTGCCCAACGGCGTGCGCCGTCGGTGTTCATCTTCATGCTCACGCACGGACGTCCCGAAACGGGCTGGAAGTCGTCCTTGGCATCGGTAATCACGTCGCCCTCAAGCGGTGCGCGACCGTTGTTGCCGGTAGTTTTAATGGCATAAAGTTCGAAGACGTTCTTTGTTCCGTCGGCTGCCTTGGCACCCCACAGGAGTTTCAGGTCGGGTGGTAAAATCTGCTTTGCAGCCTCGCTGTAAATCATCTTGTTTATCTCTGCGGTGTCGCGTACGTTTGCATATCCCACCACAGCGAGCGACCCGCGCTGTGCCAACTGTAATACGGCGAGCAGCGGGTTCTGCTTTTTGGCGGCAGCGAGCTCGGCACTTGCCGTGGCGTTCTTTTCTGCCTCATGAGCGGTGTTGGCGTCTTTCTTTATTTGGAATTTAGGCTGCACCTTCTCTGCAACCTGCTTTTCCTTCAGCGTGTCGTTCTTTGCCACGTCTGCAGTGTCGGCATCGGTTGCTCCGGTTGCAAAACGGCGGTCAACCTGAGAGAGCAGAGGTGTTATGTCTTCGCTGTTATATGTCTCCCAGAACTCAAGGTTTGCCGAGCCTTGGAGCAGTTTTCTGATGCGCTCCGGCTCACTAACTCCCGGCATTTCCACCATGAGTCGTCCCTGTTGTCCTTCGAGTTCCTGAATGTTTGGCTGCACAACTCCGAACTTGTCGATACGTGTGCGCACTACGTTGAACGAGTTTTTCACGGCGTCGTCAACTGCTGTGCGCAGTGCGGTCTCCACTTCCTTGTCCGAACTCTGTGTGGAAACCTTTCCCTTGAGTTGCTGTGTGGCGAAGATTTCTGCCAGTCGATGCCCCGGCGCAGCTTTCTGGTAAGCTGTTATGAAGAGCGAGATGAAGTCTTTCTGGCTTGTCTCTTCCTGTTTCTTTGCTTCCTCGAGGGCCTTGCGGTAGGCTGCGTCCTGCTTATGGTCGGCAAGGAGGTCAACCACATCGGGCACCGAGATTTCGAGGATTACATTCATACCGCCCTTGAGGTCGAGTCCGAGACCGATTTGTGTCTCAAGACATTCCTGATAGGTGTAGCCGTCATTGATACCGAAAGGCAACTTGAGGTAGCGGACAGAGTCCTTGTAGTCTTGCTGCGCAATAGGGTCTGAGATTTTGGCAGCCTGACCGTCATAATAGCCGGTCGCTACTGAGAAAGACAAGTAGAAGACGCTTGCCAGTGTCAGCAAAATGGCCACTGTAATTACAATTCCTTTGTTTTGCATTTTTTTATTTTACTTTTGATGTTACAATTTCTCAGTTATAATAGGGTGCAAAGATAATTATTTTTTCACATTTGGAAAAATTTCAGGCTGATTATTATTCATTTTTTATCTCTTGGAACGTTTTTTCAGCCGGCAGCGTAGCGGATAATGGTCTGATGCGTGCAATCTGTCAACGACCTGACAGTTGTATGGTGTCCAGTCGGGTGAGCAGAAGATGTGGTCGATGCGGAAGTGCATGCCGTTTCTTTCGAAGGTAAATCCTGGTCCTGTTGCAGTGGATGAGTAGCAGTCGGTGAGCCTTTTCTCCATCTGGCGATGGGAGAATGACACAGGCGTTTCGTTGAAATCGCCACAAACTATGACGCTCCTGCCCCTTGAGAGCAGACTGTCGATATAGTGCGTGACAGCCTTTATCTGCGGTGCCCGGTAGCGAGTTGTAGCCACCACCTTGCTTATCAGCAGCCGGTTTCCCTCGCTTCGAGGGTCGCGGTTGCCTCTGCCGCTGATTATTTTTCCCACTTCCGAGCGTTCTTCTTCGCTGAGATTGAAACTCTGGAAGTGGTTGGAAACCACCGTCACCGTGTCGCTGTCGATGAGCAGATGGAACGCTGCACTGAGGTTGCCGAGCGACTCGTAGGGTATGCGTTCTTTGCCTATTATGAGGAAGCGGCTCACCATAAGCAGCACGTTGCCGCTGTTGTTGTCAACGTCTTCGATGTATCTGCCTTTGCCGCCGAGTTGCTCCCACTTATACCTTTGCGGCGGAACCTCCTGAAAACAGGCTATGTCGGGCTTTGCCATGTCAAGGTATCTGATTATCGTATGCAGTGCATCGACGCTGTCTGCGGGCATTTCGTTCTTGAATTGCATCACGTTCATGCTCAGCAGTTGGATAGCATCGTCGGGCGGATTTGAGGGCAGGTTGATGGGGCAGAAATCACGAAGCGGGAAATAACAGAGCAGGAAGCCGAGCAGCGGAATTATCGCTCCGCGCCACCAAAAGAACAGCCAGAACAGGAGGAAGAGGGCATTGATAATCATGAAAGCAGGGAAAGCCAGCCCTGAACACGACAGCAACGGACTCGTCTCGGCGTCGAAACAACTGCTGTATCCCGTCAATATCGCTATCAGCACGGTGGCTGCGTTGGCTCCACCGACGAGTTTTATCAGCAGCGACTTAACCTTCCTGAGCATCATTTGTTTCCATTGTCGAACAGCCTTCGCTTCTCTTCAGCCGTCAGACTGTCGTATCCGGAACGCTTAATCTTGTCGAGGATACGGTCTGTTTCCTCGTCGTTCTCTTTCTTTCTCTCATCATAGCCCCTGTCGTTATAGTCGTTTTTCGGCAGGTCTTTCTCCTTTCTCTTCTCCCATTTTCGCTTCATGTTGTCGAAGAACTGCTCCCCATTGCCCAAGTAGGAGTCAGACCCGGGGTGGTTTTTCCAGTACTTTATTATTAGCCAACCGAACAACATGCCGCCGAGATGAGCAAAATGGGCTACGCCGTCGCTGCTCGTTCCGAGGGCAGAAAAGAGTTCTATGGCAACGTATATGAGCACGAACCACTTAGCCTTAATGGGCACAGGGAGGGGGAAGATGAATATGCGTTGCTCGGGATATAACATGCCGAAAGCGAGCAATATGCCGTAAATCGCACCCGATGCGCCCACGGTGTTCCACATGTTCAGGTATTCGTCCATCGGCATCACGAAACCATCGGGGGTGGTGACACGGTCGAACGCAGCCATTCCCTCAAACACAAAGTGACTGTATTGCACAAGTTCCTGCACCAATCCCGCACCGATGCCGCACGCTATATAATATAAAAGGAACTTCTTCGCTCCCCAAGTGTGCTCCACCACGACGCCGAACATCCACAGCGCAAACATGTTGAAGAAGATGTGCTGGAAACCTCCGTGCATGAACATGTAGGTGAAGAGCTGATAGAACTTGAAGTCGCTTGCCATGAAGAAATGCAGACCGAGATAGTCGCTGAGTTCTATCCCTCTCATCTCAAACACCCACGTAGCCAAGAACGCGAGCACGTTTATAATCAATAAATTCTTTGTTACTGTAGGAATTCCACGCATATCTGTGAATGTTTTTATAATAAAATCGCGGCAAAATTACGAAAAATATCATTCAAATAGCACAAAAGCAGGGGCTTGACGAGTTTTTTTTATCAAATTCTTTATTTTTTTGTGTTTTTTGTTTGTTTTTTAAAAGGATTAAAGTATATTTGCGGTTGAAATATTGAATACACTCAATAAAATAATAATTTAATCAGCCCAAGTTATGAATAAAACAGAATTAGTAAAGAAGATTGCAGAGAACGCAGCCATCAGTCAGGTTGATGCAAAGAAGGCTCTTGATGCAACTATTGAGGCAATCAAGGAAGCATTGGCAAAGGAAGATAAGGTAGCCCTCGTTGGTTTTGGAACTTTCAGCGTTGCAACACGCGAAGCACATGAGGGAATTAACCCGGCAACAAAGCAGAAAATACAAATTCCTGCAAAGAAGGTAGCAAAGTTCAAGGCAGGTGCCGAGCTTGTTGACGCTCTGAAATGATTTTTCCGACAAGCAATAAGAGGGAGGGTTCTTTTTCGAGAACCCTCTTTTTTATGCCGTGACGATGCCACGGAGCAGGCTTCCACGCAACCATTTTGACTCCGGCGGCTGCAAAAACATAGACGTTTTATTTTGCGGTCTCTGCGAAAAGAACTACCTTTGCACAAAACAAAAAGGAGAAACGACATGCAGGAAACAAGACAAAACCGCATAGCAAGACTGTTGCAGAAAGAACTGAGCCTCATATTTCAGAGCCAGACAAGGATGATGCACGGGGTGCTGGTGAGCGTGACAAGGGTGAAAGTGAGTCCCGACCTCAGCATCTGCACAGCCTATCTGAGCATCTTCCCGAGCGAAAAAGGAGAGGAACTGCTCAAGAACATCACGGCAAACGACAAGACAATACGCTACGAACTCGGCACAAGGGTGCGCAACCAGTTGCGCATCATCCCCGAACTTAGGTTCTTCATAGACGACTCCCTCGACTATATCGAACGCATCGACGAACTGCTCGGCAAATGAGTTTCCCGTCATACATCGCACGCCGTTACCTCTTTTCGAAGAAGAGCACTAACGCAATCAACGTCATAAGTTTCATCTCTATGGCGGGCGTTGCCGTGGCTTCGATGGCTCTCATCATAACACTCAGCGTGTTCAACGGTTTCCACGACCTCGTGGCATCGCTCTTCACGGCAATGGACCCGCAGCTGCTCGTGACACCCAAGGAGGGAAAGAGCGTGCCTGCCGACGACCCGATACTCGACGAGATACGCCGACTGCCGGAGGTGAAGGTGGCAATGGACTGCGTCGAAGACAATGCCCTCGCCGTTTATGAAGACCGGCAGGCAATGGTGAAGATAAAGGGTGTGGAGAACAGTTTCAGCGAACTGACACAGATAAACAACATTCTCTACGGTGACGGGGAGTTCTCTCTTCAAGCGGCAAACCTGCAATACGGCACTTTAGGCATACGACTTGCCGAAACCCTCGGCACCACAGCCCGCTGGGATGGATTCCTGAAAGTGTTCGCACCGAAACGACAGGGACAGATAGACATCGCAAACCCTACCGACGGATTTGTGGAAGACTCGCTCCTGTCGCCCGGAGTGGTGTTCTGCGTGAAGCAGGCAAAGTATGACAACAGCTACATCATAACATCCATTTCATTTGCCCGCGAACTATTCGACATGTACGGAATGATTACCGGACTTGAACTTCGACTGCATGACGGCACCAATATCAGCCGTACGAAAGACCGCATAATCGAAATCGCAGGCGGGAAATACAACGTGCTTGACCGCTATGAGCAGCAGGAAGACACGTTCAACATAATGAAGATAGAGAAACTCATAGCATATATTTTCCTCACATTCATACTCGCCGTGGCGTGCTTCAACATCATCGGCTCGCTCTCAATGCTCATCATCGACAAGAAAGACGATGTGGTGACGCTGCGCAACCTCGGTGCCGACGACCGCATGATAACGCGCATTTTCCTGCTCGAAGGGCGCATGATAGCCGCTGTGGGGGCATTGGCAGGCATAGTCGTCGGATTGTTCCTGTGCTTCCTTCAGCAGACTTTCGGAATAGTGAAGCTCGGAAGCAGCAGCGGTTCGTTCATCGTCGATGCCTACCCCGTAAGCGTTCACTTGTCAGACGTGGTGCTCGTGTTCGTCACCGTCCTTGTGGTGAGTTTCCTGTCGGTGTGGTATCCGGTGCATTACTTCTCAAAAAGACTTCTTAAATAACAGCCACACAGACGCCACATGCCATTCGCATCAACGTTATTGCTTGTCGCGGTCGTAGTGCGGCATATCGTCGGGGAGAACAAAAGAGAACTCCACAAGTCCGCGAACCTCGCCGTCCTCGCGCCAAGGCGTCTGATATATCAGCTTCCGCTTTCCCCGCTTTGTTATGGTATAGCAGTGTGGCACGTTCTTTTCGAGCATCTCGCGGATTATGCCTTGCGACCTCTCGCTGTGACATGGCAGCATGCTCTTTCCCACCATCGTCTCACCGGGTTTGTTGAATGTCTCCCGCGAACGCTTGTTCATGAATATCACCTTGCCCTCCAAGTCGCACACCGTTACAGCCCCCTCAATGTCTTCTGCCCAAGAAAACAGTTCTGTTTCTTTCATGATTTATCCTTTGTTTTCTGTTTAATTTTTCATCTGCAATATTACAAATAAATAATAGAATACGCAAATAATGGCAAAGATATAATAATATTTCACAAACAGATGCACCCAAATTCAATCTTAATAGCAAAGAAGCGTTAGTCTGTAATAGGCGGAAAGAAGTTTTCCGACAGCATCTACTCATTATTTATATATTTACAAACCTAAACCATTTTCAACAATGAAGAAATCTACTTTATTACTGCTTCTTGTGTGCTTCGTGATGATTGGTTCACGAACTTACGCGCAGGAGGCTTACGGATGGAACCGCAACGACTCGCAAACGCCGGAGAACATCGGGCCATGCAAGTTCAATGTGGGCAATCCATCGGATTTTCAACTCTTGCGAACCCACGACTACAGCATACGTGCCGGGGCGTTTGCAGGCAAGAAATACTACGTACAGACGTGCGACAAGTCGGGCGACGACCCCTCGCCGCAGGCTTTCGGCACCTATGATTTTGCCACAGGAACGTTCACTAAGATTGCAACCGGCAACAGCGATGACAAGTTCTATGACATGGCATACGACTACAAGAACGGCATAATGTATGCACTCGGCAATGCGGGGCGCGTGAGCAGACTGCTGAAAGTTGACCTCAACGACGGCAGTGTGACCGAAGTGGCAGAACTATACCAAGAGTTCGTGGCTCTCGCTGTTGACCTTCAGGGGCAGATTTATGCCGAAAATCCGTACAGCGAACTCGTAAAACTACAACTTGATGGCAACGAGGAGACACTGAACAGTTGCGACTACTCTGCCAACAGCACCCTGCAGTCGATGGGCATCGACCACCGCAGCGAGCGGCTTTGGTGGGCAATACCTACCGGCAGGGAAGGAACTCAACTGTTAGACATCGATCTCAGCACCGGATATAACGACTCCAACGTGGAGCTTCAGGGCGAAAAACAAATCGTGGGGCTCGATTTCCCATTCTCAACTGTCAAGGAAGGGGCACCGGGAGCGGTGGAACAACTTGAGATAATACCCACAGGCGGAGGCTCGAAGGAGGTGAACATCACACTGAAAGCACCACAAAAAACCGTTGGTGGAGGAAATCTCGGAACATTCCGGATACACCTTCTGCGCGACAACAACGAGATTTTCACGAAAGACAACGCAACGGCAGGCGAACTGATAACCACCGGAGAAACTCTCTCTGCCGATGCCTTATACACTTATCGGGCGTATGCGTCAAACAGCGAGGGCAACGGTGAAGAGACCGTCAGGCAGGTATATATCGGCGAGGACATCCCGGACGCTGTTACAAACATACAACTCGAAAAGCTTACCGACGGCAAGGGTTGCAAGATTACATGGACTGCGCCTGCCAAAGGCATCAACGGAGGGTATATTCCCGCTGATATAACGTATAACATCACGCGCCTGCCTGATAACGCAGTGATTGCCGACGGGATAACCGAAACCACCTGTACAGACAACATCGTGACACATCCTGACAACTACCGGTATAGGATAACCCCCATCGGTCGGGAACAAGGGAAACCCAATATGTCTGAATTTATCGTTCTCGGCACTTCTCATATCACGCCATACGAATGTGAATTCACCAACGACGACATGCCTCTGTGGACAATCATAGACCGTAACCACGACGGCATCACGTGGAAAAGGCGCATGGCAAACGAGGGTATCTACTGCAGTTATAGCAGCGAAAAGACCGGCGACGACTGGATAGTTTCGCTCCCCGTGGCACTGAAAGGAAACACAAAATATAAGGTTGTGGTGAACGCTTCGGCTGCAAATCTCGAACTGATTGAGAAAATGAGCCTCTACTTCGGTAAGGGCAACAAGGAAGAAAATCTCTCCGGATTTAAGGAAATCGGTCGTTTCGATGTGGCAAACGAGGAGGGCAAACGCTCCAATTACGTGGCATACTATACCCCGGAGGCTGACAGTGATGAGAATTTCGCCATACGTATGCACTCCGATCCCGACAAGTTCCAGCTCGAAGTGTTCAACATCTTGATAAAAGAGGCATCGGAGGGTTCGCTGCACGGTACTGTGAAGCACGGCGAAACTCCGCTGCAGGGAGTGAAAGTGTCACTGAAAGGCACTGAATTCACTGCCATCACAAACGCCCAAGGCGAGTGGAACATGACCAACATACCGGAGTCTGACTACACACTTGAGGCAAGGAAGGAGGGTTATTCGCTGCATACCCAGCCGGTACAGGTGTCTTCAGAGGAGGACATTGCTATCGACATCGCACTTGACAAGATTGCGAAACTCACTGCCACAGGCAAGGTGACATTCGCCGGAGGGACTGCTCTGAAAGATGCAAAGGTGGTGATGACGGCTGTCGAAGGCACTGCCGAAGTGAGCGAATATGTGGCATATACCGATGCAGATGGTAAATACTCGCTGAATGATATATATGAAGGGGCGTACCTGCTCACTGCCGCTCATCCGGGACTTGTCGCCGAAAAGCGTACAGTGACGATAGCGAAAGACGCGGCGACACTGCCCGAAATCGACCTTAAAGACAAGGCTGTGGCACCACGATTGGTCACGGTGACAGAGCTGGGCAATGCCGGACACGTGAAGTGGGGCGAGCCTATCGATGTTGACTCCGTTTCATATTACAAAGGACCGGGTGTGGCTCACATCGGCGTTTTCGCATACACCGAGCGCAGTATCGTGGGCACCGTGTTCCGCAAAGACATGGCAATAACGGCAGTGAAGTGGCAGACCGACGAGTTCCGCGGTCCTCACAAGAAGGTTGACCTCGTGATTTTTGCCCTCGACAGCAACGGTAATCCCACAAACAACATACTCTACGAACAGAAAGGAATTGAGAACATCGACAACACGTGGTGCCGCTACGAACTGCCGCAGCCGCTCGTTGTCAGGGGCGGTGCTCTCGTGTCGTTCCGCCACAACGGTTTCCTGAGCATGCTCGCCGATGCCGGTGTTAACGAAGGACTCGACTTCGAACCTAACGTTCACGTCACGAACAGCGACTATCTGAACAGCGAATTCGAATATCTTGACAGTCACGACATGCGCAAAAACCTGCTCATCGGCATCGACTACGCCATGACTGACGCCAATGTTACTGCCGTGGCAAACACCATGCAACGCCACAACAGGTATCACATCTACAGAAAATCGGAGAAAGAGGGCGAAGACTGGCAGTATCTTTCATCCACAGATGCCGCCGTGCGCGAATACGACGACACCCAATTCGGCACCTTACCGATGGGCTACTACAGGTATGCCGTTAAGAGCGTAATGCCCACGGGGGAAGAGTCGGCAATGGCTCTGTCTGACCGTATCGGGCGAAAACTGCTCGCAAACCTCAACTTCAAGGTGAAAGCAAACGCCGGAATGGGGAATGCCTCACCGCTGATAACCATAAGGGATAAGGACAACAGCGACGCCGTGTTTACCGCTACTGCCGGCGATGGCGACACTTGGAGCATCAACGGAGTGGCAAAGACCAACTACTCTCTGCATGCCGAACTCGACGGTTTCGACGACATCGACGAGACATTGACAATCGAAGGCGAGGCAACCGACTTCGACCACGAACTGAACTTCACCGAAAGACTGCTCCCGGCATATAACCTCAAGATTGAAAAACAGGGCGAAGCCGACCGGCGCATGCTGTCGTGGAACACCGACAACTTCATCTTCGACGACTTCGAGACCTACGACCCATTCACCGTGGAGCCTGCCACGCCGGAGACAAACTGGGTATATTGGGACATGGATAAGGCACAGACGGTGGAGTTTGACAACCTGACATTCAACTTCATGGGCGCACCGATGTCATACATGGCGTTCAATCCGTATGAGACAACACCCGCACTGGCGTTCTTCGACACCGGTTCTCTGCCTTATTCGGGACGCCAATACCTCGTGTCTTTCGGCAACCGGGCACAGGCAAACAAGGATTTGATGTTCTCGCCGATAATCAACTTCACCGGCAAGGCTTCGTTCAGGTTTGTCATAAGAAACTTCACCAACACTCTCGGAGCCGCAACCATCAGGGTGGGATACACCGAGGAGGAATATCCCAAGACGCTTGACGACATCGTGTGGACAACCGGCATGATAAGCATTTCGGACAAACAGTGGCAGGAACTGGAGTTCGACGTGCCCGAGAAGGCGAAACGCATGGTGTTGATTAACGAGACTCAGAAGGGGTATTTCCTGATGATTGACAACCTCTTCGTGGGCGAGGAGAACCCGTATGCCGACGGAATGGTGAAGAAACCGCTCGCCGACCGTGCCACCTACGAGGTGAAACTCGACGGAAATGTCGTCAACGGCGTTGACCAAAGCGGAAAGAATGTGCTGCTGACAGCATTGTCCGGCGGCACGCACACTGCCGAAGTGACTGCCGTTTATGAGTCGGGACGCTCGCAAGTCAAGAGCATTTCGTTTGAGGTTGAAGGTGTTTCGGGTATCAACGAGGTTGGTGGCGACAGCCGTCCGGCAGTTTACATGAGCAACAACGGCAACCGCATTCACACCACCGACACCGTGCAGAACTGGACTATATACGACTTCAGCGGCGCACTCCTGAAGAGTGGCAGCGAGCACGACATCGACCTGAGCAACATTCCTGCCGGTATCTATATCATGCAGCTTAACAGCAATACCGGCAGCGAGAGCATAAAGGTTGTGAAAAAGTAGTCTCACTGAGACAATAACCTTCAGACTGCGGCTTTCAGACACTGCAACGCAGGTATGAAAAAGGCATTAGAAAAGCCGTATCTTCACTTCATGAAGAAGCGCAGATACGGCTTTTCTCTTTTATTATTATTAAGGTGTAGCCCTTATTTCACCACCACCTTGCGTTTTCCAACAGACGTGCCGACCACATATACGCCCTTAGAGAGCGATTTGGTGTCGAAAGAAACCGCGCCCGAAGAGGCTCGTATCTTGTCTGTCATCCTGCCATTGGCGTCATACAACACCACCTCGTCGCCGTCAGAAAGACCGGCAACCTCGATTGCCGAACCTGAAACGGCAAACGAAACCCCTGTATCACCGCTTTCGATAGTCTGCACACCGGAAGTTATTTCTTCAATAGGAGTGGGAGCAACCATGCCGTAGTCGTCGATATTCATCGCGAAGACAGGCCAGCCCTTGTCCTTTGCTATCTTTATGTCGGTCTGTGTTGCCACATTCTTTTCGAGAGTCTTGTCTTTCTCCACAAGGTAAAGCCCCTGCAGATTCATGCCGAACCAGTCGTCCCATTCTTCGGCAGGATAAGCCACGTAGGTTGGCAGTGCGTTCATGAACGCCGTCATATTCGCGCCGTTGATGTTGTTACGCTGCAGTTCGATATGCCTCAAAGCAGAATTTGCAGATAGTTTTATTTCCGTGATAGCGTTGTTGTAGCAGTTCACTTCGCGCAGTTTCGCATTGGCTGATAGGTCGAGAGTGCCTGCAAGAGCGTTGTCGCGGCATACGAGGAACGTGAGTTCCGGATTACCTGACAGGTCAATGGCGGTCAGCTCATTGCCCCAGCAGCTGAAGTCTTTCAGTCCCGAGAGCGGCGCAAGATTGATGTTCTTGATTTTGTTGCTGCCGCAATACAGCAGTTCCAAAGCCTTGTTGTCGCCTAACACCAGTTCGGTAAGGGCATTGTCGTCGCAGTATAACTCCTTTATCATTGGCGACTTCGACACGTCAAGACTCGTAAGAGCGTTTGAAGAACAATCCAATTTAGAGATAGCACCGGTGATTACGATATTCTTGTCGATGATTTTGAAGGCTCCCGGCGAGTCATATTCTGCTCCCGTCACTTCCACGTCGCCCTCTGTCTTGATGTTGAGCGCGATGTATTCGCCCGGCTCGCGCGATGTTGTCATTGTCACCTGCGGCATCTCTTCCTCGTTATACGAGATGAAAGAGGTGCCCCACTCCGGCGCAGCCTTATACTGTTCGAGAGAGCCCTTGGGCACATAAAGGTTCATTTTATAACTTGGGAACATCACTCCGAATGCTCCTGTCTCCGCCTCCGGAGGCGTGGTTGCCCTCACGTGAACCTCGGTAAGGCTTGCACAGTTGTCCAGACTTCCAACCAACAGTTTGTTCACCGTGGCAGGGATGTATATTTTCTGCAGATTCTTTGCGCCGTAACACATACTCACGGGTAGCGTTGTAACGCCTTTGCTGATAACCAACTCCTCAAGTTTCTCTGCGCAATCGAACGCCGACATGTATATAGCGGTCAGGGTTGAAGGCGTTATGTACTTCACGCGAGGGTCTGCCTGAGGATATGCCACGAGTGCTGTTCCGTCGGCAGTAAGGAGCACGCCGTCAACAAGTTTGAAGTTGGTGTTGCCCTCATCCATCTCAAACGAAGCGAGGTCAATGCAACCTCCGAATGCACTCTCGCCCACAGTTTCCAGTTTAGAGTTGATTTTCACCTTTGTCAGGGCTGCGGCATAGAAAGATGATACGCCCACAGACTTGAGCGACTCCGGGGCGATGAACTCCTTGATTGGGACCTTATAGAATGCCCTGTCGCCTATCTTCTCTACTGTTGAGGGGATGTTCACCTTTTCGAGAAGCGTGCAACTCATGAAGGCAGACGTGCCGATGATTTTCACTCCTTCGGAGAACACCACCTCTTCGAGTGCGGAACATTTGTAGAAAGCACTCTTGTCAATCTTCTGCAGGCTTGAAGGCATCACCACTTTCTTCAGAGTTTTGTTGTAACTCATCGAGTATTCGGGGATAGCACCGGTTGCAGTGCCGGCATTGTCAACTATCGTCACTCCTGCCAAGTCGAGGTTTGCGAGATTGGTTGTTTTCATGAATGCCGAGAAGTCGGCGTAGTTGATAGTTCCTGTCACCGTAAGGTCGGTGATTTCCGACGGGTTATCTCCCAAAAGGCTGCCCAGAGTTCCGGGTGTGGAGACATCCACCGTCCTCGTGCTCTGCGCCCCGACAGCCATCACGACCATAAGGAACGCAAACAAAGTGTAGATTTTTCTCATTGCGATTGATTTTTAAAGATTGATAAATTGTAATTAAAAAGAATAAGTGGTTATTAGTAATAAATCCATATAAATGGAAACTATTCTGCTAAAATTCGATACAATATAAAAGGAGAGAGGGGGAGTTATGTCTGTGGAAAGACTATCAGAACAAGTCCGAATGTGTACCGGTTCATATTAGGTTTAGAATATGCAATTCCTTTATTTCTGTTCCCAGTTCCGATGAAAACTCATCTTCTTTACTATACACCAACAGCCAATCAGGATGAATATGACATTCTCGCAAACCTGCAAACGCTCCTTTTAACACATGGTCGCACTTATCCGGTGGCAAAGGTTTGTCTTCTGCCAATAAGCGTATAACCTCATTGAGGTCTTCTTCCGGCATCCTGCGCTTACGAGCGCGCTTCAAGTCACGTTTGTATTGCCCTGTATAGACTATTTCGCGCATTATTTTACGCTTTTCAAATACTCGTCAAAATCTCTGCATCTTGTCACTTTTCCCTCTCTCATTTCTTTGAGTGCGCGACGCGTAGCCTCTGCTCCGTTATCCGCTTTTATTGTGGGTATCAAACCCTTTTCGCGCAGATATTCTACAATTCCTCGACCTTCTTTCGTGCGTTCGTTGATGCTGATAGTGTACGTTGCCATTTTATTGCCTCCTTATTTCTTATATATTATTGTCTCGGTGCAAATGTAATAATTTTCATTTTAACCGCCAAATATCCGATAGAAAAATGGAAAGGCTCATCGGTAACATTGCGATGAAGCACGGGCGGCACGCTTGCAAGGGAACGTCAAGGGAGGATGCCTGCAATCAGAACCACCCTCCCGTGACACTTTACGCCGGTATCGTGAATGTTATTTCACCACGAACTTCTTTCCGTTCACAACATACACTCCCTTGGGAAGCATGTCTAACGACGTAGCATTGCTGCGAACCCTCTTTCCCGAGATGTCATAGATGTCGAACGCTGCGCCCTCTGCGGCATCAGTGATGGTTGAAATGCCCGAAGTGCCTGTCTCAACATAAACTGTTGCCGGTGCCGACTCGTTGCCATTGGCATAAACCACAGTCACCTGATACTTGTGGCTTCCGTTGAGCGGAGCATTGTCGATAAACTCGTTGACATCTTTCACAGAACCGATTTTCACACCGTCGCGGTAGATGTTGTAAGACTTCACGTTGCCCGTTCCCTTCTCAAACTTGATGTCGTCGATACCAAGCCAGTTGCACTGACCGGCGTCGTTCTTGCTCTGTATCGCGAAGAAGAGCGCGCCCTCGGGCAGGTTTACGCTAATCTCTTCCCACATGTTGTTTGATATTACGTGGGTGTCGCCTATCTTGACGAAACTCTCCGGTTCGTTATCGGTTGTGGAATAGAGCACGTTTACATTCTCCTTGAACGGTTGCTGCGGCGCGTCATGGTTTATTGCATAGAAACTTATAGTCTGTGCGTTACCCGAGAGGTCGGGACTGATGAGCCAGTTGTCGTTAGGCGCATTTTCGCTACCGTCTTCGTTTATGCAGTAGAACGACGACAGGTAAGAGTAGCCGGAATGCCCGGGGAAGTAACTTCCGGCACTGTAATCCACCTCGAAGTTAGTCACCATGAAGGCATATTTCTCGTACTGATGCGGCAACTGCAGGTCTTCAAACAACGAACCCACGTGGTTCTTGTCACGGTCAACCATCTTCCAGTCGCCTACATTGTCGATAAGCCACGGCGCATAGTTCTCGAAGTCCTCTGTTATGTTTTCAATCTTCGGCTGCGGAGCCTTCCATGTGAGTTTCACCCCGCCTGCTACATTCGCCCCGGCGAGGTCGCCCACCGTGTTACCTACGTAGTCATAGAGTTTTATGCTGCCCTCTGCAGAGTTGTTATCGGTGTCCTCGTCGCCGTTGATTGTTATGCTCACGGTTACAGGCAAGGTCTCCGCTGCTTCCACAACGCTCGTTGCGAGCACCACCGGCACTTCCTTATAACCGAACGCCGACAGCACGTCATTCACGGTTTCGTCGAACACTGTCGCGCCGGCAGCCTTCACAGTCACCTTATACCCTGTGGCGTCACTGCTTCCATAGTTCTTCACTTTCACCTTTATCGGAATATTGTTTCCGCGCTGTGCCTTCTCCGGCAGTATCAGTCCGGCAGCGATGTCGGTGTCTGCTGCCACGGCGATTTTCACGTTGTCGAGGTAAAGGGTCTGCGGAACGCTTGGCGAACCGGTCGCTTCAAGTTGAAACCTGAACATCACATACTCCACCGCACCCATGTATTCGGGCACCGTTATCTGCGCAGTCTTCCAGTCTGCCGCCTCACTTATGTTGTAAGAGCCCAACATCGTGGGATAGCCTCCGGGCATTATTGCCATTACGTTGAATTTAGCGTCGGGTGATCCGTCGGTCTTGTAGGTGAACGCCAGTTTCAGTTTGTTGGAAGATTCGAGTTTTATCTTTCCGGTGTTGATATTGAGTTTGTCGTTATATCCCAAGGTTGTGAACTTCAGGCACGACCCGTCGCCGTCGCCCGAAACCTTTTCGAAGCTCACCACAGACATGCCGTAGTTGTAGCCACTGCCTTCGCCGTCCATCCACCAGAAGTGCTCAAAGTCGTGCTTGAAACCGTCTGAGAAGCCCTCACGGAACGGCAGAGCGTCGGGTTTGCCCACGATGATAGCATTGGAGTAAGCAAACTCTCCCGTTCCGGCATTGTTTGAGGCAGCCACGGCATATTGTTGCAGATGCTGTTCGCCCTCTCCCGTGTTCACGTCGATTTGCGTATCACATTCTCCCATGACGTCTTTCACCACGATTGTGGGTTTGTTCTCGGCATCGAAGGCACGAATCTTGTAGGTCATCTTGTCGGGATTTACTATTCCGTTGTTCGCTCCGCGTGTCACTGCAGTCCACTGTGCAGCAATGCTTGTCTTGTTGTCAGAGATTGTAAATGCGTCGGGCATGGCAGGCAGGTCAACACCCACAAAGACGGTTTTCTCCACCTCCGTGCCGCGGTTTCCGGCGTAGTAGGCTGCTATGCTGTAAGTATTGTTGCCGTTCACCGTGACGCTGTTGTCGTCGTAAGTCCGGTTGCTGCCCGGTGCTATGTTCTTCAGCACGGCGATAATCTCCGCATTTCGTGTCACCACAACGCTGTCTATCGCGGTAAGATTGTCTCCGCCCACGTTCTTTGAAGGAGCCTTGAACGAAATCTTCGCCTTCAGGTCGCCCTTTGCATCGGGCACAACGTTGAAATTCTCGGGCATTGCCGGTGCCGTTGCCGCAGCCCCTTTCTCCACCTTTACATCGAAGAGCAGCAAGCGGTTTTGGTTGGCATCGCTTATGGCATGGAAACCGATGCAGTATTCTCCGCTCTCGGTCGGGGTGAAAGTCCTTGTTAACGTCACCGTGTCGCCATTCAGTTCTGTCGGCGGCAGTATGACATCTCCTGCCACGATACTGTTTTTCGTGGCTTCTCTTCCCATTTTCACCTCCATTCGTTCCACGTAAGTCTTGCTGTCGGAGAGCGCGCGGAACTTAATGTCATAGTTCACTCCGGCTTCCAATCTCATCTTGGGCGAGATGAGCCAGTCGTCGGCTTCGTTCTGCACACTGTATTTATAGCATGCACTTTTCGAGCCGTTCCATTTCTCATAGAACTCCCACTTGCCGTCGTCTTCGTTCACATTGATTACGGTGAAGGTTTCAAACACCTCTTGGCTGTCGAACTTCACGCTGAACACCGGTGCTGCGCCGTGTCGCTGACTTTTGCCGGCAACAGTCTCGTTGTTCTTTTCCGGCGTGTTCATTGCCCTTGCAATCTTCTTTGTCGTGTCAAAAGGTGCACGACCGCTCTGCCCTTTCTGCTGCGCCATACCCGTCGTTGGGGCAGACAGCATTACAGCGATGCAGAGTGAGGAAAGTAGATTCTTTTTTCTCATACTTTTCTTTTTTTTAATTGTTACACTTATCTTGTTTTGTTAATCTTGTTTCAAACTTAACCATAGAGTCGAGCAGAGCGGCGTCGCTTATGGGCTTCGTGAGATAGTCTATGACGTTCATGTCGCTGTGCTTAGGGTTTCCTTTTCGGTACGGAGTGGCGAAGATTACGGGCGTCAGACGGTTGTTCGACCTGCGTATCGCGTCTGCACTGCTGCCGTCGGAAAGTTCCACGTCGGCTATTATGAGGTCCACGTCGTGCCTGTTGAGGTATTCGGCGGATGTGTCCATGTCTTCGATGATGCACAAAAGATTATAGTCGGGGCGCAACTGTCTAACCACTTCCTTTATCTCGAGCGAAGTGAGGTACTCATCCCCCATTATGACATATCTCTTCATTTTATCTCTTTGATATTTCAAATCCAATGCGCAAATTTAGGAAAAAGAACAAAAACGATAAAGCAAAAACTACCGAACTCCGCATTTTTATTACCGAAGTGGAATATCGGTAGAATGAATTTGCGACTTATATATCGCCATCCACAGCCTTAATACATGCTCTTTCCTACTGCTGTCGGGGGCATAACGAAGTGTTGTCGGATATATGTCGGGAAGTAAAACCGCCGATTTTGCACAGCAATTTCGGCGAAATTGGTCGGCAAAACCGGCGAAATTGAACGACAAAACCGGCGAAATTGCAATGCAACTCCGCCGGTCTTGCTCTATCATTTGGTTTCTTTACCAATCGGATTGGGCTTTATTCGTGTCCAAACAGATGTCTCTCTGCCCTGTGTTTACCTCACTACGAACTTCCGTGTTGTCTTTCCTTTGGCGTTCTCCACGCTCAAGACATACACTCCGGCGGCGAGAGGCAGGCTGACAGTCTTGCCGGTCGGCACTACAGACAGCACTTTCGTGCCCGACATGCTGAACACTTCCACCTTTTCTGCGCAGCCTTTGTCGCCGGCGCAGTCTATCGTAACGGCGTGTCCGTTGTCGTGGAATGTGACAAGGATATCGCTGCTGGCGGCAGTAGCATCAGCAATTCCCGACACGTTGCCAATGGTATAAATGCCTCCGTAGTTGACGTATTTGCCCACGTTCTCGTATGTTTCCTTATCCTTCTGCGTCTCGATAATCACGAAATAATCGCCGTCGTCCAGTGCCGGTGTGTAGTTCTTGCTGATTGTCTTTGTCTCGCCCGCTGTCATCTTCAGGCTGAACTCGATGTGCACAGCTTCTCCGCCCGTGCCTGTAATCGGTCTCATGCGGATGTAGAGTTTGCGTGTGAAGTCCTGTTTTGCCTTCAGTGTGATGCTGAACGGCACTTTCACACCCTTCTGCATCTGCCTCGGGAGAGTGAATTTCTCACACTCCAGCACGAGGTCGGGGTTCTCCTGCACCTCTACGATGCAATCTTCGAAACTGTTCTCCACGGCTTTCTGTCCCTCTTCGGTGATGTAGTAGGTTCTTATCTTGTACTGTCCCGGGTCCATGTCAACCCTGTTGTAGTACATCACACTGCGTTCCTCGCCCGATTTGAACGACTCTTTTGTCAATATGAACGGATAAGAGGCGGTGGCGTCATCGGCTTTCTCCAGTTTCATCAGCATGTTCACGCAGCCCTCTACGCCGTAATTCCTCACGCCGTGCGATGCCAATATTTTATCGCCTTGCTTCACTTCCGGAACATAGCTCGGGTATCCAATCCACAGATACTGCTTTGTCTGCCTGATGATAGGCGTTGTTGCCTCGCCCTTAACTTCCATTGTGGCTCTGCCCACGGCATCATCCTTGAACGGATAAGCCTCGTATTTGTCTTCGAAAGCCGTCACGTCATACATTCCCGGCTGCAAATCCTCGGGCAGACTCGCGATAAGCGTTATCACCTTTTCGCTGTTGTCATATACGCGCTTGGTTGAATTTCCCGCTTCGCCGATGATGTACGACTTCTCCGGATTGTCAACCGAGGTGAACTTCAGCATCACTTTGTTGAGGTAGAAGTCGTCGCTGTTGTTCTTGATGTTCAGTCGGAATGCTCCGCTTCCTTTCGCATACAGGTCGCCATCGGTGCTTATCTTCTCCAGAAGCGTGACATCGGGAACCGGAGTGTTCATCTCTGCGGTCATCTTTCCGCCGGTTATGGTCACGTTTGCGTATGCAGGCAGGTTGTTAGAGTGGCGAAGTCGGGTGTATTCTGTTTCCCCGTCAGCCTTTATTGCGAACATAGTGCGATACTGTCCGTCCTCAACCCCGTTCACTTTCTCTGAAATGTCCTTCATGCTATACTGTATCGCGCCTATCAGTTGTGCCGAACTCGGGTCTATTCCGCGGATGCTGATGTTATCTTCCTTGAGCACTTTCACTATCTGCCCGTCTTTTTCGAGCACCGCCGCGATTTTTCCGGTGAACGTTTCAGTGTCGTGGTTCTCCACGAAAGACATGTATTGGAACATGATGTTTGTTGAACCGTATGGGAACACGGCAAGTCGCGATGCGCCATACACGGGCCAATCACCTTTCTTGTTTGCTGTTGTTGCCGGCTTTATGCCCACGATTATTTCCTGTCCGAGGTTATATCCGCCACCGTTTGCACCGATTCCGAGGTCGTAGGGGTTCATGGCGTTCACCATGAAGTAGCCGTTGCTCTTTCCATACCAGCCCCAGTTGATGTGCACGAAGTCGTTTGAGTCGTAGCCGTCGCACACGAAGGCATGTCCTCCCATGCCGTCCTCGTTAGACGCGCTGTAGTAAAGCGGGCGTCCGGCGTTCAGTTCGTTCTTTATCATCTGTATCCACTCCGGTGTGGTGTAGTAGTCGCGCACTTTATAACTCATGCCTTTGTCGTAGCCGAAATACTTCACCAGCGCACCCGTTACCATCTGCGAAAATGCGCCGCTGCCACCGGGCATGTAGGTCATGTTCACCGAGATACCGAGCTGGCTGCACAGAGTTGCCACGGCGTCGTTCTGGTCTTGGTCGGCGTTATTTTTCTCAAGGCGTGCCGGCATCTTGCTCCAGTCGTAGGTGGTGGAGCCGAAGTCTGCCGTGAGAGTTCCCACGTTGGATGTGTAGGAATATGTTCCCGTTCCGTGCTCGGGGTATTTGTGAAACCGCATTATCTGTGCCATTGCTGTGGCAACGCAGCCCACATAGTAGTTCACATCTTTCCCTTCATCGTTCTTGTACTTAGGACACTTCAGATTGAACGGTGCGTCCTGTCCCCACTCGGTGTCCTCAAGAAGCGGATTTACCACCGGAGTTCCCGGCTCGTTGGCAAAGTTTCGGCTTGCCAATGACTCGAAAGT
Organism: Prevotellaceae bacterium; assembly: GCA_028723525.1. Classification (GTDB taxonomy): domain Bacteria; phylum Bacteroidota; class Bacteroidia; order Bacteroidales; family Bacteroidaceae; genus Prevotella. The sequence continues at coordinate 31,620 of JAQYET010000096.1, forward strand.
GCCGTTTTCTATCACGTCGGCATAGAACTGCATCCATGCCACGAGGTTGTCGGGAGCGTTCTCGAAGTCGAAAGAACTCTCGGTGGAGTAAGCCAAAATGTCTGCAACCTCATCGTCGCCGGACACAATCACGAAGCCCTTGCCGTTACCGGCGTTGTATATGTAGTAGGGGGCGTAACCCTGCTGCGGCGACTTCCTGATGTTCAGTCGCTGCGGGATGTCAAGCAGTTTCGCCTTCGTGCTGCCCGGAATGTTCCGGTTGAGGAAGCGTTCTGCCAGCAGGCGTGCTTCAGCCTGAGATACTTTTTTAGCGAATACGGATGCCGGAAGCATCGTAATAAGCAGTAACAAGATAGATAAAATTCTTTTCATAAATTTGCATTTGATGTTTGATAATATTCTCCAAGTATCATGTCGCCGTGCTCTTCCGTTCTTTACGAGCCGGGCATGACGTGGTTGCAAAATTAGCATAATATTTTTATTCAGCATAAATATTGACATTTTAATTTGCCGTTTTAACATAAAAAGTGGTTTTTTCTCATTACCTTTGCACCCAAATCAAATTCTGATGAAGAAACTTTTTATAGAGACATACGGCTGCCAGATGAACGTTGCCGACTCTGAAGTGGTGGCTTCGGTGATGAAAATGGCAGGATATGATGTCTGCGAAGACATCGCGGAGGCTGACGCAGTGTTCCTTAACACGTGCTCGGTGCGCGACAATGCGGAGCAGAAAATTTATCACCGGTTGGAGGAACTGAACGCCATGAGGCGCAACAGGCTTGCCGGAGGTGCTGCGCGTAGCCGGGAGCAGGATGCCGCTCCGCTGATAATCGGAGTGCTCGGCTGCATGGCTGAAAGGGCGAAAGACGACCTGCTGCAGAACCACCACACCGACCTCGTGGCAGGTCCCGACTCATATCTCGCACTGCCCGACCTCATGGCACAGGCTGAAATGGGAAACAAGGCGATGGACATCGAACTGTCAACCACCGAGACCTACCGCGACATCGTTCCGAGAAGGATATTCGGGGCGAAGATAGGCGGGTTTGTAAGCATCATGAGAGGGTGCAACAACTTCTGCCATTACTGCATTGTGCCTTATACAAGGGGGCGCGAACGGAGCAGGGATATAGGCAGCATACTGCGCGAAGTGGGCGACCTGAGAGAGCGGGGATACCGCGAGGTGACGCTGCTGGGGCAGAATGTGAACAGTTACCGATATGATGCCGACGGAGAGATGACAGACTTCCCCACGCTGCTGCGCCGTGTGGCAGAGGCTGTTCCGGCAATGAGGGTGCGCTTCACGACATCGCATCCCAAGGACATGAGCGACGAAACACTGCGCGTAATAGCCGAAATGCCAAACGTGTGCAAGCACATACATCTGCCCGTTCAGAGCGGAAGTGACCGCATACTGAAACTGATGAACCGAAAATACACTCGCGAATGGTATCTCGACCGGGTGGCTGCAATAAGGAGGATAGTGCCCGACTGCGGACTGTCAACCGACATCTTCGTGGGCTATCACGGCGAAACCGAGGAAGACCACAGGCTCTCTCTGTCGCTGATGCGGGAGGTCGGGTACGACTCTGCGTTCATGTTCAAGTACTCGGAACGCCCCGGAACCTATGCCTCAAAGCATCTCCCCGACAACGTTTCGGAAGAGGTGAAGCTGCGAAGACTCTCGGAACTCATCGAACTGCAGACCCAAATATCGGCAGAACAGAACCGAAAAGACGTGGGGAAGGTGTTCGACGTGCTCGTGGAAAACTTCTCGAAACGCTCCCGTGAGCAGCTCTGCGGGCGCAATGAGCAGAACAAGATGGTGGTGTTCGGCAAAGGAAACCACCACATCGGGGAAACGGTGAGGGTGAGAATAACCGGCTCGTCGAGCGCAACACTGCTCGGAGAACTCTCCGAGTGACGGCACGGCGGAATAAGGAAAGGAGGAAAACCATGAACGACAACGGAAATGCAAGCCTCATGAAGGCATACAACCGATACCTGCGACTGCAGCGAGGACTGTCGGCAAACACGCTCGACGCCTATCAGCGCGACGTGAAAAAACTGATGGATTATCTCGACGGAGAGGGCATAAGACCCGTTGACGTAACCCTCGACCACCTGCGCGCGTTCGCCGCTTCGCTCCATGACCTCGGCGTGGGGGCAACATCGCAGTGCCGGATACTTAGCGGAGTGCGCTCGTTCTGCAACTTCATGGTGCGCGACGGGCGCATGGAGAACGACCCATCGGAACTGCTTGAGAGCCCGCAGACGGGCAAACACCTGCCCGAAGTGCTATCTACAGAGGAGGTTGACATGCTCGAGGAAGCCATAGACTGCCGCAAATGGGAGGGTCCGCGCAACCGGGCCATAATAGAGATGCTGTTCTCCTGCGGGCTGAGAGTGAGCGAACTGGTCAATCTGAAACTGTCTGACATGTACCTCGACGAGCGTTTCATACGTGTCTGGGGCAAGGGAAACAAGGAGCGGCTTGTGCCAATCTCACCGCGGGCAATAGACGAGTTGAACCTTTGGTTCGAGCGAAGAAACACTATGGAGATAAAGCCCGGCGAGGAGGATTACGTGTTCCTGAACCGCCGCGGAGCGCATCTCACGCGCACTATGGTGCTGATATTCATAAAGAACTACGCCCGCGACGCCGGCATAAGGAAAACCATCTCGCCCCACACGCTGCGCCACTCCTTCGCAACATCACTGCTCGAGGGCGGTGCAGACCTGCGTGCGATACAGGCAATGCTGGGACATGAGAGCATCGGGACAACCGAGATATACACCCATGTGAGCACCAAGACGCTGCGAGAGGAAATCTTGCAACATCATCCGAGAAACATCTTGCATGGGGATAACAAATGAACTACTTGAACAAGAAGAAGAAACAATGGAGATGAATTACAACTCTTTCGAGGTGATGGCACCCGTGGGAAGCCGCGAAAGCCTCGCCGCAGCGATACAGGCGGGTGCCGACTCGGTGTATTTCGGCATCGGACAACTGAACATGCGCTCGCACAGTGCCAATAAGTTCGGCATCGACGACCTGCGCGACATTGCCCGGGAATGCGACGCCAACGGCATAAAGACCTACCTGACGGTGAACACCATCATCTATGATGAGGACATAGAGACGATGCACCGGATTGTGGATGCGGCACACGAGGCTGGCATCACGGCAGTGATAGCGAGCGACGTGGCTGTGATGACCTACTGTAACAGCATCGGACAGGAGGTGCACCTGTCAACGCAACTCAATATTTCAAACCTTGACTCGCTGCGTTTCTATGCCCGGTTTGCCGATGTGGTGGTGCTCGCAAGAGAACTGAAAATGGAGCAGGTGGCAGAGATTTACCGCGGCATAGAGGAGCAGAACATCTGCGGTCCGGGCGGAAACCGTGTGCGCATAGAAATGTTCTGCCACGGCGCACTGTGCATGGCAGTGAGCGGAAAGTGCTATCTGTCGCTCGACAACGCGGCGCGCAGTGCCAACAGGGGTGAGTGTATGCAGCTCTGCCGACGCTCATACATCGTGACAGACCGCGAAACGGGAACCGAATTAGAGGTTGACAACAAATACATAATGAGTCCGAAAGACCTGAAAACCGTGCGCTTCATAGACAGGATGATGAACGCCGGAGTGAGGGTTTTCAAGATAGAAGGACGCGCCCGCAGTGCAGAGTACGTATATACCGTGGTGAAATGCTACAAGGAAGCGATACAGGCAGTGCTGGATGGCACGTTCACCGAAGAACGGAAAGACGAGTGGGACGAGCGTCTTGCAACCGTTTTCAACCGCGGTTTCTGGGACGGTTACTACCTCGGACAGCAACTCGGAGAGTGGAACAAGGAGTATGGAAGCAGTGCCACGGAGCGGAAACAGTATGTGGGAAAGGGCATGAAATACTTCTCCAAACTCGGAGTGGCAGAGTTCGCGGTTGAGGCTTGCGAGTTCGGAGTGGGCGACAGCATGCTCATCACCGGTCCTACAACAGGCGTGGTATATGTCACACCGGAGGAAATTCACGGCGACGACGGTCCGGTGAGCATAGCCCGGCAGGGCACACGTGTGAGCTTCACAGTGCCGGGAAAGATACGCCCGAGCGACAAATTGTATAAACTGATAAAGGTAAAATAAGGAAATGGCAACAATAAACGAACTGCAAAACGAGGTCATAGAGGAATTTTCCGACTTCGAAGACTGGATGGACAGATACCAGTTGCTGATAGACCTCGGCAACGAACAGGAAGTGCTCGACGAGAAATACAAAACACAGAGCAACCTCATCGACGGCTGTCAGAGCAGGGTATGGCTGCAAGCCGACTACATCAACGGGCGTCTGCACTTCTCGGCAGAGAGCGACGCGCTTATAGTTAAGGGCATAGTGGCTCTGCTGATACGTGTGCTCGACGGGCATACGCCACAGGAAATACTCGATGCCGACCTCTATTTCATCGACCGTATCGGTCTGCGCGACCACCTTTCGCCAACTCGTTCCAACGGATTGCTGGCAATGATAAAGCAGATAAAGGCATACGCGCTGGCATACAAGATGAAAGAGGGCAACTGAGAAGCATCCGGACAACAGAGTATAGGGTTTATGACAATATCCCGATGCCCAAGAAACTGCGAACAATAGAAATCTCGCGACTGTCGCTGAAAGACTTCCGCGAGGCAGAGAAACTGCCGCTAACGGTGGTTCTCGACGGCGTGCGCTCGATGTATAACATCGGTTCGGTGTTCCGGACGTGCGACGCTTTCCGCGTTGAGGAGGTGCTGCTGTGCGGCATTACGGCAACACCGCCACACCCGGAAATCCACAAAACCGCACTCGGAGGCGAGGACAGCGTGGCGTGGAGATATTTCCCCACGACGCTCGAAGCCGTTGACTATCTCCGCGCAAAACACCGGATGATTTACTCCATAGAACAGTGTGAAGGCTCGGTAATGCTCGGCGACATCGACTCCCTCCCCGTATTCGCTGCCGACCGCCGCTCGGAGGGCTGCGCGGTGATATTCGGCAACGAGGTGAAAGGGGTGATGCAGGAGGTAATCGACCGCTCCGACGGCTGCATCGAGATACCCCAATACGGCACGAAACACTCCCTCAACGTCGCCGTTACAGCCGGCATCGTGGTGTGGGAAGTTGCCCGACGGCTGCTTGATACATGACCTATCACTCTTTAACCCCAATCTCTAAGTTTGCAATATGAATTGCAAACTTAGAGATTGGGGTTAAAGAAAGAAGCCCTGACGCTCTGCGAAATACATCTTTTTGTCCCGGTGTTTATCAGAAAGTTATCCCCACCGAGGCATGCAGTGCATAACCGCGGTTATCATTCCCGACGTCGTTTTTTCTGTATTCCGCCCGTGTTTCGGCAAAGAGTCCCATTCCGCTCATGAACTTAGGCACATATTCTGCACGCAGTCCGAATGAAAGCATAGTGTAGGAAGCCAGCGCATCAGCCACGCATCGCTCTGTCATTCTCTTCTTTGCCGCTGCCACATCGTCTTTCAGGGGCGACGTATAAGTATCATCCGCGGTTGTCGTGAATGCTCCGGAAACATTCCGATAATACCGACATCCGATGTCTGCGGCAACGAGCAGATGTCTGCCTTTTGCCTGCCATTGCAGCGTTGCACCGAAATGATTATGCGAGAAGTGGAGTTCGCTGTGAGGATAGGCATACGATGAAGAATGATGCCGGTGTCCTCCCTGCAGAACAAGTGCGAGTAAATGGTTGCGCCCCAAAGCGAAGTTGGCAGTTGTTCCGATAAAGACATCGGTGTAACGGTTGGCATACATCGACAGATAACCGCGCACGGCATACTCGTTGGCGATAGATTCGCCGCCGATAATCTCGTCGCCTCGCCGCTTCTCACCATCCGTTCCGAGCCACACGGCGACACCCTTATCACTCATGGGCGACGCTTTCATCATGCCTTTCCAGCCCAACCGTGCCTGCCACCGGGTGACATGGAGGCGACTGATTGGCAGCGCGTTGAGGCTCGAAAGGATACGTTTGTAAGGGGTGTATTCGTAACCGGCCGTAAGAATTATGCCCCCGTTCCCCGCCGTGGGTCGTATGGCGAAGTCGGCTCCGCATCCTGTTGCCTTATAGTAAGCCTTGTTGTTGGTGCCCGAAAAACGCTCATACCAGTTGCCGAGTCCCGACATCTGATACTCCGGAACGACCCCTTCTTCGCGGAAAAACTCAACAGAATTGGTCTGTTTGTATAATTTCAGTGCCGCTCCGAGAGCCAGCCAATGGTTCGATATTCTGCGACTTATTCCCATACGCATATTCAGTTCGGTAGTTATTCCTCTCATACGCGGGTCGCTGACGCTCCATTCGTGTTCTGCACGGAATGTCAGTTCCTCGCCTATTGTCCATTGTCCGAAGCTCGTTGCACATCCCCCATTGAAGGCATAACGCTCGGTGTTGCGGTCGCCTCCGAGTGTATCAGCCAGCACGTAAGGACGTATGGTGTTCCAGTCTGACGATGAGTTCCACTCGACATTGTCACGACGCCCATTCTGATATGACGCCTCGCCCCACACCACTGTCGCAGAACGTTGAAAGCGTCCGGCATCATTATCTTTTCCGAAGAGCCTTCTGTAGGTTGCCGCCCTTATGCCTATGTTGCGAAGGACATTTCCTTCCTGCATCACGAAAGCCTCATCTTCACGACGTTTGTCGGCATAGACGCCCAACTCTCCGTATGTGCTGCCGTATGCCTCGAAGCGAAGTGCAGGGTTCGCGAACCAAGAATTCTGTGTATTCAGGAAGATATTGTGATGCTCGGCGGAACTTCTGATGACGCAAATTGCGGAGTCGGCTTCCCCCAAAGGCTGTTCACCGACAACTGAAGAGGCTGCCGGAACGGTGGTGACGGAAAGTAATGCGAGGCACAGATATAGTCTGTTCATTTGAATAACTGTATGTTGAGTTTCACCTCCGACGGTTTGTCAAGCACCTCCACATAACTGCTTGCTGCACGGAAGCGGTACACCCGACGTCTGCCGCCATTGATTTTCACTGCCACTTTGCCGTCTGCCGTTATGTTGTACGGTCCGCGCATCACCTCGGGGAATGTAACGCTGATGCTGTCCCAGCCGTTTTCGGTCCACGTGAATTTGTTGGTAAGACACTGCATCGACACCGTTCCCATTGCCTGCAGCACTTCTATACTGTCGTGGGCGGTCAGTGTCACCCGTGCAGACGTAGTGACACAATCGTCATGCTCCGGCTCACAGGCGTTTAACAACGCCGTGAGCCAGAGGCATAAGATTAGCGGTGATATGTTTTTTACAAATATCATGTCACATTCTCAGGGCTTTTCCCCTCATCACTTCACCAGCACTTTTCGTCCGTTTATGATGTAGAGACCCGGCTTGCCGGTGCTATCCACGCGCACACCGTCGATACGATATATCCTCATTTCTTTCCTTTCGTCGTTTCTCACGCTGTCAATTCCAGTCGTGGCACTAAGCATCGACGGCTCGGCATCGGATATAAAGTCCTCGGTGGAGTTGTTGGTGTCTATCCATTTCCCCTCCTCGTTCTTCTTGCGAATTACCGAATGGTTGTAGCGACTCTTGTCATGGTCAACGCTACCGCAGTGTGCCCAGCCAGAATCGAGCGTCGGAGCAAGCACGTTCCACTGCCATTCTGATGCCACGCTAAGTCCCACGGCATCGACAATCCATGAGTTTGGAAGTTTATATCCGTCGCCGTCCATCGGGTATGAGTTACCGTTGAAGGTGAACACATAGGTGTAAGTGTATTTGAAGTTATTGATATATTCATCTCTCTTCACTTCCGGTTTTGCAAGCACATACGACTTGAAGCCTCGGTTGTGCATGCCCCAGTAAGAGGCACTGTAGTCATACCAGTTATCCATATTTGTCACATCAGGATTGTCGGAGTCTTGAAAATTAGGATTTTCAGACTCGTCGTAGAACTCAAAGTTTGCCTTTGACAAATCGAACGACTTGGGATTTACCTCCTTATGGTTTATGGCATTCACTGCCACCAGCACTTCCTCGCCCGGCTCAATGGGATAGTCGTGCCCGTTGCCGGGGAAAAGATATATCGCACCTATTGTCGTGGTGTCTGCCATGATATCGGGGGTGTAGTCCTGCTTGTCAACCGACAAGAACGCCGTTTCAGCAAAAGCATATCCGTCAAGATAGAGAGTCTCGTTGCTGTTGTTGCCTATTTTCAGGTATTGATCGTCGCTATACTGCTTTCCTTCGGGCGTTGTCGTACCGGTGAAGAATATCTCACTGATTACGAGAGTCTGCGAACCTATCGGCACGTCGAAGTCTGCCGTTTCCACGATAGCCTTGAACAGATGATAGAAATCCTCGTTCAGGAAGCCCTGCTTCATCAGTTCCGGCACGTAGAGAGTGACGTTGGCGAAGTCGAAAGAGTTCTCCGACAGTTCTGCCGGTTCTGCCATGTAAGCCGTGGTGAGACTCTCACACTGCTTGAAAGCTTCCTCGTTGATGAATGTAACCGACGAAGGAATACGCACGTTGGTAACAGTCTTGGAACCGAAGAACGCCTTCTTGCCGATTGCTGTGACGTTATAGGTGATGCCGTTGTTGGTTACTTTGGCAGGCAATGTTACGTTTCCGGTATAGGAGTTGTATTCTTCGGTGGCGTAAGTCACCTCAACGCTGTTGGAACCGGTGATGTTGTAGAACACGTTTCCGTTCTGAAAATCGAAAGCCATTGCGCTGTTTGCCGCAAATGCTGTAATTGCACAGAGTGCAAATCGGGTAAATGTTTTGATCATAAAAATAATTGTTAGAGTTATATATTGAAGTTTATTTCAAGTCCGAAGTACGGCGTTACATACCTGCGAGTGGTATAGTTGTTGCGCGTATAGTCGGGATGAATGTCGAAAATCTTGTTTACGAAGAGCGCAACCATTAACTTATCGCGCAGCAGTCGTTTCGTTGCCTTGAGGTTAAGGTTCATATAGAAGGGCACAGTCTGTCGCTTTTCTATACCACTATTATATGTACGCACGAGGAACTGCCGCTCCATGTCGGCTGCATCTGCATCGGTAAAGGGGTGTAATAAGCCATCGGCAGTCATGTAACTCACCGGTCGGGCTTCCTTGTGCATGTGCTCCCGGGCGGTGTACCACATACATTGCGCCGACACGGAAAAGCCCAATGCCAGCCGTGGCACGTCGGTATCGAATGTGAAATTGGTGTTCCACATCTCGCGTATGTATCCATCGTCATCGTCGTAAAGCCCCACCAGTTCAAGATTACGCCCGGCAACGGTTCGCGAGAGATGTTCCTGCACCACCATAGAGTTGTTGTATTGCGACTTCAACCATGCCCCGGTAATGGTCATTCGGGTAGCCAACAGCGACCAGCGAGGCGATGAATAGGTGTATTCCACGCCACGTTTCAGAGTCCTGCTGCCGTTACCTGTCTGTCCGGTGCTGCGCAATACTTGCCGCATCTCGTATGGCAGGGTGTGCGGGTCGGGAGGAGTGGTGATGGAATTGTGGTCTATGCCCGATGTGTCATACCATTTGTAGGCATAGGAATGATAGTCTGCCATAGGGCGAAATCCCGACTTCATGTCTTCCTCGAAGTATGTCACGATAAGCCGATGTCCTCTCCATGAAGCATCGATGCTCATCTCCCATTTGCTGTTACGCGCCGCATTGAGATGATAGTTGGAAGGGTCTTTCACGTATGTCTGCAGCCACACGGAGCGCAGTTCGCGCTTTTCGTGCCAATAGTTCATCTCCACCATGTCTATGAAAAGGGGCTCGGGATATAACAGATTGATAGTAGGCATCTTGGTATGCTTGCCCCAACCGCCTCGCAGTTGCAGTTTAAGCGGAGCACCGAAAAATGATATTTGCGGCAGACTCCAGCCTGCGTTAATCCTCGGGTCTGCGTAAACCTTGCCGCACAGGTCGTAACGGCTGTCGAGATTGGTCATCGTCGAAGTGCGCACTCCTGCCACTAACTGCAGTTGATGACGCAGAACGGGGACTGTGATGTCTGCCTCGGCAAATCCCGACAACTGCATCTCGGCAGGCACGTCACGATATTTCCGCTGCCGGGAAGACAGTCCTACGTATAGCGGAAACATCGGGTCGAACAGCTGTCCGTTGCCGAGGTTCTTGTCGTATTGCCAGTCGGCACCCACTTTCAGGATGTTGCTCATCCACGATGACGGCATGGAAAAATCGGCTTGAGCCTTCACGAAGATGCCCAAAGGTCGCCCGTCAACCCTATGTCGTCCCGTATATTTATATGGATAGATGAGCACGGCACTGCTTTCGCCCTCTTCGTGGGTGACTGCGGCAGGCTGGCCGTGGTCTATCTGCACCAGACGCTGCCTGTCGAGAATGTTCTTCTCGAAGTTCACCGATGCCAGCAGTTCTGCCGAGCGCAACCATTCGTCCTCGCTGCGGCTATCCTGTCGCAATGTGAAATTTGCCGCCCAACGATTTCGGTCGCTCTTATATGAGTCAACACCGCCATAGTTCAGTTCGGGATCAATGTTGTCATCGTCGAACGATCCGGAGTAGTCGAGGTTGAGCATGGCGTTCCATTGTCTGCGCCGAGTTTGCCAACCATGCCCTCCGCGCACCGAGAACGACAGCCGTTGATAGGTTTCCAGCACGTTTCGCGGGTCTCCGTTAGCCTTCAGCCAGTCAGCACTGATGTTCAGAGTCCACCCCATTTCGTCCCACTCCAAGCCCTTCGACACATGCAGCAGTTTGCTCTCCATGTCTGCCTTGAAACGCGCTTGCAGGCGGTGTCCTCCCCTGCGGCGTTTCACTTTCACAAGTCCGCTCGTAAGGTCGCCGTATTCCACGCCCGGAATACCTCTCACCACCTCCACCTGTTCCACGTCATCGGTGGATATGGAACGCATATCCACGCCCGAATTTGTGAAGTCTCTACGGGTTGTTTTAGAGTCCCACGCACCATTCATGTGCTGCATGTCGGCATTTGTAGATATTGGTGCTCCGTCTATCAAGAAACTTGTTCCCAGCGACGACGTGTTGTATTTTCCCTCCGGTCGCTCCGTCTCTCGCAGTTTTATTATGTTTGGAGAAGTCAGGTTCGGGTCGCTCGCCATTCCTCCCGGCAGCAATTCCATGAGGTCGCTGATGCTTGAGGGCTGCAGATGCTTCATGGCTTGCTTTCCGATTACCGACGATGAGGTGAGTCCGCGACGCTCTGTTGCAGTCACCACCACCTCTTTCAGCATTGTGGTTGAGGGCGTAAGGCGGTATGTGGCATTGTTTCTAAGCCTGCCTTTCAGTTCGTCGTAGCCCAGCGAAGATATGATTATGTCTGTTGCTGTGGTGTCAGCATGTATTGTAAAGAAGCCTTCTGTGTCTGCAATGACTACATTCTGCGGACTGCCGGCAAGTCTTATCCATGCCCCCGGCAGCGGTTCTCCCGTCTGTTTGTCGGTCACACGCCCCCTTGCCGTGACCTGAGCGGCAGCTGGAACGGTCACCGGCAACAGCACTATATATATTAAAAAGGTATGAAAAACCTGCAAAGCAAGGCTTGTTTTATGTTTTCTGCATATCTTTTTCATAATAATGGTGCAAAAGTATTGGTTTCAAATGATGTCGGCAATACCCAAAAATCGGTATTTTTAATGTGCGACGCGGTGTTCCATTAAGCCGAAAAACGTTGTTTTACTTGCATATTGCAATGGAATTACTTAATTTTGCAACATATTTTTGATTTAAAACTACATATTATGTTCAAGAAAAGCATTAAACTATTCGTGTGTATTTGCATTGCAGCAATCACGCTGAACTCGTGTATCGGGTCGTTCGGACTGTTCAACAAGGTGTTATCTTGGAACAAGACAGCCACGGACAACAAGTTCCTTAACGAACTCATATTCATCCTCATATCACCGGCATACGCTATCTGCGGCACTGCCGACCTGCTTGTTCTCAACACAATAGAGTTCTGGTCGGGCGATAACCCGATAGCCTCTAACGTCGGCAAGACACAGAGTGTTATGGGAAGCGACGGCAGGATGTATTCCGTGACGACGCTGAAAGACGGATATGAGATAAAGGATGCCGACGGTAAGCAGGTGAATTTCACCTTCGACGAGCAGCAGCAGACATGGTCGGTGGAGGCAGAGGGCACGAAACAGGTGCTGCTGAAGATGAAAGACAACGACACTGCGGAGATAATGCTCCCCAACGGAGGCACAAAAGACATCTCACTCAACGAGCAAGGGATGTTCGAAGCGCGCTTGGCGTTGGGCGAAGGCAGTTATTTTGCTGCGCGATAAGGCACGAGGTATATTCCGCTATATGGCATGCCGATAAGTATATAATACATTCTCAACTCCGCAAAACATACGTTACTTCAGTGGAAAGCATTAGTTCTGCATCATGTGATGATACAGGAAGATAAATATTACATATAGTTTATGAAACGGATATATGGATATGACGACCTTCAACCTGTGTTAGAACGGTTGCTGAAGGGAAAGGAATCGGGCGACTTGGAGTTCAAGTCGGCTAAGGGAGGGTTCCCTCATTCATTTTGGGAAACGTATTCTTCGTTTGCCAATACTGACGGTGGCGTTGATAAAATTATGCGTGGTTGGGAAGATATCATGTATATGGAATGAATGTTGGACTTAATGTAGGACTTCAGGTGCCTAATGTAGGACTTAATGATGATAATGTAGGACTTGACAATAGCAATGTAGGACTTAATGACAACATTGCCGATAAGAGAAGATATTCTCAACAACAACTACGCGAACTCATAGTATCTTACTGCACAGAATGGAGGACTGCAGAAGAAATTGCAACAGAAGTGGGTAGAAACATTGTATATATCAGAGACCGGGTGCTTCCAAAACTGTCAGACGTTATAGAGAAGAGGTATGATATTCCTCACCATCCGCATCAGAAATACAAGGCAAGACAAATGGGAGAAAAAGAAGTATTACGTTAAATAAACAACAGAGATGAAACGTTTTGGGAAGGCTGTCAGGTTCCTGTTTGAGGTGCATCTGCTGGGGCTTGCGGTGCTCACGGTGTTCCGCATTATAGAATTCTTGGTGCTGAAAGACATGCTCACGCCGGCCGTGAGAGGCGAAACGTGGCTGCAGATGGGGGCTTTCGTGCGCGGCTTGTGGTTCGACAACGTGATTGCCTGCTACATAATGGCTGTGCCGATGCTCGTGGTGATGCTTGCGGCATGCTTCAACGCCCACCACAGAGGGTGGCAGCGGTTTGCCACATGGTGGTTTTCGATACTCTACCCCTTGGCTTTTGCCGTCTCTGCTGCCAACATTCCGTATTTCGCTTTCTTCTTCAAGAACATCAATTCGGGCATTTTCGAGTGGTTCGGATATGCCGGAACCACTGCCGGGATGATGTTTCAGGAGAGCAGTTGGTGGCTTTACATCATCCTATTCATCGTGATTACAGCGATATTCTTATGCCTTTTGTGGATTATTGAAAGGCGAACATTCAAAGACATTCAGACTACCGGAGAGACAAGACTCCGCCCCTCGGGCATCGCTTTGCGACTCGCCGCTACCTCAATTCTGCTCGGTCTGTGCTTCTTCGGCATCAGGGGGCGCACGGGATACAACCCGATAAAGATAAGCGCGGCATACTATTGCAACGACTCTTTCCTCAACCAACTCGGCATAAACCCGGCTTTCAACCTGCTCACGAGCACACTCGACGACATGCGCAAGGAGAATCGCTCGCTCAATCTCATGCCCACGGCAGAGGCAGTGACCATTGCCCGCCGCAGCCTCGGTATCGAGGGCAACAACGTTGACAGCCTGTATGTGCTGAGAAGAGAGATAAGGGGAGTGGAGAACGGCGATGCGGCGGGCATGAACTCTTCACGACCGAATGTGGTGATAATACTGATGGAGTCGATGTCGGCAAACTTCATGCAGAGCTTTGGGGCACGGGAAGAACTCACTCCGGTGCTCGACGAGATGTACCGCAATTCACTTTCGTTCAGCAATTTCTACAGTACGGGAATACACACCAACATGGGCATGACCGGAACTTTATACTCCTGCCCTGCCATTATGAAGCGAAACCTGATGAAAGGGACTGTTACACCGAGGCGGAACGGACTTCCCACGGTGTTGAAAGAGAACGGTTATCACAATATGTTCTTCATGACCCACGAGTCGCAATACGACAACATGAAGGCTTTCTTCGCACAGAACGGCTACGACGACATCTATGCGCAGGAGGATTATCCTGCCGGAAAGGTGGTCAATGCGTTCGGTGTGAGCGACGACTTCCTGTTCGACTTTGCCCTCGAAAAGATAAATCTGCAGGCAAAGAGCGGCACTCCGTTCATGGCAACATTGCTCACCATAAGCAATCATCCGCCCTACGTGATACCCGAAGGCTTCAAGTGCAAGAGCAAGAACCCTGAAACGCAGATAGTGGAGTATGCCGACCACTGCATCGGTGAGTTCATCAAGGCGGCTCGCAGGCAGCCTTGGTACGACAGAACGATATTCGTAGTGCTCGCCGACCACGGCAAACTGGTGGGCGAGGCAGATGCCGAACTGCCACAGAGTTACAACCACATACCGATGATGATATTCGGAAACGGTATTCAGCCGCAGGTGTACGACGGACTCGGATGTCAGATAGACGTGATGCCTACATTGCTCGGCATCATGCGCATAGGCTACACCTTCGACGGGTTTGGTCAGGACTTGCTGCGGCAGCCGCGCGAAATGGTGTTCTACAGTGCCGACAATCAGATTGTGGCGCGCAGCAAAGAACAGGTTCTCGTGTATTCCCCCGAACTGCAGAAGAGTTTCGCTTACGTCGTGAAACCCGATTGGCAACTCGTTCAGACGACACCTTCCGAGACCACCGAACACCTGAAACGCTATGTCTTTGCGATGATAGAAACAGCAGAATTTAACGAACGGCAGAGCCGGAACAGATAATCGGCGGCACGACCGGCGGATATATATAAATAGGTATATAACAAAGAACAACATAATTACACACATGAAGAGTAGGAAAACGATGCTTGCGGTGGTGGTGGCGATATGCGCCGCCATGCTCATGACGTTTCTTCCGCTTACGGAATACAACTCCAAGGGAGAGCCGCGGGAGGCGATAGTGGCAGTGACAATGCTGAACAGCGGCAACTGGATACTGCCGGTGAACAACGGTGGCGACATGGCTTACAAGCCGCCACTTTTCCATTGGGCTGTCGCGTTGTGCTCTCTGCCGCAGGGATATGTCAGCGAAGCAACCTCGCGAATGCCCTCCGCGCTGTCGCTGATGGTGATTGCGGGCATGCTGTTTCTTTTCTACTCGAAGCGCAGGGACACGCCGACGGCTTTCCTCGCTGCCATGCTCACGCTAACCTCCTTTGAGGTTTACCGCTCCGGGGTGAACTGCCGCGTGGATATGGTGCTCACGATGTTCATAGTGCTTGCGATGCTGTTTTTCTATCGTTGGCTGGAACGCGGCTGCCGCGGCATACCCTTGTGGGCAGTGCTTTTCATGAGTGGTGCCACGCTTACGAAAGGTCCGGTGGGGATAATACTGCCCTGCGCGGTGGCAGGAGTGTTCGTGCTGCTTCGTGAAAAGAGGAAAATGCTGCCCCTGTTCTATATCTTCCTGTCCTCGCTGCTTGCCCTGATACTGCCGCTGTGCTGGTATTTCGCAGCCTACAAGCAGGGCGGCGACGAATTCCTTGCCCTCGTATATGAAGAGAATGTGTTGCGACTTCTGGGCAAGATGTCGTATGAGAGCCATGCTCACAACGCACTCTACAACTTCCAGACATTGATAGTGGGGTGGCTGCCGTGGGCGTTGTTGCCGCTCATCTCGCTCTTCTTCCTGCGCAAAAGGCATTTCGGAGCGGTGCGTAAGTTCATTGACAAGCCCCGCGGCCGGCTTGAAAGGCTTCGCAACATGGAGTCTATGGAACTCTACACTTGGCTCGCTTTCATCATCGTTGTGGCATTCTATTGCGTTCCTAAGAGCAAACGCAGCGTCTATCTCCTGCCTGCCTATCCGTTCATGGCATGGCTTTTGGCGGAATGGATGATGTGGATAAACAGCAGGAAACCTGTCGTCACGAGGATATTCTCGGGCATTATGGGTGGCGTGGCATTGCTTTTGGGCATAGGTTGCATTGTATTGCAGTTTCATCCCATTGCCCTCGACTCTTTTCATGGCAGGCATGCGTGGCAGAACAGGCAGATGTTCGGGGCATTGCAAGACATCGGTTTCACCCCCTTGAGCATCACAGTCATACTCATGACCCTCGCCGCCGGCATCTTCACGATATACACTCTCGCCCGCCGCTCCACTCGGCTTCAACAGGTAACACTTTCAAAACGAAGCGAAGGAAATCCGCTCACAGCTCACAGCTCATCGCTCATCGCAACCCTCGCCACCTACGTCTGCCTCTACGCCCTGCTCCTTCCGACCATACAGAACGTGAAAAGCGACCGCCCCCTCGCGGAGCATATCAGCCGCACTTTGCCCACAGACAGACTTTACTCCTTTGTCGCAGAGCCGATGATGCACTTCTTCGGGACCAACTTTTATCTCGGAGACAGGATAAAACAGTTTGAGAAGGAGCAACCTGAAGAGGGCTACCTGATGATTGCCGACGGCGATCGTGCCGACTTCTTTACACGACATAAAGACTATGTGTTTGAGGAAGTGGATAATACCGGGCACCCCGCAACGGAACTGAAGCAAACCATTTATTTCTACGAGTTTACAGAGAAAGACCGAAAGTCGCATAGGTAAGGAGTGCGTAAAGACAAAATAGGGAGATAGAAAAAGCAGGAACAGGGGTATATAAAGGCAGCAGACTCCCGGGGGGTAATGAAATAACTTCCGGAAGTCTGCTGTTAAGTTTGCTGCGTAATGCAGTATTACGACAGAGCAATGTCAGAGTTTTTCGCCGAAACAGAGGTCGCCGGCGTCGCCAAATCCCGGCACGATGTACTTGTGTTCGTTCATTCCCGGGTCAACAGCGGCAGCCCATACAGTGGTGTTCTCCGGCGGAAGCGACTGCTTCAGCACCTCAAGTCCTTCGGGAGTGGCAATGACACAGGCTATATGAACCTGCTTCGGCTTGCCGTTCTTGACAAGTGCTTCATAGGCGGCAGCCATCGAACCGCCCGTTGCAAGCATCGGGTCAACGATGATAAGGGTCTTTCCTTCCAGCGAGGGGCACGCCATGTATTCGGTGTGTACGCCCACTTCGGTGTGCTCACGGTTGGTGTACATGCGGAAAGCAGACACAAAACCGTTCTCGGCATGGTCGAAAACGTGGAGGAAACCCTCATGGAACGGAAGCCCGGCACGCAACACCGTGGCAATCACTATCTTGTCTTCAGGCACTTCCACCGTGGCAGTACCGAGCGGCGTTTCCACCTGAATGGAGGCGTAGGTGAGCAGACGGGAGACATTGAACGCCATTATTTCACCAATCCTCCTTACGTTGTTACGAAACAAAGTGCGGTTGTCCTGATACTCCTTGTCGCGAATCTCGGCAAGATATTGCCCGAGAATGCTCTGCTGCTCACTAAGATTTATTATTTCCATTGTATATATGTTATCTTACTTATACTGTCCGTCTGCACCCATACACATTCGTAGGAGACACCCACGACAAAGCAAAGGCATCGCGCTTGTCGTTAATGTCTTCATAATCTTATGGTTAAGTAATCGGTGCGCAAATATACGAATAATTGCTGTTTTTTGCCAACTCTGTGTTACAAAAATGTTTTATCAGGGCTTTTTTTGGGATATTTTAACTAAAAAACATGGTCGGGCAGACTTTTTGTCACACCAAAAAACCACTTGTTCGGGAAAAAGAACTACCTTTGTAGCCGAAAGATTAAAGTAAATTTAAACCTTATTTTTAAAGGTAACAACGAACATTTAAATTTTTTATTTCATCTATGGCAAAGTTAGATTTGACAAAGTATGGCATCACCGGAAGCACGGTGATTGCACACAATCCGTCTTATGAAACGCTCTTCAACGAAGAGATGAAACCCGAACTCACAGGCTATGACAAGGGACAACTCACCGAACTCAACGCCGTAAACGTGATGACCGGCATCTACACCGGCCGTTCTCCAAAAGACAAATACATCGTTGACGACGCACAGAGCCATGAAAAGGTGTGGTGGACTACCGACGAATACAAGAACGACAACCACCCCATGACCGAAGATGTGTGGCATAAGGTGAAGAGTATAGCGATAAAGGAACTTTGCAACAAGAACCTCTACGTGGTGGATGCGTTCTGTGGTGCCAACGAATCGACACGCCTCGCGGTGCGCTTCATCGTGGAAGTGGCATGGCAGGCACACTTCGTGACAAACATGTTCATACGCCCCACGGCAGAAGAACTGGAAAACTTCGAGCCTAACTTCGTGATATACAACGCTTCGAAGGCAAAGGTGGAGGACTACAAAGAACTCGGACTGAACTCTGAAACCTGCGTGGCATTCAACACCACAAGCCGCGAACAGGTAATCATAAACACATGGTATGGCGGCGAAATGAAGAAGGGTATGTTCTCAATGCAGAACTACTATCTGCCGCTGCAGGGCATAGCATCAATGCACTGCTCGGCAAACACCGACAAGAACGGCGAGAACACCGCAATCTTCTTCGGACTTTCGGGAACCGGAAAGACCACTCTCTCTACCGACCCTAAGCGTCTTCTCATCGGCGACGACGAGCACGGATGGGACGATGAGGGCGTGTTCAACCTCGAAGGCGGATGCTATGCAAAGGTGATTAACCTCGACAAGGAGAGCGAGCCCGACATCTACAACGCCATAAAGCGCGACGCACTGCTCGAAAACGTGACCGTTGCTGAAGACGGAAAGATTGATTTCGCCGAAAAGAGCGTAACCGAGAACACCCGCGTTTCTTACCCGATAGAGCACATCACAAACATCGTGAAGAAGGTGAACGGCAAGAGCGCAGGCCCGGCAGCGAAGCAAGTCATCTTCCTCAGCGCAGACGCTTTCGGAGTGCTTCCGCCCGTTTCGATACTCGACCCCGAACAGACAAAATACTACTTCCTCTCCGGATTTACGGCAAAACTCGCCGGAACGGAGCGCGGAATTACCGAACCCACACCGACGTTCTCTGCCTGCTTCGGTCAGGCTTTCCTCGAACTGCATCCCACAAAGTATGCCGAGGAACTGGTGAAGAAGATGCAGCAGAGCGGCGCAAGGGCATATTTGGTGAACACGGGCTGGAATGGCACAGGCAAGCGCATATCAATCAAGGACACGCGCGGCATCATAGATGCTATTCTGAACCACTCCATCGACGAGGCACCGACGAAGAAAATACCTTACTTCAACTTCACTGTTCCGACGCAACTCGAAGGAGTTGACCCCGCAATCCTTGACCCGCGCGACACATACACCGACGCATCGCAGTGGGAAGAGAAGGCGAAAGACCTCGCCGGACGCTTCATCAAGAACTTCAAGAAGTATGAAACCAACGAGTCGGGAAAGGCTCTCGTGGCAGCCGGTCCGAAGCTCTGAAAAGAGGCATAGATATGAAAAAGAAAGTCCTGCAGGCTGTTGTCTGCGGGACTTTTTCTTTTCTATCATAACAGAAAGTGACATAATATATAATATAAGGTGACATAATGCACCGCAATTCATAATCAACGGTGCGGCGATAGGATGTCAACGGCGCGGCAAAATCGGCGAAATTGTTTTGCAAAATCGGCGAAATTACTCGGTAAAAACGCCGAATTTACTTTTCAATTTCGCCGATTTTACTTTCCACCATATATCAAACCTCACCGCATTCCGGCACCAACGGCATAGCGAAAGCATGCTTCCATGCCTCGCAATGATGAACGATGCCGGGCGCAGTCATCGCCATCGAAACAGCCATTACAGCCAACAAAAAGTCCTCTTTTTCAATGTTTTTCAACAATATCCTGCCCACCGGCCAAGAAAAGGGCAAAATTATGCGTTTTTATTTTGTTATTTGAATTGTTTTTAAGACCTTTGCAGGCACTATATTCTTAAATCTAAGTTAACGTCAAAAAATTAAAAATGACTGAACAAGGCCAATTAGAAGTCAAGGAACTCGAACAGGTTGTGGTTCGATTTTCCGGTGACTCCGGCGACGGTATGCAGCTCGCCGGCAACATTTTCTCAACAATCTCTGCTACCGTAGGCAACGGCATAAGCACGTTCCCGGACTATCCTGCAGACGTTCGTGCCCCACAAGGTTCGCTGACCGGTGTCTCCGGGTTTCAAGTGCACATCGGAGAGGGACGCGTCTATACACCCGGTGACAAGTGCGACGTGCTCGTGGCAATGAACGCGGCGGCTCTGAAAACACAGTACAAGTATGCCAAGCCTCAAGCTACTATCATCATCGACACCGACTCTTTCGGCGCGAACGACCTCCGCAAGGCGGCTTTCCAGACCGAAGACTACCTCGGCGAAATGGGCATAGACCCCGACCGGGTAATCGAATGTCCGCTAACGCAGATGGTGAAAGACTGCCTGAAAGACTCGGGAATGGACAACAAGGCGCAGCTGAAGTGCCGCAACATGTTCGCACTCGGCATAGTGTGCTGGCTGTTCAACCGCGACATCAGTCTCGTGGGCAACTATCTGCGCGACAAGTTTGCCAAGAAACCGGAGATTGCCGAGAACAACATCAAGGTGGTACAGGCCGGTTACGACTACGGGCACAACGTGCATGCCAGCGTGCCGGCAACCTACCGCATCGAGTCGAAGAACAAGGTGAAAGGCAGGTACATGGACATCACGGGCAACAAGGCAACGTCTTACGGACTGATTGCTGCCGCAGAAAAGGCGGGCTTGCGACTGTTCCTCGGTTCCTACCCTATCACTCCTGCCACCGACATCCTCCACGAACTGTCAAAACACAAGTCGCTCGGAGTGATTACGGTGCAGTGTGAGGACGAAATCTCGGGCTGCGCAACTGCCGTGGGAGCATCGTTCGCAGGTGCACTCGCCGTGACATCAACGTCAGGACCGGGTCTGTGTCTCAAGAGCGAGGCAATAAACCTCGCCGTAATCGACGAACTGCCGCTCGTCATAGTGGATGTGCAACGCAGCGGTCCGTCAACAGGTATGCCCACAAAGAGCGAACAGACCGACCTGCTTCAGGCTCTCTACGGACGAAACGGCGAAAGTCCGATGCCCGTAATAGCGGCTGTCTCGCCCACCGACTGCTTCGATGCAGCCTTCGAAGCGTCAAAGATTGCCGTGGAACACCTCACTCCGGTGATACTGCTCACCGACTCTTTCTTAGCTAACGGCTCCGCTGCGTGGAAACTTCCCGACATCAACAAACTGCCGGAAATAAAGCCCCACTATGCCCTGCCGGAGCAAAAAGGCAAATACACACCATACGAACGCGACCCGGAAACAGGCGCACGCTATTGGGCTATACCCGGAACCGAGGGTTACACACACATCATCGGAGGTCTGGAGAAGGACGGCAAGACAGGTGCTATATCCACCGACCCGGAGAACCACAACACGATGTGCCGGCTACGCGCAGAGAAAGTGGCGCGCATCGCAGTGCCCGACGTGGAGGTGCTCGGCGACAAAGACGATGCCGAACTGCTGCTAGTGGGCTTCGGTTCAACCTTCGGACATCTCTATTCTGCAATGGAAGAACTGCGCAAGCAGGGCAGAAAGATTGCTCTGGCACAGTTCCGCAACATCAATCCGCTGCCTAAGAACACCGCAGAGGTGCTCAAACGCTACCCGAAAGTGCTGGTGGCAGAACAGAACTTCGGACAGTTTGCGGCTTACCTGCGCAGCAAGGTTGACGGCTTCGTGCCTTATCAGTATAATGAAGTAAAGGGACAGCCGTTCCAAGTGAATGAAATAGTAGATCACGTAACCCAAAAATTCTAAGAAAAATGTACACAGCAAACGATTATAAAAAGGGATTACCCCGCTGGTGTCCGGGTTGCGGAGACCACTTTTTCCTTGCATCGCTCCACAAAGCAATGGCTGAAATAGGCGTTGCACCACACGAGACGGCAGTGATTTCGGGCATTGGCTGCTCAAGCCGACTGCCTTATTATGTCAACACCTACGCCATGCAGACAATCCACGGGCGTGCCGCAGCTGTCTCCACCGGCGCAAAGGTGGCGAACCCTAACCTCACCGTATGGCAGGTTTCGGGCGATGGCGACGGGCTTGCCATTGGCGGCAACCACTTCATTCATGCCATGCGGCGCAACATAGACATAAACATCATACTGCTCAACAACCGCATCTACGGTCTGACAAAGGGACAGTACAGCCCCACTTCGCCGCGCGGTTTCGTGTCGAAGTCGTCGCCCTACGGCACCATTGAAGACCCGTTCCGCCCGGCAGAACTGTGTTTCGGAGCACGCGGACACTTCTTCGCACGCGCCGTTGCAACCGATGCAAAGGGCACGCAGGAAATTCTCAAGGCGGCAAAACAGCACAAGGGAGTTTCGGTGTGCGAGATACTGCAGAACTGTATCATCTTCAACAACGGCACTCACGACTCGGTATATACCAACGAGGGGCGCAAGAAGAACTGCATCTACGTGCGTCACGGCGAGAAACTGGTGTTCGGCGAGAACAACGAATTCGGTCTTGTGCAGCAGGGATTCAGTCTGAAAGTGGTTGAGATTGGCAAGGATGGCTACACGCTCGACGATGTTCTCGTGCACGATGCACATTGCGAGGACAACACCTTGCAGCTGAAACTCGCCGAGATGTCTAACGAAGACGGCTTCCCAGTAGCCCTCGGAGTAATCCGCGAAGTGGAAGCACCGACCTACAACGATGCCGTTTATGCCCAGATAGAAGAGGTTTCGGCAAAGAAGAAGTATCATAACTTCAGCGAACTGCTCGAAACAAACGATATATGGGAGGTGAAATAAGAACTTAACCCTTTGCCAAGACATGGCAATATGATACCAAGGGGGTGAGAGAACAATATTCTCCCGCCCCCTTTCTTTTGATTAGTGGCGACGGAACAAGAGGGAAAAAGAGCATGGATAATAACCAAAAGAGAGTATATGAAAAATAGAAGAACGGTATGCAACAGCATGCTTACATCGACGATAATCATCGTCGCTACATACATTGTGTTTCAAGCTTTCTACAACTTGATAGCCTTCAAGTCGCTATTTCCTTATCAGGATATATACGACTTCAAGATAAGCGTGGCGAGCAACCTTGTCCCTGTGATTGTTCTTTTTGTCTTCAACTTCACCTTTGTGTTCCGAATAAACAGACTGCGGAACATCATCTATAAGATACTTGCCGACGTAACAATATCTTATCTCTTCCTCGTGGTGCTCAACTTCGTCTTCATCCTCATCATGCGAAAGCCCGACCCGTCAAGCATTGACTGGGCAGGAACGATGTTCTGCAATACATTTATACTGATGGGAATGGAGATGTCGTTCTATATCCGGCACTATCAGAGCTCGTTGAGACAGGCGGAGGAGTATAAAAGACGGGTGCTTATGTATCAGTATAACGCCCTGAAAGCACAGGTGAACCCACACTTTCTCTTCAATTCTCTCAACATTCTGTATTCGCTTATAGCGATAGACCAGAAGAAATCGCGGCATTTCGTGATGTCACTTTCCGACATGTATCGCTACATCATGACCCAACAAGACAAGGAAAGGGTGCCGCTGGAAGACGAACTCGGCTTCCTTGCGTCATACGTTGAGGTGCTGAAAATGAGATACTACAACCAATTCGACGTGAAGATAGAGGGCGCGGAACTCGTGAAAGACCAAGAGATAATTCCTTATACGCTGCAACTGCTCATGGAAAACGTAACGAAACATAACGTCATATCGCAGCGTTTCCCTCTGGAAGTGAGCATAAAAATCACGGAGAATGACATAAGAGTGTCTAACCATATACGCACAAGACAGTCGGCATCGTCGTCGGGTATAGGACTGAGATATATCACCGAACTGTATCAACAGAACGGAAAAGACTTCGTATATACCAACGACGGCAACACCTTCGAGGCTGTAGTGCCCTATCTTGACAAAGAAAAAAGAACCGAACACTTACCGAAACCACTATAAATATGAGATATGCCATAATAGAAAACGAGCATTTCGCACTCGAAAGTCTTAAAAAGACTATTGCCATGTTGCGCCCCGACTATCAGTTTGTGTTCGCCTCCGAGTCGGTGGAAGACAGCATCGCGTATTTCAATTCACGCCCGGAGGTTGACCTCGTGTTCATGGACATAGAACTCGTTGACGGCAACTGCTTCGAGATTTTCAACGAGGTGCAGGTAGCCGTGCCCATAATATTCACCACGGCATACGATGAGTTCGCACTTCAGGCGTTCAAGGTGAACAGCGTGGATTATCTTCTCAAGCCCATACATGAGGGCGACCTTGAGAAAGCTTTGCTGAAATACGAGCGCAACAGCACTGCCAAACCGATGGCTATCGACCTCTCAAGACTCTACGACAAGGTGGCAGAGAACTGGCAGAAGCAGCGCATACTGACCATTAGCGGCGACAGTTATTCCTACGTTGAGACGAATGATATAGCGTTCTTCGCAAGCGAGGATAAGTGTATTTTTGCCTACCGGAAAGGCGGAGGACGCCGACTCACCGAGATGACAAGCCTTTCAGAAGTGGAGAACATCGTCAGACGGCGCGAGTTTTTCAAACTCTCACGCGACATTGTGGTTCACATCTCCTCAATAGAGTCGGTCCGTAAGTTCTTCCACGGGCGTCTCTCAGTCACCGTAAAGGCCGGCGAGGAACAGCGCGATGTAGTGGTCAGCACTGCCAAAAGGAAAGAATTTCTCAACTGGCTCGGCGGGAAATGAGCAACAACAAACCTGTCCTTGGGAAGAATAAGCATTGGTTTTTCCGTTGCGATACCGCTTGCGGACTATTATAACCCGTCTCATCATAGGTGAGCCATTGCTCGTTTGCCCATAAATACCACTACGGTTTCCCCATATTTTGCTACTCCTGCGCTCCATCTGACAGCACCACCGAAAGGATTTCCTCGCCGTATTGCTCTGCCGATTTCTTTCCGAAGTAAGGGATAGCGATGAGTTCTTCGATTGTCTGCGGACTGTTGTTCGCTATCCCGATGAGGGCTTTCTGCTTTATTATGGTGTAGGGAGGGATTGCGAGTTCCACGCTCTTGTTCCACCGCCAACGGCGGAGAGCCTCGAAAAGTTTCTGATTTTTCACGTCGTCATTGTTCACTTCAGCCTTCTCCGCAGCACGTCTGCCGCCCCGGTTCCGCTTCTCCGGCTTCTCCGTTCTGCCGTCGAGAACACCGAGAGTAACCCTTTGCTTCAAACGCATGAACGTGGCAGGACTGAAACCGGCAATCGCCACCTCTTTCAGCATTGCCGTTTTCATCTCGTAAATCATGCACATGTCTGCCACGGCATCGTCGAAACGCTTTCTCACATGCTTGCTGTCGGTGTCGGCAACGGTGGCAGGGAGCAGGTCGCCGAGCACGTCTGTCACGGTGTTGAGGAAGTAAGTGGCACTGCGTTTCACACGTTCGGCAAACTGCGGAGCGAGGAGTTGTGAGCCGTTCATCCCTACGAACACTCCAATCCACTTGCGCGACACCTCCACAACCTTGTCTTCGATGTCCTTCCGAGCCTGTCTGTGGGCTGCCGCAAGTCGCGGATAAGACGACGAGAAATGCTCCTCAAGCACCCGTGCGAGCTGGTTGTCGCTGCGCTGCAGGTCGCTGAAGTCGAACAGTTGGCGCAGTTGCTCTATGTGAAACTGCTCCTTCAGTGCCGGCAGCATGCTTATACTCTTCCGCGCTGCCTCGCCTTGCTGCGCGATGTAGCATCCCACCCGGCTGTCGTTCATTATGTTCTCCGGCACCACGGGCTTGGCAAGCACCAGTCCGGCGAGCGACTTACAGCGGCTCAGTGCCACATAAACCTGCCCTGCGGCAAACGAGAATGCGGCGTCTATTATGGCATGTTCGAAGGTGAGTCCCTGACTCTTGTGTATCGTTATCGCCCATGCAAGGCGCAGCGGCAGTTGCCTGAACACCCCCTGAACGATGCTCTCAATCTCTTTTGTCTTGTCGTTGAGTTCGTATTTCGCATTCTCCCACTCCATCGGTTCCACCTCAATCTCGCTGTCGTCGCCCGGACATGCCACGCTTACATGCCTCTCATCTATGCTCGTCACCCGCCCGATGCGCCCGTTGTAGAACCTCCCTGCGGGGTCGTTCTTTACGAACATCACCTGTGCCCCTTCCTTCAGTGTCAGTTCTACGTCTGTGGGATAGGCATATTCGGGGAACGTTCCCTCCACCTCTGCACTGAAACGATAGGGCTTCGAAGCAATACCGGAGAGTTCGTTCTCGTTGTATGAGTCGGCAAGGTTGTTGTGTGTGGTAAGTCGTATATAACCATCCTCGGGGCGAGGGTGGAACTCTGGTATGCAGCGTTGGTTGAGCAGTGCAATGTCTTGAGGCGTTACATGCCCCTCGCGGATGTTGTTCAGCAGGGCGATGAACTCGGGGTCTTGCTGCCGATAGACGTGTTTCAGTTCGAGTGTTACATAAGGAGTCTGCATCAAAGCCTTCGAACCGAAGAAGTATGGTGTGTTGTAGTAAGCCTGCAGCAAGGCATGGTCGGTCGCCGTAACCACGGGAGTGAGTTGTTGCAAGTCGCCAATCATGAGCAGTTGTACGCCACCGAAAGGTCGGTGCGGGTCGCGAAACCGGCGCATCACGCTGTCTATTGCGTCAAGCAAGTCGCTCCTCACCATAGATATTTCGTCGATAACCAGCAGGTCGAGCGTGCGCAGCAGTTTCTTCTTCTCTTTCGAAAAGTCGAATCGTTCCTTGTAATGCGCATTGGGAACGTATGGCGACAGTGGCAACTGAAAGAAGGAATGGATTGTCTGTCCGCCGGCATTTATCGCCGCGACACCCGTCGGAGCCACCAACGCCATGCGCTTAGGCGAGCGTTTTTTCAGCTCATGCAGAAATGTGGTCTTGCCCGTTCCCGCCTTCCCTGTCAGGAAAATGCTCACGCCGGTGTTCTCAACGAAGTCCCATGCCAGCAGCAATTCTCTGTTCTCTTCCATCGTTCCTTTCCTTCTTCAGTGATTGCAAAGATAGCAATTTATATCCTTTCGGCAAAGCAAAGGATGCCTAAAAGAGTCTCATCGGCATCATGTAATAAAATAAAATCGCCGAAATTGAAGACCAAAATCGGCGAAATTACAAAGCAAAATCGGCGAAATTGGTCAGTAATTTCGCCGATTTTGCTGCGTGATACGTATCAGAAGTTGACTCCAAAGGTGAGCATCACCGCGCTGTTTTTGCACTCATCGAAGTCGTCGTGACCGATGTTGGCAAGTCCGAGGTCGTAAGTGAGGTCGGCATAGAACATGTCTATACCCACGCCAACGCCCATTCTCAGACCGGCGTCGAGACGTTCGAAGGCACTGTCGTAGTCGCCGTCGAACGAACTATATGCCTTGCGGTTGTTGTAGTTCTTTATTTTTCCCGACACTCCGCAGGCGAAATAGCCTCCGAAGAACGGCTGTATGGAGAACGTGTTGTCGATGTTATAGGCATATTTCATCACGAACGGCAGTTCCACATAGCCGAGATTGTAGGTGAAGTCAAACGGAGCTTTCTTGTTCTTCCCGCCCTTCTCTATGTAGTATAGTCCCGACTCGAAGTAGAGCGGGGCGCGGTCGGTAAGCCCTACGCCAACGGCCAATCCCACGTTCAGCCCGGTCTTGGTCTTGCCTCCGTCTAAAAGATGATTGTCGGAGTTCACGGTGGTGAATGCCGGACCAACCCTGAAGCCGTAGTAAACATCGCGATTGTTGTAATTACCGCGCGTTCTTCTGCCGTAATCCAGACGCTGCGTGTTGCGGTTATAATACTTACTCCGTTTGTAGTTCTGTGCGTATGACGGCATCATAACCAATGCTGCCAATGCGATAGTTGCGATGATTTTCTTCATATAAAAACGTTTTTTTAGTACTAAATACGGCGCAAAGATATTGTTTTTCGTGCAAACACCAAAGAGATAACCCCCATTTGTTGTAGGAAAATCCCTACTTTTACAAAAAAGGAATACCTTCTTATTGATATATGAACACATGCAAACTTTGTTTTTGTGACAACAAAAAAATTGAACCAAAATCATTCATTATATATCATTCTGACTGTGTTCTGTTATCTGTAAAATTGGTTTTAATTTTATCAAAGGCATAAAAGAACTCGCAAAGAGGAAGTGACAAAAAAATAATAAAAAACGAACTATGGATGTAGATTAAATGTAACGATTATACAGAATATAAAACTTATGGTCAAAATTACAGATTATCGTTTAAATCATTGTAACTAATATTTGTTTACTTCTTATTTTCATACACATTCTTTGTTCGTATATAATAGTCTTAGATTTGGCTGCAATATCCTAAAACCACTTCCATGATCATGAGTTCTTCCATTGGAATAACTCCCTATTCTTATATCAAACATAATCAACCCTTGGTCTAACAAGTCTAAAAAATTATCAAATGATGGTTCTGTATATATTTCTGCTTTATCGAAATAAAAATATTCCTCACCACCTTCGTATTTTCTTTTTGCACTTACATAAAACAAATTGTTGAGCTTTCTTTTAAATGTATTTTCCAATACATTGTAGTTATAGCCTACAGAATCATCCAAAAGATTATTATTATTTATGTCATACACACCTATCTTTATTGTTTTCTGCAGTCTGTCATTTATTAACTTAAAGGATAGTTTGCCGGCAAAAGTGTTGTAATTGTTGGCAAAAAGAGAAGTATGTAATTTGTTTAATCCCATTTTCTTCGGGTTATCATAAGGAACTCCGTATTTGGAATTTAAATATTTATTGGCACCTTTGGGAAATGAAGGAGATTTTGTAAACAATGTTATATATGAACAAGTTTCCTCTCTATGTGCCTTAATCTCGAAGCCTGCCAAATCCGGTTGGTCTGAATTATTTTCCAAAACACCGATATAATCTTCAAATGTTTTGCCTATGCCAGTATCATTTGTGCGCCTGCTTCTTACATATCCAAGTTTTTTCACTTCATGGAATTTTCGTATTATAAAGTCTTTGTTACTCTCCATAAATTATTATTTTCTCAATTAAAGTATCTATTATGTTACCACTATTAAAATCATCTTCATCCAAGAAAATTTGTTCTATTCGTATTTTAAATACATTACATAAGGCATTTATTTGACTTAACGTGTATTTGTGAGGTCTATGTGGACTTTCAATATTACCAATCTGCCCATTACTTAAACCCAACACAGCCCCTAACTGCTGTTGACTATAACCATTATCCTGTCTTAATTTTCTCAATTTAAATATTATTATTTGCTGATATTCTGATTTCATTGGCTATTTTTTAGTACATTTGCAGGCAAAATTATTCAATTTTAGCGCATTAAACGCTCTCATTTTGAAAGTATTTTGTATCTTTGCATTATCA
This sequence comes from Prevotellaceae bacterium, assembly GCA_028723525.1. Lineage (GTDB taxonomy): Bacteria > Bacteroidota > Bacteroidia > Bacteroidales > Bacteroidaceae > Prevotella. The sequence goes on from JAQYET010000096.1 coordinate 61,220, forward strand.
TTATGAAAGTTATATGTAGTACAGTATGTATAAAAGAGAAATAAATGACATGTGGAGCTTTAAAGAAGCAGACACGAAAGAGTACACCCATTGTTATCATACATATCCTGCAATGATGATTCCACAAGTGGCAAGAACTCTCATAAAGGAGTATCGACCGGAGGGAAAGTTAGATTTAATACTTGACCCTTATATGGGAAGTGGTACGACTTTAGTTGAGGCTTCATTAGCAGGGATAAATTCTGTTGGTACAGACTTAAACCCACTGGCAAGATTTATGACCAGCGTAAAGACAAAGCACTACAACTATAATAATCTTTTAATGCAATTTCGGGAGATACAATCACATCTGATATTTTATTCAGAGAAAAATGTAAAAATACGCAATTTCGATAGAATTTCTAATTACTCATTCTGGTACAATGAAGAAACTCTGATGAAATTATCATACTTGTCACAATTGATAGAGAATGTGGAAGACAAAGATTTCTTTAATGTTGCTCTTTCTGAGACGATAAGAGAAGTGTCGTTTACACGTAAGGGTGAATTTAAAAGATACCGAATGAATGAAAGTAGCATCGCCAAATTCAACCCCGATACTTTCAATCTATTTGAAAAAAAAGTAGTAAGAAATTTGGAGGGATTAAACAGTTATAACAGTAAAGTCAATAAAGATGTTGCTGTCGGCATATATGGTTTTAATACAATAAATGGTATTCCCTCCGATATAATAAATGAAGGCGATATTGATATGGTCGTGACCTCGCCTCCTTATGGTGACAGTAAAACTACTGTTGCTTATGGACAATTTTCAAGGTGGGCAAATGAATGGTTTTGTTTTGACAATGCAAAGAACTTAGATACTATTCTTATGGGGGGAAGTAAGGCAACTAAAGAAATCTTCAAAACAAACACTATTAGAAATATTTTAGATAAAATAGACCACTTAGAACATAAAAGATATCTGGAAGTAGTATCTTTTCTAAACGATTATTACCTATCAATCAAGAATGTATCAAAATCTGTTAGAAGCCGTGGTACTGTCTGTTATGTTGTGGGAGATAGGAGAGTTAAAGGTATTCAGATACCATTGGATTACTTTACTGCTGAAATGTTTGAAACTTTTGGATTTAAACACGAAACCACAATAGTAAGAGAAATTCCAAATAAAAGAATGCCTTCTAAAACAAGTCCAACCAATAAAGTTGGAGAAAAAGTAAGTACTATGAGCAATGAATACATCGTAATACTTAATAAAAAGTAAAGTATAAAAACCATAACGGGATGAAATAAAATAATTAAAAGCAATGTCAGTAAAGACATTGCTTTTAATTTATGTAGGAAAATCCCTACTTTCTCTTGAACAATACCATTGCCACGATGGGCGCGCCGACCAGTGCCGTGACCGAATTGATTGGCAAAGCACCCTCGAAACCGGGCATGCGGGCGATGATGTTGCAGACAAGGGCGAGGGCAGAACCGGTGAGCATGGTTGCCGGCATGAGCACCCGGTGGTCGCCGGTGCGCCATATCGAACGGCAGAGATGCGGCACGGCAAGCCCGAGGAACATAATGGGTCCACAATAGGCAGTGACGATTGCCACGAGCACACCGCTGCAACCGATTACCAGAAGGCGTGAACGGCGGATGTCAAGACCGAGGTTGCGTGCATAGTCTTCGCCCAAAAGGAGCAGGTTCATGGTCTTCACAAGGAGCATGGAAAGCGGTATCAGCACTGCCATCAGGGTTACAAAGAGCCACACCTGACCGGCAGAGACTCTCGAGAAGCTGCCCAGTCCCCATACCACGTATGCCCGGAGGTCTTCCTCGGCAGCAAAATATTTCAGCACACCGATTATCGCCGTTGCCACATATCCTATCATAACGCCGATGATGAGGAGCGTCACGTTGCCCTTGACCCTCTGCGCCACATAGACAATCAGCGACATCACGGAGAGCGAACCGATGATTGCTCCCAACGACAATGCCGCGTTCCCGGCTATGCCAAGGCTGCTCATCGCCACTCCTCCGATGCTTCCTGAGACGAGCACCATAAGTCCTACGCCGAGCGAAGCACCGTTGCTGATACCCAGCACCGACGGTCCTGCCAGCGGATTGTGGAACACCGTCTGCATCTGCAGACCCGATATGGCGAGTCCGGCACCGGCAACCATAGCGGTGAGTGCCTGCGGCAGGCGCGATTTCATTATGATGTTCTGCCACACCATTGAGCTGTCGTCGCCTCCGGTGAGAATGTCCCACACGTCGGCAATGGGTATTTTCACCGTTCCGAGCATCAGGTTGACGAAGAACATTGCCACGATGACGAGCATCATAAGCAGGAAGAAACGGAAGTTTTTTTTACTCATTCTATCAGTTTATAGTATTTCGGGGTATGGTCTTTCAACACTTCGGGGTGGAAAGCTTTGATGAAGTCTTTCAGCAGAATGTCCGGCTCCATAGCCGAGAGTTCGTTGAGCGGTGTATTGTTTATGTCGCAGCACACCACCTTTTTCTGCTTAAACGCCTTGAAGTCGGCATAGCGCGGGTCTTCTTCCGCGTGCAAGGCATAGGAAAAAGGCTCCTTCTCCTTGTTCTGTATTATCCAGAAATCGGCGTTCTCAGCCTTCGAATAAACCACCTCAAAGTCTATAAAAACTCCTCCTGTGCGCTCATCGTCGAGCATGAAATACTGCCCCGCGGCATCATCCACTATCTCTGCGATGAAACTCTTGCCGCCCATAGCATACCAGTTGTCGCCGTGCATCTTCCCGTAAAGCACCCACGGCATCGTCTCATACTTGGGAAGCATCGCCTTGGTGTTGTTGTAGTTGCGCTCCACTTCTGCGAAAATGGCGTTTGCCTCGGCTGTCTTGCCTGTGAGAAGTCCCACAAACTTTATCCATTCTGCCTGTGCAAGGGGCGACACTTCCTCATATCCCATGTATGGAACAAGCGGCGAACCGGTGTCGCGGAGTTTGTCGAATCCTCCGCGTTTCGACAGCGATATGAGTATCACATCGGGCTGCACTGCCATTACCAGTTCCTCGTCGAAGTTTCCTTCCTTGCCAATCTTCAGGATGCGTTTGTCCTTGATGCGCTGTTTCAGGTCTTTGTCGAAGAGTCGTTTTGCACTCGCAATAGCCTTAACGAAGTCGAGAGCACCGAGTTTTATGAACCCTCCGAGCTGCTGTGTCGTCATGCAGATTACGCTCTTCACCGGTGTTTCTATCACTGTGTAGCCTGCCGGTATTCCGTCGGGCGATGTTCCGCGTGGCACGAGTGCAAAGCGATGAACCGCCGAGGTGTCTGCTCCCTGCGGATTTTTTATCTCCAACAGCCGGAAGCCTTGTTTCTCTTCCACGCTAAACCCCTGTGCATATTTCAGACTAACTCTTGCCGTGTCGTTACCGTTTTCGGCATTGCCATTGCCGTTGCCTGTTGTCCTGCCGCATCCCACAAGTAATGCTGCGAGGAATGAGAAGATGATGATTTTCTTCATTTCGTTACGTTTTCTGATATTAAAATTATGTCTATATTGCCGTCGGGCAGCAGCGGGTCGCAGTGCTCATGGCAGTGTTTTATTATTACTTTCTCCAATCTTTGCATCTCTTCAGTGGTCAGAACCGACCACATTTGGCGAGCCATGTTGAGCCCTTCTATGTCTTTCTCCACCTCTGCCTCTGCCAACATCTGCTTCAGGAAGTCGATGTTCATGGTCGTTTTGTGGCTGTGGGTGTCAAGTTTTCCCTCTGCCAGTTTCACCGCCTTGCCTATCATCACTCCCATTGCCAGCCTTTCCACACCCAGTTTGCGGGCAATCTTTATCGTCTCACCGATGAAATTGCCGTAGTGTATGAACGCCTGTTCGGGCAGTTCGGGGTAGAGGGAGCGCATGAAACGCTCGCTTTTCGCCCCGCTGTTGATTACGATTTGAGGAGTGAGCAAGGGGCGATTTTGGTTGGTAACGGACAGACCTACCGACATCTCTTTGCGTATAGAGTTAATCCAAGCCTCCGAAGAGAAGGGCTTGACGATGCCGCTCGTGCCAATGATACTTATGCCGTCAACCACTCCGATGCGCGGATTGAACGTGCGCTTTCCGGTCTCCCTGCCCTCGGGAACAGTGATTGTCAACGTCGCCGACACTCCTTCCGGCAGCAGCGGCAGCACGTTAAGGCGTATCATTTGCTGCGGAACTTCGTTTATAGCGGCACTGCCGATGGGCAAGCCCAGCCCCGGCAAGGTGACACGACCTACACCTTCGCCGCCTATTATGTTGAGCGTTGAGGGGCGAGGAGGGAGAGATGAGGGGTGAGAGAGGGGTGATGTCAGGGGATGGAATACTATCGTTGCCACGATGTCAAGACCGTTGGTGATGTCGGGGTCGTCGCCTGCGGTCTTCGTAACGGTGGCAGAGTTTTCGCCGAGAGAGGTGACGCGCACCTCTATGTCCTCACCGTCGGGGATGCGCACGCTCACCGTCTGCCGTCTCGTAATTGCTGCAATGGCAGCGGCAGTGGCACATGTGCCGGTGGTGATGCCGGTCTTCAGTTCGTAGAAGTCGGGCAATATCTCCTGCGTTTTCAGGCGTAGTCCGTGCGGTCCGTTCACTCTCATGAACTTCACTTGCGCGGTGTCAACAGCCGGTCGCTTCACAACAAAGACGGCAATGCCTGCCTTTCGTGCCGCCTCCACTTTCTCTTCGAAGCCTCCGCTCTCGCCACTCTCCTTTGTTATTATGGCATCGGGGCGCAGTGTGTGTATCGTTGCCGCGGTGGGTTCGTCGTCATAGAACGTGAGATATTCCCTCGGGAAGCCGTTGCGCAGTGCCAAATCCACCGACGAGTCGCGGTTCAAGATGCGGAACCACGTGCGATGCCGCCTCCAGAAAGGTTTCAGTCTGCCTATCGTCTGCACTCCAGTGAGGGCGAGAAGTCGCTCCACGCCGCGGCGTTCCATTTGCTCCACGGCGTCGTTATAGTCCTCACACCATACCATGTCATCGCTCCGCGGAGGATATTGCCGCTCGTATCTTATCACCGGCAGTTGCTTCCTGCGCGCCGCCTCGATGATGTTGCGGTGCAGATTTTCGGCAAACGGGTGTGCAGCATCAATGATAAGAGCAATGCCTTTCTCGTCGCAGAACTGCCCGATGGTGTCGATGTCCATTGCCCCGGTGGTGCGGACACCGTGCACGAGGTCTATTTCCTGCTCGCTTCCACGAGTGGAATAATAGAACGTCTTGCCCGCATCTTCGAGCGCAATGGCTGCCTTCCGCCCTTCAGTAGTGCCGCCGAAAACCAAAATCATACTTCAACCACGTTTATCTTATTATCCACGCAGGCTTCAATTCCTGAACAAGTGGCTGAAATTCCGGTCGTACAGCAACGACGTATTGGAGCGGTTGTCTATCGCTTCGCCCACCACAATCATCGTTGTAAGCGTGAGGTCGTGACTCTTTACTATCTCTGCGAGGTTCTTCAACTTACCCCTGTATATCGCCTGATCTTTCCACGTGAGGTGGTAGCAGGCAGCAATGGGGGTGTCTTCGGGATACTCCTCAAGCAGCTGTGCCTGCACATCATCCACTATCGAGGCACTGAGGAAGATGCACATGGTGCTCTGCGAACGCGCCAGCAAGTGCAGTTTCTCCCGCTCAGGCATCGGTGTGCGCCCTTCGCCGCGTGTGAGTATTATCGTCTGACAGCGTTCCGGAATGGTGAATTGCGACCGCAGTTCTGCCGCAGCCGCGAGGAACGATGATATGCCGGGCGTGATGTGGTAACTCATGCCGTGCTCATCGAAGAACGCCATCTGCTCCTGTATTGCCCCGAAAATGCACGGGTCGCCGGTGTGCAGGCGCACTATGAACGCGCCACGGTCATAGAAACTCTTCATCAGTGAGCACTGTTCGTCAAGGTTCATGTCTGCCGACGAGCGCACCGTGGCACCCTCCTTTGCGCAGAGAGTGAGTTCGCGGGGCACCAAAGAGCCTGCATACAGTATAAGGTCGGCACGCTCGAGCATCCTTCTTCCGCGCACAGAGACCAGCTCCGGGTCGCCCGGACCGGCACCGACAATCTCGATATGCCCTCTACGCAGCCACCTTCTGCCTATTGCTGCGGCAACAGTGAAGTTGCTTCCTTTCTGCTTTTCTATCAGCATTTCGCCACCATCGGCCAGCAGCAATGCCGCCGCCTCGCTCACACTTGGCGTACCGACGTGCTTCGCCACCGTTTCGCTTGGCGTTGGAACGTCAATCTCCGACAGCTGCGATGCGGTGAAAAAGGTGAAATCCTCACCGTCTGCAATCATCCGCCTAACCACCGGTTCGTCGCTTTTTATGTCTATCGTGGCATATCGGCACGCCTCATCCATGATACCCTTTGCGGCTACAGCAGAGCGTATTCCGCTTATAACATCGTCTGCAGGGGCAGCCTGATGCGCCAGTCCTATGCCCACCGAAACGGCGCGCGGCACGAAACGCAGGCACAGCATGCCCTCGGGCACGGCTCGGCGGAACGGCGACACGATGATGCACAGCGCGAAACCTCCCTGCGAGAGTTCCTCCTCGCTGCCAACGATGGTGACATGCTCCGGCTTTGTTTCCTCCAGAAAGTCGGTTCCGCGGTCGCGAGTCTCAAGCCAGAGAGCCGTCGGCTGCCTGTTGACAAAGGTGGTGATGATGTTGTTCATGGCATTGTCGGCAACCTCGCTCCACCCGAAGTCGGAGGCGATGGTGTCGAGAGCCCACAGTCCTTGGTTGTCGCTCTGGGTCGTGATCACCGGTCGCGCCCCAATCGCCGCAGCCACCTCGCGCGCCAGTCGGTTTGCTCCCCCCACGTGTCCCGACAGCACCGAAATCACGTTTCGCCCCATGCTGTCAACGCATATCACGGCAGGGTCGGTGTGTTTGTCGCCGATGAGCGGCGCGACAGTTCTCACACAAATGCCCATTGCACCAATGAATATGAAAGCATCGCGCTCGTTGAAGAGCCGCGCAACGTCGCTGCGACCGGCCATGTCTATATCTCCGCCGACGGTCTTTTTCAGAGTTTCGGCAATGTTGTCACCCTCCTGAGTGACCGTTATGATTGATATTCTCATTTTTTTCTTGCTTTAAGAATGTTTATCGGGTGGTATAAATCTATTGCTACGCGCAGGGGCTGTTCCACGGTAAGTCCCGCTTCGGCAGCGGCATTGTTGAAAATCTCTATGCTGTCGCGCGGAATACGCGGGTCTGTCGTGGTCTCCACAGCCACGCAGTTGTACACTATCACCCCTCCCGGTGTCATCTCCCGCGCCGCCTTCAGTATTATTTCGCGCAGATGTCCGCCATGTCCGCCGATGAAAACGGCGTCGGGGTCGGGGTACGCAGAGGTGTCGGCATCGAGGAAGTCGCCCATTGAGATGTTTATCCCCGGTGTCCCTAAGCGTCGCATATTGGTGTTTATGATGTCTTCACACTCACTCCTCGTCTCGAACGACGTCACGTGAAGTTGCGGGAATTGCTGCCTCGCCTCTATCGAAACCGAGCCGGTGCAGAACCCGATGTCCCACAGCGAGCGGCGATGTTGCAGTTCGAGGGCAGCGAGGGTGAGGTGGCGTATCGGAGCCTTGGTTATCATCAGTGGTCTGCCGGGCAGCGAAAGAAACTCCGCATCGGGAATTGGAACCATTTTCTCGCGCTCGTTCACGGCAGTGATAATCACGCAGTTGGGCATGAGAGCCTCATATTCCGCAGCCTCTTCGAGCGAAAACGTGCCAACCCTCTCGCCGCTATCATTGCCCAGCAGTTCGCCGATGTGCATCACGTAGTTGTCGTAGCCGTATTCCAGCATGCGTCGCGCAATGGCAGCCGGTGTATGATTTCGGTCGGTGAGCACCCCAATCTTGGGCATCCTCCTTATCAATGCGGTGTCAAATTCGTGCCACGGGCGACCCGTAAGCGTCACCGTCTGCATGTCGTGATACGGCAGCAGCAGTCGGTGGGCAAGCGTTTGCAACGAGTTGAGCGTGGGCATTGTCTTTATCACAGCCCCCGGTATGCGCCTCTGTATGGTGGCAGCGAAGCCGAAGAAAAGCGGGTCGCCGGAAGCGAACACAACGATGGTGTCGCCTGTCTTCTCATATTCTGCAAACACATCGTCGAGCGGTACGGTGATGTCTATCCACCTCGCGCCTGCCGGGAGCAGGTGTGCCACGATGTCATGGTGACGCTTTCCGCCGGAGAAAACCCTGCCGGAGGCAATCGCCTGCAGTGCATCGCGCGACAGCGACGGGTCGTGACTATCGTCGATACCTATTACTATATAGTCGGCTCTGCGTTCTGTCATACGTCTCTGCCGGGCATTAACTGTTGCGCATCGTCCCATGCCAGTATGCTGTTGACCAGCGTTGCGGCAAGATTGCTTCCCCCCTTGCGCCCTTCCACGATTATCTTTGGCACGTCGCGGAACACCTTCACCATGTGCTTCGACTCGCACACGTGTACGAAACCCACCGGTGCGGCTATGATGCCGGCAGGCTTTGCCTTGTCCTGACGCATCAAAGAGCACAGTTCGATGAGTGCCGTGGGAGCATTGCCGAACACGAACAGCGCGTCGGGATGTTCCTCCACTGCCAGCCTGATGCCAGCCTGACTGCGCGTGATGCCTTTCTTCTTTGCCATTTCAGCCACGCGAGGGTCGGCAAGATAACACTTCACCTCAATCCCCATTCTGCTGCAAGCCGCCTTTCGTATGCCTGCGGCAGCCATTGTTACGTCGGTGACGATGGTGTTGAGTCTGCCTTTTTCAATCTCCCCGAACATGCGCGGCACAGCCTCCTCGGTGGTGTATATTATATCCTCCATTGCGAAATCGGCACTTGTGTGAATGGCATGCAGCAAGGGCCAGAGGCGGTAGAGCGGAGCGTCGGGGTTGCTCATCTCGGAGCGTATGGTGCGGAAACTCTCCATCATAATCTCCTGCCCCACGCCCACTTCTTTATTTCCGCCGTCGCCTTCGGTATTCTCCTCGCGGTAATATCCTCGCGGCGTTATCATCGAACCGCCGTGGCAATAACTCTGGCTGTTGCCTATTATCACCACGGTGAACATGTCTATCTGTTCGGGGTCAAACTCTCCGAGTGTCGTTTGAAACACTTCCTCCTCCGGTCTGCCCGCCTGACGCACGTAGCCCACCGGTGTTTTCGGGTCGCGGTGCATGAGGAAAATCTCCTGAAGGCGGTAGAGTTGCCAGTAGCGGCCGTTGCTCTTGGGGTTATACACGGCAGTAACGAAGTCGGCTTCGGCAGCTGCGGTGATGCGTTTCTCTATCGTTGCCCACGGAGTCATGAGGTCGCTGAGCGAGATAACGCAGAAGTCGTGCCCCACGGGAGCACCGAGCAGCGACGCAGCCTTCTGGAAAGCCGAGATGCCGGGAAGCGAAACAATCTCGATGTCGGCATCGGCATACCGGCGTTTCATCTCGTAAATCAGCGGTGTCATACCGTAGATGGCGGCATCGCCGCTGCTTATCACCACCACGTGCTGCCCCTGCATAGCCATGTCGAATGCCTGTTGCGCACGGTCGCGCTCGCGTTTCATCCCTGTGTCTATGCACCGGCACCCCTCTTTCACATACTTCTCGATGAAGCGGAAGTAGTATTTATATCCCACCACCACGTCTGCCTCGCCGATACTCTTTATCACTGCCGGCGTGATGTCTGCCTCGCTGCCCGGTCCTATGCCTGCAACGGTAATCCTTGCCTTGCCCATATATCTGATAATATTGCTGTTTTGTTTTATCCCAAATCGGTCGTCAGACCACTTATGTACGCCTTCGATAAGAACGACACCCAATCTGTCGGGCAATCGAACACAATCAGTACGCGCTCTAACTACCTACTTGGATTATCTGAATGCAAAAATACAAAAAAAAGTTCAAGCATGTTTTATTTCACCAATCTTTTTTATCCGTAGCGTTGCGGGCATCGCAGATAATGGCGATAGCGTACGGAATATTTTGGCAAATATGCGCTTTCCGCCTTTGGTTTACGCCATAATGCTGCGCGTCCGGGCATGTTGCGTAAAGTAAATTCGGCGAAATTGCAAACCAAAATCGGCGAGATTACTTTGCAAAATCGGCGATTTTGGTCGGCAAAACCGGCTGTTTTGCAAAACGCCTTATTATATATCACGCTGCAACATGCTGCCTACAGGGTAAAAAAAGAACCCGCATCGGGAGCGGTCGGTATTCCTGCCGGTCTCACGATGCGGATTTCTATTTATCGTCTCTCACGCCATGCGTTGCGCTTGGCACGAGGAGTTGCGGGTCAAAGTTTACTCTGCAGCTGTGGTTGGAGTGGAGAGGGCTTCGTCTGTTCCGAGTTTCTTGATAGCCTCTTTTGTGTGTTCTATCCACATCCGGCGCACTGCCGAACGCTCGCCGAGAGCCGGGATATACTCACTGCCTTCCTTATATCCCTTCCAGCAAGCCTCTGCCTTGGGATAGTTAGTCTCGTAAGCAGTGGTTTTGAAGCCCTTTGCGTTGAGGTAGCAGTACCAGCTTTCCTCGTCGTCGGGGTCTGCCATGTCGTTGTGAGCATGGTCGCCGGCGATGAACATCAGCGGATAGAGCTGCACCTTGGTGCCCTTCTTCAGACCTGTTTTGAGCATACGTTCATACATGTCGGGGAGCAAATTGCCGGGCATGTCAACCGTTCCTACGAACAGTTTTTGGGAAAGCAGTCCGTTGAAGGCATTCTCAAGTTCAGTGTAACGCCGGTTTGCTCCGTCGTAGTCGTAACCTTCAGGGTTGCCGTGACCCATGAAAGCCACAACACCTTCTTGGAGAGCAGCCTTTATGTCCTTCTCTTGAAGGAGGTTTTTGGCGAGTGTAGTCACATCAGCATCTTCTGCCATCAGCGGTGTTCCCACCACAACCTGCTTGTCGATGCTCTTCATGTATGCTTCGGTGAAGTCGCCGTTGTGGTTGTTCATGAAGTCTTTCACGTAAGAGTCGCGCACGCGGCGGTATTCCTCACCGGGTGTAACCTGCAGCGACTGCACCACAATCTGCTTGTAGCCTGCCAGTCCGATTGCTGTGAGCCAGTGCTCGGGATCGAAGTATTCGCGCACCTCTGCACCCTCTGCCTTGTGCTCTCCGGCACGTGCATTGTTGATACAGATAGCCGAAGAGAACGAGAGATAGACATCGTAATTCGGGAATGTCTTCTCATATTCGCTCTTCACGGAGTCGAATGTGTCGAAAGCCTGCTGCCATGTAGCACCGAAGGCAACGAGGAGGATTACCTTGTCGCTCTTCTTGTGTTTCTTTACGGTTTCGTTAACCACATTCTGGTAGCGGTCGTAATTGGACTGCCCACCGTTGTTGTCGTCATCGTCGTCACCGCAAGAGGTGAACGCCACAGAACCAATAATTGCCATCATGGCAATCATCAAAAACTTAATCTTCTTCATAATCACTTTGTTTTACGTTAGAATTGAATTTATTTGAGGTTTTCTTACCTTTCGAAAACTTTATCGTGAACTTTGCATATATCGTGGTGCCGGGTGTGTTCGTGCCGAGATGCAGCCCGTGAGGGGTGCGGTCAACATAGTTGAAGATGTTGTCAACTCCTGCCTCTATGCTGTAACTCATGGTCTTGCTGCGCCCGAAGTCGTGGACGGTGTTGATGCGCCAGATGTTGTAACCCTTTCCGTTGCCATTGATTTGATAGTATCTTTTCGACGACATCTTGCCGTATAATCCTATTCCGAGTGAATAGTTCGACGAGAAGGTGTGGTTCCATGTAGCGAACACGTTACCCTTGTGGCGCGCCATACCGTCGATGATGACGCGGTTCATGGTATTGTTCTCGCTGTTGTAGAGGTTTGCCCGGGTGTTGAGATAACTGTATCCCACCCCCATGCTGAACCCGCGCACGCGGTATCTGGCAGAGAAGTCGATGCCCACGGTCTTGGCGTCTTCCACGTTGCGGTATTGTCTTACTGCCATAGGGTCGTATTCCACGATATATTCTCCCGGTGCTTCGGAGTTGGGTATTGTCACCAGCGTAATCATGTTATCCACGCGGTTGTGGTAGGCAGTCAGCGTAACCGACAGTCCGTTGGCGTTGTATTCGCCCCCGAGCGAGAAATAGTTGCTTGACTGCGGCTTCAGGTCGGTGTTTCCGAGGTATAGGTATGTTCCTATCATGCTCCTCACGTAGCGGTAATACATCTCCTTGGTGGTGGGCACTTTGAATCCCTGACTCCACGTTGCTCTCCAACGCAGCCGCTCTCCGGTGCGCAGCATGGCAGAGAGTTTCGGTGTGAGTCGGTAGCCGAACATGTTGTTGTGGTTAAGTCGCAGTCCGGCACTGATGTTGAGCCACGGTATGAAGTCGAACTCATCCTGCACGTATATCGCCTCGTGGCTTGCATCAGCCTTGCCATCCACCACTCTTGCCGGTGCCTTCAGCCAGTCGTATCTGTACTCCATTCCCACCGACAGGCGGTTGTTGCAGGGCAGCGTGAACACACCCTTGACTTCGGCAATGGTGCGCTGTTGGTCGCTCTGAAGCAGCTGTTGAGTGGGGAAATACGGGTAATAGTGAGTAAACTTACCTTTATAATATCCGTCTGTAAGCGTGGTATCGGTGAAGAGATAATAGTATGCGTGCCGATCCCAGCTCACGTCGAGCGTGATGTAGTCGGTCTTAGACAAATTCAGTCTCGCACCGCCTCCGGCAGAGACGTTGCGATACATGAGGTCGAAAGTGTGGACATCGGTTGAGGCATACTTGCCCGACGGTCTGAATATCCGTTTCCAATAGAAACTTCCATCGGCGTAAATCTGCAGTTTCTTAGTGGCTTGATAGGTCAGCCTCTCGGCTATCTGCCAGTTGGTATGGCGGTTTGCGGTCTTGTTTCGGGAGTCGGTGATAAGGAATTCGGTCTGGTGTATGTCCTCTACCGATGTGTTCTGCCAGCCGTCGTTGTGCTGCCATTGGAAGTTAGTGAACGACTGCAGTTTGCCTATTGTAAGTCCCAGTCCGTTATGTTGCCTAACATCTCCGTAACTTCCCACCCTCGTTGAGTTCTCCACGAGTATTCCGTCGTTGTGCTTCTTGGTGATGATGTTCACCACGCCCGCTATTGCATCGCTTCCGTATAGTGCCGACGAAGCACCCTTCACGATTTCTATATGGTCGATGTTCTGCGGGTCTATGAGTCCGAGGTCGTTGTCTCCGCCGTTGTCTCCGTGTATTCTCCTTCCGTCGATGAGGATGAGTATGTAGGAGTTTCCGAGCCCGTTGATTTGCATTCTCGACCCCATGTCGCTCTGGTTGAAGTCGAACGATGCCGACAACATTCCCAAGATGTCTTCTATGCTGCGTGCTCCGTAGTTGCGAAGTTGCTTTCCGCTGATTACTTCTGTCTGCACAGGGGCGTTCTTCAGCAGATGTTCTGTGCCGGTACCCGTGACCACCACCTCGTCGAGAGTGACTTCCTTGTCACTCACGACTTGTGCCGAGGCGGTCATTGTCAGGGCACATAACGTTACTGAAACTATCAATAGTCGTTTGCGCATCGTCTTTTCTTTATCAGTACTTGAACTTTATGGAGCAGCTGACGTAGAATGTCCGTCCGGGGTTCAGCGTTGCATAGTTGCTGTTGTAGGGACGGTCGTCGGTCCAGTCGAACACGTTCTCAACTCCGAAACCGGGTTCCAAGATGAGTTTCTTGAGGCTGAAGGTGTGGCGTGTAGAGATGTCCCACATGTTATAATGCGGCGCGTAGCCGTAGCTTTCGCTGAAACGGCGGCTGTAGATGCGACCGTTCACGTTTGCATGGAGCGTATATAGTCCCCAAGAGCGTGCCCACTGTGCGCCCATTGTCCAAGCATTCTTTATCGTTTTGTCGAGAGTTGCGTCGGTGTCGTCGTCTTTTGCCTTCAGGTGAGTGTATGCAGCGTTGAGCGAGAGACCGCAGCCGAGGTTGGCGTTCATGGCAAGTGTGGTTCCGAGTACTGATGCGTGGTTTATGTTCTGACGCTGTCTCACGGTCTTGTGTCCGTATTTTGCCATTGCCTCATCGCCCTGTGCTATCGTCACATAGTCAATCATGTCTCTCACCTTGTTGAGGAATACGTTTCCCGAAACGGTGAGCCATGACATTTGATATTCTGCATTGAAGCCGAAGTAGTTGTTCTTCTCTGCCTTCAGTGCGGTGTTGCCGATGGTCATTCGGTCGATGGTCTTTGCCACGTCGGTGGCATAGATTTCGCTCAGCGTCGGTGCCTTATATCCCATTGCGTAGTTTGCGCGCAGGTTGAGTCCGCCAATGCGGTACATAAGTGCGACGTTGGGTGTGGCGTAGTTGTGGAAATTGCTGTGGTAAAGGTATCTCACTCCGAGGAGCGCATGCAGTCCGCCGCCTATCGTCATCTCGTCTTGAACGAACATGGCGAATGTGCTCGACATCTCTTTATTGATGTTGTCGCTGGTGCTCTTGAGAGCATCTATCTGATAATCCACGCCCACCGAGAGTTTGTTCCAGTCGGCAAGTGTGAACACTCCCTTGAGAGTTGCCTCGTGGAAGCGTGTGCGCTTTCTCATCACCGATGTTCCCTTGGGTGTGGTTATGTTGCCCTTTTTGTCCTTGATGTCAACGATATAGTCGTATTTAGAGTTGAAAATGTCTGTATTGTAGTCGAATGTGATATACGATTTTTCGGTCGTTATCATCTTCATACCGAATGCGTATCCGTATGTTTCGTGCTTGATGTCGTAGTTGTAAACTTCCTCCGGGCGGTCGGTCTTGTAACGGTAGAAGTTTCCCTCGGTATAGAACGAGAGGCGGTCGTTGGCGTCGTAGGTAAACCTTTGCGTCACTCCGTCGTCGTGGAAACCGGCAGACGCAATCTTGTTTGTCTCTACGAGTTCGCCTTTCTTGTCTATCTCGTATGGCGAGAGTTGCCATGTGTCAGCCTCCTGATGCTTGTATGAGGTGTAAGAACCGAACTTTCCCTTCTGCACATCGAGGTTGGCAGACTCCGTAATCCTGCCTTTGTTTGCAATCTTGAAGTCGTTCTGCACCTCCACGGTGTTCTTGGAGTCGTTGGTGATGATGTTTATAACGCCCCCTATGGCGTTTGTTCCGTAGAGCGTTGATGCCGCGCCGTTGAGAATTTCCACGCGCTTGATGTTGGCAACGTTCATTCTCTGCCATGTGTCATCGCCCGAAACGCGCCTGCCGTTGACAAGGAAGATGTAGTAATCGTCGGTCATTCCGTTCAGCGATACAGTCGAGCCCATGCCGTTTACCATGCTTGTGAACGAGGGAGAGATTTTCTGGAGTGCCTCAAGAAGCGATGTTGCGTTTGTGGCTGCGATGTCACTTGCCGTGACAACCTGCACCGGCACGGGGCTGTCTTTCAGTCTGTGGTGGGTTCCTGTGCCCGTAACCACCACCTGACCGATGTTCTGCGATGTCGGTGTCATGTTGATTTTCACCTCTTCTGTCGTACCAACGGGCAGCGACACGGGGGCATAACTCACGTGGGTTATGCTCAACTTGTGTTTCTTGTCGGGAAGGTTGGTAATTTTGAAACGCCCCTCCGCGTTGGTAACACCTTTCGCCAGACTGTTATCCACACGGATATTGGCGTCTCTAACGGGCCTGCCGGTCTCGGCGTCGGTCACTACTCCACTCACTACTGTTTGTCCCCACGCATTTGCACAGGCAACAGCGAAAATGATGCTTGCAGCAATCTTTTTCATTTTTAATACTTGATTTTTAATTTGAAAAAATGCTTTGCCGACGCCCCTAATCCCGGAGACAGTCGTAACAGATAAACTTTAATGGCAGGTTTCCTGGCTTACTCCCGAGATGCCTCGCCTTCCCACGGTATCAAAACCACAGTGGCTTCGTCTTGATGGCATCTCAAACTAAAGGAGATTACAGTAGCGGGTACTGCTCAGGTGTCACACCTGATTCCCTTTCATGCCGCGTGTGAAAACACGAAACATCACCAATCGTTTGCAAAGGTAATAAATATTTATTTATTTAGAATATTTAAATGAAAATTATTTAGTATTTTTGCACGAAATTACATGTTACCCTTTGTTTTATGGATAAAAACGAACCGTCACGCCATAGGAAAGCGAGTGCTTTCGTGATTGCGGCAACAAACTCCGGATGTGGCAAGACAACGATTACTATCGGACTGCTGCGCGCAATCTCGCGGAGAACCGGCGAGGTGCAGCCTTTTAAGTGCGGTCCCGACTATATTGACACTCAATATCACCGCATGGCAGCAGGCGAGGAGAGCGTAAACCTTGACACATTCTTCATGTCGGCAGAACATCTGAGACGTGTTTTTGCCCATTATGCCAAGAGAGTGAATGTGGTGGAGGGTGTGATGGGGCTCTGGGACGGCAAGGAGCGTTGGCATGGCAGCACGGCAGAGGTGGCTTCGATGCTCTCGTTGCCTGTGGTGCTGGTGGTGAACGCCCGCAGCATGGCATACAGTGCGGCTGCACTGGTGGAAGGCTACAGGCGGTTTATACCGAAAGACATGCCAGATGCTCCACGCATTGCCGGTGTGATATTCAATCAGGTGGGCTCTGCCCGCCACGAGACGATGCTGCGTGATGCCTGCCGCGATGCCGGGATGAGGTGTTTCGGGTGTATTCCGAGGGTGAAAGAAATGGAGATACCGTCGCGACATTTGGGGCTTACGCTCGACAAGCAGAAAGACATTGAGAGACTCATAGAGCGCGCTGCCGAAGCGGTGGAGGATAATGTGGATATTGATTTGCTGCTTTCGGAAACCGAAAAGGCAGTTCCCGAGGCACTCCCTACCGACCTTTTGTGGGCGCGAGACGCCTCCTTTCCTTGGGGAGAAAGCCGCAAAGAGAAGATTGCCGTGGCGCGAGACGAGGCTTTCTCGTTTGTGTATCGCGAAAACATCGACCGCATGCGTACACTCGGGGAGGTGGCGTTTTTCTCACCGATAGCCGACGAGTCGCTGCCCGAAAACACCACCCTGCTGTATCTTCCGGGCGGTTATCCGGAGTTTTTCCTGCCGGAACTGAGCCGTAACAGCAAGATGATTGCTGCCGTAAGACAATATATTGAGGGTGGCGGACGCTGTCTCGCGGAGTGCGGAGGGATGATGTATCTGTGCCGGAACATCACCGACGCCGACGGCACGGCATATCCTATGGTGGGCGTGTTGCAGAAAGAAGCCACCATGAAGGGCGCAAGGCTTCATCTGGGCTACCGCGAGAAGAACGGCTGGAGGGGACATGAGTTCCATTATTCGGAAATATCGGGCGACACGGAAGACGAAATATCACCTTATTATATATATAAGAACACCCTCGCAGGGTATATGCACCACTATTGGGGTGAGCGCAGACAGGAGGAAGAAAAGGCTGAAGACCGTTCGGGAAAACTGCATAACGTGATGTTTGCAGGCACAGGCAGCGACGTAGGCAAGAGCATCGTGGCAACGGCTTTCTGCCGGATTTTCAAACAGGACGGCTATTCGCCCGCACCGTTCAAGGCGCAGAACATGGCACTAAACTCCTATGCCACAGCCGACGGACTTGAAATAGGGCGGGCGCAGGCGGTGCAGGCGGAGGCGGCAGGAGTGGAATGTCACACCGACATGAACCCTTTGCTGCTGAAACCTAACAGCGACCACACCTCGCAGGTGGTGCTCAACGGACGACCGATAGGCAACCAACATGCCACGGAATATTTCCGCAGAGAGGGTCGTGAGCAGCTGCGCACCGCCGTGTGTGAGGCTTTCGACCGCCTTGCCATGCGCCATAACCCCGTTGTCATGGAAGGTGCGGGGAGCATAGCGGAGATAAACCTGCGCGACGTTGACATCGTGAACATGCCTATGGCACGCCATGCCGACGCCGACGTGATACTCGTCGCCGACATCGACCGCGGCGGAGTGTTCGCCTCGGTGTATGGAACGGTGATGCTGTTGCCGGAGAGCGACCGCAGAAGAGTGAAGGGAATAATCATCAATAAGTTCAGAGGCGACATGTCGCTCTTCGAAGAGGGGCGCAGGATGATTGAACAACTGTGCGGCATACCGGTGCTCGGAGTGCTGCCATACCTGAAAGACGTGCACATAGAAGAGGAGGACTCGGTGTCGCTCGAACTGAAAAACCGCGAGGCAATGGCAGGAAAGGTGAATGTGGCAGTGGTGATGCTGAGGCATATATCCAACTTCACCGACTTCGATACGCTCGAACGCGACCCTCGGGTGCATCTCTTCTACACCAACAACAACGAGGAAATAATGAAAGCCGACATAGTTATCCTGCCCGGAACGAAGAGCACTATCGCCGACCTTGTGGAACTTCGGCGCAACGGCGCGGCACAGGCTGTGATGAGGGCTCACCGCAACGGTGCAACGGTGATTGGCATCTGCGGCGGCTATCAGATAATGGGAATGGAGGTTGCCGACCCCGACGGAGTGGAAGGCGATGTGGAACGCATGCCCGGACTGGGACTGCTGCCGCTATACACGGTGATGGGCGGGGAGAAAACAACGGTGCAGACGGTGTTCGACTTCAATGGGAACGAATGCCGTGGATATGAGATACACATGGGGAAAACCACCGACAAGGAGGGCACTTCCCACCGTTCGTTCTCTGCCGGAGACACCTGCTGGGGAACATATATCCACGGAATACTCGACAATGCACCCGTGATAGAGCATATCCTCGAACCTTTCTCGGCTTCAATGAGACAGAAACAAGGCGACGAAATGCTCACAGCAACGGAATACAAGAACCTGCAATACGACAAACTTGCAGATGCCGTGAGACGCAGTGTGGATATGGAAAAACTCTACGAGATACTCTCGGGAGGGGCGAAGAGATAAAACTCTCTTAACCCCCAATTCAAATTCCCGATCATAAATTTTGTATTGTCTCATGTTTCGCGTAACTTTGCAGCCATGAAGACCATAATGCTCATAAATCCAAAGTATGAAGGACTGCGCCGGTGGCTCGAAGAGATGCCCGGAAAGTTCTGCTGCGAGGGTCGTGAGATATATAATCTGCGTAATACCATAAAGGTGATTGACGCCCCGGGAGGGCTTGTCCTAAACGTGAAACGCTACCACAAGCCGAAATTCCCGAACTCGCTGATTTACTCCTTTGGTCTTCGTAAACCTAAGGGCAGGCGCGCATTTGAATACCCCGGACGCCTCTTGGCAGCAGGCATAGACACCCCCGAACCGGTGGCATATATCGAACAGCGCACCGCAGGACTGATAGCTTTCTCCTTTTTCGTGAGCATACACTATTGCAACTGCCACACAATGTACGAGGTGGCAAACCGAAGCACTGCCGATTGCGCACCGCTCATGGAGTCGCTCGGGCATTTCACGGCGCGTCTTCACGATGCCGGGATATTGCATCTCGACTACACTCCGGGCAATATCCTGTGGGTTTCGGGCGACGACGGCACGTTCCGTTTCAGTCTCGTGGATATTAACCGCATGCGCTTCGGCAAGGTGAGCATGAGCGATGGTTGCCAAAACATGAAGAAGATGTGGGGCTCGCGCGAACTCATAGCCATAATGGTGCGCAGCTATGCGCGCTCACGCGGCTTCGACGAGGATGCCTGCGAGAGAGAGACAATGCGCCTTCGCCGCAGTTTTTGGAAACATTATAAGGATAAGGACAGGCTCCCTTTCAAGATAGACGTGTGACACCATGCCCCGACTGAAGATTATAATCCCCATCTATCGCGCCACGCTGCGACCCGAAGAGGCTGCGGCAATGGACAACAACATTCGCGTTCTGGGCAGCCACACCGTTGTGTTGCTGAAACCCGAGGGGCTCGACATCGCGTGGCTGGAGAGGAAATATCCGCAGGCAGAGGTCATGGAGGTGAGCGATGAGTGGCTGGGAACGAAGCGCGGCATTGCCGGATATAATGCAATGATGATGTCGGCAGACTTCTACCGCATGTTCTCCGACTGTGAGTTCATTCTCATCTGCCACGTCGATGCTTGGGTATTCCGCGACGAAACCGACCTGTGGATGTCGCGTCCTTTCGACCATGTTGCCGCGCCTTGGATAACATGGTCTATCTACTCTTATTTTCCGTTCAGTCTTTTCACCGCCTTGCGCCGCAGACTTACGCCCCGGAGCAAGATGCTGCGCAGCGATACCTACGGACACGTAGGCAACGGCGGTCTGTCGCTCCGCCGTGTCGCCCCGTTCATATCGGCATGCGAGAACCACTCTGCAGAGGCAAGGGAGTTCATCGCGGCGCGCAACTCAATGCACAACGAAGACGTTTTCTTTGCTCTCATAGCCACAGAGCTGCGCTCGCCCTCTGCCGAAGAAGCAATGGCTTTCGCGATAGACGTTAAGCCGACGGTGTGCTATAAGAAACTCGGAGGTAGTCTCCCAATGGGCTGTCACGGCTATCGACACCGCAGCAGGTGGGGCTTCTGGAAACGTTTTATCACGGAGGGGTAAACCGAAACTTCCCCTCCGCCGCGATTACCCGCAGCACAAAATCTTCTTATACAACTGTATATACTCCGAAGTATATTTATCGTAGTTGAACCTTCGGGCATATTCCTTGCGCTCATTCACGAGTCGGCGGTCGTCGTTCAGCAGTCCCTCTCTCACCACCCGCGCCATGTCGGAGGCGTCGAAGTTGTCCCAATAAGTGGCATGCGGACCGCAAATCTCGGGCAGGCTGGTCAGTCTGGAAGAGAAAACCTTACAGCCCTGCTGCATAGCCTCTATCACCGGGATGCCAAACCCTTCTGCCTTGCTCGGGAACAGGAACGCATCGCAGTGCCGGTAGAGCCACGTCTTCTCGTCCTCAGACACACGCCCGGTGAGTTTCACGCGGTCTGTGCCCAACTTCTTGATGAGTTTGCGTATCTCTTTTGCATACCTGAACTCGTCGTCGCCGCATATATATAGGTTGTGGTCAGCGAAATGCTGCATCATGGGAACGAGCGTATGGAAGTTCTTCTTGCGGCGTATCTGGCTTATGGCGAAGAAGAACTTGCCGTCGTCATGTTCCACAAATCCCGGCTTCACGCCCTCTTTGTCGCCCACGGGTGTGATGCCGTTGTATATCACACAGTGCGGCTTGTCCTTCAGTCCGTATATGCGATCCACGTCGTTCTTTGCAAAATGAGATATGAACGATATGTAGTCGGCATCCTTGACGCGCTTCTTGAAACGCCACATGCGCTTCCATCGGTGGAAGTGTTTCTTCTCATAAAGGAAGTTGAGGTCGTGTATGGTGAGCAGGTGTATGCTATCCGGCGACTTGAAATAGTATTCATACATCTGGTCGGTGCTGTGCCACAGGTCTATTTTCAGCCCCTTCTCGATGATGTCACGCTCCGGATGTTCGCATGAGATGTATGATACTGACTCTCCGAATGTTCCGATATGGGCTTCGGGAAGCATGAATATGAAATGCAAGTCAGGGCTGTCTATGGCGGCGAGACGGCGCGCATAGTTGCGACAGATGTCTCCGAAACCGGTGTAATAGTCGAGAAAGCGTAAATCTACTGCAATATTCTTCATCTGTGATAAGAAATGTTGTGAATGGTATATAATGGCATGACAGCCGCCGCAGGCAGGTTGTCAATATTTCTTCAGGAGCAGGAATTTCAGTTCGTGATACTTATGTTTAGCCCATTTCTCAATCTTCCGCCCCAATTTTTGGTCGTTCTTCCAACTGTGGTTCACCAAATGCCGTGCGAAGGTAACATCCTTGCGCTCGTATCTCTTGCGCGGAGCGACATAGTCGGTGGGATAGACGGTGAAGCCGTCGAGCCGCAACACCTCGAGCGAATGTCTTGCTCCATACTTCGCGGCAACGCTCGCCATGATTTTCGGCGACACCGTCTGGTCAATCGTTCCGTCATCCAGTTCGAAGTGATGGGTGCGGTAGTAATCGGTCATTTCCTTGCAATACCCGTTGCCTTTCTCCGCCATGAAGAAAGCTGCTTGCAACGAGAAAGGAGTGTCCTCGTGGTCTATTTTTTCGTTGAAAGTGGCAAATCCGCTCTCCGGAATTAAGTCTTCGAAGCCCCGATAGAGCAATATGTCGCTGTCCATGTAAATCCCGCCCTCTGTGTAAACGGCATAGAAGCGCACCGCATCGGCAGCGAAAGCCCACTTGCGGTGTTCCAGTGCCTCGTTGATAAAGTCGAAACCGACAGCCTTTGCGTCTGCCATGTTCCAGCGTCTTATTTCATATTCCGGCATATATTTCCTCCATGAGTTGATACATGCTTTCACTTCGGCAGGGTAGGGGCTGTCACTGAACCAGCACAAGTGGATTATTTTTGGTATCATTTACTTGCTTTTTCATGCCTGTTTGTTATGAGCTGCAAAATTATATAATCTTTTTTTTATCACAAACTTATTCGTCTAAAAAATGACTTAGAGCGCATTTTCATGCCTGTTTTCATGCTCCCGGCGGGCGGCAGGAGTCTTTCCTGCCCCCGTTTTACCGCAAACGACTTGGCAAAAGAAAACCTGTAATGAAGCAAAATCGGCGAAATTGCAAAGTAAAATCGGCGGTTTTGCTCGGTAATTTCGCCGATTTTGCAATTCAATTTCGGCAGTTTTGCACAGCATTATGTATGCCGGTGATATGCAGAAGGGTATCAACACCCCGGGCATTGCATGCAAAACGTTCATTGTGAACATTCTTCAAAAGTCGTCGGCACCCCAATGCCCCATGCCCGCAAAGCCCCCGAGGGGCAGCAAAACACCGCAAGGCACAGAAAAAGACAAGTCAAAAAAATTGCTAAATGATTTGGCAGTTAGGAATAATCGGCGTATCTTTGCAAACGCTAAAAACTGCAATGCCGCGATGGTGGAATGGTAGACACGAGGGACTTAAAATCCCTTGGCCAGGAATGGCTGTGCGGGTTCGAGTCCCGCTCGCGGCACTTTCTTTGTACAAACATGATTTTTTGATTATGCGTAAAAATCTTTTCTATTCGCTCGCAGCCTTTGTCTTAGTAGCAACAGCGTCCTGTTCATCGAAAATGGGCGAACTGACCGCGTCAAACTTCGATGTGGAACCAAACCCGATGGAGACACAGGCAGGGCAGGTGACGGTGACAATAAACGGCAGATTTCCTGCCAAGTTCATGAAGAAAAACGCCGTGGTGACAATCACTCCGGAGCTGCGCGGCAGCAAAGGCTACTCCGTTCGCGCCGAAGAGGGGGCGTCGTTCCAAGGCGAAAAGGCAAGAAGCAACTTCCAGACAATATCCTACGAAAACGGCGGCAACTTCACAATGCGACAGACTTTCGACTATGACGAAGAACTGCACCGCAGCGAACTCTATCTGAACATTGTCACACGAAAAGGCAGCAAGGAGACAAAACAGCCGTTGGTAAAGGTGGCGTCGGGCATAATAGCCACGGCAGAACTCTATCAGAAGGCTCTTGAAACAGAGTCGCCGTGCCTCGCGCCGGACTCTTTCGAGCGTGTGAACAACCGCAAAATGGAGGCACAGGTGAAGTTCCTCGTCAATCAGGCGAACCTGAGAAAGAGCGAACTGGCAAGCAACTCCGTGAAAGACTTCGTGGAGATGCTGCGCAAGATAAACCGCGAACATGAGAGCATGGTTTTGAAAAACGTAGAGGTGCTCGCCTACGCATCGCCCGAGGGCGACTTCGCTTTCAACGACCGGCTCGCCAACCGCCGGCAGTCGGTGTCGGAAGACTATGTGAAGGGACAGATGAAGCAGGCAAGGGTGTCGGCTGACGTGTCTGCACGCTACACCGCAGAAGACTGGGAAGGCTTCCGCCAACTTGTCGCCGCAAGCAACATTCAAGACAAAGACGTGATACTGCGAGTGCTCTCCATGTATCAAGACCCGGAACAACGCGAACAGCAGATACGCAACATGAGCGAGGGATTTCGCGAATTGGCAGACGGCATACTGCCCGAACTGCGACGCTCAAGAATGATAATAAACTATGAAACGGTGGGACGCAGCGACGAACAACTGAAAGAACAGTTTGCCGCAGACCCCAAAAAACTCTCCGCCGACGAACTTCTGTACACCGCAACGCTCGAAAACGACATCGCAAAGCGCAAGGCAATATATGAAAAGGCGGCTGAAATATATCCCAACGACTGGCGCGCGAAGAACAATATCGGCGTGATGGAGATGATGAGCGGAAGGGAACTCGAGGCTATCGACAAATTCCAAGAGGCGATAGACGACGGAAAACAGCCCGAGGCTTACGCCAACATGGCAATGATTGTGCTGCAGCACGGCGACATAAAATCGGCAGAACGCTATCTGGCAGACGCTACAAGGGCCGCGGGAATGGAGAAAGTGCTGGGCGCACTGAACATTGCGAAGGGCAACTACATGCTCGCAGAGCAGAACCTAAAGAACGAAAAGAGTAACCTCGCAGCACTGTCGCAGATACTGAACAAGAACTACAGTGCCGCAACCCGGACCTTGCTCGGGATAGAGAACACCGATGCCATGACCCACTACCTCAATGCACTGCTCATGGTGCGCACCGGTCAGGACAACAAGGCATCCGAATATCTCATAAAGGCAGCCTATGCCGACCCGTTCTTTGCCAAATATGGCGACAGCGACATTGAGATGAAGAACGTCAGGAAATAAGAAAAGCAAAAACACAAGGGGATGAAAGGTGGGCGCGGAGAAAAACGACGAGGCTTCACAGTGTGGCATCGCGGCGGCGTGATGTGGCTGTGGTGTCTCGTCGTTTTGTGCGCACTGATGTCCGTATCGTGCTCATCGCGGCGCGGAAGGTTCCGAATGGAGGGGCATCTGCTGCACATGAACCAAGGCAGGCTGCTCGTATATAGCCACGACGGAATAATAAACGGCATCGACACGATAAACATATCGGGGGGCAGATTTTCGTATGACATACCGTGCAACGCCCCCGGAACACTGATGATAGTGTTCCCGAACTTTTCCGAACAACCGGTATTCGCCGAGTCGGGGGGCAGCATTGAATTAAGCGCAGACGCTTCTCACCTGAAAGAAATGGAGATAACAGGAACGGAAGATAACGAACTCATGACCGACTTTCGCCGGCAAACGGCACTTATGTCGCCGCCCGACGTGGCTCACCATGCCGAACTTTTCATCGGCGATAACCCCGAGTCGGCAGTGAGCGAGTATCTGCTGCGCCGCTACTTCGTTCTTTCGGCGAAGCCCGACTATCGGAAAGCGAATGCCCTGCTCGACAAAATGATTGACAAACAGAAGGAGAACGGCAGACTGATGCGGCTGAAAAACGACCTGAAACGGCTCGAAGGCTGGGGCATCGGGGCTGTAATGCCGGAGTTCTCGATGCCTGCAAGCGACGGCGGAACGCTGAACAGCAACGAACTGAAAGGACAAGTGGTCGTGATTGCCACCTGTGCCTCGTGGCAATATGAGAGCATCAATCAGGTGAGACTGCTGAAACAGAAGGCAAAAGAGAAAGGAAATGCTTTCAAGCCGGTCTTCATCTGTCTCGATGCGAGCATGGACGGGGTGAAACGGATGCTGGAAAAAGACTCCGTATCATGGCGCATGGCGTGTGACGGAAAGATGTTCGAGGGGAAAGTTGTCGGTCAACTCGGACTTTATAAGGTTCCCGGCAACGTGATATACAACAGACAGGGGCGCGCCGTGGAGCGCAATCTTGAGACACAGGAACTGCTGAAGAAGATTGACGATATGCTGAAATAGGCACAGACCGGCACTATTTCTTCCCCGCAAAACCTATCGTAGCGACGCTTATCCTCACCCTTCCCGCACGGCAGAGTTCGCCCGAACATGCCAGCACTGTCGCCCCGGTGGTGAGAATGTCATCCACAATGAGCAGATGCTTCCCCCTCGCCCACTCCCCGTTTTTCAGCAAGAAAGCATCCTCCACGTTACCTTGTCGCTCCCACCAGTTCTTCCTCGTCTGGCTGCCACGGAAGTCCTTGCGCACCACAAGGTCTGCACGCACCGGCAATCCCGTGACCTCCGCCATTCCCCTTGCTATATACTCACTCTGGTTATATCCTCGTCTGCGCTGCCGTTTCCGCGCTATCGGCATCGGCACAATGGCGTCCATGCCGTCGAAAAAGCCGTCGGCAGCAAAGTCCTCGGCAATATACTGACCCAGCAGATAACCATATTCCGGGCGGTCGCCATACTTCAACCCATAAATCATCTTTGACACCTCGGAGTGCGGTTCGAAGTAAAACCATGCCGCGGCACGCTCCAACGGCATCTGTCCCCAGAACAAACGCGCCATCGGATTATCATAGGCGTGGGCAGAAAAAAACGTGCGCGGCAAGTGCATATTGCAAGCCGCACACATCAGTTCCTCGTCTATCGCCAGCCGCCTGCTGCAAACACAGCACTGCCTCGGTGCGATAACGTCAAGTATTCTGCGCAATAACCTCATCTCTTTGTATGACGTTGATTATCCGTTACACCACTACTTCCTCCCGAAGTCGGCAGGAATTTCGCCCCACTTCGCCGTGTCCCATTTCACTATCGGGTTGTGGAACTCATTCGTTGCGAGCCACTTCTCTGCACGTAGAATAATATCATACAGCCTTGCCGTTTCGGGAGTGCGCTCCAGTTTCGTCTTACACTTCCTGTTCTTCACCCACAGTATCGCGTTGTATGAGTCGCTGTATATCGTTTTGTTGTGCAGCCCATGCTGCCGGCAAAGAGCCAGTGCGTGCACGATAGCGAGAAACTCGCCGATGTTGTTGGTGCCACGCATAGGCCCGAAGTGGAAAAGTCGTGCCCCGGTTGCCAAGTCAATGCCCTGATATTCCATAGGTCCCGGATTTCCGGAGCACCCCGCATCAACCGCCCAAGCGTCAGCCGTCACCTCCATTGGCAGCGGCAGCACAGTATCATGTCTGTAATCCGGCGGGTTTTGCATAAACAACTTCCTCTCTTTCCATAAACTTTTCATCTGCAAAGGTAATGCAAAAAGGATAGATGGCAAAATAAAAAGGCAAGAAAAGACGTATCAGTGCGCATATCCGCTATTGTCCCCATTGCTGTCAACCGAAAATATTCAATAACCTCGTTTCATATAAAAACATGATAAATTTATTACAAAAATATTAGGATTGTTCATTTATTTTCGTTAAATTTGCGATCAGACATATTTATGACTAAAGACCTCTACATAATTTAATACTATTATTTTAGATGAACAAATTTATCAGAACACTCGCCGTAACGTATGACATAGACCTTGAGCCGCGGGAAATTCCGCTGTTCAGAGGGGCTGTCATAGGCAGTTTCGGCGGCGATGCAAACCTGCTGTACCACAACCATCTTGAAAACAACAAACTAAGATACTCCTACCCTTTGATACAGTATAAGCGGCTGGGCAGAAAGGCTGCCATTATATGTGTTGAAGAGGGGGCAGACATTATCGGGCAATTCATTGGCAATGCTCCCCAAACGATAAGTATGGGAGAGCGAAACGTCACCCTGAAGACGATGCGAATAACGCCGGCAAGAATACTCATGCAGGTTTGGAACAGCATGTTTGAATACAAAATATCAAGGTGGCTCCCGCTCAATCCGGCAAATTACAGGAAATATCAGGCAATGGAAAGCCTTGCCGAAAGGATTAAGATGCTGGAGAAAATACTTTGCTCAAATATCTTGTCGATGCTCAAAGGACTTGGCATCTGGCTTGAAGAAGACTTGAAAGTGAGTATAACAGACATCGGCAAGCCGTATAAGATATATAATAAAAGTGTGGCACTTATGGCATTTGATGCCTCGTTCACGTCAAACTTATCAATACCCGACAATCTCGGAATAGGAAAGAATGTCAGCATTGGGTATGGAACGGTATTCCAAATCAAGAAATCTAAATCAAACATAGAAGATGAAACAAAATAGAGAACACGACAAAATATTCGTTGGCGGCGACCTTTCAGGAATACAGAAGTTCCTGTACAACATATCATCTCATAAGGCTGCAGTCAGCCTGAAAGGCAGATCAGACTATTTAAGGCAGTACATGAAGGAGGTATGTAAAAGCATTGAGGACGCAGCAATGAAGGCAAATGCTTCAGGGATAGACGAGATATACTCGTCGGGAGGCAAGTTCTATTTCACCGCCAACAATGCAGAGGGCGTGACAAAGGCGATAGAGGTGTGTGCAAAAGGGATAAAGCAAGCACTATGGGAGGAGCACCGTGGGCTGCTCGGACTAAGCATCGCATACACGACATACTCTGAAAATCCCGACGGCACCGTTGATATTGCGGGATTGCCTAATTGTCGCCCCGGCATACTTTGGGAGATAACAAACAGAAGCTTCGCAAAGGAGAAGCAGCAGAAATTCAAGGATATACTGCAAGACAGTTATGAAGAACTTTTCAATCCCATTGCAATCGGCGAAAAGACAAAGGTGTGTGCCGTGACGGGAATTGAGTCTTCAGACTGCATTGCAATCGATAACGACGGCGAAGAAATACATGTTCTCCCGTCTGTGAAAAAACAAATAGAAATAGGAGAGAAACTATGTCGTGAGCAGCAGACACTGACTTTCAGCGAATATGCGGGCAACTCATATCTTGGAGTGCTGCGTATGGACGTTGACGGACTCGGGAAACGCTTTATAGAAGGCTTTAAGTCGATTTTCGATTACAAGGTTTTCTCGAAACGACTAGTGGACTTTTTCGAAACGAAAATTGCTGAAATGCGGCTTGAGAAAGAGTTCAAGGATTATATCAACGTGATTTATTCCGGCGGCGACGACCTCTTTGTAGTTGGAAGATGGGACAAAGTCATCGGCTTTGCCGAAAAGATTCACAACGAAGTGGAGCGTAATTTCAAGAACGATGGCATAAGCATATCCGGAGGAATGGTTGCCG
The DNA here is from genome assembly GCA_028723525.1 of Prevotellaceae bacterium. GTDB lineage: Bacteria > Bacteroidota > Bacteroidia > Bacteroidales > Bacteroidaceae > Prevotella. The sequence continues at coordinate 90,153 of JAQYET010000096.1, forward strand.
TAAAGCCGAAATTTCCTATATCAAAAGCGGCAGAACTATCAGGAGAGGCAGAAGATTTGGCAAAGAATTATAACGGAGGAGAGAAGAATGCGTTCTGCTTTTTGGGCATTACCGTGTCATGGAAAGACGAGTTCAGCACAGTGAAAAGTCATCAGGAACGTTTCACTACACTGATAAGAGAACACGCAATGAGCAAGAGCATACTGCATCAAACGATGCTATATGCCTCGATAGCAGGGCACAACAAGCAACTCAGGAGTGAGGGAAAAACCGAAGACTTCAGTTATATATGGCACTTCAGCTACTATCTTACGCGCTTTGCAAAGCGCCATGAAAAAGACAGGGCAATAGTTGATTTTTGTCGCGAACTGCGCAACAAGGACATCTCCGGCAACCAAGGCAGAAACCTTGAACTGCTCGGACTTGCCGCAAGATGGGCAGAACTGCTGGTTAGGGAAGAAACAAGTATAAACAAATAAACTATCTGATATGGAATGGGATAAAAGAAAACGAATTCCGGAAAACGAAATCCGGGAAAAGATTACGAGAGCATCGGTTGAGTTTGCAGAGGAATTTGGCGAATATCTTGCAACCGGAGACAAGCAAACTTCAGAGGCTTTAACCGCAAGTCAGCTAAGGAAATTCTTCGGAGAAGTGAAGCGTCAGCAGATGAATGGATACGAACACAGCAAGTTCATCATGCTGAAACCGAAACTTGCATACGCCGTAGGACGAGCGAGGAGCAAAAGCAAGGTGAAGAACAAGATAGAAGATTTCTATGACGTAATGGCGGATGCCATCGACAAAGTTGTGAAAAGCCCCGCCCCCGACAAGGCTTTCAGAAACTTCATCGACATCTTCGAGGCAATAGTAGCATATCATAAAGCAGCAGAAAATAAAAAACCTTAATTCCGCAACACTATAATTTAACTTTATTTATAAGTTCCTGAGCAACAATAAGTTGCCCAGGATTTTGCCATGTCAGAATTTTCACTTATCTTAGTGTTGCAAAAAGAAAACAAGCAAAACTCTAATATGACAT